>NZ_JAVJNG010000002.1:0-615702 GCF_038806185.1 Domibacillus sp. 8LH | reverse complement strand
ATATGAAACCGATCCGGGTTAATTTTTAATATTTCTTCAATAGACCGGACACCGGCCATCCCATTTCCGATTAGTACGATTTTCTCTTTTGTCATCTGAACATCCTCCTTGGTGGCTGTTGATAGTGTTGATTATAGGAGAATTAAAAGAAGTAGTCACAATAAATGTTATATAATCTTACATAAAAATTAATTGTTAGAAAATATCACATATAATCATTACATAAATTCACATTCTGATATATAATAGTACAGGTAATCCATTTCGAGGTGATTCCATGACAGATGAAGAGAAAAGCTATAAGACGAAAAAGGTTATTACAATTGGAATTGTGAGCGAGTTAACCGGCTTGTCTGAACGCCAGATTCGCTATTATGAAGAACGCCAGCTTATTTTCCCTGACCGCTCAGAAAGAGGCACGCGAAAATACTCCTTTGGCGACGTGGAAACACTGATGGATATTGCCAACCAAATGGAAGATGGTGTCCGGACATTTGAAATCAGGCAGGAAATGAAGAAAAGACCAGATCAAGACAAATTAAAACGAAGCATGATCAAAGGCCAGCTGAATGCACGGTTCGGTATTCAAAACAAGTTCAAATGAAAAATCCCGGAATCTTCATCCTCCGGGATTTTTCATTTGAAAAGCTCATTTAAGAGAGCGCTGAATTCATTCGGAGGCCCTATAAAGCTATGGTAAAATGCAAGTAAAAAAGGATTTATACTATGAAGAAAGATACATGGAGCGCTCTCTTTCAACCTGATCGGCCTGAAGATAAGCAGTTCTGCCACGAGCACGGTGAAATGCTGTTCGCCAGGCTTCGGTTTGTTCGTTTAATGGTTGTCCTGTCTTACCCGCTTTATTTGGCTTTGGATCTTTACTTTTTGTCAACGGGAGAAAAGAGATTAAACTTGGGTATTCTCGCTTTTTTACATTTTCTTTCGTTCTTTATGTCGCTCACCTTTTTGCTGGTCCGTAAGCGGCTGATCCAGCGCCAGCAGTCTGGCAGGAGGGGTATGCTGCATTATGTATATAGCTATTTTTGTTTTTATATTTTCATTGGCGCGTCCGGATCGTTAAACAGCCAATTTTTGACCGGCAATATTTACGCGTATTTAATTATTTTACTGGCAGCTTCTGTGATTTTTCCGATCCCCCCCAAAAAATCCGCAGTCATGCTGGCCAGCATCCATGTTTTGTTTCTAGCCGGATTAATGAAAATTGGCGGTTTTTCACTTACATCTATTATGAATATGATTAATTCGACCGCCGCAGCCGGCATTGCTTTTTTTCTATCGTCCACCTTTTATTTCTACCGAAAAAAAGAGATGAAAAGCCAGCAGCAGCTTCAAACAAATGAAAAAACATTTCGCCTTTTATTTGATTTAAATCCGCATCCACTCATTCTAGCACGGCTTTCTAATTATCAGATTATCCTTTTTAATCAGCGGGCATCTGCGTATTACGAAGGAACTCAGCTGCACGATAAAGGCGCTGGCCTTCTTTTTAAAAATTCGTATGAGGAGCAGAATATCGTTGATGTTTTACAGGAGAAAGGAAGCATCAAAGGATATTTGACGCCGCATTTTGATCCGACAAAAAAAGATATTTGGATTATGCTGAGTGTGGAATTAGTTGATTATTTGCAGGAACCGTGCCTGCTAATCGGAACAACGGATGTAACGAGCTTTAAAGCGGAAGAAGAAAAACTATCGGCGCATGCCTTTTTGGATGAACTGACAGGTATTATGAACAGACGAAAAGGGCTGAATGTCCTTTCCAGCCTGATGAACAGCCGCCAGGCCCAGCCCTTTACACTCTGCTACATTGATATTAACGGATTAAAAACCGTTAATGACCGTTACAGCCATAATAAAGGTGACCATTTTATTAAAGAGATCTGCCGGGCAATTCAAAAATCTCTGCGTGAAGAAGATCTTTTATTTCGAATGGGCGGGGATGAGTTTGTTATTCTTTTTCCCAATCAGCCGCCGGGAGCGGCCGATCAAGCCTGGAATGCTATTCAATTAGAGTTTGCCCGCACCAACCAGGTCTCCCGGCAGCCGTACAAATTGTCGGCCAGTCACGGCATCTGCTATTACCACCCCGGCATGACTATTTCTCTTGAAGAGCTGCTTGAAATGGCTGATCAGGAAATGTATAAAGAAAAAAGAAGCCGGCGTCACAAGCCCTATACTCCTTCTTTCCAAAAATAACAAAAAATCAAACGAAGAACAGTAATGTTTTCGTTTGATTTTTATTTAACAGCCTGGTTTCCTCCCTTTGTTTTACCGATTTTCTCACACCTTATTCCATAAACTCATATAAAGTAAAGAGCTAAAAAGTATGGGATGGAGGCTTTGGTGTGAGCCGAACGAAACGATATGCTCTGGCGCTTTTCATGGATTTCGGGATTCTTTTTCTTTCTGTTGCGCTTTCCTGCTTTGTTTTCTATGAAAACGGCAGAGGGCTTACATTTTCCCAACTGGCATACATCTTCGCCTTGTTTTGGGTGGTACTGACGATTGGATTTCATCTTTTTCACCATTATCGCCACTTATGGCGTTTTGCTAGCATGGGGGAATCAAAGGTCATTGGAAAAAGCTTCACATTTGCCTTCGTAACAGGCGGCATGCTGCATCTTCTTTTTTCGGAGTGGGGGGTAACCACCCTGCCGTTTTCTTTTCTTTTTATAACTTGGACTGTTTCTCTGGCAGCCTTTTTATTTTCACGGCTGATTTTATGGTCTATAAATGAAAACAAGGGCATTCCCAATAAAAATGGAAAGCGGACACTTATTATCGGCGCGGGCAATGCGGGTATTTTAGTCGTGAAAGAGTTAAAAAAATCGACGGACCCTTTTTTATATCCCGTTGCTTTTATTGACGATGACCCTGAAAAAATTGGCCTGCACGTCCGGAATATGCCGGTTGCCGGCACAACCGGTGAGATTGAACGGGTCATTGAGCAGTTTCATATTGAAACAGCCATTATCGCCATTCCATCTGCTTCCGGAAGCGATATTACCCGAATCGTAAAAAGCTGTCAAAAATGCGGCGTCACTGTCCGGATTCTACCGCGTATTACAGATATTATTAATGGCCGCGTTACATTGAGTATGATTCGTGAGGTCAACGTGGAAGATTTACTTGGACGCCCGCCGATCCAGCTGGATGTTCTCGGCATTTCTCATTATGTACAGGATAAAACAGTGCTGATTACCGGAGCGGGCGGTTCGATCGGCTCTGAAATCTGCCGGCAGATTTCTTCATTTCATCCGAAAAGAGTTCTTCTGCTTGGCCACGGTGAAAACAGCGTATATGCAATCGAAAAAGAACTTGAGCAGCTTTATCCTTACCTTCCCATCCAGGCACTAATTGGCGACATTCAGGATAAAAACCGGCTTAAACATATTTTTTCCACTTACCGCCCGCAGGTTGTCTTTCATGCCGCTGCACACAAGCATGTCCCTTTAATGGAACACAATCCGACGGAAGCCGTTAAAAATAACATCTTCGGCACGAAAAATCTGGCGGAATGTGCCGGTCAGTATGAAGTTGAAACGTACGTTCAAATTTCCACAGACAAAGCAGTGAACCCAACGAGCGTAATGGGTGCTACAAAACGGGTAGCCGAACTTATTATTCAAACATTGAATCAGCAGAGTAAAACGAACTTTGTCGCGGTCCGGTTCGGAAACGTACTGGGAAGCAGAGGCAGTGTAGTTCCTTTATTTAAAAAACAAATTCAAAACGGCGGTCCGGTTACAGTCACGCACCGGGATATGACCCGTTATTTTATGACGATTCCCGAAGCCGTACAGCTTGTCATTCAAGCAGGGGCGCTTGCAAAAGGCGGCGAGATTTTCATTTTGGATATGGGCAAACCGGTTAAGATCAGCGAACTGGCCCGTAACTTAATTACCTTATCAGGACTGACACCAGGCAAAGATATCGAGATCCGCTATACAGGTATGCGCCCGGGGGAAAAACTGTACGAAGAACTTTTTACAACAGAAGAAGGCCACACGGCTTCCAAGCATGAATTGATCTACATAGCCAGAACAACGAACGTATCAAAGATCGACCTGCCATTCTGGCTGAACCAGCTGGAACAGCTTGTTTACGAACCAGGAAACGAAGAAACCGATACGGCAATCAAATCCGTTTTAAAAGAAATCGTTCCTTCTTATCAGATTGATTTCTTTTTTTCATAACAAAATAAACTTCCCATCTTTATGATAAGTAACTGTCTTCTTGCTTTCTTGTTCGAATTACTTTAGCGGGAGTACCATATGCAACCCCGTACGGACCAATGCTTTGCAGCACCGTTGATCCAGCTCCAATAACGGTATGCTCTCCGATACTCACTGAGTGAATGACCTTGGCTCCAAGCGATACAACTGCACTATTTCCCGCTTTAACATTCCTGCCCAGCACCGCACCCGGAGCAATGCTGACAAAGTCACTAAGTATGCAGTCATGATCAACTGAGGAGTTTGTATTAATAATAGAATGCTCTCCTATAATTGTATTTCGGTTAATAACCGCACCTGCCATCACAACCGTACCATCTCCTATTTTGACATTGCTGCTGATGCAGGCCGATGGGTGTACGATGGAAACAAAAGAAAAGTCAGGGACGAGTTTGCGAATGGTTTCAACCGTTTTTTTCCGTGTCCAATTGTCCTCGATCGCCACAATACCTCCGCACACCTGTTTGCCCAATTTCAGCAAATTGGAATCTGTCCCTACTATCCGATATCCGTATATACTCGTATTAACGGGACGAATCGTATCAATAATTCCATATATAGCGTATTTTCTTTCTTTTTCAATAGCATCAATAATGACGCTCGCATGTCCACCTGAACCGATGATGATGATTTTTTTCACACCAATCACCTCGCATTGTTTTACCAATGTATGCCGGCCTCTCGACTATATGCGCTTTGTCTTTGCCAATACAAGACAGGGTTGCTTTTCCCAAAACAAAAAAAGCCTTGCGAATACTTCGCAAGGCTTTTATAGATAGGTGCTCCATACAAGTATGGAGACGGCGGGAGTCGAACCCGCGTCCAAAGATAACGGCACCTGAGCGTCTACGGGCGTAGCTGCACTATTTCGGTCTCGCCGGCCCAACTGCCGCACAGCAGGCGTTTGGATCGGCCAGCCTGATTAGTCTCTTCTCTCATCCCCAGGCGGAGGAATTGAGCGTAGTCCGCTTAAAGTGAGCCCCTTACCCGACTGCACGGACAACAGCGGGAGGAGCACAGGCTAACCTAAATTAGGCAGCTTGTAGTTGAGTTTGTTGTTTGCCAGTTATTATAGGCAAGTGCGTTTTGACAGAGCCGACCCTCTGGCCCGCAGCCCAGGCTCGAACTACCCCTGTCGAATCCGTAACGTCCCCGGATTAGATTTGAACAGGATGTTCTGGCTTATGCTAAGAACATTTCCTGACAAAGTAGTATCAAAGCATAGCTGCTTCATCGTGACAGAATCTATCATACCACAAACAAACTAGTTATTCAACCCTTTTGACGATCACGGAAGGCGCGCTCAATATCGCGTTTTGCTTCTTTCTGCTTTAAATCTTCGCGTTTATCATATTTCTTTTTCCCTTTTGCAAGGCCAATTAACAATTTTGCATATCCGTCTTTTAAATAGAGTTTTAAAGGAACGATCGAGTAGCCTGCTTCTTTCGTTTCACCGATCAACGTATTAATTTGCTTCCGGTGCAGAAGAAGCTTTCGCGTACGGAGCGGTTCATGGTTATGAATATTTCCCTGCTCGTACGGGCTGATATGCATATTGTGAACGAACAGTTCGCCATTTCGAATGCGGGCGAATGAATCTTTTAAATTCACTCGTCCCGCCCGGATTGCTTTAATTTCGGTTCCTAAAAGCACAAGACCCGCTTCATATGTTTCTTCAATAAAGTAATCGTGGCGCGCTTTTTTATTTTGCGCGACCACTTTTCCTTCTCCCTTTGGCATTGGCTCATCCCTACTTTCTTACTTGCGTTTCTTTTTCTTCGCAATTCCTTCGTAAAATTTACGTTTTTTCTTTTTTTTCGGCGGCTGGTTCGACCATTCGCCGCCCTCTTTCACATCTGGACGCGCCGGCGTTCTCGACGGTCTGTCTTCCCGTTTAATGGCTTGTGCTTTCTTGCCGCGGCCGCGCGGCTTTTTATCCGCTTTGCCCTCTATTCCAGCTGGACGCTGGCGCTGTTTTTTCATGCCCACGATTTCAAAATCGACAGACTGTTCGTCTTTATTTACATCACGCACACGGACGGTAATTTCGTCCCCAATGCGGAAGACGTTTCCGGTCCGCTCACCGATCATAGCAAAGTGGCGTTCATCATAACGATAATAATCATCTGTCATATACGAAACGTGAATCAGACCCTCAATCGTGTTTTCAAGCGCCACAAACATACCGAAGTTGGTAACAGAGCTGATAACCCCATCATACTCTTCACCAATTTTATCAAGCATAAATTCTGCTTTTTTCAGCTCGTCTGTATCGCGTTCTGCATCAACAGCCCGGCGTTCCATGCTGGATGTGTGATCAGCGATTTCCGGAAGGCGCGCATCCCACTTTTCCCGTGTTTGCGGCGTAAGATCACCGTTGACTAAATACGTACGAATTAAACGATGGACAATCAAATCCGGATACCGGCGGATTGGCGAGGTGAAATGCGTGTAAAATTCTGCTGCAAGCCCAAAATGCCCTAAGCTGTTCGCATTATATTTTGCCTGCTGCATGGACCGAAGCATAACAGTAGAAATAACTGTTTCTTCCGGCGTGTCTTTCACGTTTTCAATAATTTCCTGCAGGGCACGCGGATGAACAGAATTCGCTGTCCCTTTCACATTCAAGCCAAAATTCGTCAAAAACTCAAAAAAGCGCTGCAATTTATCTTCCTTCGGATCTTCGTGAATCCGGTATATAAACGGAACATCCATCCAGTGAAAATGCTCTGCTACCGTTTCATTCGCCGCCAGCATAAATTCTTCAATCAGTTTTTCGCCGACGGAACGTTCCCGAATGACCACATCAGTCGGATGCCCATCTTCATCTACAAGCACTTTCGCTTCCCTGAAATCAAAGTCAATGGCACCCCGGTCCGTGCGCTTTTGGCGTAAAATGGCCGCCAGGTCTTCCATTCGCTCAAACATCGGCACAAGTGCTTCGTACTTAGCGCGCAATGCTTCATCTTTATCAACCAAAATCCGGTTTACATCTGAATAAGTCATTCGTTCTGTCGTTCGGATGACGCTGTCAAAGATTTCATGGCTGACTACTTCACCAGATGCGTTAATTTCCATTTCACACGACATTGTTAAACGGTCTACTTTAGGGTTCAATGAGCAGATGCCATTGGACAAGCGGTGTGGAATCATCGGGATTACCCGGTCCACTAAATAAACACTTGTACCACGCTCATAGGCTTCCCGGTCAATCGGGGAGTTTTCGGTTACGTAGTGGCTGACGTCGGCAATGTGAACACCGAGCTTATAGTTGCCATTCTCAAGCTTGGTTACCGTGACCGCATCATCGAGGTCTTTTGCGTCCGCTCCATCAATTGTCACGATGACTTCATCGCGAAGATCCCGGCGGTTCGCGATATCTTTCGGATCAATTTCATCCGGCACCGCATTCGCCTGCTCCAGCACTTCTTCCGGAAACTCCTGCGGCAGGCCGTGTTTATAAATAATCGACATAATATCGACGCCAGGATCGTTCTTATGCCCGATAATTTCTTTTACTTCGCCTTCTGCCGCCTGGCGCCCTTCCGGCCAGCGTGTGATATGGACAACGACTTTGTGGCCGTCAATCGCACCGGCTGTTTTTTCTTTTGGAATAAAAATATCAGCGGTGAATTTTTTATCGTCTGTTTCCACAAAGCCAAAGCTTTTTTTGTCGATGAACGTACCGACAATGTCCGTCTGGCCGCGTTCTAAAATACGGACAACAGTACCTTCCCGGCGTGTCCCGCTCTGGTCTTCTTTCGTTACACGGACAAGCGCCGTGTCGCCGTTTAAGGCTCCATTTGTTTCATGCGGCGGAATGAATACATCATCCATTCCCTGCTCATCCGGCAGCAGGAAAGCAAACCCTTTTGCATGTCCGGAAATCTTTCCGCGCACAAGGTTCATTTTCTCCGGCAGGCCGTATCGGTTTGCTCGCGTCCGCACGACTAAACCGCGCTCTTCCATGTACACGAGCGACTTAACAAAGTCGCGAAACCCTTCCGAGCCTTCAATGCCAAGCACTTCTTCAAGCTCCTGCACTGTGAGCGGCTTGTACGATTCTTCTTTCATATACGTCAATAATCGATCGACGATTTTCTCTATGTGCTGGTCCATCTGGAACCCGCCTCCTTTTGCGAAGTTACACGGTCCAGTCAAGCGTTTGGAGAAAGGCAAGAATATCTGCATGCAGCTGCTCTTTTTCCTTATCCAGTGTAATCACATGACCGGACTCTTCGTACCACTTCAATTGTTTTTCGTCTGTTTCCACGCCTTCAAAAATCACATTGGCGCTGTTGGTATCAATCATTTTGTCGTTGCGTGCCTGAACAACAAAAACCGGTGCATAAATGTGGTCAATATGGCTGCGTACATCTTGTACAAGCTCACGAAGCGCCGCCAGCGTATTCATCGGTGTTTGTTTAAAGGCTTCTATTTCTTTTTCAATAACATCAGCGGATTTCCCTTCAAATTTCTTGAACCCGCGTGCGTATTCCACAACCCCATTGTACATCGTCTGCTCATCTTTCATCGACATTGGGGCACACATTGGAATAATACCCTTTACAGGTTTAGTATAACCGAGTTTCAATGCAAAAACACCGCCGAGCGACAGTCCGCATACCGCAATTTCTTCATAGCCAAGATTCAGCAGATGCTGATAGCCTTCCTCCACATCCTTCCACCAGTCTTCAGGACCTGTTTTCACTAGTTCTTCAGGCGGAACCGCATGTCCTTTATAGTGTGGTGCATGTGATGTATACCCATTTTTCTCAAGAAAACGGCCGATCATGCGCACGTCAGATGAATTTCCAGTAAAGCCGTGTAAAAGTAAAACAGCCCGTTTTCCCGCTTCGAATGTAAATGGAGTTGGCAGTGTTAATTTCATGTGAGTCAATTCCTTTCTTTTTTCGGATGATGAAGGCTTTGGGGCATAAAAAAAAGCGATTCAGCCGAATCGCCTTTTTTATTATAAACCAAAGTAAGAAAGCGCAATTGTTAAAACAAAAAACAGAACAGACAAAATCACTGTCAAACGATGCAGCACCAGGTCAATCCCGCGCGCTTTCTGTTTTCCAAACAATTGCTCCGCACCGCCGGAAATCGCGCCAGAAAGCCCTGAGCTTTTCCCAGACTGCAGCAAAACAACCGCAATAAGCGCAATTGCTACAATCACGAGCAGTACAATAAGCACTGTATGCAACATATTTTTACCTCCATCAAAGACGAACCTATAGATGAGTGAATTATATCATACTTTCTGCACACGCGCAAAAAAGCCCGGCGGCCGCCGGGCTTTCGTTTGTTCTTATTTTTTCAAGTTGTAGAATGTGTCGTTGCCAAGGTATTGAGCAAGTTCACCCAGGTTGTCTTCAATGCGAAGAAGCTGGTTGTATTTTGCTACGCGATCCGTACGTGACGGTGCACCTGTTTTAATTTGACCAGCGTTTGTTGCAACTGCGATATCAGCAATTGTTGCATCTTCTGTTTCACCAGAACGGTGAGAGATAACCGCTGTATAGCCAGCGCGTTTTGCCATTTCGATTGCATCAAATGTTTCAGTTAATGTACCGATTTGGTTTACTTTGATTAGAATAGAGTTACCTACGCCGTTTTTAATACCTTCTGAAAGCTTTTTCGTGTTTGTAACGAACAAGTCATCACCAACAAGCTGTACACGATCGCCAAGGCGCTCAGTAAGCAATTTGTGGCCTTCCCAGTCGTTTTCATCCAAACCATCTTCGATTGAAACGATTGGGTATTTGTTTGCCATTTCTTCGTACCAGTCAACCATTTCTGCAGATGTTTTCACAACGCCTTCGCCAGAAAGGTGGTATTTGCCGTCTTCTTTGTTGTAGAACTCAGAAGAAGCAGCGTCCATTGCCAATTTAACTTCTTCGCCTGGTTTGTAGCCAGCACGTTCGATTGCTTCGATAATTGTTTGAAGAGCTTCTTCGTTTGAACCAAGGTTTGGCGCGAAACCACCTTCGTCACCAACTGCTGTGTTCAAGCCTTTTTCATGAAGAACCGCTTTTAAGTTATGGAAAATTTCTGCTCCCGTACGAAGCGCTTCTTTGAATGTAGGCGCGCCAACAGGCATGATCATGAATTCCTGGATATCAACGTTGTTATCCGCATGCTCACCGCCGTTTACGATGTTCATCATTGGAACAGGAAGCTGCTTGCCGTTTACGCCGCCAAGGTATTCATAAAGGTATACACCATGGTAGTCAGCTGCTGCATGTGCAACGGCCATAGATACACCAAGGATTGCATTTGCGCCTAGTTTGCCTTTGTTTTCTGTGCCGTCAAGCTCGATCATCGCTTTGTCGATACCGATTTGATCTGTAACAACGTAGCTGCCTACGATTTCTGGAGCGATTACTTCGTTTACGTTTTTAACAGCCTGCTCAACACCTTTGCCAAGGTAGCGGCCTTTGTCGCCATCACGAAGTTCTACTGCTTCGTATTCACCTGTTGATGCACCAGATGGAACAAGTGCGCGGCCAAATGCACCGGACTCTGTGTATACTTCTACTTCGATTGTTGGGTTTCCACGTGAATCAAGTACTTCGCGTGCATATACGTCTGTAATTACTGGCATTGTTTATTCTCTCCCTTAATGGTTAATTAATGTTTTTCCAGTCATTTCAACTGGCTGTTCAAGGTTTAATAGATCAAGCATCGTTGGCGCCAAATCGCCGAGGATTCCTCCATCGCGCAGTGTGATGCCTTCTTTTGTGACAATAACCGGAACCGGGTTCGTTGTGTGAGCCGTCATTGGATTGCCTTCTACGGTTACAACTTCATCAGCGTTACCGTGATCAGCGGTAATAATCGCTGTGCCGCCTTTTGCCAGGATCAAGTCTACAACCCGTCCCAGGCACTCATCTACTACTTCAACTGCTTTAATCGTCGGTTCTAAAAGTCCTGAGTGGCCAACCATGTCTGGATTTGCAAAGTTCAGGATGATCGCATCCTGTTTGTCGCCTTCGATTTCGGCAAGTAACGCGTCCGTTACTTCATATGCGCTCATCTCTGGCTGCAAATCGTATGTTGCCACTTTCGGTGAGTTTACCAAGATTCGTTTTTCACCAGGAAATTCCCCTTCACGGCCGCCGCTCATAAAGAACGTAACGTGCGGGTATTTTTCCGTTTCCGCAATGCGAAGCTGGCGAAGATTGTTGTTGGCTAATACTTCCCCGACAGTATTTGATAAATCTGTTTTGTTATACGCGATAACGCCTTTAACTGTTTCCGAATATGGTGTCATGCAGACGAAGAACAAGTCTTTAGGACGGAATTCGCCACGATCGAATCCCATAAAGTCTTCGTTTGTAAACACATTCGCTAACTGAATCGCCCGGTCAGGACGGAAGTTAAAGAAAATTACGGCGTCGTTATCTTGAACTTTCGCAATTGGCTTACCGTTTTTATCGGTGATGACAGCCGGTACAAAAAATTCATCGACAACGTCCGCTGCGTAAGAGGCTTCAAGTGCTTCAAGCGGATCATCAAACTTTGGTGCATCGTTTTGCGCAATTGCATCATATGCTTTTTGAACACGATCCCAGCGGTTATCGCGGTCCATTGCATAATAGCGTCCAGAAATTGTCGCAAACTGTCCAACACCAAGCTCATCCATTTTCGCTTGTACATCTTCAATGTAGCCTTTTGCTGTTTTAGGTCCAACATCGCGGCCGTCCAGAAAAGCGTGAACATACACTTTTTCAAGACCCTGCCGTTTTGCAAACTCAAGCAGCGCTTTTAAATGATCAATATGGCTATGTACGCCACCATCAGACAGAAGCCCAAACAAATGAAGAGCTGTTCCGTTTTTCTTCGCATGCTCAGCTGCTTTTACGAACTGCTCATTTTCAAAGAATTCACCTTCACGAATCGCAATGTTAATTCTTGTTAAGCTTTGGTATACAATCCGCCCAGCACCAATATTCATATGACCTACTTCCGAGTTGCCCATTTGGCCCTCTGGAAGACCTACTGCTTCCCCGCTTGCCGTAAGCTGTGCATGAGGGAATTGATTCCAGTAGCGGTCAAAATTTGGCTTATTGGCCTGCGCGACCGCATTACCGCTCGTTTCAGCCCGGCAGGCGAACCCGTCGAGAATAATGAGCGCAACCGGTCCTTTAGCCATTGTTTACAGCCTCCAAAAGAGCAAGGTATGATGCCGCATCCAAGCTTGCGCCGCCGACAAGTGCGCCGTCGATATCCGGCTGTGCCATATATTCTGCAATGTTTTCAGGTTTTACACTGCCGCCGTATTGGATACGGACAGAATCAGCTGCTTTGTCTGAATAAAGGCTGCGAACTGTTTCACGGATTTCTGCACACACTTCGTTTGCATCGCTTGATGAAGACGATTTGCCTGTGCCGATTGCCCAGATTGGCTCATAAGCAATAACAGAGCTGCTTACTTGCTCTTCTGATAAGCCTTCAAGTGCTGCTTTAACTTGACCTGAAACAAATGCATTTGTTTCGCCTGCTTCACGCTGTTCAAGCGTTTCACCGCAGCAAATGATTGGTGTCATGCCATGGTTAAAGATCGCTTTTGCTTTTTTATTTACAGACTCGTCTGTTTCGTTGAACATTTCACGGCGCTCTGAATGGCCGATGATCACATATTCAACTCCAAGGTCCGCAAGTGCTTTCGGACTGATTTCACCTGTGAAGGCTCCGTTGTCTTCAAAGTGAGCGTTTTGTGCACTGATTTTCACATCTGTTCCTTTTACCGCTTCAACAAGCTGTCCAAGGAACAAAGCAGGCGCACCAATTACGCTGTCCACTTGTTCTGATGATGGTACTTTTCCTTTTACATCGTTTGCGAACTCAATTGCTTCGCTAAGCGTTTTATTCATTTTCCAGTTTCCTGCAATGATCGGTCTACGCATGAATAAATCTCCCTTCTGCTGCTTCAAAATTACTTATCGTCAAGCGCTGTAACGCCTGGAAGTTCTTTACCTTCCATAAACTCAAGGCTCGCGCCTCCGCCTGTTGAAATGTGGCTCATTTTGTCCGCAAGGTCGAATTTTTCAACCGCTGCTGCTGAATCGCCGCCGCCAATAACAGAATACGCATCAGAATCAGCGAGTGCTTGTGCCACACCTCTTGTTCCTTTTGCAAACTTATCAAGTTCAAATACACCCATTGGGCCGTTCCAAATGACAAGTTTTGAGCTTTTAATGGTTTCTGCATACAATTCAATCGTTTTCGGACCGATATCAAGTGCTTCCCAGTCAGCTGGAATTTGATCGATTGGTACAATTTTTGTGTTTGCATGTTCACCAAAATCATCTGCTACAGTAACATCAACCGGCATCAAGAATTTCACGCCTTTTTCTTCGGCTTTTTTCATAAATTCTTTTGCCAGATCCATTTTGTCTTCTTCTAAAAGAGATTTTCCGATTTCATGGCCAAGAGCTTTTACAAATGTGTACGCAAGACCGCCGCCAATGATCAAGTTATCTACTTTATCAAGCAGGTGATCAATCACACCGATTTTGTCTCTTACTTTCGCTCCGCCGACGATCGCTGTAAACGGACGATCTGGCTCAGACAACGCTTTTCCAAGCACATCCAATTCTTTTTGCATCAACAAGCCAGAAGCAGATGGAAGAAGATGAGCAATTCCCTCTGTAGAAGCATGAGCACGGTGAGCCGCACCAAACGCGTCATTTACATAGATGTCTGCAAGCGAAGCAAATTCTTTTGCCAGCTCTGGATCATTCTTTTCTTCGCCCGGATAGAAACGAACGTTTTCAAGAAGAAGAATGTCGCCTTCTTTCATGCCAGAAATCGCTTCTTTCACACTGTCGCCGTAAGCTTCATCCACTTTGGCGATTTGTTTGCCTGTAAGCTCAGCCAAGCGGCGTCCAGCTTCTGTCAGGCGCATCTCTTCGTTTACTTCTCCTTTTGGACGGCCAAGGTGGCTTGCCAGAAGGACGATGGCTCCCTGTTCAGACAAATACTCAATTGTCGGAATCGCGGCACGGATACGTGTATCATCCGTAATTTTGCCATCTTTCATTGGAACGTTGAAGTCAACGCGGCAAAAAACGCGTTTACCTTTCAAGTCCAAATCTTTAATTGTCTTTTTGTTCATCAAGAAGACCTCCCAGTGTAATTGAAAAGCGAAAGCTAAGCGTGCAGCATTCTGCCGACATCGTTCGACGCTGCCTTTAGCAGCGGAACAGATAACGGCTTACACACAAAAAAAGGGAGCGGGGATTGTATCCCGCTCCCCGTTTCACCTTTTTATTATAGATGGTGAACTGTTGATTTCCAAGTTATAGCTTGAAAAACAGCGTTTTTTGAATTAAAGACCTTTTGCAGCGATGTATTGAGCAAGGTCAACAACGCGGTTTGAGTAGCCGTTCTCATTATCGTACCAAGAAAGAACTTTTACCATGTTGCCTTCCATAACCATCGTTGAAAGAGCATCGATTGTTGAAGAAGCTGGTGAGCCATTGTAATCAGATGATACAAGTGGAAGCTCAGTGTAAGCAAGAATACCTTTAAGGTCGCCTTCAGCTGCTGTTTTTAGCGCTTCGTTTACTTCTTCAGCTGTTACATCTTGCTTCAATTCTGCTACAAGGTCAACTACAGAAACGTTTGGTGTTGGAACACGCATTGCCATACCGTTTAGTTTGCCTTTCAATTCAGGAAGCACAAGAGAAACGGCTTTCGCTGCACCTGTAGAAGTTGGGATCATGTTTTCTGCTGCTGCACGTGCACGACGGTAGTCAGAGTGCGGCAGGTCAAGAATTTGCTGGTCATTTGTGTAAGAGTGAACAGTTGTCATCATACCGCGAACGATGCCGAATTTTTCGTTCAACACTTTTGCAAATGGAGCCAAGCAGTTTGTTGTACAAGATGCATTTGAAATAACTTGGTGGTTCGCTGCATCGTATTTATCTTCGTTAACACCCATAACAATTGTGATATCTTCATCAGATGCCGGAGCAGAGATGATGACTTTTTTCGCGCCGCCTTCAAGGTGTTTCGCTGCGTCTGCACGTTTTGTGAAACGGCCAGTTGATTCAACAACTACTTCTGCACCGTTAGCTGCCCAAGGAATTTGCGCTGGATCGCGTTCAGCTGTTACTTTTACGCGCTCGCCGTTTACAACGATTGTATCGCCGTCAACTGTTACGTCCGCGTCAAGTGTGCCGTGAACTGTATCGTATTTTAAAAGGTGTGCAAGCATATTTGCATCTGTAAGGTCGTTGATTGCTACAACATCAACTTCCGGATTTTTAAGTGCTGCGCGGAATACGTTACGTCCAATACGTCCAAAACCATTAATACCAATTTTTACTGCCATGAGTGATTTCCTCCTCGAAATTGTTTATCAAACCGCCAGTTCAAATGAGAACTGCCGGATGTTCGCGTTAAGATAGGTCTTCAAGCAATTCTCTTGCGGCTGCTTCATCTGTCACTAAAATATCGAGCTTTGGTGATCCGTTTAAATATGAACGAATCGCTTTGCCTTTTGATGCGCCGCCTGCCGCCGCAATTACGACTTTGGCATGCTGCAGATCATCCAGTTTCAAACCGATTGTTGATAGCTTCTGAATCACTTCGCCTTCTTTGTTGAAATAGTAGCCGAATGCTTCTGCTACTGCTTCATTTTGTTCCAGCATCGCAAGTTCCGCTTCTGGTGTTTTGCGGCGCTTTGCCATCGAGATCGCATTCCCGACGCCATGGAGAACAATGTCTGCAGACTGGATCATGCTGACTGCTTCTTTAATCGCCGGCTCCTGAAGAAGAGATTCACGCACGTCAGGGCTGATTCGCTCTGGCGCGTACAACACACGGTGTGACCCGTTTGTATTCTGTGCCATTAATGCAGCGATCGTGTTGGCTTCATTGCGGACATCATCCCCAATACCACCCCGCGCCGGCACAAATAATACTTGTTTCCCTTCTGCAAAATCCGGTTTCATCGTTCTTGCTGCTTCCGCCATTGTCGAGCCGCCTGTTACAGCGATGATAGTTTTACCGCTGAGCCTGCTCTTTATGCGGCTTACGCACGCCTCACCGATTGCTTTTTTCACGAATGCCGATTCATCACAATTGCCAGGCACAATAACAGCTTCCGATAAATTGTAGCGGGCCTTCAGCTCTTCGGCCATTGAATCAATGCCTTTAAGCTCGAGCATCAGCTCTTCCAGCTCCCTCACCACATCCATACCCGTTTCTGTTAATTTCATGCCTGATGCACTGAAATCGAGCAGTCCGCGCTCTTTTAAAAACTCCGCTTCGCTTCTTACAACACGTTCCGTCATGCTCAGTGACTGGGCAAGCGTACGTCTGCCAGCTGTCCCGGCAATTCGAACCGCCTGCAAAAGACGATAGCGTTTTTGCATAATGTCAAGCAGGTCCGGTACGAGCTGCTGTTGAATATTTAAGATCGGTTTCATATCCCGCGCTCCTCTTCGGTCTTTGGGTTCTCTTTCGTCCCAGTTGAAACTTTTAATGTCCCACCCCGGCGAAAAAAATTTTTCCCTGCTTACAAATTCATTGTAGCAGGGCATTATTTAAAAATCAACGAAAAGAGCTCGTTATTTTTTTAAATTATTCGTTAACTCTTTGTTTCAGTTGTGTTAAAAGAGAGAGGCGTTCCACGTGGCCATAAGCCATAAGCTCTCCTCCCATTTCAACAACCGGAATCATTAATCCGTATTTTTCTGTCCATTCATCTTTTGTATCAATGTTTCGTTCAAGCACCTCTATATTCAATTCCTGCGCGATGGGGACGACAACCTTTTTAGCGTCGTCACACAAATGGCAGCCTGGTCTTGTATAAAAATAAATCGTCATATGATCGCTCTTATTCATATCTTTTGCGCTTTGCTGAAGATGGTATATTTAATTGTTCTCTGTATTTGGCGACTGTTCTTCTTGAAACAGCCATCCCTTCTTTTAAAAGCGCAGAACAAATAGCCTGGTCAGACAGCGGCTTTTTCTTGTCTTCCGCTGAGACGAGCGCTTGAATACGTATTTTCACCTGGTTGGAAGAGGCCGTTTCGCCTTCTTCTGAGGAAGCAGCCATACCGGATGGGAAAAAGGTTTTTAATTCGTATGTGCCAAACGGAGTCTGCATGTACTTCCCCCGTACGGTCCGGCTTACGGTTGATTCATGAATGCTCAGCTCTTCAGCAATGTCTTTCATCGTAAGCGGCTGCAGGGAGCCCGGTCCGTCAAAGAAAAAACGGCGCTGCTTTTCTACAATTTTAAGTCCTACCCGCTGTATGGTCTGCTGTCTTTGCTCAAGGCTTCTCATAAGCCACTGATAGTCTTTTTCTTTTTCTTTTATAAACCGCTTCACTTCTTTGTCCGCGTGTGAAGCCAATTCATTAAAATATTCTTTTTCAAAAATAACTTTCGGTAAATCGTCATCATAAAGATGGACTTCTATGGTCTCTCCGCTAACGGTTACCGCTACATCAGGCTGCACATAGCAGGAAGATCCGTTTCCGAAAGAAGCACCCGGCTTTGGATTTAACGTTCGAATAAAATCAGCCGCCTGCTGAATGTCCTTTAGTTCAACACCAAGCTTTTTGGCGAGCGGCTTCCATGTTTTATTGGCAAACTCGATAAAATGACTGCGAAGAATCGTCTCTGCTAAAAAAGGTGCATCCAGGCGCCGTTCCACCTGGAGAAGAAGACATTCCTGCAAACTGCCGGCTCCGATTCCTGCCGGCTCCATCCACTTGATCATATCGAGTACCAATTGGACTTCGTCTTTATTCTCTCCCATCAAGACGGCTGCTTCCTTGCTATCAATCGTCATATAGCCGTTTTCGTCCATGTTATCTAATAAAAAACGAAGAATCCGTTTTTGTTTATCGGTTAATTCTTTCAACTGAAATTGAGCCTGCACATAATCCGTGATGGTATAAGAAGAATCCGCAATGTGCTCGATCCAGTTTTTATCATCTGCCGCTTTTGCTCCTGACTGGGCACGTTCTTTTTTATGAAGCGCTTTCAATGAAGGCGTTTCTAATTGAATAAACGGGTTCTCGACGGCCTTTGTTTCCAAAAACGCTGCCAGCTCCTGCGCTGAATATTGAAGCAATGTAATGGCCTGCGTTAATTCCTGCGTCATGGCCAGCTTCATCGTCTGCTGCTGCCAGAGTCCCGGCTTCATTTGCATGTTCATCCCATCTCCCCCTTACCGCTATTATACAGATTAGCGGCATGAAAAAAAAGACCCGCTGCAGCAGGTCTTTTGAAATTCCTTATTTTTCTTCTTTGTTTATAACTTCATTACGTGTAACGATATGGTCTACAAGGCCATATTCTTTCGCACGATCCGCTGTCATAAAATTATCGCGGTCTGTATCGCGTGCAATGACTTCAAGCGGCTGACCAGTTCTCTCTGACAAGATGCCGTTTAATTTCTCACGAAGGAATAGAATACGCTTCGCTGCGATTTCGATTTCTGTTGCCTGGCCCTGCGCTCCGCCAAGCGGCTGGTGAATCATGACTTCACTGTTCGGAAGAGCGTAACGCTTGCCTGGTGTACCTGCAGCAAGAAGGAAAGCCCCCATGGAAGCAGCCATACCGATACAGATCGTCTGTACATTCGGTTTAATAAACTGCATCGTATCGTAGATCGCCATACCAGCTGTGATACTGCCGCCCGGGCTGTTGATGTAGATAGAAATATCTTTTTCTGGGTTTTCCGCTTCAAGGAACAAAAGCTGAGCTACGATTGAGTTTGCCACATTATCATCAATGCCGCTTCCAAGCATAATAATGCGGTCTTTCAACAAACGGGAATAAATGTCATACGCGCGTTCACCGCGGTTTGTTTGTTCAATAACTGTAGGAATTAAATTCATACTGTGGTTCCTCCTTTGGATAATAGCTTTATTGTTTAACCATCATACAATCCAAGGTCAGTGAAGGTCAAACATTATGCTTTTGTTTATGTACGTTTTCTTCTTTTCCCTTTCAAAATCCTGCTAAACGAAACTGTTTTTCTTTCTGCAAATATTTTTTCGAATTTCTATTGCATTTATTCAAACCTTACTCTATAATATTAAATTGTACCGTAAATCACATGTCCTCGTGGTGCAACGGATAGCACGCAAGCCTCCGAAGCTTGAAATGCAGGTTCGATTCCTGCCGAGGACGTCCCAAAAACCAGCGGCTTATTCTTTAAGCTGCTGGTTTTTTATTTTTCTTTTTCATCTATGACAGGGTTAAGATTTGAGCAGCCTGACCCGTCATCCGCTCTTTTGGTATATCAATCATCCTTCTGTAATGCAGCTTCTGTCTATTGTGCAAAAAAAGCGCCCTGCCGAATTGGCAGGGCGCTTTTTTATATCCATTCTTCCCGTTCGATGAGTGAGACCATTTTTTCGACTGCTTCCTCGCTGTCGCGGCCTTCTGCGCTGATTGTCACTTCTTCTCCGGTGTTCAAAGCAATGCTCATGATCCCCATAATGCTTTTCGCATTATATTTTCTTCCGTCTTTCTCAAGAAAAATTTCTGAATGAAAGCGAGCTGCTTCCTGTACAAAAAGAGCAGCCGGTCTTGCCTGTAAACCAGATTTTAATTGTACATGTACTGTTTTTTCTGCCATGTTGCCACATCCTTTTTATTTCTCGGCTGCCGCCATTTCACCGGCCCGGATCTTATCTGCTATTTCGTCAATTTTGCGCAGACGGTGGTTAATGCCTGATTTGCTGATTGCTGCGCCTGATACCATTTCTCCAAGCTCT
Source organism: Domibacillus sp. 8LH (assembly GCF_038806185.1). NCBI lineage: Bacteria > Bacillati > Bacillota > Bacilli > Caryophanales > Bacillaceae > Domibacillus > Domibacillus sp. 8LH. The sequence goes on along the minus strand of NZ_JAVJNG010000002.1, from coordinate 595,691 downwards.
TTTAATGTTACATCTTGATGAAGAACCCGCAGCTCTGCAATTTCACGCAGCCGGTCTGGCAAAATACCGAGACCGACCGTTTGATCAATAAACTTTATATTTTCGACCTGGCGCAAAGCCGCCCCGATCGTTTTGTTCAAATTCGCTGTTTCACAGTTTACAAGACGGTTGACGGAGTTTCTCATGTCTCGGACAATCCGCACGTCCTCAAACCGCATGAGCGCGCTGTGCGCTCCTACAATACTAAAGAAATCAGAAATTTTTTCTGCTTCTTTTAAATACGTAATAAATCCTTTTTTTCGTTCGAGCGTTTTCGCATTCAAGCTAAATTCATTCATTAAAGTGCATAACGCTTTATTATGCTCCTGATATAAAGAAAAAATCTCCAAATGGTAAGAGGAGGTTTCCGGATTGTTGACCGAGCCCCCCGCTAAAAAAGCGCCGCGCAGATACGCACGCTGGCAGCAATTTTTTTCCGTTATCCGTGAAGCAATATGATGAATAAACGAAAAGCCGTCTTCGATAATGCCCAAGTCGTCCAATATAACTTGTGCATTTTCCTTTAACCGCACAATATAGACATTGTTTTTCTTTAACCGCATTTTTTTGCGGACCAGCAGTTCAACCGCCGCGTCGTAATTTCTTTTAATTAATACATAAATGCGCCGGGCAATGGCCGCATTTTCCGTTTGAATGTTTACAACAAGCTGCCGGTTTGAAAACGACAGGGAGCCATTCATTCGGATCAGGGCAGATAGCTCTGCTTTCGCGCAGCATCCGCTTGTTTCAATCGTCGTTAACTCTTTTTTTGTTTCCGATGCAAAAGACACCATCATCCACTCCTCTCTTGATACCCGCTTACCGTTTTGGGATGAGGCGCACAAGTATTTCAGCGACTTTGGCTGTATCATGGCGGATTGTAGAGTTCTCGAATGTCAGAATGTCATCAAAAATGGCATCCAGCCCGAGCCCCCGCAGCCTTTCTACGTCATACACGACCGGTTTCGCCATTTCTTCTTTGTACAGTTCCTGTATGTCTGCCGGAACGGGTTCCTTATTTACTAAAATCGTGTCCATCGCCGAGCAGTTCAAGTGATCATAGATCGCCTGGACATGATCTGATGCTGTAAAATCAAGGGTTTCCCCTGCCTGTGTCATTAAATTGCAGATATACACTTTTTTTGCCTTTGAAGCACAAACTTCTTCCCCTATTCCAGGCACAAGCAAATTCGGCAGAATACTTGTATATAAACTTCCTGGACCAAGAATAATCATATCTGCTTCCCGAATAGAACGGATCGTTTCCGGAAGCGGCTCAATGTGCTCCGGTGTTAAAAACACCCGGCGGATTTTTTTGCCGGAATAGGGGATTTTAGATTCACCGGACACAACCGTCCCGTCTTCCATCTCCGCATGAAGCACAACGCTTTGATTGGCAGCCGGAAGCACTTTTCCCCGAACATTGAGCACCCGGCTCATTTCCTGAATCGCATGCCCGAAATCGCCTGTAATCGAAGAAAGTGCGGCAATCATTAAATTGCCAAGGGCGTGCCCTGACAATTCATTGTTCGTTGTAAACCGATGCTGAAACAAAGACTCTACGAGCGGCTCTACATCGGAAAGCGCCGCCAGCACATTGCGAATATCACCAGGCGGCGGAATGTTTAGTTCGGACCGGAGCCTCCCAGAACTGCCCCCGTCATCTGCTACAGTGACAATAGCGGTAAGGTCAATCGGATGGCGCTTAAGCCCCCGAAGCAGGACTGAAAGACCTGTCCCCCCGCCGATTATGACAACTTTCGGCTGACGGGACGTCATGCTTTTGCGGCCTTTCTCTTGTCAATGTCACGGTGTGTCACGCGCGTTTGATACCCGTCTGCAAAGTAATTAGCCAAATACTCTGCTAAAGCGACAGACCGGTGCTGTCCGCCGGTACAGCCAATGGCAATTACCAGCTGTGATTTGCCTTCCATTTTATAATGCGGCAGCATAAAGGTCAGCAAATCGGTCACTTTTTCTAAAAACTTCTGTGTGTCATTCCATTTCATCACATATTCAGCCACGTCTGTTTCAAGTCCTGTGCGTGGACGCATGTGCTCAATATAGTGCGGATTCGGCAAGAAACGAACATCAAAAACAAGATCCGCGTCAATCGGAAGGCCATGCTTAAAGCCGAACGACATAACATTTACCGTAAAAGACGCCTGTTTATTTGGTGAAAACTCTCTCATAATATTTTCACGCAAATCCTTCGGCTTCATTTGGGATGTATTTAAAATCATATTTGCACGGCCACGCAGGTCGTTTAACAGCTCACGCTCCTGATGAATGCCGTCAAGCGGGCGATCATCACGCGACAGAGGATGCGTACGGCGTGTTTCTTTATACCGGCGCACCAATACTTCATCTTCTGCATCTAAAAATAACACCCTTGGTGCCGTGTTTAATGTTTCGGCCGCTTCATCAAGAGCGGTTTGCAGGTGGTCAAAAAATTCACGCCCGCGCATGTCCATAACGATGGCTACTTTTTTTAACTTTTGCCCCGAATCTTTCATCAGCGTTAAAAACGGCTGCAGGAGTGTTGGCGGCAAATTGTCCATACAATAAAAGCCAAGATCCTCAAAGCTTTGAACGGCCACCGTTTTACCAGCTCCAGACATTCCTGTAATAATTACAAGCTGTACATCATTCGCCATTGTTAGTCCCCTCTCTTCCATCAGCTTGGGTCCAGTCGATACGAGATCAACTCAAAATCAGGTGTATATGTAAAGGCTCCATAAAGCAGGCCGGTCCCATGCACCATATATTCAAGCAGATGGCGGTCTCCTTCTGCCATCGGCAGTTCTTTTAATTCTTCAACCGGCTTCCAGTGCAAATCGCCTTCCCGCGTGTGAGTCAGCGGACTGCCATCGGCCTGGTCTGCAAAAAAAGTGAACATCATCCATTCATCCATCACTTTTTCGCCATCTTTAATAATAAATGTGAAGATTCCTTTTACATTCGGGTTGCGCAAATATAAACCTGTTTCCTCCCGATACTCTCGAATCACTGCATCCCGTACGGATTCACCAGGCTCCATTTTGCCTCCTGGCGCCACCCACCAATTGCGGCGGGGCTTTTGCATTAATAAAACCTGCCCATCTCTCATCAGTACACAATTTGTGACACGCTGCACAATAACACCCCCGTCAAACTGCCAACAGATATTTCCTTCATTATACGGTGACAGCCGAATAAGTGCAACGCTGCCGGGTGTTTTTTATAAGAAAAGCGCAGGGCGCCAGCCCAGCCGCGACAAGCATAAGGCGGAGTGGGCCGGTGGCGCCTTTTGCCACATAGCCGCTCTGACTTATGACCTCGAGCCGTCGGCGCCCGGTACTGGACATGGTTAGAAATTTTTCACAACACTGGATCAAAAGTTAAAACCGCCGCGTCCTGCGGCAACGCTTTTGTGACCCACGTCTTGTGGGCCTCAAAAAAAAGCGCCTGGTACTGAGTACCAGGCGCGTGTAAAAAAGCTGCAGGGGGCAGTTTGATTACATCTTTACTATACCACCCTTATATTTCAAAACGATGACGAGAACGTAAAGAAAAGGTTACGCTTTTACACCGAGTTCTTCTTTTAATTCTTCTACGAAATGCTGGGCTGCTTGGGCAGCAATACTTCCATCTCCCGTAGCTGTAACGATTTGACGAAGCATTTTTTCGCGTACGTCACCGGCTGCGTAAATGCCAGGAATTTTCGTTTCCATTTTCTCATTCGTTACAATGTAGCCTTCATCATTTGTGATGCCCAGGCTTTCAAATGGCTTTGTCAGCGGCACCATACCGATGTAAATAAATACACCATCTGCCGGGAATGGGCGCTCTTCACCCGTTTTAGTTGAAACAAGCGTTACGCTGCCAACTTTCCCATCTTTTTCGTTAATTTCTTTTACTGTGTGGCTCCAGACAAAGTCTACTTTTTCATTCGCAAAAGCGCGATCCTGCAAAATCTTTTGTGCGCGCAGTTCATCGCGGCGGTGAACAATCGTTACTTTTTTCGCAAAGCGTGTTAAATAAACGCCTTCTTCAACGGCAGAGTCTCCGCCGCCCACAACAACAAGTTCTTTTTCTTTAAAGAACGCGCCGTCACATACTGCACAATATGACACACCGCGGCCGCCTAGTTCATTTTCACCCGGCACGCCGATTTTTTTGTATTGTGCACCTGTTGTAATAATGATTGCACGTGCTTTATACTGCTTCGAACCTGCATTAACGGTTTTATATTCCTTGCCGTCTGTAATGGATTTGATATCGCCGTATGCGTATTCAGCACCGAATTTTTTCGCGTGATCAAACATTTTTGTTGAAAGCTCAGGCCCTAGAATATGGTCATAGCCTGGGTAGTTTTCTACTTCTTCCGTATTGGCCATTTGCCCGCCCGGTACACCGCGCTCGATCATGAGCGTAGAAAGGTTAGCCCGGGATGTATACACAGCTGCCGTCATCCCTGCAGGACCGGCACCGATAATAATGACATCATAAATTTTTTCTTCAGCTGTCATAGTTGATTCTCCTTTATGATCAAAATAAATACCCTCAAGTGTATAAGTAAGATGTTACTTTCATCGTACTGAAATTCCTTTATTCCGTCTATTATTCTGCTCAAAGCAGGTGTTCACGAATAAATTTAGCGTACTTTTGTACCGTTGAAACAGACACGCTATATTTTTCCCCCGCTTCCGATTGACTAAACGGTTCATTGCGCAGTTTGCGCCATACGTATTCTACTGCAGCGGCAAGACCGGCTGGCTTCGTCATATTTGCTTTTTGATATTGCAGTTCCAGGAAAATAGAGAACCACATTAAAAACAATCCTGCTTCCTGTGAGCCAAGTGGCCGGAAATGACGGTATAAAACAAGAGCCGTTTCATGGGCAAGACGCGTATTCATTTCACTTAAAAGCGTATGATCGATCGGCATGCCAAGGATGTCCGCCAGATAAATTTTTTCGTATGGCTGCAGCGTTTCAATGTCACAAAACTTCGGATGCGTCATGATTTCTTTATGATCGGCCGCTAACGAAAGCAGGAAAATGCCGAACAATCGCTCTTCATCCCGTTTCCCATTTAAATAGCCGATAATCGCTTCCGGATCACGTTCTATTTCACTTTCTGCTCTTCCAGCTCCCCACGGCTCAAGTCCCTCTTTTTCCGGATTATCCTGCAATACTTTTTTCCAGGCCGAGCGTGCGGTTTGCGGATGGTCTGTGTGGTGGGCCGCATAGGAAAGCCAGTAGTAAAACCCGGCATCTCCCTCAAACCCGCTTTTCTGGAGTTTTTTCAGCCAGCGGTAAGCCTCTTTATATCGTCCAATCAGGGCAAAGGTAGCACCGATTTTAAATTGCTGATCTGGGATAAGCGGCTGAATTTTCGCCAGCTGGTCTGCTAAATCGTTCAGTTGTTCCTGCTTTTTTTCATAAAAGTAAAACACGATTTTATTACAGATGGCATGTAAGTTGCCCGGGTTGCGCTCAAGTACATCCTCAAGCACCCCGTATGCTTTTTCTGATTGTCCAAGATAAAAATAGGCCAGTGCAAGATTATTGTATGCTGCCCAGAAATCCGGGTACTTCTTAACTGTTTCTTCTAAGTGTTCCGCCGCTTTGGCAAAATGTCCGCTTTCAAGCAGGAATCGTGATTTTTCCTGCATTTCAATCATCTCATCCTGTTCGGATAAATCCTCGAACTCTTCTTCATGATCGAGCGTAATCAAATCGAGCAGGTCTTCCGCATCTTCCCGGTACTCCCCGTGCTCAGCTAAATCCAAATACATTTGTGCATGGCGAAAGGCTTCTTTAAACGAACCGAGATGTGCATAATTGTTCGCAAGGAAATAATGACACTCCGTCATGTGCGGATCCAAGTCATCCAGTACAAAATGAAGCAGGCCGTTTGATTGCTCATAATGCCCAAGCTCCGTTTCCACAATGGCGAGCTGACAAGCAATAATAGGTTCCAGCGGCTCAAGATCCATGGCACGCGAAAGGTATTTTTTTGCTTTCGGCAGCTCTCTTTTTTCAAGCGCCTTCATGCCTTTTATATAATAAAACTCTCCTGTCGGAAAAAATGAGACAACATTCTCTTTCTGTTTCCGGCGCATTGAGTCATTTCCCATGAAAATCCTCCGTACGTTCTGTATGATTAACTTATGTAGTATAGCATACGTACCAGCAGAAAAACAGATGAAAAGCCGGCCTAAAAAAGGCCGGCTTTTTTTTATTCTTTGTCTTTCCCTTCGTGGCGGCGCGCTAGAACGGATAACACATCGTCCAAAGCTAAATCCTGCTCACGCAGCAGAACAAGCAGATGGTACAACAGATCGGCCGCTTCCCACTGAAGCTCTTCCTTGTCGCGATTTTTCGCGGCAATAATAACTTCTGCCGCTTCTTCGCCGACTTTTTTCAAAATCTTATCGACGCCTTTTTCAAACAAATACGTTGTATAAGCACCTTCCGGACGGTTTTGCTCACGGTCTGCAATAACCTGCTCCAGCTGCTGCAGAATTGAATATGGAAGTGACACATTGTCTTCTCCGTAAAAGGGTTCATCGAAGCAGCTTGTTGTGCCGTGGTGGCAGGCAGGACCAGCCGGCTCCACTTTTACAACGATCGCATCTTTATCGCAGTCAAACTGCATGGAAACGACTTTTTGTGTATGGCCGCTTGTAGCTCCTTTATGCCAAAGCTCCTGGCGGGAACGGCTGTAAAACCATGTTTCGCCTGTTTCCATCGTTTTTTTTAGAGATTCCTCATTCATATAAGCAAGTGTTAATACTTCATACGTCGTCGCATCCTGTACAATGGCAGGCACGAGTCCTTTTTCATCAAACTTCACTTCGTCAATCATCTGACGTTCACCTCTGCATTTCGCAAAAATTGTTTGACCTCTCCAACGCCGGTTTCTTTATAGTGAAAAATAGAAGCGGCAAGCGCTGCATCAGCCTTCGCTTCTGTAAACACATCCAAAAAGTGCTCTGCGCCCCCAGCACCGCCTGACGCAATCACCGGAACCGAGACTGCATCACCAACTGCTTTTGTCAGGGCAATATCAAAGCCTTGCTTGCTCCCGTCTTCGTCCATGCTTGTCAGCAAAATTTCCCCGGCACCGCGCTCGACCGCTTCTTTTGCCCAGTCAATGACGGTCCGCTCAGTTGGCGTACGTCCGCCATGTGTATACACGCGCCACGTTCCAATTGATTCATCATATTTTGCATCAATGGCAATCACGATACATTGGGAGCCGAAAAACGCGGCTCCTTCATTGATCAAATCCGGATTGTTTACAGCCGCTGTATTCAATGATACTTTATCTGCGCCTGCACGTAAAATGCGTTTCATATCTTCAAGCGCGTTAATGCCGCCGCCGACCGTAAAGGGAATCGCAAGCTCTGATGCAACAGCCTGCACCACATCCACCATCGTTTTACGCCCTTCTACCGATGCGGATATATCTAAAAACACAAGCTCGTCCGCTCCCTGCTCATCATAAACACGCGCCAATTCCACCGGGTCTCCTGCGTCACGCAGCTCTACAAATTGAATCCCCTTTACGACGCGCCCTTCTTTTACATCCAGACAGGGGATGATACGTTTTGTCATCATTCGGCCGCCACCTCCAGCGCTTCTTTTACGGTGAAACGGCCTGTATAAATCGATTTTCCGCAGATTGCGCCAGAGAGTCCGTCTTCTTTCCATTTTGCGAGTGCACGCAAATCGTCCAGTGACGAAACGCCGCCGGAAGCAATGACGCTTTTTCCTGTTTCCCGTGCAAGCTCCGCTGTTGCTTCCACGTTTGGTCCAGACAGCATGCCGTCGTTAGCGATATCCGTAAAAATAAATGTTTCGGCGCCTGCTTCAGCAAATTCTTTAGCAAGGTCCACCGCTTTTACAGATGACGTTTCAAGCCAGCCGTGCGTAGCCACATAGCCATTTTTTGCATCAAGGCCGATCGCAATTTTCCCCCCGTATGTACGAAGCCACTGTTTGACAAGCTCCGGCTCCTTCACAGCCAGGCTGCCGATGATCACCCGATCTACACCATTATCCAGATAATGCTTTACGTCTTCTTCCGTCCGGATGCCGCCCCCGATTTGCACCTTCGCATTCAGCTTTTGGGCTGCTTCGATTACAAATGTATCATTTACACGCTGGCCGTCTTTTGCTCCATCAAGATCAACCATGTGAATCCATTCGGCTCCCTGCTCTACAAAGGACTTCGCCATATCAAATGGCGAGTCCCCGTAAACCGTCTCCTGGTTATAGTCCCCCTGCACAAGGCGGACGCATTTGCCGCCGCGCATATCAATAGCCGGATAAATAGTAAAACTCATAGCATGTCCTCCGATCGTTCCATCGCTTTTGCAAAGTTCGTCAGCAGCTGCATTCCCGTTTTACTGCTTTTTTCCGGGTGAAACTGCATACCTGACACGTTCTTCTGCCCGACAACAGCCGGTACCCGTACACCATAATCCGCGCTTGCCAGAAGTGCGTTTTCGTCTACTCCGTCTGCATAGTACGAGTGCACGAAGTACACATAACCATCTTCAATGCCTTCAAGCACCGGTGCATCCTGGTGAAAATGAAGCTTGTTCCAACCCATATGCGGCACTTTCAAGCGCTCGCCGTTCGCAGCGCGGTCTGGAATATGGACAATCCGTCCCTTGAGCAGGCCGAGTCCTTCAAACTGCCCGTTTTCTTCGCTTTCTTCAAATAAAAGCTGCATTCCGAGACAAATGCCAAGAAGCGGACGGCCGCTGTCCACATACTGATGAATAAACTGATCAAGATTCGTTTCACGAAGACGGGCCATCGCATCTTTGTACGCACCAACGCCCGGCAAAATAACGCCTTTTGTGTTGTTTAGCTCTTCTGGTGATTCACTAATCACATATGGGATGCCAATTCGCTCAAGTGCTTTCGATACGCTGAACAAATTGCCCATGCCATAATCGATAATTCCGATCATTTATAACATTCCCTTCGTTGACGGCACACCTTTTACGCGCGGGTCAATCGTGACTGCTTCATCGATCGCACGGGCCATCGCTTTAAATACCGCTTCAATCATATGGTGTGTATTTGTTCCGTAATGAATAATTACATGCAGGTTCATACGAGCCTCAAGCGCGAATTTCCATAAAAATTCGTGTACAAGCTCTGTATCAAAGGTGCCGACTTTTTGCGATGGAAAGTCAGCGCCCCGGATTTCAAAATGAGGACGGTTGCTTAAATCTACCACGACTTGTGCGAGGGTATCATCCATCGGCACGAAAAAGTTTCCATACCGCTTAATGCCTTTTTTATCGCCCAGCGCTTCCTTCAGCGCCATGCCAAGCACGATACCGATATCTTCCGTTGTATGGTGGTCATCTACTTCCACATCGCCATCTGCTTTAACCGTTAAATCAAAATGGCCATGGCGTGTAAACAGATCCAGCATATGATCCATAAATGGCACGCCTGTTTGAATATTTGATTTTCCTTCTCCGTCTATTTGGAATGCCAGGTCAATTTTCGTTTCGCCTGTGTAACGCTGCAGCTCTGCACTTCGATTCCCCATTTGCTCTCTCTCCTTTATTGGTTGCGCGCTTCAATAGCGCGGGCGTGTGCTTCTAATCCTTCCAGTCGCGCAAACGCGGCAATTTTGGCTCCGTGTTTGTCGAATGCTTTCTTGCTGTACATGATAATGCTTGATTTTTTCATAAAGTCGTCTACATTAAGTGGACTTGAAAAGCGAGCTGTGCCATTTGTCGGAAGGACATGATTTGGACCGGCAAAGTAGTCGCCAACCGGCTCAGATGAGTACCGGCCTACAAAGATGGCTCCAGCATGCTTAATATCTTTCGTCAGCTCCAGCGCATTTTCTGTCATGATTTCCAAGTGCTCCGGCGCGATCGCATTAATCGTTTCAACCGCTTCTTCCAATGTTGAAGCAAGATAGATCTCTCCGTGCTCTTCAATAGAAGGCCGTGCAATGTCCTGCCGCGGCAATACCGCAAGCTGCTGCTCGATTTGGTCTGCCACTTCTTTGGCAAGCGCCTCTGATGTCGTGACTAAAACAGCCGAGGCACGCGTATCATGCTCGGCCTGTGACAGCATATCAGCCGCCACTTCTTTAGCGGAAGCTGTGTCATCCGCGAGTACGGCAATTTCACTTGGCCCGGCAATCATATCGATGTCAACATCACCGAACACTTCCCGCTTCGCAAGCGCGACAAAAATGTTGCCCGGTCCGGTAATTTTATCAACGGCCTGGATCGATTCCGTTCCGTACGCCAGAGCGGCTACTGCTTGGGCGCCGCCGACTTTAAAGATATCCTTTACACCGGCAATATCTGCTGCTACTAGAACACCTGCCGGCAGACGGCCGTCTGCCGACGGCGGCGATACCATTACAATCCGCTCCACGCCGGCTGTTTTAGCCGGCATCACATTCATCAGAACAGACGACGGATAAGCAGCTGTGCCGCCTGGTACGTATACGCCCGCTGAGTCAAGCGGCGTCATTTTCTGTCCTAAAATCGAGCCGTCTTCATTTGTATATAGCCACGTTTCTCTTTTTTGCTTTGCATGAAAAGCCGCGATATTCTCTGCTGCTTCACGGATGATTTTAATGATCTCATCATTCAGCTCGGCATAGGCGTCATTAATCTCATCCTGCGTGACCTTTAAGCTGTACAGCTTCGCTCCGTCGAACTTTTCTGTATAGGCAAACAGTGCGCGGTCGCCGTTTTCGCGAACGTCTTGAATAATATCACGTACGATGCGCTGCTGTTCTTCTGTTCCCGCATCCACCGACCGTTTGATTGAAAGCCCCGGTGTTACCTGTTTGATCTGAATCATGTTATCGCACCGCCTTTTCTTCAATTGTATCCGTTAAGCGGTTAACAAGGTTCGAAATCTCTTCGTTTTTCATTCGGTAGCTGACTGGATTTACAATTAAACGGGATGTAATGCCAACAATCGTTTCGTATTCAACAAGCCCGTTTTCCCGCAGCGTCCGCCCAGTTGATACAATATCAACAATTCGGTCAGACAACCCGATTAAAGGCGCCAGTTCGATCGAACCGTTCAGCTTAATAATTTCTACCTGCTCGCCTTTTTCACGGAAATAAGCAGAAGCCACGGTTGGATATTTTGTCGCAATTTTTGGCGCTACTTCATTGAGTGTCGTATCTGGAAGTCCCGCCACCGCCAAGTAGCATGGACTGATTTTTAAATCAAGCAATTCGTATACATCCCGCTCTTCCTCAAGCAGCACGTCTTTTCCGGCAATGCCGACGTCTGCTACCCCGTGTTCAACGTAGGTCGCTACATCCATCGGCTTTGCCAGGAAAAAGCGCATATTTTCTTCCGGCACTTCAATGATGAGCTTGCGCGATTCATCCAAGTCCGGCGGAAGCTTATAGCCCGCTTCCTGCATCAGCGCCACCGCTTCTTCGAAGATCCGCCCTTTTGGCATCGCAATTGTTAGCATGGACATTACACGTTCCCCCCTGATGATTTTCCGACAAAAAACGTTACACCTTTGCACGAATCAGTGAATGAATCTACATCTTTTACCCCGGCCACGTCCTGAAGCAGCACGCATTCTCCTGCCGCGCGGCGTTTTTGTGCTTCCTCTATCGCTTCTACACGTCGGTCGTTACTGAACAGCACACAGTGAACACCTGCTTCGTCTTCAAGCTGGCCAATGGCTTCAAGCAAAAAGTCAACGCGCAGGCCAAAACCTGTCGCACCGGCTGGATGACCAAATTTTCCAAGCAAATCGTCATATCGCCCGCCATTTCCGATGGGTGCTCCCACTGCGTCCGCATACACTTCAAACACAAGACCTGTGTAATAGCTCATGTGGCTGACGAGCGGCAAATCAAACGTTACATGTTCATCTACGCCGTATTCCTGCAGGCGGCCAAACACCATTCTGAGTTCATCAAGCGCTTCGGCACCTGCACTTCCCTCGATCAGCTTTGCCGCTTCGTCAAGACAGTCCATACCGCCTGACAAGTTCAAGAATTGCAGCAAACGCTGCTTATCAATAGATGAAAGCGGGAGGTTTTTGACATGCTCGCGGTAGCCAACATAGTTTTTCTCATATAGGAAGCGTCGCAGCTGTTCAGCCCGTTCTTCTGTGCCAAGAATTTGGCGAAATAGCTCGTCCGTAAACCGAATGTGCCCAAGAGACAATTGAAACTTCTCAAGACCTGTCTCCTTTATAACAGATACAAGCAGAGCAATGACTTCCGCATCGGCACTCATCGTTTCGTCGCCGATCATTTCTACTCCAATTTGCTCAAATTCTGCAGCCCGCCCACCTTCACGCTGCTGGGCGCGGTATACGCTTGCGGAATAAGCAAGGCGCAGCGGCACACGCTCTTTTAATAATTTCGATGCTGCCACACGCGCAATGGGTGCCGTCATGTCGGGACGAAGCACAAGTGTATTGCCCTGCTGGTCAAGCAGCTTAAACAGCTGGCGGTCCAGAATGGCTGATGCGTCTCCGACTGTCTCATAATATTCAAGCGCCGGCGTCTCAATAAAACGGTAGCCCCAGCTTCTCATAGCACCCTCAGCCGCTTCTTTTACTTTTCGTTTCGTTTCATAAATGTGCGGCAGCGTATCCCGCATTCCAACTGGCTTTTCAAACATTAACAGCTTCGACATCTTTATCACCCGATCATAGATATTTTTACTTTAGTTCGCTAATGTACTAAAGATATGTTAGTAGTAGTTTAACGGTTCTGACAATTTACGTCAAGCCCAAAAAGCGAAGAGCAGACGTTGGATGACGGAAAGGATAAGACAGCCCGGGTTTATGTCGCTTTTTGCCACATAGCTGAGCCGGTTTATCAATGATTGTGCCGATCCCCGGAGCGGGATGACAGATTACACCGGAAGCCAGGAAGAGAGGGAACCACATCATTTTAAACCTGCCCTTTTTGAACACAAATAAACCGGGGGCTGCCCGGTTTATTCACCTGATATAGAAGAAGCTGCTACTGCACCAGCCGTGGAAGCGGCGATGACCGCCTGCTGAGATTGAATCATTGCTTGAACGGACGCCGTTAATCCGGCAGACGATTGGATCATCTCTTGGGAAACAAACAAGGCGGCCAGTATGACAGCCATGTCTTTATTCCATCTTAAGACAGGGGAATTTTTCAATTCATGTACAGTCGGCACACATGTTTCTGCCCTTCCGGACAGCGCCATTATGCCAAGTGCCGGATAATGCATGCTTTTTACTTTTATACCGCTTTGCTCAAGCTTTCGTTTCATCTGTAAAACGGCATCAGCGGTACTTTCTTGAAACAATCCATTCGCCACAAGCATATTGGCCAGGAATTGAAGATCATTCCCTCTCCAAAAGCCCTGTTTATGAAAGAAATGATAATACCGTTCAGAGGCACCTGCGAGTTCTTGAATGCTTTCCGGCCGGCTGGCCATCATCGCAGCTGCTGGATAATCTTCGTTTGATGTAAGTATAACGTGATGTTTTTTCATTGTATGGTACATTTCTTTTATCCGCTCAGGCTGAACAGACGGCCCTACTAAAAAAGCGGCAATATACGTGTACGGAGAAGAACGGAAACCAGCTGTACGAAGAATGTGATACTTCCTGTGCAGCTCGGCAATCCGCTCCTCTTCACTGCCGTCTTGAAGCATCAAGAGCCCAGCCATTGGAAAATGGATTGTTCGAAGGGGAGAAAACATCGATCCTGATTTTTTTATATTGGCTGAAAGTGACTTGAACGCTTCCATGTTAATTGGCTGCTGTCTGGCGGCAAATTGGGCAGCGGTTAGGAGAACAAGCCGTTTATCAATCCATTTACCTTCTTTTTTTCGCAAAATCGCTGTGTTTTCTTCCAATAGCTTTATGTCCATTCCTGCCACTCTCCTTTTCTTTTTATACGATTTGCTGCCAAAATCGTTTCAAGAAACGGTTTTTCTGCCCCCGCGTTACTGCCAAAAGCGGCTCTGTCCTGCCCGCATCGGTCAATTAGAAACAGCTGGCTATTTTATAGGACTAACCTCTGCTTTTTGAAAACAGGGCTTTTTGGTGTCCAAATTCGTGCTATCATATTGATGAAGCAAGTCTGCTGGACCAGTTTTCCTTTTAATTGTTACAGAATGAACAGCCAAATTGTTTTTGTTTGGACGATATAGATTGATTTTGCAGCAGTGAAATAATTGGATAAAAGCGTCATTCAGACCGACCGAAGGAATACGGCTGCAGCCATATTCTCCCGGCCGGCTTTTTGCTTTATTCTGTGTGAAACTATGTGAAACTGCTTGTAATCATGCATAAAGAGAAGGAACTTTTCTAGAAAGGAAGCGGCTTTTGATAAAAAAGCAGCCCTTTGTCATTTCGGAGGTATATAAAAAATGAAGTACATAAAAAAAGCGGGAATGGCCGGGTTTTTAGTTCTGTCCATCCTCACTTTACCTTTCATAGCCGATCAGGCGGAAGCAACCACCGTCAATGTCATTCAATATGGTGCGCAAGCCGATGATAACCGGCTCGATACCGCGGCTATCCAAAAAGCTATCGATATTGTTTCTGAAACTGGCGGAACTGTTGATATTCCAGCCGGCACGTTTGATATTGCCGTTCACTCTTCTGGTAATGGCATTGTCATGAAAAGCAATGTGCAGCTGCGAATGAATGCCGGTACAATACTGAAGCTGAGGGGTGCCCATCTACCGTCCTATCGCTTAATCAGCGTTTCTGATGTTCAAAACGTAAAAATAACGGGAGGTACACTTGTTGGCGACCGAACCGCTCACACAGGGGATGATGACGAATGGGGACACGGTATTCATATTACAGGAAACGCGTCTTCTGTTTATGTGAACGGCGTAACGGCTAAAAACTTTTCGGGTGATGGCTTTACAATTGAAAATAACTTGGATGCGGTCAAGAAAGTACCAGACAAAGTAAAGCTTGATCGAGTAACGGCGGACTATAACCGCCGGCAGGGCTTATCCATTATCGCAGGCACCAATATTACAATAACAAACAGCACGTTTAAACATACAGAGGGTACTCCTTCTTCGGCCGGAATTGCTCTTGAACGCGATAAACCTTACACGCTTCCGCTTGAGAACGTGGTGATTCAGCACAACCGGATCCAAAACAATGGAGGATACGGATTGATATTCGCTTTCTCCCATCACAGCCGGGCAGAATACAACATCATCCGATCCAATAAAGAAGGAGGCGTTTTTTTAAACAGTGCCCACGGTCATACATTGTATGGAAACAAAATCAGCCGTAACGGCGGACATCTCTCAAAACCGTATTTGAGCAGCGGAGTATTCATTCGCGGTGGGGAAAATAATGTGATCAGCGCTAACGATATCTCCCAAAACGCCGAGCGGGGTGTTTATGCGCTGGATCACGTAAACGGGAACGAAATAATCCATAATAATATAACCGATAACGGACATACCGCTATTGAAACAAATGACGGTAACGGCCTTGTTATCAAAAACAATCATGTGTCCGGCACTCATGACGCAGTGATCATCCATAATTCATCTTCTTCTGTTGTTTCCAACAACGGAAGCTCTGTTTCATTCATACCCCCGGCTGAAGAGCCCGGTCCGGCTGCCGATTCGTCTTCTCTGGAAAAGGAAGAAATCGAGGAAAAAATAGATCGATCTGATTCTCTCAGCCGCTTGAAAGAAGCGCTTGCGGAAAAGTCTCTTCCAGCATCTTTAAAAAGGGCGATCTTCATGTATTGATTTTTTTAAGCATTGTGCGGGCAGCGCAATGCTTTTTTACATTCATAATAAAAAACCTGCTTCAGCCCTTTGCTGAAGCAGGTTTAATAATCATTGGGTTCCCGCCCGCGAATGCGCCCGGCGGTACATCCTTATTCACCAGTGTCATGGCGGACACAATCGCGCCATCACCAATTTCAATACCGGGCAAAATGGTGCAGTTGGCTCCAATCATGACGTTATCACCGATCACAACGGGGCCAATACGGTATTCATCGGTTAAATATTCATGTGCCAAAATGGTGGTGTTATAGCCGATAATCGTGTTACGTCCTACCGTAATCTGCTCCGGAAACATAATATCCGGTACTACCTTATAAGCAAAAGCGGTTCCTGCTCCGATTTTCATACCGAGCAGATGCCGGTACAGTGCATTTTTCACGCGAACGAACGGAACAAAACGGCTCACTTCAATAACGGCTGTGTTTTTAAATGTTTTCCAGAACGAAACGGTTTGATAAATGTGAAAAAGCGGGTTTGCACCGCCTTTTAACGTGTACCGTTTCGTCCGTCTCATTTCTGGCTGGCTCCGACCTGCAGAATATCAAGCAAATCTGCCATCGATTCCAGCATGTAATCCGGGTCATACGTGTTAAGGAAATCGCGCCCTTTCAGTGACCAGGCTACACCTGCCGTTTGAACGCCCGCGTTTTTCCCGCCTTCAATATCGTGATAGTTATCGCCGACCATAATGGCTTCCTCCGGCTTCGAACCAAGAGCAGCCAATGCTTTTTGGACAGGCTCTGGATGCGGCTTCGCATGTTCAACATCATCAAGCCCGATGACCACATCAAAAAACGGATCAAGATTTGTCAGCTTCAAGCCTTTAAGGACCGTTTCGTGAATCTTCGTTGAAACAATCGCCATTTTATACCCGTTTTCATGCAGTGTGCGGATCGTTTCGTACACACCTTCAAACTCTGTTACGAGTGCATCATGTTTTTCATGGTTAAATGCACGGTAGTGATCGACCATTTCCATCGTCCGTTCCTTATCCAGCGCTTCAAACGTATCAATAAGCGGCGGTCCCATGAACGGGTATACATCTTCGCGCTCGTATTGGTTTGGAAAATAATGATTTAACGTATGAAGAAATGATTGCACAATCAGTTCATTTGTGTTGATTAACGTTCCATCTAAATCAAACAGCAGTGTTGTAATATTTTTCATATATGAACAGCTTCCTTTCTTGTTGCCCGTCCCGGCTGCTTCCAAAGACGTGCGACAGCAATCGTTAACACAACAGCTGTGGTTACACGAATAAGGAAAAGCGGCCAAACTGGAATACCGAGTGGAATAAATATAAGTGTATCTTCAATCACCGCGTGGCAGGCGACGAGAAAAATAAAAGCCAGCGTTACATCACGCTTACTGACCCCATCTTCTTCGACCGCCTGTATCATGACTGCTGACCCCATTGCCAGACCGATAAGCAGGCCGGATGCCAGCGTCATTGATGTGTTTTCCCGCATGCCAAGAAAC
Organism: Domibacillus sp. 8LH; assembly: GCF_038806185.1. Lineage (NCBI taxonomy): Bacteria > Bacillati > Bacillota > Bacilli > Caryophanales > Bacillaceae > Domibacillus > Domibacillus sp. 8LH. The sequence goes on along the minus strand of NZ_JAVJNG010000002.1, from coordinate 578,377 downwards.
CGTGTGACAGGAGCGACAGCTTTAGAAAATGCGTCAAGCCATTTTAAATCTTTGGCAATTTGAATGATGACCATAAGCGGAATGACAATCACAGCCAGCTGCAAAACGCCAAAAACGGCTTTTTGCAGGCCCAGCAGCACAATAGCTCCCCATGTGTCCGGCTGAACAGCCGCCTCAGGAGCCATGCCGTATTGAGCAATCTCTCCGCCGCCCTGCCAGACGAGGTTAATAACGATACCGGCTGTTATCGCAAGCCCGATACGAACCGCTAGGATGATCCACATTTTCACGCCAACTTTAACAGCAACGGTCGATTCGATAAATAAATTATGGGAGAATGACAGCATCATCGCAAGAATAAACACTTCTTTCACTGTCAATTCCAGCGATAAAATCGCGCCAATCCCCGCATACAAATTGAGCGCATTCCCAATCACGAGTGGAATCGCTGCATCTCCAGATAAACCAAAAATCCCCATCAGAGGGCTGATTAAATGGATGATCCATGGCAGCACAGGCGTAAATTGCAAAATGGTAACAATGAGCGTAATCGGAAAAATCACTTTTCCTAGCTTCCACGTTGTCATACAGCCTGTCTGCAGCCCTTTGACAACTGTTTGTCTCACGATGCCATCTTCCCTTCATTCGTTTGATCTGCATAACGCGGCAGCGTATATCTTATGCGGCGATACACTAGAAGAGCCGCTGCGATCACGATCAAGGACAAGGATAGCACTTGGGCAATCCGTAAAAAATCACCCGGCAGCATTAAACTGTCTGTACGCATTCCTTCAATAAAGAAGCGGCCGACCGAATACCAAATTACATAAGATAGGAACAGCTCGCCGCGTTTCGGGTTTACTTTGCGCAAGACAAGCAAAAGCACAAATCCGAGGATATTCCAAACGGATTCGTATAAGAAAGTAGGATGGTAATAAGCACCGTCAATATACATTTGATTGACAATAAAGTCTGGCAAATGAAGATTCTCTAAAAATGAACGTGTGACTTCTCCGCCGTGTGCTTCCTGGTTCATAAAGTTTCCCCAGCGGCCGATTGCCTGCCCCAAAATAATAGAAGGCGCCGCAATATCCGCCAGTTTCCAAAAAGAAAGGCGGCGCTTTCTTGTAAATACAATCGCGGTAATAACCGATCCAATCAACGCCCCGTGAATGGCGATACCGCCGTTCCAAATTTGAATAATGGCTTCGGGATGCTGTGAATAGTAAGACCATTCAAACAGAACATAGTAAGCGCGTGCTGAAATAAGCGCGATTGGAATGGCCCAAATCAGCAAATCAGAAAACGTATCCTCGGGCAGACCAAGCCTGTTTGCTTCTTTTGAAGCTAAATAAAAACCGAGGGCGATACCGATTCCGATAATAATGCCATACCAGTGTACTTGAAAATTGCCCAGTTCCAAGGCAATTGGATTTAACGGATACTCCAAAATGTTTTCACTCCTTACTGCTTATCATCGATTCCGGCATCATTAATGGCACCGGCCAGTTTATCTGTGAATTCCTGGGCTGCGTTCACACCCATCCGTTTTAAGCGGAAGTTCATGGCTGCCACTTCAATGATAACAGCCAGGTTTCGTCCAGGGCGGACCGGCAGGGTAATCTTTGTAATCTCCGAATCCAAAATAGGAAGTTTATCTTCTTCAATGCCAAGACGATCATATTGTTTGTCCGGGTCCCACAGCTCAAGGTTTACGTTCAATGTAATAATTTTATGTGAACGAACGGCTCCTGCCCCGAAAAGTGTCATGACGTTAATAATGCCCAGCCCGCGAATTTCCAGCAAATGCTCAATCAATTCTGGTGAATTGCCCACCAGACGCCCGATGTCTTCCTGGCGGATCTCTACACAGTCATCTGCCACAAGTCGATGGCCGCGCTTTACAAGCTCAAGCGCTGTCTCACTTTTCCCGACGCCGCTTTGTCCGGTAATCAATACGCCGATTCCATAAATATCAACAAGAACGCCGTGAATAGCCGTTGTTGGTGCAAGCATGGATTCCAGGTAATTAGTCAGCTGGCTTGCAAATTTAGTCGTGGTCATTTTTGAACGCATAACCGGTACTGAATAAGCCTCTGATGCTTCAATGAGTTCAACAGGTACACTTAAATTGCGCGAAACGATAATAGCAGGTGTTTCATAGTCACACAGCTTATCCATCCGGTCTTTTTTTTCTTCAGGGTTAAGCCGCTGAAAAAAAGACAGCTCGGTCATACCAATCAGTTGTACACGTTCTGCCGGATAATAATCAAAAAATCCTGCTATCTCAAGACCCGGACGTGATAAGTCACTTAATTTAATAGGGCGATGAAGTCCTTCTTCACCACTAACAAGCTCTAAATCGAATTTCTCCAAAAGATCAACTGCACGCACTTTTGGCATCGTATTCCCTCCTCTTCACCAAAACGAATTGCCTTCATTGTACCATGTTTCTGATTAAAACAGACGTTTCGGTATCGATTTTCCCTGTTCTCCTGTACATAAAGAACGAAAGGAGTGATTCATATGAAAATCGCCATTGATGCAGGGCATGGCCCGACAACCCGAGGCAAACGATCGCCTGACGGAATGAAAGAATTCGAGTTTAATAGGGCAACCGCCTTGTTTCTCCGTGATGAGCTGCCAGCGGACACGTTGTTGGCTCATGATGATCAGATCGATCTTTCCCTCAGAGAACGGGTGCAGCGGGCAAACCGGGCTGGTGCTGATTTATACGTATCGATTCACGCAAACGCTTTTGGCACGGGCTGGACAGAACCAAATGGCATTGAAACCTACGTTCATACGTCCCGGCCGCCTCAGTCCATGGCTGTAGCACAAGCCGTACAGCGGGAGCTTGTTTTGGCAACAGGGCGGCGTGACCGCGGAGTAAAGACGGCTGATTTTTATGTACTGCGAAAAACCATAATGCCCGCTATTTTAATCGAAGCCGGATTTATGACCAATAAAACGGAAGCGTCCCTGCTGCAAAGGACGGATTATCGAAAAACGTGCGCAAGAGCGATTGCGTCAGCGATTCGGCTGACCTGTATGTAGCCAAAAAAAGCAGGAAGCGGCTGCTTCCTGCTTTTTTTATTTTCTTCTTAAAATAGTCGATTGCAAAATCATATTGACCAAAGCCATAATGATGGCGATCACAAGCGCGAGCCCGAAACTTTCAATTTCAAATGCGTAGCCCATAATGCTGTCTGTCATCAGAAGCGTAATAGCGTTAATGACAAATAAAAACAACCCAAGTGAAATCATCGTGATCGGCAGTGTTAGGATCACAAGCACTGGCCGGACAATAAGATTTAAAACGGATAATACCAGGCTGGCAATAACTGCATAGAGGAAACTATCCACATGCAGCCCTGGAAAATAGCCTGCCAATGCAACAAGCAAAATGGCATTAATAAGCACGCCTGCTATCCAGCCCATTCTGAAAACTCCCTTGCTTCTTTAGTAATTAAATGCCATCCCCAAACGAATCCTCGTCCGAGCCTGGCGGCGGTGTCTGGCGCAATGAAGACATCCGCAGTGTAATCGAGCCTGTTTTCGTTTCCGCATCAATCATGAGCTGACGGTCACCCATCACGTTTTCACTTTCAAACTTCAATGATTTTTGGATGCGCTCATCTTTTTCTGAAACATGGCCCATTCCTGTTTCCGGCAGCGTCAGCCGGCCTGCGGTTGTGCGAATCTCTCCTTTTACAGCAAGATCCTGTGGTACATAAAGTTCAATATTTCCCGTCATGGATTCAGCGCGGACTGCCTCGGCCTGATCTCTTTTCGCATCGTATAGCAGGTTGCCATTAAACGTCTGCAAATCGGCAAACCGATAGGTTCCGACCATATGAATCGCACCGTTAAACGTATTAAGCTCTGCCCGTTCTCCTTCACAGTCAATCAGGCGGATCGGGCCGTTTCCTGTTTCTGCTTCGATCACCGCAATGCGGCTGTTTTTCAATTCTATTTTCCCGTTTCCGGAACGGACCTCAAGCTTCTCTGCTTCTACATCCCTCATATCAAATGCACCGTTAAATAGTTTTACCGACACATCATCCAGTTCCTTTGAAGGAATAAAAAGCGTAATATCTGTTTTCATCAGCTTTAAGCCGACTGAAAGAGACAGTTTATCTTCGCGGGCATAAAAAATGCTGTTTTTCAAAAAGGACTGTTTTGCTTCTTCTTCTGTAGAAACGCCAAATACTTTCACATGGCATTCCGCTTTTACACCTTCGCCATCCCATGGACGGACTGTAACGGATCCATTCGCTGTCTCAAGCTTTAAACGGCGCGGCGTTACATTTTGCTCATGAAAAACATGTGTAAATTCAGTTCCTTTTCCGACAAATGGCATTTCTACATCTTTCAATCGTTTAACAGCTGACTGCATAAACTCGAATAACTTGTCTTTTGACTGAGTAACGGTTTCGGTTGTCGGGCGCTGGCCGGCCATTTTTTGACCGAACTTCTCCAGTTCTTCAAAAAGGCCGCCCAGGTTGAAGCCTTTCGAGCTCTCTTCCTCTTTTGCTGCAGAAGAACGCGTTTCTTTCTCGCTTGAGATGGCGCTGCCCTTCTCTAAGGCTTCAATCAATTTGACTGCTTCATCCGCTGAAATCACTCCGGATTCAACCATTTTTAATATGCGCAGTTTTTCTTCGCTCATCAATGTAAACCTCCCGTTTTTCGTTTCTATTCGTATATACGAACGCTCCATCAAAAGGTTTCATTTTATTCTGCTTTGACAGCCATACGCTCACGATCACGCTCTAAAATTTTCTTCAAATAGTGACCAGTATGTGATTCTTTCGTCGCAGCGATGTCTTCAGGCGTGCCGGATGCTACGATCGTTCCACCTTTATCGCCTCCTTCAGGGCCAAGGTCAACAAGATAATCGGCCGCCTTAATCACATCAAGGTTGTGCTCAATGACCAGCACCGTATCACCATTATCAACGAGGCGCTGCAGCACTTGAAGAAGCCGGGCAATATCATCGGTATGCAGGCCCGTTGTCGGCTCATCCAAAATATAAAACGAGCGGCCGGTCGAGCGGCGGTGCAGCTCGGATGCCAATTTAACACGCTGCGCTTCCCCGCCGGACAAGGTAGTGGCCGGCTGGCCAAGCGTAATATAGCCGAGGCCGACATCTGCAATGGTTTGAAGCTTCCGGCTGATTTTCGGAATGTTTTCAAAGAACTCAAGCGCATCTTCAACGGTCATTTCAAGCACATCTGAGATGCTTTGGCCTTTGTATTTTACTTCAAGCGTTTCCCGGTTATACCGTTTGCCATGACATACTTCACACGGTACGTATACGTCCGGCAGAAAATGCATTTCAATTTTAATGATGCCGTCTCCCCGGCACGCTTCACAGCGGCCACCTTTTACGTTAAAGCTGAAACGGCCTTTTTTGTACCCGCGTACCTTCGCTTCGTTTGTCTGCGCGAACACATCCCGAATGTCATCAAAAACACCCGTATAAGTGGCCGGGTTGGAGCGCGGCGTGCGGCCGATCGGCGACTGGTCAATATCAATGACTTTATCGAGCTGATCGATTCCTTTCACTTCTTTGTGGGCGCCTGGACGCGCTTTTGCCCGGTTCAGCTTTTGCGCCAGTGCTTTATAAAGGATCTCGTTAATGAGCGTACTTTTTCCTGAACCCGATACACCTGTTACAGCTGTAAATACGCCGAGCGGGAATTTCGCTTTTACGTTTTTTAAATTGTTTTCTTTCGCGCCAATGACTTCAACCCAGCGGCCATCCGGCTTGCGCCGCTCCTCCGGAAGAGGAATGTATTTATCGCCCGACAAGTACTGGCCGGTGAGTGATTTTTCATTTTTCATTACTTCTTCCGGTGTGCCCGCCGCAATAACCGAACCGCCGTGAACACCTGCGCCCGGACCGATATCGATCAAATAGTCAGCTGCAATCATGGTGTCTTCATCATGCTCAACGACAATAAGGGTGTTGCCAATATCACGCATATTCTGCATCGTGCGAATCAAGCGGTCATTATCACGCTGATGAAGGCCGATGGAAGGTTCGTCTAAAATGTACAGTACACCGGTCAGGCGTGAGCCGATTTGCGTGGCGAGCCGGATCCGCTGCGCTTCTCCACCGGAAAGTGTGCCGGCTGCACGGCTTAATGTTAGATAATCAAGGCCGACATCAATTAAAAATCCAAGCCGTTCGCAAATTTCCCGCAGCACAAGGCGGGCGATTTGCATTTCCTTTTCAGTCAGCTCAATATCTTTGAAAAAGTCAGCTGCTTCTTGAATGGAAAAAGCAGTCGTATCAGAAATGGTTAAGTCGTTAATTTTAACGGCCAGGCTTTCTTTTTTCAGCCGCTGTCCTTTACAAGTCGGGCACTTCGATTCACCCATATACTTTTCCATTTGTTCCCGGATATAATCCGAGCTTGTTTCTTTATAGCGGCGCTCTACATTGCTGAGTACACCTTCAAAGACGATATGGTTGTCCCGGATTTGTCCGAAGTCATTTTCATACCGAAAACGGATGCGGTCCTTTCCAGAACCATTCAAAAGTTTATCCTTATGCTCGTCTGGAAGGTCTTTCCACAGTGTATCCATATCAATCTTGTAATGTGTACAAACCGCTTTTAAAAGCTGCGGATAATATTGAGAACTGATCGGTTCCCATGGAGCAATCGCATTGTCGTTTAAAGACAGGTCTTTATCAGGAATCACTAAATCCGCATCTACTTTTTTCTTCATGCCAAGACCGTCGCAGGATGGGCAGGCACCGAATGGGCTGTTGAATGAAAACATGCGCGGTTCCAGTTCCCCAACCGAAAACCCGCAATGCGGGCAGGCATGGTGCTCACTAAACAGCATTTCTTCTTTACCGATCACATCGACGATGACATTTCCTTCACCAAGGCGGAGAGCCGTTTCCATCGAATCTGCCAGACGCGCTTCTACACCTTCTTTTACGACGATCCGGTCAATAATAACTTCAATGGAATGCTTTTTGTTTTTTTCCAGTTCAATCTCTTCTTCTAAATCACGCATGTCTCCATTTACACGCACGCGGACATACCCTTGTCGTTTTATGTCTTCAAATACTTTCGCATGCGTGCCTTTACGGCCGGAGACAACCGGAGCGAGCACTTGAATTTTAGTTCGTTCCTCCAGCTCCATAACCCGGTCGACCATCTGGCCGATCGTCTGGGAAGTAATTTCAATGCCATGGATCGGACAGATAGGCCGCCCAACCCGTGCATATAAAAGACGCAGGTAATCATAAATTTCTGTTACGGTTCCTACGGTCGAACGCGGATTACGGCTTGTTGTTTTCTGATCGATGGAAATCGCCGGTGATAATCCCTCGATAGAGTCGACATCCGGTTTATCCATCTGCCCTAAAAACTGGCGGGCGTAGGCAGACAGCGATTCTACATAACGCCGCTGTCCTTCCGCATAAATGGTATCAAAGGCAAGCGATGATTTTCCTGATCCGGACAAGCCGGTTAATACGACCAGCTGGTCACGTGGAATGGTTATATCAATATTTTTTAGATTATGGGCACGTGCCCCTTTTACAGATATATGATCAATGGCCATGAGGGCACCTCTATTCTGATTTTAATTCAAACAATGCGTCACGAAGCTCGGCAGCACGCTCGAAATCGAGTGCTTTCGCTGCTTCTTTCATTTCCGCCTCTAAGCTCGCAATAAGTTTTTGTCTTTCCTGCTTTGAAATTTTTCGGCCGGTATTCTTTGAAGCGTATGTTTCGGTTTCCTCCGCTGCTTGTGTGGCACGTATCACATCGCGGATATCTTTTTGAATGGTCATTGGCGTAATGCCGTGCTTCTCATTGTACGCTTCTTGAATTTCACGGCGGCGTTTTGTTTCTTCGATCGCTTTTGTCATGGAATCTGTCATTTTATCAGCATACATAATGACTTTTCCTTCGGCATTACGTGCAGCCCGGCCAATGGTTTGAATAAGCGACCGTTCGGAGCGAAGGAACCCTTCTTTATCTGCATCGAGAATAGCCACTAGCGATACTTCCGGGATATCGATTCCTTCCCGGAGTAAGTTGATTCCGACGAGAACATCATACTTGCCGAGGCGCAAATCGCGGATAATTTCAATTCGCTCAAGTGTTTTAATTTCCGAATGCAAATACTGCACTTTAATGCCGATTTCTTTCAAGTAATCCGTTAAATCTTCCGACATTTTCTTTGTTAATGTTGTGATCAGTACGCGTTCGTCTTTTTCGATGCGTTCATTGATTTCGCCGAGCAGATCGTCAATCTGCCCTTCGATCGGCCGGACGTCAATGGTTGGGTCAAGCAGGCCAGTCGGGCGAATAATCTGCTGTGTCATTTCTGGCGTTTGCTCAAGCTCATATGGGCCTGGTGTTGCCGATACGTATACAATCTGGTTAATGTGCTCTTCAAATTCCGAAAAAGTAAGAGGCCGGTTATCCTTCGCGGATGGAAGGCGGAACCCATGGTCAACAAGCACCTGCTTGCGCGCCTGGTCGCCATTGTACATGCCGCGCACCTGCGGCAGCGTAACATGGGACTCATCAATGACCATTAAAAAGTCATCTGGAAAATAATCCAATAATGTATAAGGAGTTGAACCTGGCGGACGAAGTGTTAAATGGCGCGAATAGTTTTCAATTCCTGAGCAAAAGCCCATTTCCCGCATCATTTCCAGATCATAGCGGGTCCGCTGTTCTAAACGCTGCGCTTCTAGAAGCTTTTCCTCTGCCCGAAGCTCTGCCAGGCGCTCTTCCAGCTCCTGCTCAATGTTGCCGATGGCAATGTTCATTTTTTCTTCCCGCGTAACGAAGTGGCTGGCCGGGAAAATAGCGGCGTGCTCGCGGTCACCCATAATTTCTCCGGTCAAAGCATCCACTTCGCGAATGCGGTCAATTTCATCTCCAAAAAATTCAACACGAATACACCGCTCGTCTCTTGAAGCCGGAAAAATTTCTACTACATCTCCACGAACCCGGAACGTTCCGCGTTTAAAATCAATGTCATTTCGTTCATATTGAATGTCAACAAGGCGCCGAAGCAAATCATTTCGCGGCACCTCCATGCCTGTGCGGAGCGAGATCACCATTTCCTTATATTCTTCCGGTGAACCGAGGCCGTAAATGCACGACACAGACGCGATAATAATGACATCATCGCGTTCGAATAGAGAAGACGTTGCCGAGTGGCGCAGCTTATCAATTTCATCGTTAATACTGGCATCTTTTTCAATAAATGTATCCGTTTGCGGGACGTACGCCTCCGGCTGATAATAATCGTAGTAACTGACGAAGTATTCCACTGCGTTATTTGGAAAAAATTCTTTAAACTCACTGTAAAGCTGGCCAGCAAGCGTTTTGTTATGGGCGATGACAAGCGTGGGCTTTTTCACTTCCTGAATCACATTTGAGACGGTAAATGTTTTCCCTGTACCTGTCGCGCCAAGCAGCGTTTGATGTTTTTTGCCACTGCGAATGCCTTCGACAAGTTCTGCAATGGCTGCCGGCTGGTCGCCCTCCGGTTTATATTTAGAAACTAAGTTAAATTCATGCGCCAACGCATTGTCCCCCTGTCTATATCCGTTCTTCTTTCTTTTATACTTCCCATTTTATCATGATCGAAACAAAAAAAGCCAACAAAAAGCACACACCTGTTCGGAATGAGTGTTTTTGCGGCGATAAAAAACACCGAATCCACTTCGGTGTCAATTCAGCTTTACCTTCAGCCGTTTCATCATTCGGTTGGACAGCCAAAGGCCGGCTGTAATAGAAAAAGCGTCCATTACGATCAATTCCCACGTATGGGTATATCCTTTATAGGCAGATGCGGCAATCAGTGCGACTGTCAAAATAACGCCAAGAAACTGGTTGTATGTTACACGTGAAAACAGTAAAACAAGCAAAGCCGGCATAAACATTGCCAGAATCAGCTTATCCACCATCATGCCCTCCTAAGTTTTTTCTTTTATCATACTGGATTTTTCTTTTTTCGGAAAGATTGGATTTTGTTATGACCGGTTAATAATGCGCTCTGTTAAATCTCGAAGCTCACTGTGCGGCATAAATTTCTCAGCCAGCATATCCGGCATAATGTGGTCGATAAAATACTGCACACAACGAAGATCTTGAAATTTTAAAATCGTGTTGAGCGCTTCTTCGTAAATTTCAAAGAAAAGCGGGTCTGGATTTCGTTTTAAAATTTCTCCATACGCTTCATACAGCAAATCCACTTTATCGGCTACTGACAAAATGCGTCCTTCAAGCGTACTGTCTTTCCCTTCTTTTAAACGCCTAAAATAGGCTTCGTGGAACTCCGGTGGAAATTCCGCTTCAATAAAGCGGCGTGCCATTTTTTCTTCTACCTGCGAAAACAGCTCTTTTAATTCTGTTGTCGCATACTTCACCGGCGTTTTAATATCTCCGGTAAACAACTCCGCATAATCATGGTTGAGTGCTTTTTCATATAAAGACCGCCAGTCCACTGTTGCGCCTTTCATTTCCTCGACTGTGCCTAAAAATTGAGCGATTTTTGTAACCTTGAATGAATGAGCCGCCACATTATGGCTTTGAAATTTAAACTTCCCCGGCAGGCGGTATAAATGCTCAAGATCTGACAGTGTTTTAAAGTATGTATGTACCCCCATGACATCCACTCCTTTTCTAATGAAGAAACCTGTTCATTTTCTGTAAGGTATGATGACTATTGTAACGGCAAATAAACAGAAAAAAAAGAAAAATCCACTCTGTTATGGAACAACGAGTGGATTTTTGTATTGAATCCGATTACATTCTCCGAAAAAGTTACTCTTCTACTTTACTTAAACAGCGTTCACATTCCGTATGGTACGACTCATGCTGCTCTGTTATCTGTGCCCCGCACTGGCAGCACTCTTTCCCCGGGATATTACGGTAAAATTCTAACGGCATCATGTTCATGTCCCCCTTCTGATTTTTGGTTGATGTGTTGCTGTACGTTTATTGTATTATAACAGATACAAAAAGTCAACATGTGTTATATAATAAATTCGTTTTTTGCGATAAAAAAACGCCCTTCGAAAAGGGCGTTTCAGACTGTAGATAAATTATATGGATCCGTGCACATGAATGGGATAGATCGGCGGCATCCAGGCAGCTCCGCTTTCCATGGGGCAGGCGCTGAGCCCAGCTTCGCCTGGCGGCTCCACCGGTCTCCGCTGCCCGCTAGTCCCATAGGAGTCTGCGCCGCCCTCCCGCCGCCAAGTGGCTTGCGACAAGATTGTATAGAGTTAATAAGGTCATATCTTTCTGTTTAAAAAAGGGGAAAATGTCTATTCGGTCCTTGCTTACGGATCTTCCACACCACTTATCGGCTCTTTTTTAAAAGCGAAAGACTTTGTCTAGACAATGAAACGCCCTTCAAAAAGGGCGTTTAATCAGAAAACACAGAGTCATCCAGATATTCTTTTTCTTCAGGCGCAAATAGCAGGCCAAGCTCATGGTGTTCATTTTCATAAATAGAGCCTTGCGTAAATCGAACCTGCCCGTTTGTACCAATCACTTCAAGCTTGCAATAAGCAGCATTTTTCTGCAGCGCTTTATAAAATTCTGGTTCTGTCCCTACTGGTATCCCGTTTACTTTTGTGATAATTTCACCAATCATCAGCCCCATCTTTCGGGCAGGTGCTCCCGGCAGAACGCCCACCACCATGATTCCTTTCGGCTGGGTTGTAAAAAAGTATGGACGATGCTTTTCATAGCTGAAATGCCGGCGGGTAATTGCTATGCGCGCAATAGCCGCGAATAAAACAGCGGCCGCGGACAGCTGCCATACCCAATAAGAGCCTGCCGCAATAAGCAATGTCAGAGCACCGGCCCAAATAACACTTTTACCCGTCGCCTGTACGGCCAGCGCCGGAAGTGTACTGCGCACAGTCATTGAAAAGCCGACTAGAAACGGAAATAAGATCAGGTAGTAATGCTCGGCGCCAATTGGGATCACCGGCCACCAATCCGCAAATGATTCAAGCGGGCGGGCTCCTGGAACCGGGAGAAATACTGGAACAAGCCAAAGGCGCCGCGCCAAATGAACCGCCGTTTTTTGTCCGCGCTTACTCATCTCCAGGCGCGGCGACGTTCCCTGATAACCGCGCTTATGAATAAGCACCCCTTCGGCTATTACCAGAAGTGCCGTGATAAGGGCTAGAATAGATAAAATGCTTTCTATTTTCAAAGGTTCATAGGAAATAAATGAATATCCCGCGTAATCGGCCAGAACAAATACAGCATAAGCGGCTGTTAAAGTCCAGGCAGGCGACAGCAGAAAAAAGCCGCCAATACTGAAGATAATAAACAGCGCTGCCATAAAGCTGAGCAGGTCAGCCGGTAAAGCCAGGCCAAGACCAAGAGAAATAATAGACAGCACGAGACCTACTGCCAGGCTCGACGGCAAAATAAACCGGATTTCTTGATATATATCATATACGCGTGTGCCGAAGTCCTTGCGTTCACGCGTGACACGAAACATGCCGACTACAAAAGCCAGAACAAATGAAAAATAAAAGACAGGGTGAAGCAATAATCTTCCTGCAGCCGTAATGAGCTGCATGAGCCAGTCCAAAGCCATAAAAGTCCCTCCAGAGCGTTGCACAAAAGTCTTTCTCTCTATTATTGTATCAGAAAGCTTCTGCAATCGTTAACAGACTTATGGCGCTTTTTCATCAAGCTTCGCTGAGCGCCTTTTCAAACTGACCGATAATGTCTTCTGCTTCTTCAATACCAATTGAAATACGAACGGTTTTCTCAGAAACACCGACGGCTGCTTTTTCTTCTGCATTAAGTGAACGGTGGGAAGTACCAAACGGCCATGAAACGGATGTTTCTACACCGGCAAGCGACGGAACAATCCCGATCCAGCCAAGTGAGCGGAAGAAAGCAAATTCGTCTGTATCTTTCGCCAGGTCAATCGTAACGATCGCTCCATTCCCCTGCTCAGATACGCCTTTTGGATAAAAAACTTTTTCTACTTTTGAATGAGTACGGAGCCAGTCTGCCACTTTCTCTGCATTGGCAGACTGGCGCTCCATCCGCAGGCCAAGCGTTTTGGCTCCTCGGCATGCGAGCCATGATTCAAACGGGCTTAAGTTCATGCCAATGTTCACAACACGGCTTCTCGCTGCTTGTATGTATTCTTCCTTTCCAACTACAACACCTGCTGACACGTCACTGTGTCCGCCGATATATTTCGTCGCTGAGTGAACAACGAGATCTGCACCTAACTCGTAAGGCTTGATTAAAAACGGAGTGGCAAACGTATTATCCACCATTAAAACAAGTTCTTTTTTCTTGGCAAGAGCCGATACTTCTGCTATATTCTCAACACGCAAAAACGGGTTTGTAATTGATTCTGTATACAGCATAACCGTTTCCGGGCGGATGGCCGCTTCCACAGCTGACAAGTCTTCAAAATCTACAAACGAAGTTCCAATGCCCATACGCGACAGCTCTTCTTTCATCGCATAAAACGTGCCGCCATATACATCCTGCGCGGCTACAATGTGATCGCCGCTTTTGGCCACAGCCAGAACTGCAGCTGTAATCGCACCAAGGCCAGATGACGCTGCTACTCCCTCTGGTGCTCCTTCAAGACGTGCTGTAATATTGGCCAGCTCATCTGCATTGGGATTGCCGACACGTGTATACAGATAAGGGGATTCCCCATTATAATAGCCTTCCATTTCTTCCAAGCTGTTGAATGCAAACACAGATGTCTGGTAAATCGGCGTAACCTTGCTTTGAATATTTTTTGGCAGCTTTTCGCCATGTAATGCTTTTGTGTTAAAAGAATCCATCGTTGTCCACTCCTTTTCATCTGTCCATTATATTCCGAAAATTGCACAAAAACAATCCGCCCGGCAGGGAGCGGATTAGCGGATTAGCTCTTTCATCATCGGTTCGTCCATCGGACCAACGATTTTTTGGGATACCGTGCCTTCTTCATCAAGCACGTATGTAGTAGGGATTGTATACACATCATACTCCTCTGTCACTGCACCGCTTTCGTCGAGCAGCACAGGAAACGTGATATCATATTGATGGGCAAAATCCTTCGCTTTAGACGAACTTTCTTCTATATTAACCGCCAGTATCTCAACATTGTCCGGCTTTTCCTCGTAAAAGGCCTGCATGTGAGGCATTTCGTCTTTGCACGGGGGGCACCATGTTGCCCAGAAATTTAAAAACACTTTCTTCCCTTTGTAATCCGACAGCTTCACCTTTTTCCCATCTATTGTTTCCAAATGGAAATCTGGTGCTTTCTCTCCGATTGCAATACCGTTTTTGTCGTTTGTCACGGCTATACCTTTTTCACCGATATCCGTTACGTCTTTACGATCTTCATACAACCGAAAGCCGGCCAGCCCTATTAAAAGAATGAGCAGTGCGATGCCTAGCCATTTCTTGCGCATATGCGTCTCCTCCAGCAGGTTATGATCATTCCTCACTCCTTCCATCATATCATATGACCGCTTCCCCCCACTTATCTGCAAACAGTAGAAAAACAAAAAAAAGCCGCCATAAAGCGGCTTTCCTGCATTAAAATCCCCAGCCAACATATGCTGCGCCCACGATGATAAGTAGAATAAACAATACGACTACAAGCGCGAATCCGCTGCCGTACCCGTTTTCTTTGTATTCGCCCATGTTTCTCCACCTCCCTGTCCGTTACACTTACAGCGTATGCACAAAGGAAAAAGCCGGAAGGGCAAGCCGCCTAGATAAAGAAAAAAGTGCTCGTCCCCTCCTGCTTTTGGGCAGGGAAGACAAGCACTTTTTCTTACAGGTCAATATATTGAGCCGGGTCAACAGCGTTTTCTTTGCCTAATGTCCAAGGACCTTTATGAATTTCGAAATGAAGATGTTGTCCGTAAGAACGGCCTGTGTTACCCATGTAGCCAATCACCTGGCCTTTGGATACGCTGCCGCCTTGTACAACACGCTCAGACAAATGCGCATAAACGGTTGTATAAACTTGTCCATTGATAGAATGCGAGATAAAAATCGCATTTCCATATGAATCTGAATAATAAGAACGGCTCACTACACCATCTGCAGCAGCTACGATCGGCACACTTTCGCTGTTCGCAATATCTATCCCTTTATGGTCGCCAAGTGAACGCAGGCCGAACCCTGACGTAAAAGTTCCCTCGGCCGGGCGCATAAACATGCCGCCTGTATCAGCTGGCGCTGCTGTTGAACGAGCCTCCTGCTTTGGCTCTGCTGCTGGAGCCGATTGCTGTTCTTGAGCAGCCGGTGCTGATGAAGAAGCAGCGGCGGCTTTTGAAGCTGCGGCTTTTGCTGCCGCTGCGGCTTCCTGCTCCGCTTTCTTTTTCGCCGCTTCTTCCGCTAAACGTTTCTGCTCGGCAATACGGGCTTGTTCTGCTTTGATGGCTGCTTGAATCGAAGCTTCCTGCGCGCTTAGCAGGCTTTGTTCTTCTTCAAGGCTGAGCTTTTGCTCATGCGCTTCATGCTCATCCGCAACAAGACCTTTCATCACTTCATTTTTCGCTGCACGCTGTTTTTCCAGCTTCGCTTTCATTGTTTGCAAGTCTGCCAGCATGTCTTCCAAGCTTGCAAGCTCTTCTTTTACTTTTTGTTCATTGGCTTCAAGCTGTTTTTTGTCCCGCTCCTGCTCCTGCAAAATCTCTTTATCTGCATTTACAAGCGCCGTAACGGCTGTTGCACGGCTGACAAAATCACTGAAGCTTTCTGCTCCAAGCAGTACTTCCATGTAGTTGGCCGATCCGCCGCTTTGCTGAATCGAGCGGGCACGGTCTTCTAATACTTCCGTACGCTCAGCGATGCGAATCTTTAACTCTTCGATTTCCGCTCTTAAGCGTTCAATTTCTGCTTTTGTATCGGCAATTTCCTGCTCTTTTGCCCGGATCTTTGACTCGGAATCTGTAATCGCCCCATCCAGCTTACGGATTTCCGCGTTTACACTGTCCTGCTGCTGCTGAAGATTAGAAATAGCTTCCTCTTTTTTATTGATATTTTGTTCAAGACCGGATTTTTGTGACTGAATTTGCTGCTGGCGCTTTTGCAAATCAGATAAGCTTTCTGCTGAAGCGCCTCCCGTAAAACTGAATCCAATGGACGCTGCCACCGCAAGCGCCACGTACGATTTTCTTTTCAACGAATTGACCCCTCTCATCCCTGTATGCTTGTTTTATATTTTTAAAAACCGTCTGACGGAAAGGAAGCTGCCCCATATTCCGATAAACACAGCCATCACCAGCATGAGTGCTGTGACCGGCAGCACAAGTGGAAGATAGTCGATAAATTCTACCAGCTGCGCTGCAAGTTTTGCAGAAAGGGCCTGCTCCACATAATAGTATCCAACTGCAATCGCTGCGATCGGAAGAATGGAGCCAAGCAGTCCGATCCACAGTCCTTCTAATAAAAACGGCCAGCGGATAAACCAGTTTGTCGCTCCAACAAGCTTCATAATCTCAATTTCTTTTCGACGGGCAAAAATAGTGATTTTAATTGTATTGGAGATTAGGAACATCGCAGTAAACAGAAGGCCTGCTACGAGGACAGCACCAACATTGCGCGCTGTTTTCATAAAGCTGAACAGGTTTTTCACTTCTTCTTCTCCATACACCGCTTTTTCTGTTTGGGCGAATTGCTCAATTTTCCGTGCCACATCCGGTGTATCCTGCGGACGCGCTGTTTTTACAATATAAACGTCATACAGCGGATTGCTTTGTTCAAAGAGAGCGTAATCATTGCCCATATCTTTAATCAAGTTTTGCAGTTCCTGCTCCTTGGACGAATACGCAATGTTTTCAACTTCCGGCAGACTGCTAATCTGTTTCTTTAATTGCTCTTTTTCAGCTTCTGTCGTATCAAGCTTTATATGAACGCGAACTTCGACGTCATTTTCAATATCCGTTCCCGCTTTGTTTAAATTCAGCATAATCACCAGAAAAATGCCGGTTAACAAAAGCGTCACTGTGACCGCTGAAACAGCGGCAAACGTCATCCAGCCGTTCCGCCGGAGATTCTTAAAGCTTTCCCTGAAATGGCGGCGCAAGGTTCTAGGCTTCATAACCATAATCACCCCGCTGTTCATCACGGACAATCCGTCCGTTTTCAATCGCAATAACCCGGCGCCGAAGCGTATTGACGATATCTTTATTGTGCGTTGCCATCACGATTGTCGTGCCGCGTTCGTTAATTCTTTCAAAGAGGCGCATAATGTCCCATGATGTGTCCGGATCAAGATTCCCGGTTGGCTCATCCGCGATAACCACCTTCGGATTGTTGACGATCGAACGGGCAACGGCCACCCGCTGCTGTTCCCCGCCGGACAATTCGGTCGGCAGCATGCGCGCTTTATGCTTCAGCCCGACTAAATCGAGCACCTCCATTACTCTCTTTCGGATGACAGCCGGCTCTTCTTCAATCACTTCAAGTGCAAAGGCCACATTTTCATATACAGTGAGAAGCGGCAAAAGCTTAAAATCCTGAAAGACAACGCCAACTTTGCGGCGCAGCGCAGGCACCGACCGCCTCTTTAGGGTGGCGATGTTCATACCGCCGACCGTTACGGTTCCGCCGGTCGGCTTTTCTTCACGATAGATTAATTTAATAAACGTCGATTTTCCGGCACCGCTCGGACCGACGATGTAAACAAATTCACCTTGCTTAATTGTGACGTCAACGCTTGACAGCGCTGTGACCCCATTTGGGTATTTTTTCGTCACGCCTTTCATGTCAATCATTTCATCACCTGGTTTCGTTAATTCGGGCGGCTTATATACCCACTCCGCCTGTCCACAAAACATTATAGCACTGTTTGTTTTGTCACAATGAAAAGAATATGTTACAGATTTATTTCCTTTTGTAACATTTTTCGACAAAAAAGCAGCAAAAAAGCGCTTATCGAATAAGCGCTTTGGGTGTCTGAAAGATAATGGGATGGAATTGTGTATATTAAAAGATGGCCCCGGTTCTTTCAATTTTTACTTTTGTCTCAACTTTTATATCCATATCGGGATATACTTCTCCCCAGTCGAGCTTTTTGAAGGCGTCTGGATCTTTCGCTATAATTCTTCGTCCAATACCTAATGCGTCCGAATTGGCCTCCTGCATTTTTTGGACCGTTTGCTGGAACAGCTTTTCCGCTTCTTCTGTCAGCTGCTGATTTAAGCTTTTCATCACCTTTTCTTTTTCAAAGTGATCCGGAGGATACTCGATTACCTGCACCTCCATATCTACAGACACCGTTGCCGTCGGATTTCCGTTTTTCGGCACATTCACTTTCAGCTTTGCTTTTGAATCTATAAGCGTGACTGAGATATCCTCTTCTCCCTCTACACGGAATGTAAGCGGCAGCTCCTGTTGCGCCTGATTTACCATGATTAAAAATGATGAGGTTTCTTTCGCTGTCAGCTCCCCGCTCATCGAACGCCCGTTAAATAGCGCGCTTCCGTTTATCTCAGCTGCTTTCTGCTCTTCATTATAGGAAATAAGAGGAATCACACCATCGCTTCCCTCGTCTAAAAGAAGGTTACAGGCCAGCTGCATATTTGTGACGGGAATAGCTGATTCCTGTTCAGCTGTTTCAATTAACTTAAAAAAATAATCACTGTAAAGAGTCTGGCCCTTGAAATCTTGATGAAAAAATTCATCCGCCCGCCCGTCTACGACCAAAAGTTTGGCGTTTAAGGGGCTGATAGGGTTACGGAAGTAGGCGTCCAGCAGAGCATACAAATCGTTTTGCGCACTTTCTTTTCCAATCATTAATACACTTAATTTTGAAATATCCAGTGCACCATCAATACGGCGGTCCATCTGAAACGCCACGTCCCGAATTGTCTGCCCTTTTTCCGACATGACTAAGCTTTGCGCAGCCTGCTGGGTCGGCCCTTCGGTTCCGCCCCCTCCACTGGTGGTTCCTTGACTTTCCTGGGGAATTTCGATCGTCAGCGTCAGATTGTTTTCTTCTTCCCTGTCGATGCCTACACCAAATATTAAATTCAGATCTTTAACTGACTTTTGGTCCCAGCAGCCTGCTAAAAGCAGAGAAAGAGGAATGATAGTCCACCAATTTCTCATCCTGTAACCTCCCGTTTTTTTCTGATAATGGCCACAAGGAGTAAAAACAACGGAATAACAAATAGAAAAGCAATAGCGGCTGTTCCAGTGATTCTGCCGAGAATTTTGATAGCCTCTGCATTACTCGTATAAATAGCCAGCGGTACGATTAATACGCCCAAAACGTAAACAGACTTCTTATGGTGCTTCGCATTCACAACTTTGGCGGCACCCATTGCTGCTATATACAAGTAGCTCATAAAAGAAGTAATCGAAAACACAGCCCAAAGAGAAAGAAAAATAAGATCGAGCCGTTCTACAATGCCGAGTTCAATCGATTTAATCATATAGAGAACCGGCTCTGGTACATGTGTTAACTTAACGGTACTGAAATAAGCAAACGCGCAAAGCGCCAGCAATGTATAAATGATCGTAACAACCAAGCTCGCTCCTGCAGCAGCCATCCATTTTTTTTTGTTTTCCGCCTGTGTAAACGGAAAAAGCCAGAGCAGAATTTCGATACCGTTCAACGCAAAAAGAGCTTTTTGGGAACCTGATAAAATGGCTTTGAAACCCGAAGAACCGACCGGAAGCAAATAGTACACGTTTAAGTAATTCCACATTAAAAGAAAGACCAGGAGCACACCGAGAAGCAAAAAGGACATCAATACGTGAAACCGCGCGATGACGCGCACATCTTCCTGAATCAAATAAATGGTAAGAGCCGTAATAATGACTGCAAAAACAACAAACGGTGTACGTGGAAATGCCCAGTCTGCTGTAATAGAAAGAAAAATCGCTAAAACCTGGCTGGCAACTACGAAAAAAAAGAGTGTATAAAAGGCTATAATAATGATACTTAAAACGCGTCCAACAAGGAGCGGTAAAAAATCAGCCAATGTCTTTTCAGGGAAACGACAAGCCAATAGCCATATAACAAAGATCCCTATTTGTATGAAAAAACCAGCCAGTAAAACGGACATCCAGCCATCTTTTCCAGCAACTTGGTGAACCTCATATGGAAGAGTTAAGATTCCTACCCCTACCTGAGTTTGCAGCAGGAAAAAAAAGAGCTGCCACCCCGAAATACTTGCTTCTCTTTTCATTTTTCCACCCACTGTCTTCCTTTGTTCTCTCTTTTCAGTGTCTGCGGTTTGCTGTCATATGGCCGCTTCGTTAGTTTCCACCACGTTTTCCTTATAAAAACGTCCTTTAAATCCTTTACTCGAAGTGGCGCAAGTGGTGAGAAATAAGGCATGCCAAGAGACGTGAGCTTGCACAAATGAATTAAGAGGATCATAAGCGCAAACACAATACCGAAGAATCCAAACAGGGATGCCGACACCATAAAAGGAAATCGAAGAAGGCGAATGGCTGTGTTCATTTCGATTGAAGGCACCACATAAGAAGAAATGGCGGTTAAGGCGACAACAATGATCGTAAAGTTCGAAACGAGCCCCGCACTTACGACCGCATCCCCGATCACCAGACCGCCGACAATGCCAATTGTCTGGCCAATTGGCGTCGGCAGCCGGATCCCCGCTTCCCGGATCAGTTCAATCGTCAGCTCCATAAATAGAGCTTCAATTAGGGCTGGATACGGAACTTGTTCCACGGAACCCTTTAACTGCAAAATTAAATCCCTCGGCACGATTTCCGAGTGAAAGCTGACGACTGAAATATAAAAAGCCGGCAGAAGAATCGCAAAGAAAAAGGAAAACAAGCGGATCATTCGATAAAAAGATCCGGCAAGCGACCGTGACGTATAATCATCCGGAGACTGGTAAAAGGAAAAAAAGGAAACCGGTGCGATCAAGCAGGTTGGACCGCCGTTTATGAAAACGGCAATACGCCCTTCCAGCAAATTAGCCGCGACCCGGTCCGGTCTTTCCGTGTTCAACATCTGAGGAAAAGGGGACAGGGTGGAATCTTCGATTAATTCTTCAATCTGCCCTGCATTGTAAATGATCTCCGCATCAATGGATTCCAGCCTTTTTTTCAATCGTTGGACAAGCTCTGGATTCGCAATATCTTTTTCATACATAATCGCCAGTAAATTAGTAGTTCTGTTTACTTTTTCTAAATATTCAACCACCAGCCCTTTACTTTCAATCCGTTTGCGGACCAAGAAGATATTAACTGAAATGTCTTCAACAAAGCCGTCATGAGGACCGCGCACTACTTTTTCATTCATGGGCTCCGTAATGGAGCGCCCTGCATCTCTTTCTGTTCGGCAAAGCAGACAAGCTGGATTTCCTTCTATAAATAGCAGGGTCTTCCCTCTTAATAACCCTTTTAATGCATCATTATGATCTGCCGCTTCTTCATACTCGACCACCGTTAAGGCCGCTTCCGGCTTTCTTGAACCATTTTCTTTTAATGGCTGAAGAACATGACTTTCCACTTTAACGGCTTCAACCATCGTTTCCATATAGATAAGGATTCCCTGTACTTTCCCGTAAGAAAATGTTCTTTGTTTTACATCACTTGAGTCAGTCAGTGCTATGATCGCGGCCGCATTTTCAGATGCTGATTTCTTAAATACACCGCCTTTATCCTGCCACCAAAATGGCATAATGCCTCGCCCCTTTTCTCAGTAGGATGAGGAAAAAACAGTATTTTATGCACAAAAAGAACCAGCATATGCCGGTTCCGCATTTCAGTGTTATTTTTTTTCAGCCAGCCAGGCAGCCACTGCCTCCGCCTCTTCGCCTTCTACTACATTTTTTGGCATCTGCCCCTGTCCGTTTTCAATCACGTTTAAAATTTCTTCTTTGCTCATCTTCGCTCCAATATTGCTCAGCTCCGGCCCAAATGCGCCTTCAAGATTTTCGCCGTGGCAGCTTAAGCAGCTTTGAGTATACACTTCTTCACCGACCGAAGCTGTTGTTTCACCTGTTCCTTCATCTGTGGACGGTGTTTGTTCTTCTGTTTCTTCGACCGCTGCATCTTCTCCGCCACCACATGCAGCCAATGCCAGAGATGAGCCAAGCATCAATGCCAACAGTGAATTTTTCCATTTCATTTGCTGTTCCCCCTTCTCTCGATAAAAACTCACCGTAAGTATACCAAACTCGGCAGCCTATGACGAAAAAGCAGGTTTTATTCCCGGCTTTTCATCAAGGCAAGTGTGTAGATACACCGGGGGCTTTCTTACAGCTACGTCATTGGAGGAACTTGAAGACGGTCGTCAAACAAATCAACGGTCAGCTGACCAGATGAATCCACTTGTCCGAGAAAAACGTTATCAACGGTTACTCCCTGCTTCTGGAGTTCTTCATGAAGCCAGCCTCTATTTAACCGGAGAGCGGCAAGCGACTCGTCAAGAATATGGCCATCCATAATGATGGTCTGCGGTTCTTTTTCCGGGCGGACCGAGAGTCCCAGCATCGCAGGTGTTAACGGCTGGTTTTCTTTTTTTAGCAAGACACTTAAATCCCCTGATGCTTCCAGTACCGCAAACTCTACATCTGCGGCTTGAAACACATTTTTTTGTCGCAGAAGTTCGGAAAGTTCATCAATGGTGTACCGTTCTTTTTTTAAATTTTCTTCCAGTATTTTTCCTTCTTTAATAAAAACGACACCTTTTCCCTCCACAAAACTGCGGAACTTCCGGCTCTTCAATGAAATATAGCCCGTTAAAAATGGAATCACGGTAAACACAGCAAGACCAACCACTCCGTGGACCACATCCCGTTCCAGCCCCATAATCACTTCCCCGCCAATACTTCCGATGGTGATACCTGCTACATATTCAAAGAAAGACAGCTGGGCCAGCTGCTTTTTCCCCAAAACTTTCGTAATAAGAAACAACACTGCTGTAAACAGTACGGCGCGAAAGGTAACATCTAACCAATCCGGCATGGCTGTACCTCCTTTTTCGCCATTCTTAATACGTTTCTAACCGTTTTTGTATATCGTCTGCTGCTTCCCTGACAGCCAGAATAGCCTCATACAGCTCCTCTTTAGACTCTTCCCGCTTTGACAGCACGATAAGTGTCGAAAGGCTTGACTGGATGCTTCTTAAGCTGGCCAAGCATTGATCCATTTCACTTGTTACTTTCATTCCCCTTCGGCCTCAATCGATACGGCATGGGCGATACATGGAATGGATTCACCCTGCTGGTACGTAAGCGGCGATAAAAGGGCACCGGTTGCTACAACAAGCATACGGTTGATTTTTCCTTTTTTCATCTCGTTCAATAAATGGCCGTACGCGACTACAGCTGAACAGCCCGGACCGCTGCCGCCTGAATAAACCGGCTGACTTTCGTTGTAAATCATAATGCCGCAGTCTTTATACTGCTCTTCCTTAACAGGCGTGCCATTTTTCTTGAATAAGTCCATGGAAACAGAATGGCCGATTCGGCCCAAATCACCGGTTACAATTAAGTCGTAATACGAAGGATCAACGCCGCGGTCCTTTAAATGTGCTTCAATGGTATCGACTGCGGCCGGAGCCATCGCACCGCCCATATTAAACGGATCGGTCAGGCCCATATCGATCACTTTCCCGATCGTTGCAGAAGTCACCCGCGGGCCGCTTCCTTCATTTCCTAAAAGTGCCGCTCCCGCTCCCGTTATGGTCCATTGAGACGTCGGCGGCTTTTGACCGCCATATTCCGTTGGATAGCGAAACTGTTTTTCCACAGCCGCGTTATGGCTTGAAGCACCGGCGATCACATAATTTGCACCGCCTGCATTGATAATCATTGCGCCTAGCGCCAGTCCTTCCATCGAAGTGGCACAGGCGCTGAACAAGCCGAGATATGGCGCGCCAATCGACCGGCTCGCCAGGCTTGTCGGCGTGATCTGGTTAATTAAGTCGCCGCCTAAAATATATTGGACCTGCTCTTTATGGCGTCTTCCTTTTGCCAGTGCGGTTTCACACGCCTGCTCAAACAGGAGCCGGTGGGCTTTTTCATAAGAATCTTCCCCCAGCCATAAATCCTCGTGCAGCATATCAAAATCATCCGCCAGCGGGCCTTTTCCTTCAAACGGACCGCCTATGGTTCCTGTTGCTACAATCACCGGTTTTTGGTCAAACACCCACGTGCGCTGCCCTATCTGCATCACAAACCACCCCATTGAATCCATAAAATTTTAATAGTGGCGACGATAAAAGCTGAAAACACCCCAAATAAAATAACCGATCCTGCCAGCTTAAACATGTTGCCGCCGACCCCAAGCACAAATCCTTCTGAACGGTGCTCGATGGCAGCTGAAATCACCGCGTTGCCAAATCCGGTCAACGGTACAGCAGAGCCAGCTCCCGCAAATTGAGCGATCCGGTCGTAAACGCCAAACCCGGTCAGGAGCATGGCGATAAAAATCATCGTGCCGGCCGTCGGGTTCCCGGCTGTCTGCTCCGTAAAGTTAAAAAAGAAAATATAAAAGTATTGAATGGCCTGGCCGACTACACAAATAAGACCGCCGACTAAAAAAGCATGCAGGCAGTTTCGTGCAACCGGACGTTTTGCCTCCCGCTTTTTCTGCAACTTTTGATAATCTGTCTGTTCTTGTGTTAACTTTTTTTGATTTGCCATGTTGTCACGTCCTTCTCTGTCGCTGTCACATTTTTTTGCTTGAACAGAGATAGCGTGACAAAAAAAAGCCATATTTATTCATCCAAGAAGTAACAGGACAAACGGAGAGAAAGTTGGGGCACGATATAGCTGTAAAGAAACGGAGGGGTGTAAATGTCAAAGTGGAGCCGGCTGCCGATGGCATGCCTCATCCTTTATTTTTTAAGCGTCATGCCTGTTTCCGCGGAACAGCGCGTTACGGAGGAAAGAGCAGCATATTACGAAAAAATGGAACGGCAGACGCTGGTGCCGTGGTATTATTTAGCCGCTGTTGACCAATTCGAGCGGAATATTCAAGTAGTCCGCGATGACCTGCCTGACCGAACCGGCACAATCAGCATTCATTTTCCGCGCAGCACCTGGGTTGGACAGCTGAACCCGCTGAAAAAAACAACGACACCCGCCGTGATTTCTTTTTTTGGCGGCCACGGGCTTGATGGCGATCAGGACGGAAAAGCCGATCCAAATGATCCGGATGATGTATTGTTTACAATGGCGACCCTGTTAACGAAAAATGGCTATCTGGAATCGGATATTAAAAAAGCATTGAAGGATTATTATAAAAAAGACGCATCAGTGAAACAGATTATGACGATTGCGGCTTTGTACCGCCACTTCGATACAATTGAGCTGGATGGCCATGCTTTTCCTCTTCCTTTAGGGTATAACTACAGCTACCGCAGCACGTGGGGGGACAAACGCGGATGGGGCGGGCGCCGGATGCATGAAGGAACCGATTTGTTTGCTTCTTATGGTGTCCCGGTGCGGGCCACCACATACGGGATCATTGAAATAAAAGGATGGAATGAATATGGCGGCTGGCGGGTCGGCATCCGAGATGTCCATAATGTGTACCATTATTTTGCCCATCTGTCGGGCTTTGAAAAAGGAATAAAAGAAGGCATGATTGTTAAACCAGGCACGGTTGTCGGTTACGTCGGCAGCTCCGGCTATGGTAAGCCAGGCACAGCCGGCAAGTTCCC
This sequence comes from Domibacillus sp. 8LH, assembly GCF_038806185.1. Classification (NCBI taxonomy): domain Bacteria; kingdom Bacillati; phylum Bacillota; class Bacilli; order Caryophanales; family Bacillaceae; genus Domibacillus; species Domibacillus sp. 8LH. The sequence goes on along the minus strand of NZ_JAVJNG010000002.1, from coordinate 552,712 downwards.
ACCTCATCTTCATTACGGGATGTACAAATATAACGGCCGGATGGAATGGGCATTTGACCCGTACCCGTCTCTCTCCCACTGGGAACAGGCGGAAAAAGCTGAGAAAAAGTCGAATTAACAAAAAAACCACCGAACCGCATGGGTTCTGGTGGTTTGTTTCTTTTTATAGGCGGGAGCGAAGGTACGCATTAATAAATGCGTCTAAATCGCCATCCATAACCGCTTGGATGTTTCCTGTTTCCTCACTTGTCCGGTGGTCTTTTACCATGGAATACGGATGGAATACATACGAGCGAATCTGGCTTCCCCAGCCGATTTCTTTTTGTTCACCGCGAATTTCGGCAAGCTCTGCTTCCTGCTCCTCTAAGCGGCGCTGATACAATTTCCCTTTGAGCATTTTCATCGCATGCTCACGGTTTTTAATTTGCGAACGCTCTGTCTGGCACGTGACCACAACGCCTGTCGGAATGTGGGTAATCCGAACAGCGGAATCGGTTGTATTGATGTGCTGACCGCCGGCGCCGCTTGCCCGGTACGTATCGATTTTCAAATCTTCTGTCCGGATTTCGATTTCGATTTCTTCATTAAATTCCGGCATGACTTCACACGATACGAAAGAAGTATGGCGGCGGCCTGATGAATCAAATGGTGAAATCCGCACAAGGCGGTGAACGCCTTTTTCCGCTTTTAAATAGCCGTAGGCGTTATGGCCTTTAATAAGCAGCGTTACACTTTTAACCCCGGCTTCATCGCCCGGCAGGTAATCAATTGTTTCCACTTTAAAGCCGCGCTTTTCTGCCCAGCGTGTGTACATCCGCAGCAGAAGTGATGCCCAGTCCTGTGACTCGGTTCCGCCGGCACCAGGGTGAAGCTCTAAAATGGCATTGTTTTTATCATGCTGTTCGCTCAGCAAAAGCTGAAGCTCAAAATTGTCAAGACGCGTTTGAAATTCTTTCGTTTCACTCGCAAGCTCTTCATGTAAATCCGCATCGTTTTCTTCTTTTAACAGCTCGTGGGTCATTTCAAGATTTTCCTGTGTTTCCACCAAATCTTTATATTCATTCACAAGCTCTTTGAGCGCGTTTGATTCATTAATAACCGCTTGTGCACCCTGCTGGTCATTCCAGAAATCAGGGTCAAGCATACGGTCTTCAAGCTCTGCCATTCGTGCCTCTTTGTTTTCTAAGTCAAAGAGACCCCCTGAAGTCCGCCAATTTCTCGGCTGAATTGTCAAGCGTGTTGCGAATTTCAAATAGTTCCATCTAGTCCACCTCTAAATTAATGTAATAAAAGAGTGCGGGTGCGGAAAACCGCACCCCAGTCCGCTGCCAAACGCCTGCTTTCAAGGCTGCTGCTCGCTGCTCGCCTTGAAAGCAACTCGTTTTTGTGCATTCTGTTTTTACTCTTGAAGTCCGTGACAGTTTTTATACTTTTTGCCGCTGCCGCATGGGCACAGCTCATTGCGTCCGATTTCCGGCGCTTTACGAAGCGGTTTTTTCTTTTTCAGTGCTTCTTCTTCTTTCGGATTAACCGCCTGGCCTTTTGCTACTTCCTGGCGCTCAAGGTTGCTGCGGATTTCCGCTTTCATGACATACTTGGCGGCTTCTTCGTTGATGGCAGCAATCATCTGCTCAAACATGGCAAAGCCTTCGTTTTGATACTCGCGAAGCGGATCAATCTGTCCGTAAGCACGCAGGTGAATCCCCTGGCGAAGCTGATCCATCGCATCAATGTGGTTGATCCATTTTGAATCGACGGCACGAAGCAGTACAACTTTTTCAAATTCACGCATTTGCTCGGCGCCAAGCTGTGCTTCACGCTCATTGTAGCGTTCCGTGACTTTGTCAGAAATAATGCGGCTGATTGTATCCAGGTCCTGGCCGCGAAGTTCATCCGCTGATACCGCTCCCTCTTCAAGCAGGTTCGCGTTTACCGTGTCGGCAATGCCTTCTGCGTCATACGGCTCGGCCGCTTCTTCATCGTTCGCATGTGCCGCAATCGTCGCCGCGATTGTTTTGGTCACCATTTCTTCTAAAATGCTGCGCAGGTTTTCTGCTTCGAGCACTTCGTCACGCTGCTTGTAGATGATTTCACGCTGCTGGCGTAATACATCATCATATTCAAGAAGACGTTTCCGTGCGTCAAAGTTATTGCCTTCTACGCGTTTTTGCGCAGATTCAACCGCCCGGGATACCATCTTGCTTTGAATAGGCTGAGTGTCATCCATGCCAAGCTTGGCCATCATCGACTTCATATTATCCGATCCGAAGCGGCGCATCAATTCATCTTCCATTGACAGATAAAACTGGGTGACACCCGGGTCGCCCTGACGGCCGGAGCGTCCGCGAAGCTGGTTGTCAATCCGGCGTGATTCATGACGCTCTGTTCCAATAACAGCCAGTCCGCCAAGCTCTTTGACGCCTTCACCGAGTTTGATATCGGTTCCGCGTCCAGCCATGTTAGTCGCAATCGTCACAGCACCCGGCTGTCCGGCATCCTGAATGATTTCCGCTTCCCGCTCGTGGTTTTTCGCATTCAGCACGTTGTGCGGAACGCCTCTTTTCGTTAAGTGGGCTGAAATAAGCTCAGATGTTTCGATCGCCACTGTCCCGACTAGAACCGGCTGTTTTTTCTGGTAGCGCTCATGGATATCTTCCACCACAGCCATAAATTTACCGTTCATCGTTGCATAAATTAAATCGGCGCGGTCATCACGGGCAATTGGACGGTTTGTCGGAATCGCCACTACACGCATATTATAAATGTTGCGGAATTCTTCTTCCTCCGTGCGGGCCGTACCCGTCATACCGGAAAGCTTTTCATACATCCGGAAGAAGTTCTGGAACGTAATCGTCGCCATTGTCATGCTTTCATTTTGAATTTGAACGCCTTCTTTTGCTTCAATTGCTTGATGAAGCCCGTCAGAATAGCGGCGCCCTTTCATTAAGCGGCCGGTAAACTGGTCAACGATGACGACTTCCCCGTCCTGCACAACGTAATCCACGTCGCGATGCATCGTCACACGCGCTTTTAGCGCCTGTGTAATATGATGGTTTAAGCCGACATGCTTCAAGTCAAACAAGTTTTCAATGCCGAATGCTTTTTCCGCTTTCGTCATTCCTTCTTCGGTTAACAGTACGCTTTTCGTTTTAATATCAACCGTGAAGTCTTCTTCTTCTTTCAGCGTGCGGACGAATGAAAACGCATGGATATACAGCTGCGTTGATTTGGCTGCCTGTCCGGAAATGATAAGCGGCGTCCGCGCTTCATCGACTAAGATAGAGTCCACTTCATCGATAACCGCATAGTGAAGCGGACGCTGTACTTTATGCTCTTTGTACAGCACCATATTGTCACGCAGGTAGTCAAAGCCAAATTCGTTGTTTGTTCCGTACGTAATGTCACGCTCGTACGCTTCTTTTTTCTGCTCTTTCGACAAGCTGTTTAAATTCAGACCGACTGTTAAGCCGAGAAACTCGTAAAGACGGCCCATTTCTTCCGCATCACGGGATGCCAGGTATTCATTGACGGTAATAACATGAACGCCTTTGCCTGAAATCGCATTTAAATAAACCGGCATTGTGGCCGTCAGCGTTTTCCCTTCACCGGTTTTCATTTCAGAGATATTCCCCTCATGAAGGGCGGCTCCCCCCATGAGCTGAACACGATACGGGTAAAGGCCAAGCACACGCTTCGCGGCTTCCCGTACAACGGCAAACGCTTCTACAAGCAGGTTATCAAGCGATTCGCCTTTTTGATAACGCTGTTTGAATTCTTCTGTTTTATCTTTTAACGCTGCATCGGAAAGCGCCGCTGTTTCATCCGCCAGCGCCTCCACTTTTACAGCTGTTTTTTCAAGTTTTTTTATTTCTTTTTTATTCGCATCAAACACTTTATTTAATAAACCCATTTTAAACGCTCCTTTTCAGGTTCAACAGGGCAAAACCTTCGCATTTTTCCTAGTTAATAGTACCACTTCTGAAGGTGAGCGTACACTCATATGGTTTATTTTTGCCCGCTTCCCGCTGCCTGCAATTTTTCTTCCAGTACAGCTTCCATTTCCTTCTGCCGTTTTGAAAGTGTTGCAGCAGAAATACCGTAGCGGCTTGCGATCGCTGCCTTTGATTCTTTCACATCAAGCAGTTCGTGCGCTTGAAGAAGAGCGATCATGGCAGCAGTAAAGACTTCTGGCTTCCGGACTGCCGGATCTTCCTTCGAGCAGTAGTAATTCCAAAGAAGCACGGCCATTTGAGCTACAGGCTGCCCATACTGCTCCTGTTCAAACGAAGCTTCCATATGTGCAGCTGTTTCCTTTTGTGCTTCTTTTGCCCACATCAATGTTGTCAGATCAACAGCGGCATGTCCTTTTTCATACACAGCAAACAATGTATCCATTACACCGACAAAGTCATGTGTGAAAAAGTCCTGCGTGTCTTCAAAAGCAGACTCATTAAACATATTGCGGACAGCAGCTGCCATCGCTTCTGTATGCGCTGCTTCAAAGTGGAAATCTGTCATAAAAAACGTATAATCAGATTCATGCGGCAGCAGTGCTCCGGTCACAAACGCGCCGACAAGATCAACACTTCGGAGTGCCCGTACGGAATAAACCTCATCTGTTAAAATATCACGCACTCGATAGACAGGGCCGTCGCAGGATTCGATCACTCCGGCCATAAAGCGGTAATCTATCCACGAAGAGACAATTTCTGCAGTGCGCTGACGTGAAATAGACGGTACACGACGTTTCACAAATTTCGTTAAAATCGTCTCGTTTTCTTTAATCGTCCGGGTTAAAATCGCCCAAATTTCAAATGTTACAAGAAACACCTGTTCATTTTGACGCAGTGTTTCATTTGACCGAAGCAGCGGCTGAAACTCTTTTTTCAGCATCGCTGAATGATTTTCCATTGCATAATCAATCAATTCCCGCTGAATCGCACTTGCTTCTTCTACCAAAACCGGTACAATCGCCGCTCCTTCTCTTTTTCCGCAGCATTTTTTATATTTTCTTCCGCTGCCGCATAGGCACGGATCATTTCGTCCAATTGACATCTTCTTTTTTCCTCCTCGTGCAAAGTCACGCTCTTTATCATATCATGAATCGCACATACAAAAAAGAAGCCCGCGTATTCTGCGGACTTCTTAGGGTGCTAATACATACTCGGCTGCTGGTATCTGCCGGCTCCGATGCTCATGATCCGGATGGTCACTCGCTTTGTGCCTTAAAAGACAAGCATGTTACCAGCCTGCTTTTTTAATAAATAAGAAAAAGATTAGTTGGTTTCAATTAAGCCATATTTGCCGTCACTTCGTTTGTACACAATGTTTGTGCCGTCTGTTTCAGCATCTGTGTAAATAAAGAAATTATGGCCCAGCAGATTCATTTGAAGAACCGCTTCTTCTGAATCCATTGGCTTCAAGTCAATTTGCTTCGTCCGGACAACCTGCAGATCGTCCTGCTCTTCTTCTACAGCCACGCTGTCAGCCTGCACCGCGAAATAATCCTGCGGCTCACCTTTTTCACGGAACTTGCGGTTTACTTTCGTTTTATGTTTGCGAATCTGGCGCTCTAATTTATCTGTAATTAAATCAACTGCTGCATATAGATCCGGATTACGTTCCTCTGCGCGAAGAACGAGATTTTTCATCGGGATCGTCACTTCTACCTTTGCGTTTGTGTTATTGTACGTTTTTAGGTTCACGTGTACATTCGCATTAGGAGTTTCGGTGAAATAGCGCTCGAGCTTACTGATCTTTTTCTCTACATACTCACGAATAGCCGGAGTCACTTCAATATTTTCACCGCGAATGTTATAGTTCATCATGCTAGAACTCCTCCTTCAACTAATTGCTATACTTCTATATTCTTTATGTACCCTTCAGAATCCTTCTTAATCCACGAAAAAATTTGTCGAATTTTCAAAAAACTTTCATCAAGAAAAAATCCGGGCTTTGAGGGCACCGGATTAATTGCGTTTATCGTAAAAAACACCATCTGTCTGCAGCGCTTCATACGGATTTGAATACTTGCTCATCGTCTTCTTTTTCACTTTTACTTCCTGTAAATCTTCTTTAACAGCCCGGCTCAGCTTTTGCAGGTGCTGTTCAATTTCCTGATTCATTAAATGAATCTCGCGTCCAAGCTTTTGCTCTTCCTCCGTAAAAGGCGGCTGAATGTTTGGAAGAATGTCACCGCGCTGGTCCAGCAGCTCTTCAACACCTTGAATTTGACTGTCACGATCTTCATTCGCTGCCTGAAGCAGATCAAGCAGCCTTTTCGTCATTTTATGACAGTCATGAACCGGCGTCATTACACCCGGCCGCCCGCACCAACTTGCTGCATGCGGCGGTTTTCCTGAATAACCTGCTTCCACGTATCACGGAATTCAATGACAAACCCTTCTACTTCTTTTAAGATAGCCGGGTCATTTTTAATGTTTGCTTGGACAAGGCGTTCATTCATAAACTCGTAAAGAGCGAGCATGTTTTTTGCGAGATCTGTATCTGTTTTAAGCGTAATACTCAATTCACGGATAATCGCCTGTGCTTTTTGCACATTTAGGTTTTTTTGTTCAATATTATTCTCTTTCATCGCGCGTTCAGCCAGATGAATAAATTTCAGGCATCCATTATACAACATTAACGTCAATTCACCAGGCGATGCCGTATTCACCGAGTTATTCGCATACGCTTGATGTGGATTATTGATTGCCACTAGAGGTTCACTCCTTTTTATTAATAACTGCTAAACTGCTGCATTAAGTAAGCAGATTGCGAGTTTGCATTCTGCATCGCTTTTTCCATGGCCGTGAATTGCTTCCAATAACGGTCTTCTACTTGAGTCAACCGGTCTCCAAATCGAGTAATACTGTTATCAACGCTCGTAAGCTGGCGGCCGATCGCAAACTTTTGGTTTGTATAACCAGCACTCCCAGCACGATCTTTTAATTGATCCATTGCTTTATCAACAGTGTTATATAGACGGTGGATAATCCCCTGCTCACTAACGGACGTTGAACCGGACCCGCCAATAAACAATGCTTCAACAGCTTCCGGGTTCTCCGCTAATGCTTTTTTCAACTTTGTTTCATCAATTTCAAGCTTACCGCCTTCTAAATAGTTAGACGAAGTAGTAATGCCGATTTCTGCCAGCTGATTGTAGGAAGCATTTGTGCTGCTGTTTGTTACCACCTGCGAGAAGTTGCTTCGCATTGCACTGAGCACTCCCGTTAACGTTGTATCACGGCGCAGCAAACCGCTTTTTGCTTTTTCTTCCCACTGTTCTTGCTGCTTGTCTGAAAGCTGTTCACGCTGCTCGTCGGTCAACGGTGTATAAGAGCGATAGCGTTCTTCTGATGTCTTTGTGCTGATTGCCGCGATCAACGTATTATATTTGTCGATAAAATCTTTAATATTGTTGTAAACTTTATCCGTGTCTTTTGAAACTGACAAGGATACAGCTTTTGTTGAGTCAAATGTTCCTTTTAAAGTAATAGACACACCATTCATATCAAATGTATTAGATTTCCTCGTAGTTGCCAGCCCATTAATAACAAATTCCGCATCAGAACCTTTCGACACTGTTGCAGTATTGTCCAATTTCAAAACATCAGCAGCAAAAACACCGGAAATAGACAAATTCGAAGCTGTATTAAGGGTATAATCTCCATTGCTGTCTTTGGTAAAGTCACCGGTTTCCTTTTGCATAAGTGAAACTTTATTGGTGGCCGTGTCAAAAAACATAGACACGCCGGCGTTTGAGCCATTTACTTTTGAAACAACTTGATTAAGCGTATCCGTTGAACTGATTAAAAAGTTTTCCTCTATTTCACCCTTTGATGTTTGGGCGGTAATAGAGAAGTCGGCATACTGCTCACCATTTTGTGCTACCGAAATATAATCTACTTTTACTGTAGAACCGGCAGCAATAGAGTTACTAAAAGTAATATTTCCGTCAGCATCGATTTTCGCCTGATTTTTTGATGCATCAAAAGAATCTCCTGCTGCGATTACATTGTAATCGACGCCGTTTACTTTAACAGACATCTTTACTGCATCGGCAGCTTGAACAGATCCTGCTGTAACTCCAAGACTGACAGTGTTTCCACCTGTAACACTTGAAAGAGTCTTGCTTTCTACTTTCCCCGATGTCCAAACAAAATCTTTTGCAAAAGAATTATTAGTTACATCACTTAAGGCCTTTGTAGCATCAAGTGTTTCACCTGTTGTCTCATTTAATTTCCCTGTTACCCACGTTTCTGCCGATGCCAGCTTCGAAACACTAGAAATATTGTAGGATCCTTGTGAAGCAGCGGTTGAAGACGTGGCTGTTACAAGCGATTCATTAGAAGTTGTTACGCCGCTAGATCGGTAGTTTTGTGTCTTTTTCATTCCCGTAGAAGACGTTAAGTTTTTAAAGTCATTGAGCAGGAGGTTCATTTCCCGATACTGGTCCCGCTGCCACTCCAGCGTTTGTTTTTTCTGTTTTAATTTATCAAGCGGTATCCGCTCTGCTTTCATTAAGTCTTTAATAATCGACTCAGTGTCCATGCCACTGGCCATTCCGCCTACGCGAAGTACCATAATCGTTGTCCTCCCTACGCTTTTTTATCGACGAATAAGCCGATAAATTCGGTCATTGCCGCATACATGTCCAATATTTTTTTCGATGGAATTTCTTTAATGATCTCATCTGAGTTGTTGTCTACGATCACTGCATAATATTCCTGCAGTTCATCATGGTATTCAAATTGAACGTGCGTCTGGGTCGGCTGTAAAAACGTGTTGACCTGATCCGCAAATTTTTGCAGCTCCTCCTCCCTTACAGGAGTGCTCGGCTCAGCCGCCTCTGCTAGAGGCTTCTGCTCTGCTTCCACTGCTTTTGTTTCATTTACTTCAATTGGTTTGACTGCTGCTGGTATTGTACTTTCGCCTATACGGTCAATCATCGTTTTGCCCCCTTCATGCACATTTTCTTTTCTTTATATCGACGTATTCTATTTTTTGTTAAGCAAAATTTGGACAATTCGTCTGATTTTGCAAAACATTGACATCTTGTGTACGCAAAAAAACCTTCCTTCCCGGCATGTAGGGGAAGAAAGGATTTTCCATCACGAAAATGTAACTGGCAGCGGTTTTAAGCGCGCTTCAATTTGTTCACGCTGTGGCTCTAAAAATGGCGGCAGTGCCAGTGATTCACCAAGGTGCTCCAGCTCTTCATCTGTATCAAATCCTGGTCCGTCGGTAGCCACTTCAAACAGGATACGGTTCGGTTCGCGGAAATAAAGAGATTTAAAGTAAAAGCGGTCCACAAATCCAGAATTGCCGATGCGCGCCTCACGAACACGCGCGATCCATTGGCGCAGCTCTTCTTCATCCTCCACCCGAAAAGCAACATGGTGAACACCGCCTCGTCCCGGCCGTTCGAGCGCAAGATCGTTTCGCTCTTCCACATGCACCTCTGCTCCTGTGCCGCCTTCACCTGTTTCGAAAACAATGACGTCCGGCTGTCCTTCTACAGGCGATGGGTATCGCTTCGCTTCGCGGAATCCCATCAGTTCAGTTAACGCAGCAGCAGTTGGTCCTGCAGCAGGCACAGTTAAATGAACCGGTCCGAGCCCAATGATCCCAACCTCAGTCGGCACCTGGCTCTTCTCCCATGGTATACCGCCGGCGACACCCTCGTTTCCTTCATCCGACACAAGGAAAAACCGCTGCCCTTCGAAATCCTGGAAAGGGAGTGCTTTCCGGCCGCCTTGATCGATGATAGCTTGATGCTTAACATCAAATTCGTCAAACCGGCTTTGCCAATAATCGAGTGCTGCGTCGTTCGGCACGCGCAGAGAAAGACCCGAAATAGAATTGTTTCCGTTCCGGTTCGGGGCGGCCATTGGAATTTCAAAAAACGTCAGCTCCGTCCCCGGGTTCCCTCTTTCATCGCCGTAAAACAAGTGATACATCGACGTTTCATCTTGATTGACCGTTTTCTTAATTAAGCGCATCCCCAGTACTTCCGTGTAAAACGTCACGTTTCGTGCTGCATTCGCTGTAATGGCTGATACGTGATGAATGCCTTTAAACTCCATTTTCATTCTCTCCTTTTTATGACTGGATTTTTTTCAGCAGCTCAAGCAGCTGTTTCTTTTCTTCTATAGAAAGCTTTCCAAATTGGTCCGCTTGAAATTGTTCCTGAACCGGCAGCACTTCCTCTACGAGTGATCTGCCGGCTTCGGTCAGCGAAATATATTTTGTTTTCCATTCGCGCTCTCTCGTGACCCAGCCCAGCTTTTCCATTTTCGAGAGCATATGCGTAACATTGCCTTTTGTGACCAGGAGCTTTTCCGCCAGATCCTGCTGGCAGATACGGCCGCTCGCCCTAATTTGAGCCAAAGCATCAAATTGTGCAGCGGAGAGCCCCCACTTTTTTAAATGCTGATTAGACTTGCGGATGCTTTTATTGTAAAAGCGTGACAGCCGAAACCAGGCCAGAATGCTGATCATCCGCTCCCGTTTCTGCATCCGTCTCACTTCCTCTCATTTGGTATAGTCAATTTAATACTAAACTGACAATCAATCAAGAAAAAAGCTCATCTGTTACGAGTGAACTCTATTTAACGACCAAATAGAATAATTCAGCCCAAGCTGAATATTGTAAGGAAGCGCTGTTGTCGGCTTCCGGACGGATGCCCGGTATTTCGCAATGCCCATGGCTGTGTAAAGACCAGTCCATACAACGGGGAACACCCAGCCTGGCGGTGAAAAGGACGGCTTTTTCAACTGCCGGTAATCTTCTCTCGTATTTCGATTGGCGACTGCACCTATAATGGAACCGCCAACAACGGGCAGCAGGACACTCGCGGCCAATTTTTTTCCGTTTAAAACGTTCATTGGCAAAACTCCTTTACTCAGTATACTTTTATTTTGCCGCTGTCCCTCTTTTTAAAACAAAAAAACACCGTCTAAGACGGTGCAAGGCAAATCTCTTTATAATTACACATTTGGCAGCGCTGCTCATAAGAAGTCCGCGGAAAGTCATCAAGTTCAGCCGGCTCGTTGGATAGAATATCAAGCTGATAGCGGCGCATCATATGGACACTTTGGCGCATTTTTTCCAGCATGAGCGCAATATCCCCTTCACTGAGCGTGTATGATTTTTGCACGCCGGTCAGTACGTATTCGTTGCGGATTTGAATATCCTCCACACGCGCATTGTATTTTTGCATCAAATAATACGCATAAAGTGCCAGCTGGCTCCGGTCATCCTCCGCTTCTTTACCGGTTTTCCAATCGACAATGACCCACTTGTCCGTTTCTAAATCGCGGTATAACAAATCCATCACGACGAAAATTTTCACTCCGTCAACGGTCATAAAGCGGAATTCCTCTGCCTGCTGAAACTGCATCGTCTGCGGGCGGCCGTTAATATCGCCAAAGGATTTACTCGCCAGAAAGTTTTGAAACACAATGGGCAGGCGGCGTCGGTATTCTTCTGCTTCCATCCGGTTCAGTTCGCCTTCGTAATATATATCGTACAGCATATGAAAACGGGCAGGCTTTTGCAGCCACTGCTGCTTTCGGTCGCGGGAATCGAGGTACGCCTGGTTCAGCATCTTTCTTGCTTCTTCCACAAGCTCTGCTTCGGTCATGACGTAGCCATGGTTAAGAAACATACGGAGTGCTCGTTCTGCCAGCTCATGCACAATTTGCCCGAATGCAATCGGCACGTTTTTCAGCTTTTTCAGCCGGTACACATGCCTGGCTGCTTCATCTGCGTCATACAGCCAGCCGTTATGGCCGGCGTAATACTCATACGCATATTTTCGTGCACACGTCATCAGCGTTTTATGCCGCGAAAATGACCAGGAGAATTCAGGAAATGCTTTGACCTCAAACATGATTCCGCCTCCGCATCTCTAAAAACGCTTTGATCATGCCATAAGTTACTTCTTCCGGCACCTGCTCTTTAATCGGCTTCAGCCGGTCCACTCCTGCTTCTTCAACAGCCCGCTTAAGCACTTCATGATGATGAGCCGGCACAAGCAGACCGAGATTCACATCAAGCCCTTCTTCCATGCACTGAATCAAATGATTTTCGACCGTTCCGACTGTCAGGTTTCGTTCCGCTGCAATCGCTTCGGCAGCCATTCCTTTTTGATGCAGCTGGAGTGTATCTAAATAGGAGTTAACCGATTTTTTCTTTGGAGCAGCTGCGGCGGGCTCAGCAGTCAAATCTCTTTGCCGGTCCGGGTTTTCTTCTGTGTACGCTTTGATTGCAGTTAAAAAAGCAGCTCCGTATTTCGCCATTTTGCTTTCTCCGACACCGCTCACGGAAAGAAAATCTTCTTCATCCATTGGCAGCTTGGCACACATATCGTGAAGTGTGTTATCCGAAAAAATAACAAATGGCGGTACGCCCGCTTCCTCCGCAATGTTCTTACGAAGCGCACGGAGCACATCGAACAGCGGGTCGTCTGCGGCAATTTTTTTCGTTTGTACCGCTTCCTTGCGCATCACGGTCTCCCTGCCCAGCAAAACCTCCCGTCCCTGCTCTGTCACAAAAATGGTCGGAAACTGTTTTTGTTCGACGCCGATCAGCTCCTGCGAAATTAAAAACTCAATAAAGTTGGTTACATCCTTCACGCTTTGCTGCTTTAAAATGCCGTAAGTGGACAGGCTGTCAAAGCAGAACTCAATCAGTTTTTTGTTGCGTGAACCTGTGAGTACCTGCGCTGTCATCGCTTTGCCGAACCGCTGTCCCATCCGGATCACACAGGATAGCACCATTTGCGCTTCTTTTGTCACATCGACACTGCTGCGTGAATCAGTGCAGTTGCCGCAGCGGCCGCACGGCTTGGCACCTGGATCACCAAAATACGCCACAATAAATTGCTGCAGGCATTTTTCTGTATGGCAGTAATCCACCATGCCCTGCAGCTTTTCAAGCTCCTGCGGAATGCGGTCGCGTTCAAGCGCCTGGTCAATTAAAAAGCGCTGTGTCTGTACATCCTGCGACGAATAAAGCACAATACACTCACTGTCGAGGCCATCACGCCCTGCACGGCCGGCCTCCTGATAATAGCTTTCCATATTTTTAGGCAGCTGGTAATGAATGACGTAGCGGATGTTAGACTTATCAATCCCCATCCCAAATGCATTGGTGGCGACCATTACGGTTGCTTCATCTGCTAAAAACCGGTCCTGCTCCCGTGCCCGCTCCACATCGCTCATTCCGCCGTGATAACGGGCAACGGAAATGCCCGCCCGCTGCAGGCGTTCATGCAGCCCGTCGACCGTTTTCCGGGTCGCGGCATAAATAATGCCTGATTCCTTTTCGTTTTTCTTTAAATAGTCTTTTAAAAAGCTGTTCCGGTCTTGTCCTTGAACGACAGAAAATGATAGGTTCTTCCGTTCAAATCCGGTTATAACCGTGTTTTCCTCTTCGATAGAAAGAAGACGGCAAATATCCTCGCGCACATGCGGCGTGGCCGTCGCAGTCAGCGCAAGCACAACAGGATTGTTTGGAAACAGCTCGGTCATCCGCTGAATATGGCGGTAGCTTGGCCGGAAATCATGTCCCCACTGCGAAATACAGTGCGCCTCGTCCACAGCGATCAGCGGGACCGTCAGCTCCTTTAAATCTTCAATAAACGAATACGATTCAAGCCGTTCCGGCGCTATATAAAGCAGCTTGTATTCTCCGTTTCGCGCCGCTTTGATGGTTTCATATATATCTGTACCCGTCATCGTGCTGTTAATATACGCTGCCGGGATTCCTGCCGCAAGCAGCGTATCAACTTGATCTTTCATTAAGGAAATAAGCGGCGAGACCACAATCGTTGTTCCTTCCATCACAAGCGCCGGGATCTGGTAACAGAGCGATTTCCCTCCACCTGTCGGCATCACACAAATCGTATTTTCACCGTTTAATACGTTAGTTATTGCCTGCTCCTGGCCGGTCCGGAATGAATCATAGCCGAAATGCGACTGCAAAAAGCTGCGTGCCTCTTCCAGCATGCAAACACCTCTTTGTTTTTCTTTCATTTTAGCACATATGATCGAGAAACGAAGAAGCCTGTCCACTTTATTGTCACTTACCGACAATGAAGCGTTTACATTTTTAGTTTCTGTGAACATTGTTCCTGAAATCAAATCCGCATACACTAGTAACAAGATAACATTCCTTTTAGGAGGTGCTTTTTATGGAAGCGGTTACGAGAGATTTCTTTCTTTTTCTTTCTAAAAATAAAACATTAAATCATTTGGCACAAAGCCGCGGCAGTAACTTTGCGGCTGGCAAAATCATTGGCGGCACGGACTTTGCCAGCTCTATCGCCTATATTAAAGCGTTAAATGAGCAGGGGTTGTTGGTAACGGTTGATCACCTTGGTGAATTTGTCGATTCTCCACAGGTAGCAGCTGAGCGGACAGAAGAATGCATCGAAACGATTCGCATGATTCATAGAGAAGGACTTGATTCTCAAGTTTCATTAAAAATGACATCACTCGGCCTTGATATTGATCGGGAGCTGGTTATTGCGAACATGACCCGCATTTTAGATGAAGCAGAAAAACTTGATATCATGGTTACTATTGACATGGAAGATGTTACCCGCTGCGAGGCAACGCTTGAGTTATTCAAGCAGTTTAAGAAGCAATACAAAAATGTCAGTACTGTGCTTCAGGCTTATTTATATCGGACTGAACAGGATTTAAAAGAGCTCAGCCGCCTGAATCCTTTCCTCCGCCTCGTAAAAGGCGCTTATAAGGAAAGCCCAGAACATGCTTATCCGGACAAAGCAGATGTGGACACAAACTATATGAGACTGATCGAACAAAGCCTGCTGGCTGGCAATTACACAGCCATCGCTTCACATGACGAAAACATGATCGAATTTACAAAAGCGATGCAGCGCAAACACAAGATTCCGCTTGAACAGTTTGAATTTCAAATGCTGTACGGCATGCGCACTTCTTTGCAGCATGAACTAGTGAAACAGGGCTACCGCGTCCGTGTTTACGTGCCATACGGCATGGACTGGTACGGCTATTTTATGAGACGGCTGGCGGAACGGCCGGCAAATATCGCCTTTGCTTTTAAAGGCATGACGAAAAAATAAATAACAAGGAGCGAACCTCATGATTCCATACAAACACGAACCCTTTACTGATTTTTCAAAAGAAACAAACCAGGCTGCATACAAAAAAGCATTGGATGCAGTAGAAAGCAGCCTCGGTGGCCATTATCCGCTCATTATTGGCGGTGAACGCATTACGACAGAAAATAAAATCGTCTCTTATAATCCGGCTGACAAAAATCAGGTGATCGGCTCCGTATCGAAAGCAGACCAGGCTCTTGCTGAAAAAGCGATGCAGGCAGCATCTGAAGCGTTCCAAACGTGGAAGAAAACTGCCCCGGAAATTCGTGCAGATGTATTGTTTAAAGCAGCAGCAATCGTCCGCAGACGCCGCCACGAGTTCTCTGCCCTTTTAACAAAAGAAGCTGGCAAGCCTTGGCGCGAAGCGGACATTGATACCGCTGAAGCCATTGACTTTATGGAATACTACGGCCGGCAAATGATTGAGCTGAAAAACGGCGCGCCAGTGCTGAGCCGTCCGGGTGAATTTAACCGGTACAGCTATATCCCGCTTGGTGTCGGCATCGTCATCTCACCGTGGAACTTCCCGTTTGCGATTATGGCCGGTACAACCGTTGCTTCCATCGTAACGGGCAACACCGTTCTTCTAAAACCGGCCTCTACAACGCCTGTTGTAGCAGCTCGTTTTGTGGAAGTGCTGGAAGAAGCGGGTCTCCCGCCGGGCGTGGTGAACTTTGTACCGGGCAGCGGCGCAGAAGTTGGCGACTATCTTGTGGATCATCCACAAACCCGCTTTATTACGTTTACAGGTTCACGTGACGTTGGCCTGCGTATTTTTGAACGGGCGTCTAAAGTCGGCGAAGGCCAAAAGTGGATGAAGCGCCTGATCGCTGAAATGGGCGGTAAAGATACGATTGTTGTAGATAAAGAAGCTGATCTTGATCTCGCTGCCCAGTCGATCGTCCAATCTGCATTCGGCTTTGCCGGACAAAAATGCTCAGCCTGCTCCCGAGCAGTCATTGTAGAAGACGTATATGATGAAGTGCTCCAAAAAGCGATTGCACTGACGAATGACTTAACTGTCGGCAACCCGGTCGATAACCATTTTGTTGGACCAGTTATTGATCAATCGGCATATGACAAAATAATGAGTTATGTTAAAATTGGTGAAGAAGAAGGACGCATTGTGGCGGGTGGAAGCGGCGACAATGAAACAGGCTACTTTATTCAGCCAACGATTGTTGCTGATGTAGCGCCAAATGCCCGTTTGATGCAGGAAGAAATCTTTGGCCCGGTCGTGGCGTTTGCGAAAGCGAAGGATTTCGATGAAGCACTCGAAATCGCGAACAACACCGATTACGGCTTAACAGGTGCGGTTATTACCCAAAACCGCTTTAACATGGAAAAAGCACGCGAAGAATTTCATGTTGGCAACTTGTACTTTAACCGCGGCTGTACAGGCGCGATTGTCGGTTATCAGCCATTTGGCGGCTTTAATATGTCCGGTACGGACTCAAAAGCCGGCGGCCCGGATTATCTCCAGCTTCACATGCAGGCAAAAACAACATCCGAAATGCTTTAAAAAGGAGGCTGTCTCTTAAGCTGCCACGCCAGCTTAAGAGACGCCTCTTGTTTAATAATGAATCGTTTTCGACCCTTTCAGCATGACCCAACTGAAAGGAATCATGATTCCCACTACACGATGCCTTACTTTTTCTTCATGACTATTTTGCATAGAAAGAAGGGATTTACGTGGTCGACACTTCGTTAATTGTCTCCATCGTTGTATACATGACCGGTATGCTTTTAATCGGCTGGTACGCATACAAACGAACATCGAATTTATCTGATTATATGCTCGGCGGACGCGGACTCGGCCCTGCGGTTACAGCCCTTTCTGCCGGCGCTTCTGACATGAGCGGCTGGCTGATGATGGGCCTGCCCGGTGCCATGTACGCGAGCGGCATCAGCGCTTCATGGATTGCGATCGGTTTAACGCTGGGCGCCTGGGCAAACTGGCTGTACGTAGCACCCCGCCTGCGTATGTATACAGAAGTCGCGGAAGATTCTATTACCATTCCAGCGTATCTTGAAAACCGGTTTCAAGACCGGTCGAAAATTATTCGGCTCGTTTCCAGTTTTGTCATTATCGTCTTTTTCACGTTTTACATTTCATCGGGCATGGTGTCCGGAGGCGTACTATTCGAGACGACATTCGGCCTTGATTATCATATCGGTCTGTGGATTGTTGCCGGTGTCGTTATAGCCTACACTTTGTTTGGCGGATTTTTAGCGGTAAGCTGGACTGACTTTGTACAGGGCATCATTATGGTGCTGGCACTTGTACTCGTTCCAATTGTAACGGTTATGCATGTCGGCGGGATTGGCCCTTCGATTGATACGGTCCGTTCGGTAGACCCGGCTCTTTTAAATATTTTTACCGGGACAAGCTTTATTGGCATTGTTTCTCTTTTTGCCTGGGGACTTGGCTACTTTGGCCAGCCGCATATTATCGTCCGCTTTATGGCGATTACATCGGTAAAAGAAATTAAAAAAGCACGCCGCATCGGCATGAGCTGGATGATATTCTCTGTTGTCGGCGCTATGGTAACCGGTTTTGTCGGCCTTGCTTATTACACAAACAATAATATGAAAATCGCTGATCCGGAAACGATCTTTATCGAACTGGGGAATATTTTATTCCATCCGATCATTACCGGCTTCCTGATTTCCGCTATTTTGGCTGCCATTATGAGTACCATTTCATCGCAGCTGCTTGTTACATCAAGCTCGCTGACGGAAGATTTATATAAAACATTTTTCCGCCGCGATGCTTCGGATCGGGAGCTTGTATTCCTAGGACGCCTGGCCGTTTTAATTGTCTCAATCGTTGCCTTGATCCTGTCATGGGAACAAAATGCCACAATTTTGGCGCTCGTCGGCTACGCATGGGCAGGCTTTGGTTCTTCGTTCGGCCCAGCGATCCTGCTGAGCTTGTATTGGAAACGAATGACCCACTGGGGAGCGCTCGCCGGCATGATCGTCGGTGCCGTCACAGTGATCATTTGGACGAAAACACCTTGGGCAGCTGACGTGTATGAAATGATCCCTGGTTTTGCCGCAAGCTTACTGGCGATTGTTGTTGTCAGCCTGCTGACAAAGCCGTCTGAAGGAACGGCTCAGCGCTTTGATGAATTTGAACGCACGTTAAACGAATCAAAATAAGGAGGATCCGTCATGGATTTAACCCAGCCGCTTGAAAAAATTCTCTCATTAACCGATTTAAACGAAATGACCGATGTGATCAGCGGTGTGCTGAAAAAACCGGTCGTGATTGAAGACGATCGATTTTCTCTTTTAGCGTACAGTTCCTATTACATTGAGCAGTTTGACCGGGCTAATCAGCAGACGATTTTTTCAAAAAGCTGGACCACCTCTATTTTGAAGACGTTTATGGATGAAGGCATTGTCGATCAGCTGAAGTCGATGCGGGAACCTTTTCGCGTAAAGGAAATGCAGGAAATCGGGTTGAATCAGCGCGTTGTGGTCAGCGCCCGTTTTAAAGAGCACATCCTCGGCTACATTTGGGTGCAGGAAACAGAACCTTCTTTAACGGAACAGGAGCTCGCCTTTCTGCACGATGTGTCCTTTCATATCGGCAAGGTCCTTCACAAGAAAAACCAGCTGGCACGGCGGCGTGATGAACGGAAAAATGATTTTTTCCGCAAGCTTATTCATCAGTCCTACCAGACCGACAGCGAAATGAAATGGGAAGCGGCGCAATTAAATATTGCGCTGCCTTCTTCGTTTATTGTCACGGTTTTTTTGCTTGATTCGATCGAAGAAGAAACGATCGATGACCTGTATGAAACGATTGCTCTTTTTGCCAACACGCTGGACCAGCCGGCTCATGTGTTCACCGATCACCTGCAAGTCACCGTGCTGCTCGGCGGACCGTCGGAAGAACTGCCAGCCAGTGCCCGTGTACTCGTACGGACGGTAAGAAGCCAGTTTCAAGAACATGGGCTTTATTCCGGCATTGGCAATGCGTACTCTTCCATGGCTATGCTCAGAAAAAGCTATCTTGAAGCGCTTGAAGTATGCCGGACAGCTGCTTTTCTGCATGACAACAGCGAGATGGAACCTGAATACAGCCGCCTCGGCATTCTTCGTTATTTAGAGACGATCGCACAATATCACTTGAGCACGCATTATGTGAATGAAGATTTACTCAAGCTCCGTCAAAAAGACGCCGACGCCCACTCTGACCTGGTTCGGACGGTTGAAGTGTTCCTGCTGAACAACTGCCGGATCAAGCCGACAGCAGAGGAGCTTTTTATTCATACAAACACACTTAAATACCGGCTGAGACAAATTGATGAACTGACATCAATCAACTTCAATGACTTTCATACACGCTGCCAGCTGTATATCGATTTGCAGCTGATGAAGCGGGATCTCCGTTAATGCTATAATGAAGAAAAAAGGAGTGAACGCTGTGATTCACGTTTTATTTGTTTGTCTCGGCAACATTTGCCGGTCACCGATGGCCGAAGCAATGTTCCGCGACCTTGTTCAAAAAGAAGGACTGAGCGAACGTATTGAAGTGGATTCCGCTGCGACCAGCTCGTGGCATATCGGGTCTCCTCCCCATAAAGGGACACTGGCCAAGCTGAAGGAATATAACATCTCTTCAGAAGGCCTCAGCGGCCGCCAGCTGGATGCAGCTGATTTTGAGAAATTCGACTATATCGTTGGCATGGATGAAAGCAACATCACCAACATTCGTGACATGCTTGGTCAGCCGGATCACCCAAAAATTATTCGCTTTCTGGATTTAACGGAGCATCAAAAAGACGTACCCGATCCGTACTACACAGGCGACTTTCAAGAAACATATGACCTTGTGCTGGACGGCTGTGCAGCGCTGCTCGAAAAAATCCGCGCCGATCACGCGCTTGCGTAAGAACCAAAAGACTGCCGCAGGGGCAGTCTTTTTTTACTGTCATGAAAAAATTACATTGCTTTCAATTCTGCACGTTATTTTGGAAATTAATGACTCTCCTTTTAAGTATTTCTTTTCTATTAAAAAAATTCAAAATTTGCTTTGTTAAATTCACAGTATTCAGGTATGATTAAATATAATTATACCTATAAAAAGAGATTGGGAGGAACAAGCAATGAGAAAATGGACATCAAAAGGATTATTAGGTGCAGGGCTGGCAGCCGTTCTTGCCTTTACATCTGCATGCAGCCAGGAAGAAGAAAGCAGCGGAGGAAGCGGAACCGAAAAAAAAACATTGGTGGTCGGAACAGACGCAGCCTACGCTCCCTTTACATACATGGATAAAGGAGAAATCGTCGGCTTTGATATTGACATCGTCGACGCTGTGATGGAAGAAGCCGGTTACGAATACGAAATTAAAAATATGGGCTGGGACGGCCTTTTTGAAAGCACGCGCCAGAAGCAGCTTGATCTTGCCGTCTGTGCAATTACAATCAGCGATGACCGGAAAGAAACATTCGATTTCTCATCCCCTTACTATCAATCCACTCATATGATTATGACCAAAGAAGAAACGAAAGTGAACAGCGCGAATGATTTGAAAAACATGACGGTCGGTGTCCTGAACGCGTCAACAGGCCAGATCGCTGCCGAGAAAGTGATGGGCCAAAACAGCCCGAACTTAAAAAAATATGAAAGCGACGCTGTTTCCATTATGTCAATGAAAAACGGCGCGGTACAGGCATCTGTTGCCGATAATACAGTTGTCACAGAATATATGAAAAACAATCCGAACGAGAAGTACAATACATTGACAGACCCGGAAACATTCGGCTCTGAGTTTTACGGTTTAATGTTCCCGAAAGGAAGTGAAGTCGCGGATGACCTGGATGCGGCGCTGAAGACGATTATCGAAAACGGTACTTATGCTGAAATCTATGAAAAATGGATTGGCACAAAGCCGGACACAGACGTTTTACAAAAAGCAGCCCAGCAGGTAGCGGCATCATGAACCCAATTCAATCGATTTTAACAGAGTTCCCGGTGATCGTGCTCGACGGTGCGATGGCAACAGAGCTTGAGCGCCATGGCTGCCAGTTAAACGACAGCCTCTGGTCGGCCCGCGTATTAATGGAAACGCCGGAACTCATTAAACAAGTGCACCTTGACTATTTTCAGGCTGGAGCAGACTGTGCCATTACCGCAAGCTACCAGGCGACCATTGATGGGTTTGCCCAGTACGGCCTTACTGCCGAAGAAACGATTAACGTCATTCAGGCTTCCGTGCGCATTGCTGCCCAGGCGCGGGACGAATTTTGGCAGTCGCTTGATGACAAAACGAGCCGGCCGAAGCCGCTCGTTGCAGCTTCTGTCGGTCCCTACGGTGCATTTCTTGCAGACGGCTCCGAATACCGGGGTGACTACAAGCTGACGCAGGAAGAATTGATTGAGTTTCACCGTCCGCGCATTCAAGCGCTGATCGAAGCAGGAGCCGACCTGCTTGCCTGTGAAACCATTCCGAATCTCACGGAAGCAAGCGCACTTGCACGCCTTCTGCAGGAAGAATTCCCGGAGACGTATGCATGGATCAGCTTCAGCGCCAAAGATGGGCAGCATATTAGCAGCGGGGAACGAATCGCGGACTGTGCCCGGGAACTCGAGCCTGTTTCTCAAATTGCAGCGATTGGTGTAAACTGCACCGCTCCGGAATTCATGCCGGAACTGATTGGAGAAATTAAACGCGCGTCATCCAAGCCTGTTATCGTGTATCCAAACCTTGGCGAAGTATATGACGCTGATACAAAAACATGGTCTGGCGCACCGGACATGGAAGCATACAGCCAGCATACACGCCACTGGCACGAATGCGGCGCCCAGCTCATCGGTGGATGCTGCCGCACGAAGCCTTCTGATATTGAAACGATTGCCCACTGGGTGAGAGCTTAATAAAAAAGCGTTCAGGAACTTGTGCCCTGAACGCTTTTTTCCCTTAACGGATTAATGAGTATGGCATTGTAAATTGACGAATGCTGTCTGAATATGGACCGTATTCATATGGATTAAAGAACATCACGAACCCATTTTGTTTCATGTAAAATTGATATTTGTGTTCATCCAAGCTATAAAGTCCATCCCAAGATCCAATTTGTCCTCTGTTTTGCATTGCATACGCCTGCGCGTTAATCCGGTCAATTACATTGTCCTCGTAATAATACTGTGTAGCTAAATCATCCAGTGAGATAAACGAGTCGCTTTTTACCTCATAGTTATCCGCAAAAAGCTGCTCATATCCATGCGCACCACCTGTATACTCAAAGCTTTCGAATAGCACACTGATATAATTCAAATCAGCCCGCGGCACCGTGTAGTCCACAACAAATTCATAGTATTCACCTAGATAATCATCCTCTTGAGCCAGCTCCATAATGTCATTCCGCTGTGCCACAAGATCGGCTCCTGCTTCGCGGAAGTAGCTGTTCAAGTAAGAAAAATCATGCTGGTTCGTTGTGTCTGCAAACTGAGGGTAATAAATATCCTCTGCTGCCCGTTTCGGATAATTCACCACTTTTAAACGGAAGTTCGCATTCATCGCACGTGCTACAAATACCGCAAACTGGGCACGTGTTACTTTGGCGGACGGGTTAAACGTTGTGGAGGTATAGCCGGATGTAATACCGCTTGCCAGAAGCGGCGTTATGTATGTATTGCCGGAGTAAGACGTGTTCATATCTTCCCACTGCACCGGTACAGATCCCTTGATGCCAAAAGCCAGCTGTGTAATTTTGGCCATCTCTACCCGCTTCAGCTGATTGTCCGGCTGAAACGATGTTCCTTTTGAAAACCAGCCTGCGTTTACCGCTGCAGCGATTTCTTTATAAAAAGGGTGAGATGTCGGCACATCTGAAAATCCAGGATTCGGAACGTTTGTGAGCGAAAGCTTTTTTGCCCGCACTAAAATGGCAGCTGCCTGCGCTTTTGTAACAGAAGCGTCTTTATTGTACTTTCCGTTTGAACCGCCTTTAATAATGCCGCGGTCACTCAAGTAGGAAATTTCTTTTGCAGCCCAATGCGTTGACGGTACGTCGGTAAAAGTCGCCGCGTTTGCCTGTGTTGCTGATAACCCAATCAATAGCGCTGCTAAAATCGTCATAAATGAGTACTTTTTCACCTGAACCCCTCTTTCCTATTATGATGGCTGCCAGCCAGCAAAAGCTGGACCGGCAGCTCTTTCCGTTCGTTCTGCCCCCCGGCAACGGACATCCAAATTATACTATAATTCCCTTTTCAGTGATATAGTAATAGTTAAAAAGTTTTATCGAACTAGAACAAAAAGGATATCTTCCAGGAAGATATCCTTTTTTATCCTTCAAATGTATCCCGGACCTCTTTTAAGTGAGGCGTTTCATTGACCGATACCACCGACAGCTTTTTACCGTCCCAGGCAATTCTTGTGATGGACGTATTATCAATTTTGCCTCGCCCGGTGCCGGCCTGCCCGTCTGTCAGCTTATGAACGAGGGCATTGATGGCTCCACCGTGCGTAACGACGAGAGCAGGCGCTCCATTTGTTTCTTTTGATATCATAGTGAGTACCTTTACCATCCGCTCCTGCATATCTTCTATCGATTCCATGCCATGTGTCATCGGAATGCCGAAATTATCCGCATAATTCGGCACTTGCTCCAGGATATCGGTGAGCAGCTGTCCCTGAAGCTCTCCGTAAAATCGCTCCCTGAGCAGCCGGCTTGCGGTGATCGATTCAACCGGCATCCAGGCCGTCGCAAGCTTCGCTGTTTGAAAGGCGCGGTCCAAATCACTTGAAAACACATAATCAAACGAAATACCTTCCCGTTCAAAATAGCCGCCCAGTGCGGCTGCCTGTTTTCTTCCTTCTTCACTCAGCCCAATGTCCCTCTGCCCCTGCAGGCGTCCGAGCGCATTCCATTCTGATTCTCCGTGGCGTACAAGATGAATCATAAGCAGCCCCCCTTTTTTCCAAAAGCATACCATTGTGCACTCTTCTCCACAATGAAAAAAGCAGCCAATCATTTGGCCGCTTTCTTCTTAATCAAATTGCAGTTTATAATCGTCTGCTTTGATCATTTTTAGTTTTCTTGCAAACACATAAATGAGGCCAAGGTTCAATACAACCGGCAGCACTAAAAACAAGCTGAGCATAACCGATATATTTTTTGCCGACCAGCCGCCCTCCGCTAAGTGAATGTAGTTCAGCGGACCGACCAGGCCGGACAACCCAAAACCGGCACTGTACGGCGTTCCCTGCACATTCAGCATGCCCGCCAGCGCGCCCAGAACTGCTGCTGTAATCAGCATCGGCAGCCCGATTTTCGGCTTCATAAAAAAGTTGCGCATTTGAATTTTCGGTGAACCAAGCACATGTGCCAGTGCGGTGCCTAATGAATTCGCCCGGTAGCTGGCAATCGCAAAGCCGACACCTGCCGCTACAACGCCAAGGTTTGCTGCACCCGATCCAACGCCTGACAGCATAATGACCGTCGCGACACCAACCGTTGAAATAGGAGATAAAATAATCAAACAAAAAATAACTGCAATAATTGCCCCCATTAACACCGGCTGCCATGTAGTTACGTTATCCACTGCTACACCCACTACACCTGCTGACGACTTCACATACGGAAGGGTCATTAAACCAATCATACCCGGCACTAAAATACAAAGCGTTGGCATTAGTAAAATCGAATACTCCTTTAACCGCCCGCCGATCCATTGTACGAACAGAACCGACAAAGCTGCCGTTAAGCCTGTATTGATGACAACGCCAATGCCATTCAGGGCAAACAATCCTTCAGCCGTCTGCTGCACCGACCCGCCGCCGACCATCGCCGCAATGCCGACGCTTGCTGTTTGAATGGGTGTTAACTTAAACATCATCCCGACCATGACGCCAATTAAAATCGGCAATAAACTCATCGCGATCACCGTCATGTCCAGCACGGACTGCAGCGCTGGTGCATGCGGAATAATCAGCTTCAAAATTTCACCCAGCAGCGCATTCGGAATCAATGCCACTACAATCCCCATGCTCATCCCTGTTAACAGCTTACTGAAAAAATCTTTCATTCTGCCAGTCTCCTTACTCTCGATGTTGTTAAAATTGTATACAATATTCTGGAAGAAAGCAACGAATTTTTTAACGCTTTACCGCATATAAGCGTTAAAGCGAAGTGGTTTGATTTTGGTGGAAAAGGTAAAACATAAAAGAAAAAGGAGACTATATGGATACCTTTTTATTCAGCTTTTTTGCCGCTGCTTATCTTATTCTTTTTATTTTTGCTCTGCGTTTATTTAAGAAAAGGCGCATAGTAAACGCAGTTCTTCTGCTGCCTGTTATTGCCGGGCTTGTTTATGATAATAGCATCATTGCCGCCGGGCGCTTCATCGGTGAAGGTGCTGCACTAGAAGCACTGAACGCTGCCCGCTTCTGGCTGCATGCTTTGTTTACTCCGCTGCTCGTTTTGTATGCGTGGATGACGTTGAAGCAAACAGGCATTTCTTGGGCGCAGACAGCCTGGATTCGCTTAACAGCAATCGTTTTGACTATAGCGCTTGTGCTGCTTGAATTACTCACAGAAGTACGCGGCCTTTCGCTCCAGCCGAGATGGGAATACGGGACATTAAGCTATACAAATGCCGAGCCATCGAGCGGGCCGCCGCTTATGGTCTTAGTCGTTTCCGTTGTGCTGCTGGCTGCTTCCATTGTGATATGGCGAAAGCAAGGATGGATATGGTTCTTCGTTGGTTCGCTTGTGATGATTGTGGGAAGTGCTGTGCAGCTGCCGATTGAGAGCGGGGCTGTGACAAACTTGTTTGAGCTGGTGCTCATTGTGTCACTTTTGGCAACAGCCTGGTTTCAAGGAAACAATCAAAGGGCCGAGCCGCAGACCAAATAAAAAGGTCCTGGCTGGGCCAGGACCTTACATAAACCTATTTAATTTCGACGTTTTTGCTTCCAACGACAAGGTAGCCATTCAGCATGCCGCGGAATTCTGCTTTGGCAGTTCCAGGCTTCCAGGTAAATTCTTCCCGGTTAAACTTGAACTGTCCTTTTTTCGCCTGCTGCTCCAGTCCATTCGTTCCGTTATTAGCAGAAACGCCGTTTAGTTGAGCGCTGCTAAGATCGAACCCGGCTGGATTGAATTCTTTTGGCACTGTTACCTGAACAGTGATCACCCCAGTATTTTGCTTGATCACACCTGGGTTTACATCAATAGAAGCTGGAATGTACACAACAATGGTTTTCTCAACTGTTGTTGTCCAGCCCGCTTCGTCTGTAATCGTCACAGACGCTGTGTAAGTACCCGGCTGGCTTAGTTTAACATCATCGCCGTTTTGATATATTTGGCCATTAAATGTTAATGTTTCAACCGTAATATCAGAGGTTGCATCCTCTGCTTTATAAGCTAAATCCAGCGAAGCGCCAAGTGCATATTCTTCCGATAGATTCATAGATACGACTGGAGCCGTTTTATCGATCTTCACTTCGATCGTTTTAGCTTCTTCCGTATTTCCGGCTTGGTCTATCGTATAGAATGAAACAGTCGTGATACCTTCTTTATTAATGGTGAAGCTTGTTCCTTCTTTATACGCCGATCCATCAATGGAGTAATATGTTTTGGCCGCACCGCTTGTATGGTCTGTTGCAGTTAAATGAATCGTCGCATCTTCTTTCAACCATTGATCTGAAGCATCAGATTGCGTAACAGGTGCCGTTTTATCGACTTTTACTTCAATCGTTTGGACGGCTTCTTTATTGCCCGCTTTGTCTACAGAATAGAAAGAAACCTTGTTCACTCCTTCTTTCTCTACAGTGAAAGATGTGCCTTCTGTGTACTCAGTACCATTAATAGAATAGAAGATTTGCGCTACGCCGCTTGCTTCGTCAGACGCTGCTAGTTTCACTGCGACATCTTCCTTGCTCCATGCCTCTGCTGCATCTGCTTTTGTCACAGGGGCTGTTTGATCGACCTTCACTTCAATCGTTTTTGCTTCCTCTTTGTTTCCTGCTTTATCGACAGAGAAGTAAGAAATGCTGTGAACGCCCTCTTTTTCAACGATAACCGTCGCACCCTCTGTATAATCAGATCCATTAATAGAATAGAACGTTTGTGCAACGCCGCTTGCTTCATCAGTGGCTGCCAGTTTGACTGCTGCATTTTCTTTGCTCCAGCCTGCTGGCGCTTCCGCTTTTGTCACAGGAGACGTTTGGTCAATCTTCACTTCAATGGTTTGAGCGGTTTCTTTGTTGCCTACTTTATCAACCGAGTAGAAAGAAATGTTATGCACGCCTTCTCCTTCAATTGTGAAAGACGTACCCGATTTGTATTCGCTGCCGTCTACTGAGTAGTACGTGCCGACGACGCCTGTTTCATTGTCCGTTGCGGACAACGCAATAGAAGCTTTTTGATTCGTCCAGCCCGCTGGTGCTTCCGCTTTCGTAACTGGCGCTTCCGTATCGACGATCAACTTTGCCAGTACAACGTTTGAGCGGTCAGATTCACCGAACGAGTTGCTGTAAGATGTGACGAAGTATTCATGATTTGCATATGACAGATTAGAAACTGTGTAAGACAGGTTATTTACTTTTTCTGCTACCAATACTGGCTCTCCATTTACGAGCTCATAAATGTTATAGCCATTCGCATACGTCACAAAATCCCAGACAATACGGGCGCTTGTGTCGCTTGTTAACGTAAGAGTTGCTTCCGGAGCTTGCATGACCGGATACACGATTTTCTCCGTAACTTGCTCAGAAGGCTTCGATTCGCCGAAGCGTGTATTGTAGGCAGTTACTTCAAAAGAATGCGTATCTTCTGTCAGGTTGTACACTTTATATGACAGCACGTTTCCTTTGTAAATCTGTTTTTTCTCACCATTTGTGATTTGATATACGCGATATTCGTTAGCCCATGTAACAGCTTTCCAAGTAAGAGTCATATTATTGGCGTTAAATACAGTAGCGGCTGCTTGCGGCGGCTGTACAACGGGCCATGTTAATGTAAACTTAATGGTGCTTCCTTCCGGTGATTCATTAAAGCGGCTGCTATAAGAATGAACCTCGTACGTATAGTCACCTTCAGCCATGTTAGTAAGAGACAAAGAAGTACCCGTTACCGTTTTGATTAATTTCTTCTGGCCATCTTGAACTTGATAAATGTTATATGCTGTTGCATAGGTTGACGCGGTCCATTTCAAGACAATGTCGTTGCCGTTTGAAATCGAATGAGTCGCATTCCCCGGTGCCTGCATAATTGGATGAGTAACGTTCAAGGAAACTTGACCGGCTTCCGGTGAATCTCCAAAGCGGTTGCTGTAAGAATAAATTTCATACGTGTAGTCGCCTTCTTTTACGTTTGTGAACGTTGTAGCTGTTCCCGTTACCGTCCTAACAAGCTGCCGTTCGTCGCCCTGCACTTGATACACTTTATACGCTGTTGCGTAAGTAGCAGCATTCCACTTCAAGGCAATATCATTTCCATTTACAATGCTGCTCGTTACGTTTTCCGGTGCCTGCATCGTGTATTCGTTCATTGTTACATCGATTTGACTTCCTTCAGTTGATTCTCCAAAGCGCGTGCTGACGGAATGAACAATATATTGATGCTGACCGAATGTAATTCTCGGAACGACAGCCGTTGGAGAAGAAACGGTTGCTTTCAGCACTTTCTCGCCGTTAATTACTTCATATACTTTATAGCTCGTTGCATAAGCAGAAGCGGACCAGCTTAATTTCAAATCATTGCCGTTTTGGAATTGATATTTTACATCCTCTGGCGCCTGCATAACTGGGTGAACTAATTCAACGTTAACCTCTGATCCTGCCTCTGATTCCCCATGTGTAGCAGAGTAAGAATGGATAAGATATTGATAATTCCCGGCTGGCAGATTTGAATACGTAGCAGAAGTGCTCGTTACAGTACTCTTCAATACTTTTTGTCCGTCCACTACTTGATAAATTTTATAGCTTGTTGCATTTGTTGCAGCCGTCCAGCTAAGACGGATATCGTTTCCATTTAAAATAGTAGAGGTTGCATTTGTTGGTGCCTGCATCGTGGCGCCTGCTAACGTAAAGGTTGCTTTTGCTCCTTCTGCCGATTCACCAAAGCGTGAAGAAACTGCATGAACCACGTATGTGTACTCACCCGCAGGCATGTTCGAATACGTAGCAGTCGGGCTTGTTACAGTACTCTTCAATGTTTTCTGGCCATTGATCACTTGGTACACTTTATAGCTTGTTGCATAATCTGCTGCATCCCATGATAGTGTAAAAGAAGTATTAGACTTGATTGTTTCTTTTAAATTGGCTGGTGCCTGCATAACCGGATGGACGAGCGAAAGAGAAAGACTGCTTCCTTCTACAGACTCGCCGAAGCGGCTGGAGTAAGAGTGGACTTCATATTTATAGTCACCCTCCGGCTGATTTCCATATGTTATTGTCGTACCAGTAGTTACAGTACTTTTTAACGTTTTCTGCCCCGAAGCACTAATTTGGTATACTTTATAGCCGGTTGCGTACGGCACAGTCTCCCAAGTTAACGCAATATCGTTGCCATTTTTCACGGTGGATACGAAATTTGCTGGTGCTGGCATAATCACTTGTTCTAATGTAAAGGATACCTTTCCGCCTTCCGCTGATTCTCCGAAGCGGTCGCTGTAAGCATGCACTTCATACGTGTACTCGCCAGCATTCATATTCGTATATGTTACAGCAGTGCCTGTAACTGTACTTTTTAATACTTTTTCGCCATCGACAATTTGGTACACTTTGTAGTTTGTTGCATTTGCCACACTGCTCCAGCTTAAAGCAATATCATTGCCGTTTTGAATTTTATAAGCAGCATTTTGGGGTGTCTCAAGAGCAACCCCCTCCACTGTTAACGAAACGCGGCTGCCTTCAGCTGATTCGCCAAAGCGGTCGCTGTACGAATATACTTCATATACATAATCGCCCGCTGGAACTTTCGTATAGGTTACAGCAGTGCCTGTCACTGTGCTTTTTAGTACTTTTTCGCCATCGACAATTTGATATACTTTGTAGCCCGTTGCGTTTGGCACACTTCCCCAAGTAAAGACTACATCATTTGTATTTTGAATTTTAAAAGCAAAATTTCCCGGCGCCGCCATTGTTACAGAACCGACTGTTACAGACAGCTTGCTGCTTTCAGCTGACTCGCCAAAGCGTTCACTGTTAGCCCGTATCTCATACGTATAGTCACCTGCAGGGACATTCGTTAATGTTGCCGTTGTCGTTGCTGATGTGCTTTTCAACACTGATTCTCCATCAACAATTTGATAAATCTTGTAGTTTGTTGCATATGGAACAGCACTCCATTTGAATATTACATCATTCCCGTTTGCTACTGTGTATGTGAAGCCGGCTGGTGCCGTCATAACGGGATGCACCACTTCTGCCTGTACAGACTCAGACAGCGGCGATTCGCCATATAATGAATTGATCGCTGAAACAGTGTACGTTTTGTTTCCTTCAGACGCATTTGTTACGGTATACGTTCTTTCGGTTGTAGACGCAACAAGGGTTTGCCCGCCATCCTCTGAAGTTTGATACACATTATACTTTTCTGCATAAGCGGATGCGCCCCAGCTTAGAACCACGTCATTCCCATTTTTGATCGTTTGTGTCAAAGAAGCCGGCGCTGCCATTTCTGGATAGACGACTTCCACCGTTACCGGCGCAGAAGGACCCGATTCTCCATCAGCGCTTAAGGTAGAGACCACATAACGATAGGACCCTTCCTCCATATCATTCAAACTGTAACTCGCAGCTGTCGTCTTTCCGAGAAGGGTCAACTGCCCATCCTTAATTTCATATACTTGATATCCTGTTACTCCATAAACGGTACTCCATGTTAACTTCACATCATCCGGTGTCACCATCTGCGCAGCCAGATTACTCGGCGGCAGCATGCTGCTATTTGTTGCAGCCAACGCATTGATCGCCGGAGACACCAATTGAAGTATAAGCAGAAGAACAGCCAGAACTGACAACTTCCTACCCACCTGTTTATTCATACAAAAGTCTCACCTTTCTTTTTTAAACCAAATAAAAAATGAACCTTAACAAGGTTCATCCGTCTATGAGACTATGATCCCTTGCGGCAACCGGCTGCCAATCATGTTAACTAATCAACATGACACAGGCCCATGGCTTTGCGTCCTGTGGTTTCCCATAGTTTGCCTTTTTCACTTGGTTTTTCTGTGATATAAGTCTATTATAAGAGGTTATATACGCATTGTATAGCTAAAAAGTCACATAAAAATAAAAAATGAAGATTCCAAGTAACCAGAAGGAACTATTGTTATACTGAGCTAAAATAATTTTATACGAAGGAATTTTAATGGATTGTACAGAGAAAAAGACTGTAAAAAGTTTAAAGATATAAAATAGATAGTTTACAAATAACTTAATACACAAAAAAGAGACTCTGAAATCATCCAGAGTCTCTTGCTTTTTAGCTAATCTAAGCCGCGGGGCGAAGATTAACGAAGAAGCTGAAGAACACCTTGTGGTGCTTGGTTTGCTTGAGAAAGCATTGCTTGTGCTGCTTGAGAAAGGATACCATTCTTAGTAGAAGACATCATTTCTTTTGCCATGTCTACGTCACGGATACGAGATTCAGCCGCCGTCAAGTTTTCAGAAGATGTATTTAAGTTGTTGATTGTATGCTCTAAACGATTCTGTTTCGCACCCAATTGCGAACGCTCATCTGAAACTAATTTAATTGCATCATCAATAGTTGTAATAGCTGTTGATGAAGTCGCTGCATCTGCACCAAGATCAACACCATCTACACCAAGAGCGGCAGCTTGCATATCAGCAAAAGTGACAGTTAGTTTTTGATCAGCATTAGCTCCGATTTGGAAATCAAAAGCACCACTAGTTCCGCCTGTAGTATCTAAAAGTTTTTGCGTGTTAAATTCAGTAGTAGTTGCAATACGATCAATTTCTTCAATTAGATCAGCATTTTCTTTTTGGATTTGTGCTCTATCGTCTGCTGTATTTGTATCGGAAGCAGATTGCACTGCAAGTTCACGCATACGTTGAAGAATAGCATGAGTTTCGTTCAGTGCACCTTCACCAGTTTGAATCATTGAGATACCATCTTGAGCGTTACGAGATGCTTGGTCCAAGCCACGAACTTGTCCACGCATTTTTTCAGAGATTGCAAGACCTGCTGCGTCATCTCCAGCACGGTTGATACGCATACCTGAAGATAATTTTTCCATGTTTTTTGCTTGTGCATTTGCTGCACTGCCTAACTGACGATGTGTGTTAATTGCTGACATATTGTGATTGATAATCATTATAATTTCCTCCTTGAGTATAGCTGTTCACATCCGTGTGAACAGTCTTTCATTTGTTCAGCAATCCGTTCCAGGTCGGCCGCCCCGTTCCTTTTTGCTTACACTACTATTATCGTCCTATTAAGGAAATGTTTAATAGATTTTTAATTGTTTTTTATTATTTTTTTGGCAAATTTGTGAAATGATTATTTTATTATTTGAGATTGACGGACTAGGTAGAATTCCATAAACATCTTAAATTAAAAAACAAAGTTATTGCTGGTTTTCTAACGATTAGGAAGTATTAAAAATAAAAAATAGCTAATGAATAGTAGGAAGAAAAT
Source organism: Domibacillus sp. 8LH (assembly GCF_038806185.1). Classification (NCBI taxonomy): domain Bacteria; kingdom Bacillati; phylum Bacillota; class Bacilli; order Caryophanales; family Bacillaceae; genus Domibacillus; species Domibacillus sp. 8LH. The sequence continues at coordinate 519,923 of NZ_JAVJNG010000002.1, read as the reverse complement.
ACAAGTAAGGAAGCCGAGGAATATGCTATTTTCTTGATTATAGAGAGGACTAATTTCTGTATTGAAAAGATGCTTTTAATAAAAAAACTCCCATCCATTATTTTAATGGCGGGAGTTTGAAAAGGCCGGATATGTCTGTTACGCCGGCAGAAGCGGATTTGTTTTCATTGCCGATCTGCACGTAAATTTCTTTCCGGTGGATATCGATATGCTTTGGTGCATTAATACCTATTTTTACTTGATCGCCGGAAACGGAGATAACGGTGATTTCAATGTCATCACCGATCATCAGCGATTCACCGGACTTTCGTGTTAAAACGAGCATGGGTTACGCCTCCTTTGCCTGGAACAAGCTGTGGCGTGTTTCATACGGTGTGCCGGTTAAAATAAGCTGGCGGGCGCTGTTTGTTTTTTTGTTAATGACAAGCGGAGCCTGCAAGTTGGCGGTCGTTTCTTCAAATGGGTCACGCACCGTTAAAATGTTTAAGAGCGTGACGTCTTCTTCCTTCTCAATCGACAAAGCTTCAATCGTTGCGTCATCAATTTGTACGTTGTAGTCAATAAAAAAGGAAAATGGATCTGTGACGACAAAGCTTAAGCTTGGTGTAGAAATCGATTGAAGGGCATAGAAAACATCGTTGTCTGGAAATGACAGCAGAGTAAATTCCTTTTCCGATTCAAAGCCTGGAATGCCGCTTGAAAAAGTAATAATATCTTCGTTTTTGATTTCTTTTTCACCGTGGTATTTCGTTTCGATCTTCACGTTGATCATCCTTTAAATCGTTTTATTGACCGCCTGAAAGTGGACGGACGGATATTGGTTCATCTGGAAGCGAACCTCACCTGGCTGATAGTGAATGATTGGCTTGTTGGCCCGGGTGTTGTTTTCAACCTGGTGCGTTTGCACGTTGATTGTTACATCCCCTACCTGGTAATCAATTTTAACACTGCCATGGGATGGAATCCAGGCTAATCCTGTTTCAAAATTGCGGGTGGATGCACGCTGGGCCTGCTGCTGGATAGCGTTTGCTCCTGTATGGATATCAGCAAGCTCTCTGCCTTCCATCGCACGGCGCCCTGTGCCTTCAAGTGCCTGCTGGCGCGCTTTTGCTGCGGCTTCGCGTGTTAATTGAAAAACATCTTTCCGTCCCGCTTCGGCAAATGCCTGGGACTGGTCAATCCGAAGCTGGCCCGGAGTTGTTTCGATCGTCATTTCCGCTTTCGGCTGGCGAATATCGAGCGTGGCACCCGGCTGCTGAATCGACTGCTTGGCCGGAGTTGTTTGAATACCCAGTCTGGCATTCTTAATCGTATAATCAAGCGTTGTAATCTGCATCGCTCGCCCCTCCTATTAACGGAGATAATCCATCAATGTCGGCTGAATAATTCGTGAGGCAACAGAGAGCGCCGCTTTATGAACGGTTTCCTGAGTCGTTAACTCTGTCACTACTTTCTCAAAGTCTACGTCTTCGTTTTCGGACATAATTCGTGACGCGACGACTTGCTGCTCAGCCATGCGCGCTTCCATCAATTCGATGCGGTTATACCTCGCCCCAATTTCGGCACGGGCCGTTGTGTTAGAAGAAATATGGGTATCAAGCGTGCTTAAAAACCCGGTTAAGTCTTTTCCTGTTGTTGTATCTGTATCAAGCTGTGTAGTAAGCCGGTCAATCGTATCAAATACGGACTCTCCCGAACTATTGGATGCCCCAAACACACTGCTTACATCGATATTAACTTGAATCATAACCCCTTTTGACAGCTCTAGTTCTACTTTCCCAGTACTCAACCCGTCTGCACTGACTGTCCCATCGTCGTTAAATGGCTGTGTCGTTGTTTTTGTACCGTTAAATAAATATTGGTCATTGAACTTTGTATTGGCAATTTCGACTAAGTGCTCTTTCAGCTGCTTGATCTCTGCGCCGGCCGCCTGGCGCTGCTGTGCGTCATACGTATCATTCGACACTTCAACGGTTAATTCACGAATACGGTCCAGTGCAAGCTTGGCTTTATCTAAAGCAGAGTCTGACGTCTCTACCCAGTTATACGCTTCGCTGAAGTTGCGCTGGTACTGCTCAACCTCCGATAAACTGCGGCGATATACGATTCCTTTCATCGCCGTTACCGGGTCATCAGAAGGCTTTGTGATTTTTTTCTGTGTAGAGACCTGTGTATTTAATTGATCAAGACGAGCCAGGCTCGTCTGCAGGCTTTTCAAAGAATTGCCGGACAACATCGATTGTGTTACACGCATTGTTTTTTCACTCCTCTATTAACGGCCGCCTGTACCCATGCCGTTAATAATTTTATCAAGCATTTCATCTACTACTGTAATCATACGGGCAGCGCCGTTATAAGCATGCTGGAATTGAATCAAGTTGGTCATTTCCTCATCCAGTGATACCGCCGAAATAGAGTTACGGTTTGTTTCGGCAGATGTACGCAGCACTTCCACGTTTGTCGCCGTGCGGCTGGCCTGCTGAGAATCTACGCCAAGACGTCCAATAACTGCCTCAAAAAATTCATTAATTGAAGTCGTTGTCTCAGGCGTTGTAGTATTGTCCGTCACAATTAAACTTTTATCGGTAAAGATATTCGCCAGGTTATAAGCATTGGCCCCATCTCCTGCTTCGCCGTTTTCAGAAGCGCCAATATCTTTGCCGGTTGTGCCTGCTACAAGCTGAATGCTTCCAGCAGCATTTGCCGTATCTGTGATTTCTAAAATAGCTCCCGGTGCTGTACCGTCCGTTCGTTTACCGGCGCTGTTTACTTCATTAAATTTTGATACGAAAGCTTCAGCCAGTGTATTTAAATCGGAAAGCATATTCGAGTACATCCCAACTGTTTTCGTGCCGTCACTGTAGCCATATGCTTCAATTAATGCGCGGATTTCCCCTCTTGAAAAGGTAACCGCGTCTTTTGTTCCGGAGATGGCGGCCGTGCCGCTATAAGCATTTCCGCCAGCCGCTCCGTCTTTTGTATAGCTGGCAAATACAATTTGCGTAACTTTGTCACCGTCTGTTTGAATATCAAGCTGCGTGTAGCCTTCTCCATTCACGAGTTCATTTGTTGTTGCTGAGCCGTTTGCATCTGCTAAAAGGATTTTATACGTTCCTTCCGCGATAGGCAGAGAGTTGCCGCCGTTCGGAACACGTTCAATTGAAATATTGACATACTGAGACAGCTCATCCACAAGCGCATCCCGCTTGTCGTACAAATCATTTGGCAAATAGCCATTCGGCTCGGTTTCTTTGATTTGCTGATTTACATCATTAATTTGCGACAGAATGGAATTGACTGCTTTCTCGGTCACATCCAGCTGATTGCCGTAATCGTCTTTCATTGCCTTCAGTGAGTCATGCATATAATTAAATGTTTCAGTCACAGACTGCAGCCGTTCGATTACGACACTGCGGGCCCCGTCATTTGTTGGCGAGCCGCCAAGCGTCTGCAGGGAATCCCACAATTCATTAAAGGTTTTGGCAAGCCCCTGCTCGGACGGTTCATTGATAATGTCTTCGACTTTCGTAAGCGCATCTGCCCGCTCGCTCCAGTAGCCAAGCTTGTTGTTTTCATTGCGGTACTGCACATCAACAAAAGCGTCCCGTATACGCTGCACGGAGCCTGCTTCTACACCTGTTCCCATTTGGCCGGGAATATTTGGACGATTTAAGCCGACAGCCGGGTAAGGAGTTGTCGTTTGAAAGTTTACACGCTGGCGTGAGTAGCCCGGTGTGTTCGCATTTGAAATGTTATGCCCGGTTGTATAGAGGGCACTTTGCTGGGTAAACATGCCGCGCTTGGCTGTTTCCAGCCCCATAAAGGTTGATCTCATATTCTTCTCTCCTATGCTTTCGAGTCAAAAATGGGTCCAGTTGACGGCGGCTGGTTTGATTCCCCATCCGCTGCATAATTCCCTGCTTCCGGCGGGGCAAGCAGGTCAAGCTGCAGGTGAACGAATTGAAGCGACTGGTCCAGGAGCTCTTCATTGAGCCGGTTCGTATGTTGCAGTTCCCCCAGCACCCCTACTAATTGGCCGCGAAGTTCTTCGACTTTTCTCTGTTCTTCTGTTGAAAGAGACGGCAGTAGCTCGGTTAACGTTTGGCCTGATTGCTCCGTTCGTTTCTTCTCCAGTATTGTGATGGCACTAACATGTTTTTGTTCATCCCGGACAATCCGGTTCAATTCGTCCATCTTGTTTTGCTTGACCGCTTCTGTTTTCGCCTGTGCTAACGCAAGCAGGCTTTTATGAAGCGCCAGCTGTTTTTCGAGCGTTTCGATGAGCATGACGCTCCCCCTTTTTACGTGTAAATATTAACTAACAATCCTTGAATTTCCCCAACTTTGCTTAAAATATCAAGCTGTGATTTTTCTTTATTAATGACGTCATTGGCAAGCTGGGTGAGACGGCTGTCTACTTCTTTCACAATTTTATAAACCTTCGTCCGGCCGCGGCGGTTAAAGCCTCGCTGTTCTTCCAGCTGCAGACCGCTGTCTACCGCTTGCTGCATAAATTCTTTGACCATTTTTTTGTATTTGCGCAAGTCGTCAATGGTTCGGTGCTCGGAGAGTTTTTCTCCCTGCGCCTCAATCTCTTTCATCATGCCGTTCATTTTTTCAAGTACAGCATTTTGACGTTTGTTTGCGATCACATCCGTGAATGTCACAGATGCTTTTGCTGTTTCTTCTTTTCTTTCGGCCCGGGACGCGGAAACTCTATTTACGCGCTGGATTTCCATCATCATTCACTCCGTTCGATTATTGAAGAAGCTGCAGGATACCTTGTGGAAGCTGATTCGCCTGTGCAAGCATCGCTTGTCCTGCCTGGTTCAAAATGTTATTTCTCGTAAACTGGGTCATTTCCTCTGCCATATCCAAGTCGCGGATACGTGATTCTGCCGCTGTTAGGTTTTCATTCGCTGTCTGCAAGTTTGTAATGGTATGCTCTAAGCGGTTTTGAACGGCACCCAGCTTGCTTCGCTGCTCTGAAACTTTTGCAATGGCTGTATCAATTGCGCTAATTCCATCCTGAGCGCCACCGTTTGTAGAAAAGTCTAAGCCGCCTGCTCCAATTGTCGTGGCATCCATATTGCCAATAGAAAGTGACAGTGTCTGATCAGCATTGGCACCAATTTGGAAAGTCGCCTCTTGTAACTCACCATTCAACAATTTTTTCTGGTTAAATTCTGTCGTCTCGGCAATCCGGTTAATTTCAGCTGTCAGAGCTGTTACTTCGTCTTGAATGGCCTGGCGGTCTGTATTTTCCAATGTATCGTTTGAGGCTTGTACCGCAAGCTCGCGCATCCGCTGCAGAATATCATGTGTAGACGCAAGCGCTCCCTCAGCTGTTTGAATAAGCGAGATCGCATCGAGTGAGTTGCGCTCAGCCATATCTAAGCCGCGTACCTGTGAACGCATTTTCTCTGAAATAGCAAGGCCTGCTGCGTCGTCCGCTGCCCGGTTAATGCGAAGACCGGATGACAGCTTTTCAAGACTTTTCGATGTGGCATTGTTTGTATTTCCCAAGTTACGGTACGCATTCAATGCTTGAATGTTATGGTTAATTCTCATTGATCAGTTCCCCGTTTCAAATGTATTGGCCGGTCTGGCTTCGACAAAAATGTTTTGTTCATACGCATTTCTTTTGCGTGCAGCCGGCTTGGCCGGTGCCGCTTTTAACGCTTCGTTCCATGCCTCCGCAATCGTTTCGAAAAGCTGGCGTGCCTGCTGAAGTTTTTCGGCATCTTTGTATAAATTGGCTTGAACGACGGTGTCAGCAATAAAGTTATATACATGATCGAGCTGGTCGGCGATAATGCCCGCTTCATAGTTCAAGCCGGCGCCGAGCCGCTCCGTAATATCGTTAATTTTCTGCATCGCCTTGTTGGCTTCTGCATATTTTTTTTCTGCTAAAAAAGCGATCGCATGGTCAAATTGCGTCAGTCCTGCTTCATATAAAAGGGTTGTAATTTGCTGTGGTGTTTTTTGATAAATCATTTCTTTTGTGATCACATTTGTCACCTCATGTGAGTGTATCGGCAACATTTGCCGAATTTTAATACGTAGATTCCATTTCTTCGATTAAAATAAGCATTTCGGCAATGACCGAATACAATTGAGGCGGAATCGAATCACCAAGATCAATATCGATCAGCTCTGACAGGAGTGACGAATCCTGCTCCATCGGAATGCCATGCTGGCTGGCAAGTTCCAAAATTTTTGAAGCGAGCGCGCCTTTTCCCTGCGCAACAACTGTTGGCGCACTTCCTTCTTCATAGCGGATAACCGCGGCAGACGGACCATTTACTTTCCGGCGCTTTATTTGATTGTAATAACTCATATCGTCAAATCAAACCCTTTCGTGGAAGCAGCGGCGGCTGCCTGCTTCACAGCTGTCCCTCTCTTTTCTTCTTGAGCAAACGGACCGAACTGAACCGCTCCAACCCGGTAGCCGATATCGGAAAGCCGGTTTTTGAGCACGGCAGCGAGCGGCGCCATTTTTTGCTCAAAGCCTTCCTGGTCGTTTTGTACTTTTAAAGAAAGGTTGCGGTCGGCGGCTGTGATGGTCATGCCGACCGGTCCGAGTTTTTTTGTTTCAAACAAGAAGTGAAGTGAGCAGTTTTCCCAGTCTACCTGCTGGCCGCCATTTTTTGAGCGGATAAACACATTCACGTTATCCGCCTGGCCGCCCAGTAAAAACGGCAGGGACATCATCATCGATTGCAGGCCGGTTTCCGGTTTGCTTAAAAGCTGCTGGCCGGTTAAGGTGGAAGCGGCCTGATCGCCGGACTGGCTGCTCATCGTGGCAAGCAGTGCCTGCTTCACGGCATTCGGCACTTCCGCTTTTCCTTTTAACAGCGCGGCAGACTGCTCATGCTCATAGTTCAAGCCAGCCGCCCGGACCAGTTCAAAAGCGCTGCGGGCGCCTGGCGTATCATAAAGGCCCGCCATAGCTCCTGCCAAATGGCGCTGCGGCGTATCGGCCAGCTCCTGCGTGGCCATATGAACAACACGGGCATCAGATGGTTTAAAGGTTACTTTATCGATCAGTACCTTTACCTCTGATACAATCCGGGCTGCAGCCTGCGTATCACCTTTAGCAAGCAGCTTGCGTGCATCTGCGAGCTGTTGGGATGCCTGCATCAGCTCTTTTTCTGTTTTCATATCAGTAAATAGCATAAAATTGCCCTTTAAAATGGCGTTATCCAATGTTTTAATGGCGGTTTCCACGACCGGCTTTGCCTGCTGCGGCGTTTTAACGAGCAGTTCAGCGGTCTGCAAATTGCGTACAATGTCCCGCTTGAATTGTTTAAAATCAATCGCCGACTGTGACATTTTTTCGGTAATCGTCGTCATCACAACCGTTTTGGAAGCAGGCGGCACGTGAGCAAATAAATCCTCCGGCAGACTGGCCCTCTCGCTTGCAGCAGAAGGCGGAATGAGCGGTTCAACAGCTTTCATCAATTCACCGCGTGCAGCGAGCTCTTTTCCTGATGCAGCTAGTGTCTCTGCCCTCTCAACTGTTTCCCTTAATTCCGGCAGAGTATCTCTTACAAAAGCAGCGACCCGCTCAAAAGAGGGTTCTTTTTGGATCATAGCCGCTGCTCTTTGCGGCAGAGACGGCTCCGTTTCATCTGTTTCCGGCAGGACAATGCCTGACGGCTGCAAAGTGCCCGTTACTCGTTCCTTTGCCAGGTCAGCCAGCTGCAGGGCTTCTGCGACGGGTTTCAAAACAGCGGTACGATTTCCAGTAAAAGAGGTGCGCAGTGCCTGGACAATTTCCTCCAGGGAACCATTTTGATCGAGCTTTTGGACGAGCGCTTGAAGGAGCGTATCGGCTGGCTGCTGCTTTAACAGTGCGTTCAATGCTTCTCCAAGTTTTTGCTTAGCCGTGTTTTGAATCGTTTCTGCTTGAATAGCGCCTGCCCGCTCGATCAGCCGGGCAGCCGGGATATTCTGCTCGGCCGCGAGGTTTTTTAATGCCTGAACCAGCTGGGCAGGCGAGCTTGTCTGCTTCACCAATACTTCAATTTGCTTCACAACCTGCTCGGGAAGCGGCGAAGATTTTATCGCAGTAATGGCTTCCTGCGTCCTGCCAAGCTGCAATGCTTTATCGATTGCCGCGCGGATGTTTTCTGGAAATTCGATGCCCGACTGCGCCAGCCACTCGGCTGCCTGTCTGCCAAACGGCGTACCCGTCAGTGCGGCATGAACTGCTTTGAGTGATGCCTCAGACGGCATGATTCCCTTATCCGCTAGAGCTTTGACTGTCGCAAGCTTGTCCGCTTCTGTTCCCGGTGCTATTTCCATAAACGTTTGAACAGCCTGTGCGGCTTCTTTTGTAAGGGTAACTCCTTTTTGGGTAAATACCGCGAGTTCCGCAGGCTGCTTGTCCATACTCGGTGCGGATGCGGCGGGGGCGGTGTTTGACGATGGCGCTGCTTTCGTTTCTCCTTGAACGGCTGCGGGCGCTGTTTGACTTGGTGAGGGTGCCAATTGTGGCTGAATCTTCATCAGTCGGTCTCCTTTCCTTGGTCTATACATAAAGAAAGATCGCCCAACAATAGTTTGTGGGCGATCCGGTGACAGTTACAGCTTTCCGTAAAAGTCGAGCATGGCTTTGGCGGTTGCATCTGCATCCGGCTTGTATGTGCCATCCGCGATCTTTTCCTTCAGAAGCGCGATTTTTTCGCGGCGTTCAGCTAGTATTCTGGATGAGTCTTGCATCTCTTTGGCGGCGCTTGAAATTTCAAGTTTATCGCCGGCTGCCGGGCTGGCTGATTTTGCCGCATCTACTTTTTTTAGCTGCTTCTGATACGGATTGATTCCATTTACTCCAGGTGTATGGTTAATTTTCATCTCCGTATCCTCGCTTTCTTTTTGTACTTGTGCTTATTATATCGTCAAGACGGTGGAAATGTTTAGTGAGGAATTTGGCGTAATTTTCGAATAAAAAAACCCCGCCAAAAGACGGGTTTGAGAGTGCAGACAAAGTAAGAAAGCAGGCTGATTGAAAACGTCTGACTTTCCAGGAACGCCGCCGGCTGAGAAGCGGAGTGACCTTTTTGGGGTCATGAGCATTCACAGCCGGCAAGTGACGCCGAAAGCGGGCGTTTGCCAACAGCCTGAAGACGAGTTTAATGATTTCGTCTGCCCAAATAAGTTTGCTGGCTCTCCTGGCGTTCATTCGCAAATTGCTGCTCGCGGTCATGCTGCTTCAGGTCAGACTCGATTTCATCAACACATTTATTGCACAGCTTGCCCCGCTGGATAATAGCCCCGCAGCGGTCACACGGATAACCAAGGTTCGGAAACTGTGCTGCTTGAAGGCGTCCTTTCTTTACCCATTTATAAATCATTTCTTCGGTCGCACCGGTTACCTCGACAATACGCTCCATTGTTGCGGCGCGGTTTTCTCTTTTTCTTAAAAATGTATAAGCAGCTTGATAAAGCTCTTCTTCTGATCGGGAACATTTTGGACATACATCACGAAAGGCATTTTTAGCATACAATGCGCCGCAGCGCGGGCAGTCAACGATCTCGTTCATCCCATTCACCTCATGTTGTCATTCGTTTGTTTTATTTTCGGTGCGGGATCCCAAATTGTCAAGAGCCACTGCGGGCAATCGTAATACTTTTTACGGAGATGGCACCAGCTTTCTGTAGTACTTCGGACACAAGACGCATCGTAGCGCCAGTTGTATAAATATCATCAATCACAAGAATGGTTTTCCCTGCTGCATCTCTGATCGGGTAAAACGTCTGCCTAGCGTTTATCCGCTCGGCACGTGTTTTTTTAGACTGCTTGTCGGATTCACGCCGCCCAAGAAGCGCGGTCTGCGGCAGTCCTGCCCGCTCAATAAGCGCCTCTGACTGATTAAAGCGCCGCTCTGCAAGACGCGAAAGAGACAGCGGGACCGGGCAGATGATGTCATAATCCAACCGCTTGGCCATCCTCCTGATATCTTGTGCAAAAAGGGCCGCCAATGCATAATCTCCCCGGTACTTAAAGCGGGCGATCAGTTCCTTCATGGCATGATTGTACTGATAGAAAGAATGGTTAGAATGAAAGATGCCCTCCTCCCATGCAGCGCAATCCGGGCAGATTCCGGCTTCTTTCATTTCCCGGCAGCAGATTTTGCAAAAAGGGCCTGTTAGTTTTTTGAGTGGTGCGGAACAATTTTCGCACAGCAGCGGATCCTTTGCCCCGAAAAAAGCAGCCCATGACTGAATTGCTGTTTCACTTTCACAAAGCAGGCACCGGCTCATACATCCAGCAGCCCCTTTTCTTCTCCAAGCTTGTTCATTCTGTTAATCTGGCTGATGGCCCGCACCATGGCATTTGTTTTTCCATAATGAAAAAAAGTCACAATGCCGGTTGGGCAGTCTGCGCTTCGTCCGGCACGCCCAGCTATTTGCACAAGGGCGCTTTCCGTAAAAATCCGGTCTTCTGCACCGACTATTGCCACATCCACACCGGGGAATGTCACACCTCGCTCTAAAATCGTTGTGGTAAGCAAAACCGGAATGTCTCCTCTGCGCATCGCTTCGACTTTTTCTTTGCGGAGAGGGTCCTCGGCATGCACACTTTGGATACGTGCATCCATTTCTTTTAATGTCAAAAGGGCTTTGTCCATCGTTTCAATATGAGGATAAAAAAGAAGTGCTTTCTCTTTTTCTTTCAGCCAATCCAAAACAGATGCGGGGACAATCGATTTTTTCCAATTTCCACACCACTTCATCTCCGGCACAGGCAGCGGATGGCGGTGATAGCGGGCCGGAATTACGGTCGCTTCCCGCCTGCCGGAGTGGATGTCTTCCTGCCAGGATGGTTCAGGCGTAGCTGTTAAATAAATAAGAGAGGATATTTTTTTGCGTGCTTTTTGAACGGCAAATTGAAGCGAAGCATCAAACGTGTACGGAAAAGCATCGACTTCATCAACGATCATAACGTCAAACGCTTCAAAAAAGCGGAGCAGCTGGTGGGTTGTAGAGATCACAAGCGGACTGTACGTGTGCCGGTCTGGACTGCCTCCATACAGTACAGCAGGCGGCGTATCAGGAAACACATTTTGAAGGCGCGGAGCTAGTTCCCGAACAACATCGGCTCTTGGTGCGGCAATGCAGACACGCTTCCCATTTTGAAGAGCTTCAGCGATACCGCCAAATAACACTTCTGTTTTTCCGGCACCGGCAACGGCCCAGACGGTATGTTCACGATCATTTTCAATCGCAAGCCGAACATGCTGGGAAGCTGCCTGCTGTCCGGCCGACAGTGTGCCGGACCAGTGCATCTCTCCAGCTCGCTTCGGATGCAATGGCTCGGGGCCGATCCAGCGGTACAGGGTTGTACAGGATGAGATTTTGCCCATTTGAATGCAGTTTCGGCAGTACGCGCAGTCGGTGCCGCACCGGGCACATGGATGGGATGAGAAGTTCGAGGTATTTCCGCAGCGGTGGCAAAGAAGCGGATGGGACAAGCCGGGGCGGACAGCGAGAGAGTGAACATCGGAGAGAATCGGAATTTCTTCATCCGTTAATTCACGGCCTGAAAAAAAGAGAGCTTGTTTCATAGGTCACATCCTTTCAAATTCAGTATACTTCCTCTGGATAAATATTACAATCGTTATCAGAATGTCATCATAATTTAACATTGGGTCATTTTTCCGGTATGCTATACTTTTCTTTGTAACATTGAAACAAAAAAGAAAGGGGATTTTATGCGAAAAATTGGAGGAAGCCTGACGGCACTTTTACTCGTGATCCTATTCGCGGTTAACGTGTCAGCACAGAGCTTCAGCGATATTTCAAGCCACTGGGCAAAAAAAGAGATCGAGGATCTTGTGGCAGATGGTGTCATTGCGGGTTATGAGGATGGAACCTTTCGTCCTTATGCGAGTGTAACAAGAGGCCAGTTTTTGGCGTATCTTGCCCGGGCACTTGATTTGCCTGCCGGCGATTCCGCTTTTGTGGATGTGGGTCCTGGCAGTACCCTTTACCCTGAAATTGCCGCTGCGAAAAAAGCCGGTATCATCCAGGGGACAACCGAAGGAAAAGCGCTCCCGAACGAAGCCATTACCCGTTCTGATGTAGCGGTTATGCTGGATCGGGCGATGCAGTATAAAGGCAATTATATGGAGCGTACACCGTTAACCTTCACAGATGCGAAAGAAATTGGCGCTTATGCGTATGCATCGGTTGAGCGAATGACGCATTACGGACTGATTTACGGAACGGCAGATAATACATTCCTGCCAAAGAAAGTAGCAACACGCGGCGAATCAGCTGTATTTATTCACCGGATGATGACAAAGCTTGGACTTCTTGGCACCGTTAAAGAGCCGATTGAAGTGCCAAAACCGGCTGATAATCAGGAAGTGATTATTCCGATCAACGATTATCAATATGTAAAGGTTCGTATGAACTCACGCGGCGTGCCGCTTTCATATGACCGTCAGGAAACGGACAAGCATATTGAATCAACAGACTATCATTATTACTACCATATGGGTTATGCTTCTAAACCACTCGGATCTCTTCGTGTAACCCTTCGCAAGCTGACAAACGGCGATACATTCGTCTTCACGAAATTTACTCACAATGCGGACAATACATATTCCGCTACTGTTTCCCTGCCGTTTTCACAGTCTGATAACTATTCACTTGCTAAATACAGCGATCAGGGGACCGTTGTCCGTGAACACCATGACGTATTTGGTATTGATGAAACGAGCCACCCAATTGGCGTGCTTTCTGCCAAAAAAGGCTCTGCGGTTACAGGCGAAGTCATGATGGGCAAAAACTATGTAGCCGTTCCGAAAGAGCAGAAATATGCAGACGGCACCGTTTCCCGCATTCGTGTGCTTGATCAAGAGTATGCAGGTTATAACGTTCAGCAGGCTGACAATACCGTTACGGCAAATATGAACATGACGGTAAAAGGCAACGCCATTTCAGATTCATGGGCGCTTGTATCGGACAATTCCTTGTTCCAGAGCTCATCTACACGCGATGAATGGTTTAAACGCACAATTGCTGAGTATATCTCGATCAATAACTGGCTCACAGCAGACGGGGCCTATACAAAGCTTCCTTGGTCGATTGAACCAGGCTACCAAATGGGCTATGGCCGCAGTATTAACCGTATGCAGGCTGGTATTTATTTGACAGCTTACCAGGAACATAATGACCGTTATTTATATGACCTTGTGTTAAATGGAGTCGCGGACCTTGATGTGTTCTCCGGTGGTGAAGTAACGAAAGGAACCCAGCCGCTTTTTTATACGGAATACACAAGTACGTGGCTGAAAAAATCATACGGCACGACAGCGCCATATGTAGATACACGTTTAAATGAAAATGCAGCGATGTTTTTGAAAAACACAGGCGAAGCACTCGGCATTGAAGCGTTAAAGGATGATAACTTAACGTATGCGAACTTCCTTGTAAACCAAAAATCATTTGGCAATATCATTCCGGTAACCTCATCGAGCTATATGATTTCAGATTACTATAAACCTGGTTCCAAGCAGACACATTCGTCGCTTAACCATGCACTCGGCGGCATGCGTTTCTTGATCGTCGCCTATGAGCAGACCCGTGATGAAAAGTATCTGAAACCGATGCGCGAATTCAAAGCCGGTATTGAGAATTTATATCCAAAATGGATTCGTACCGACAGCGGCCGAAAGGGCGACTTCTGGTATCAGGTCAATCCTGATTTAACCTTTGCCGGCAATGACTATGAGCTTTTAACCCTTTTGGATCTTTTGTTGAACCAGGAAGCGCTAGAGCGAATCGGCATGCCGCGCAGCGCTGTGTTTGATCAAATGATCCGGTCAAAAACAACCTATCTTGTCGAAAACAACCGTCCATTTATCGATGAAGTGGTGAAGAAGCTGAATGAGCAGGGCTTCGGCGACTTGATCAGCGGTACACGTGCGGCAAGCACAGAACGGATCGACAGAGAAGAAATGCAAATGATCACAGATGTACTCAATTCCGTTCCAAAATAAAAAAAGCGTTCCAGCTTCAAGCTGGAGCGCTTTTTCTTTTTATTTGATGACCATTTATTACTCGGACGTTCTTTTTTTCGTCCAGCCGAGCGCCAAGGCGCCTTCTCCCAAGTGTGTGGCAATGACCGGACCGAAGCTTGAAATGCTGATTTCAGCGTTCGGGAACCGCTGCTTTAATTCCGCTGTCCATTTCCGGGCTTCGTCCTCCCGGTTCGCATGAATCACAGATGCCTGCAGCTTGTCTCCGTCCTCGTAATCTTCTCCGAACAAATCGCCAATGCGTTTGAGCGCTTTTTTGCTTGTTCGAATTTTTTCAAATGGCGCGAGCCGCTTGTCTTCCACATGGAGAATCGGTTTTACTTGAAGCAGGCCGCCAATCAGCGCCTGTGCCCCGCTTAAGCGTCCGCCCCGCTTTAAATGGTTTAAATCATCTACCATAAAGTACGCTTTCGTCCATTTTTTCATCTCGGTCAGCTCAGCCAAAATGTCATCCGGCGTTTTTCCTTCTTTGACCAGTTCTGCCGCCCGCAGCACGTAAAAAGCCTGTGGTGCACAGCTGATTTCCGAATCAAATGAATACACATCCAATTCTGCTGCCATGTCTGCGGCTGTAATGGATGACTGGTAGGTGCCGCTCAGTTCACTTGATAAGTAAATGCCAATGACTGCATCGTATTCCTTGGCAATTTGTTCATACAGCTCAACAAAGTGGCCGATCACCGGCTGAGACGTGGTAGGCAGCCTGCCTCCTTCATTCACTTTTCCGTAAAACTCTTCCATCGTGATATCGAGCTCTTCACGATATACATCCTCACCAAAAATAACGCTGAGCGGAATCATAAAAATATTAAGCTCCTCGCGCAGCGCTTTTGGAAGATAAGCGGTGCTGTCGGTCAAAATGGCCGTCTTCATCTGCTTATACCTGCCTTTTTCATTTTTTCATATCCCTTACATTTTAGCCCAATAGAGGTTGTTTTGCACCCCTTTTCCGGTAAGATAAAGAGGAGGAGGGATGATCATGAAATCTGCATGGCTTGTTTTGACGGGTGCCACGCTATGGGGCACGATTGGTTTGTTTGTACAAGGACTTTATACATACGGTTTCTCGCCTATCGATGTGGTGGCGCTGCGGGTGCTCGGCTCTGCTTTAGTGCTCTTTCTTTTTTTGCTCCTTTTTAAGCGTAACCTGCTTCACATTCAGCCGCGCGATTTATTTTTTTTCGCCGGCTGCGGCATTGTCAGCATCGTTTTTTTTAATTTATGCTTTTTTACTGTGATGGAGCGCTCTTCAAACTCCCTGGCTGTTGTGCTTTTGTATACCGGGCCGGTTTTTGTTGTGCTGCTGTCGCGCCTTTTTTTCAAAGAGCCGATGACAAGCGGCAAAGCGATTGCGCTTTTGTTAACCGTGCTCGGCTGTATGCTTGCGGTAGGGCTTGTGCCGTCCGGCGATGCGGACATGTCTGCCGGCACTATTTTCATCGGGCTTTTATCCGGCTTTTTTTATGCCTTGTATTCAATTTTCGGCAAATTTGTCGCCCATCGCTATCATTCTGTTACCATCACGGCTTACGCGATGCTTACGGCCTCCCTTTGCGTCGTACCGATGTCGGGGCTTGCGGCAAAACAAGCGCAGCTGTTGGAGCCAGCGGTTCTTTGGAATACGTTTGGTCTGGTCGTGTTATCAACGGTTTTTGCTTATAGCTTCTACACAGCCGGTCTTTCCCAAATGGAATCCGGACGCGCAGCTATTTTAGCAGTCGCCGAACCCGTGGTAGCCATTTGGATCGGTATTCTTCTTTTTGGAGACAAGCTGACGATCTGGCAGGCTGGCGGCATTCTTTGTATTCTAGCAGCCGTCCTGTTCACGATCGAGCGGCGCCCGGCAGGAAAAGAGAAGTCCCAACGCCTGTTTTTCAGCCCGGAAAATCGGAATGAGGACCGAAAAACACTGTAATTCTCTTTTTTCGATCTGTTCATCTTGAAAGTCTAGCTGAACAAAAAGGGTGTCTCATAAGCCGATCTTCGCTTAGAGACACCCTTTCTGCATTCTAACCTATCCATTCAACAGCGCTTCTTGTTGGAAAGTACCGATAAGATTGTTTGATTCGACTGTCATGTTCTTTTTTGGCTGCTTCCGATTATTCCGCCAGCATGCGATACGGCTGTTCAAGCATCCCTTTTAGCGTCTGCAGGAAAGCGGCCGCCGGGGAGCCGTCAATCGCACGGTGGTCGAATGTCAGGCTGAGCGGCTGAATGTGCCGCTTTTGCAGTTCGTCTCCCACAAACACCGCTTCCGGCATCGCGCGGCCGAGGCCAAGAATACCGATCTCCGGCGGGTTCAAAACAGGTGTAAAAAACTCCACCTCGTAGTTTCCAAGATTGGTAATCGTAAACGTTGAGCCTTTTAATGTTTCTGCCTGGATGCTGCCGCCTCTAACGTCGTCCGCATTGGAACGGATCCGGCTGGATAAGTCTCTCAGCGA
Source organism: Domibacillus sp. 8LH (assembly GCF_038806185.1). NCBI lineage: Bacteria > Bacillati > Bacillota > Bacilli > Caryophanales > Bacillaceae > Domibacillus > Domibacillus sp. 8LH. The sequence continues at coordinate 503,425 of NZ_JAVJNG010000002.1, read as the reverse complement.
CAGACGGCACGCATCATTGATCACCGGTACCATCAAGCCGCCATCGAGCGCTACTGCGATTCCGAGATGGACGCGGTCATGCAGGGCAAGCTGGCCGTTCTCAAGGGTCGCATTCATTTCCGGATGCTTTTTCAGCGAAGCAATGACCGCTTTAGCGACAAAGTCAGTCAGCGTAAGCTTCACGCCGCTTTCTGCCAGCGACTCATTCATCTGCTTGCGAATCGTCATTAAATCCGTTACATCTGCCCTCATCGTAATGGTCAGCTGCGCGGTTGTCTGCAGGCTGTCAAACATGCGCTCCGCAATTACCTTACGCATACCGGCAAGCGGTTTGCCTGATGCAGAAGAGCGGGAAGACATCGGTTCTACGTCTGCTTCCGGCGCCGGCTGAACAGCTGCGGCGGCTGGCTGTGTATTGTGGTTTAAATGGCGTTCCACGTCAGACCGGGTAATCCGCCCATTCGGCCCCGTTCCCGGAATGCCGGCTACATCCAGATCATGTTTCCTGGCAAGCTTGCGGGCAGCAGGTGAAATGCGGGTTCTGCCGCCATTCCTTTGTACTTTTGTGGCGGCCGGCTCGGGTGTTTGTTCAATCGAAGCGGGTATTTCCTCCGGCATATCCGGTGCTTCCTGATGAAGCTCCGCTTGAGGCGCATTTGCCGCTTCCGCTTCTTCCCCTGCTGCACCGACAAAACCGATTGCTTCGCCGACTTTTACCACTTCATCTGAAGACGCCTCGATTTTCAGCAAAATCCCGTCTGCCGGCGCTTCTATATCTTTCTCAATTTTGTCTGAGCTGATCACGGCGACTGAATCCCCTTTTTTTACTTCATCGCCCTCCTGCTTCAGCCATTCAACGATCGTTCCTTCTTCCATCCCCATACCGAGCTTCGGCATAATCAACTTTACAGCCATCGCTAATCCCCCTTTATATCACCAATTCGCTGCCGGTCATTTCCTGAACGGCTTTGATGATTTTATCTGGTGTTGGCAAATAAATGTCTTCCAAAGATGGAGCAAACGGAACCGGTGTATGCGGCGCGGTGACCATTTTGATTGGCGCATCCAGATAGTCAAACCCTTTATCAGCGACAAGAGCAGCGATGTCGGTTGCGGCACTGCAGCGCGGGTTGGCTTCGTCCACGACAATAAGCCGCCCTGTTTTTTCAACCGACGATAGAATTGTATCCTCATCAAGCGGTGACAGAGTGCGCGGGTCGATAATTTCGGCCTCTACTCCATTTTGGGACAGCTCAGCCGCTGCTTTGATGGCGGTATGCACCATTTTACCGATCGCTACAATGGTCACGTCTTCCCCTTTCCGCTTAATATCGGCTTTTCCAAATGGAATGCGGTATGACCCTTCCGGCACTTCTCCTTTCATCGTATAAAGCGTTTTGTCTTCAAAAAAGACGACCAAATCATCATCAAAAATAGATTCGAGAAGAAGCCCTTTCGCATCATATGGAGTGGATGGAATGACGACTTTAAGACCTGGAATGTGCGTAAAAAAGGCATACAAGCTTTGAGAGTGCTGAGCTGCAGCACGGAAGCCTGCACCATGCATCGTCCGAATGGTGAGCGGCACTTTCGCTTTTCCGCCAAACATGTAGCGCAGCTTAGCCCCCTGGTTCATCACTTCATCCAGACAGCTGCCGATAAAGTCATTAAACATCAGCTCGGCAATCGGGCGCATTCCAGTAGCAGCCGCGGTCACCGCTGCACCGACGTAGCCCGCTTCCGCTATCGGTGTATCAATAACCCGCTCCCGGCCAAACTCCTGTACAAGTCCTTTTGTAACCCCCATTACGCCTCCCCAGGCTTCTTCATCCTGCAAGTGGTCTACCGCTGCGCCGCCCGCTACATCTTCACCGAGCAGAATCACATCCTGATCTTCTCTCATTGAAAGAGCCATCGCTTCATTTACGGCCTGTGAAAAAGTGATTTGACGCGTCATCGTGCAGCACCTCCATCTGTTTTATACGATACATACACGTCTTCCATTAGCTGCTCTGGAAGCGGATATGGGCTTTTTTCCGCAAACTCGACGGCACGATCCACGGCGCTCCGCACATCGTCATCCATTTGGTCGAGCTCCGCTTCGGTCATAATCCCCTGCTCGGTTAAGTATGTGTAAAACTTTTTAATGGCATCGAGGTCATCCAGATGCTTGACTTTCTCTTCGCCTTTATATGTCTGGGCATCCCCTTCAAAATGGCCGTAGTTCCGATACGTGATACATTCGATTAATGTCGGTCCTTCACCGTTACGGGCCCGCTCTACTGCCCGCTGCGCTGCTTCCCGTACCGCCATCACATCTTTTCCGTCTACCGTTTCGCCTGGAATGCCGTATCCGACGGCCCGGTCAGCAATCGATTTACAGCTGGAGGCGTAGTGGAAAGGCGTCGCTTCCGCAAATCCATTGTTTTCCGCGACAAAAATAACCGGTAAGTTCCAGATCGCTGCCATGTTAATGCCTTCATGGAACGTTCCGTGGTTATTGGCGCCATCCCCGAAAAAGCAAACCGCCACGCCGCCTGTTTTTTTCAATTTATGCGTCAAGCCGGCCCCGACAGCCAGTGGAAATCCTCCGCCCACAATTCCATTGGCTCCTAGCATTCCTTTTTCTACATCAGCAATATGCATCGAGCCGCCTTTGCCTTTGCAGAGCCCGGTCGCTCTTCCGTAAATCTCTGCCATCATGCCATCTAAATCACAGCCTTTGGCAATACAGTGGCCATGGCCGCGATGGGTGCTTGTAATGTAGTCCTTATCGTCGAGATGAGCGCAAAGGCCGACTGCAATCGCTTCTTCCCCTGCATACAAATGAACAAAGCCAGGCAGAATTCCCGTTCCGAAAATATCGTGAACCCGGTCTTCAAAGTGGCGTATTTCGAGCATTTTTTGAAACATCCATGTGGCTTCTTCTTTCGAAATAGTCGGCTGGTTTGTTTGCGTTTGTGACACTGGTACCCTCTCCCTTTCATTGATAAATGAAATAGAAAACGCTTTCAGTATCCTTAATGCAAACATCGTGCCAATTCGAGAAAGCACCCGAATAAAGGAATATTCCAGCCCAAAACATCATTTTTCCCGCCGCTGTCCCACCATGTCTCAATTCATCTCATATTGTTTCAGCTTCCGGTAAAAAGTGCTGCGGGGCATTCCAAGCTGTTTTGCTGCAGTGGGAGCATGGCCTTTTGCTTCTTTCAATACCCGCATAAATTCTTCCCGTTCGATTTCCTGGCGGCTCGTCCATTGTTTCTCATCCTCTGTCTCAAATGAGATCATGCAGTCCGCCGGCGATAAATTCGCTGGTACATCATCGCCATACAAAATACGAATGCGATCCAAAATATTAAACAGCTCGCGGAAGTTTCCCGGGAATGCGTGCTGCTTCAGAACATGCAGGAGAGGCGCTGGAACCGTTCCTTTCCAATGTGTCCGTTTCTGGTAGTCCTGGATAAACCGCTCAAGATCGCAAAGCCGGTGGCGAAGCGGCGGCAGGCTCAATGGAAACACATAAATCCGGTAAAAAAGATCCTCACGCAGCTGTCCTTTCTTTACAAGATCAATTAAGTTCCGATGGGTAGCGGTAATAATCCGAATATTAACCGGGATGGGCTTGGAGGCACCGACTGGCATGACCTCCTGCTCCTGTAAAACACGCAGCAGTGAAATCTGCATTTGCTCTGATATATCACCGATTTCATCCAGAAACAGCGTACCTCCGTCTGCATCACGGATTTTCCCCCGGCGGCCGTTTCTGCTTGCGCCTGTAAAAGAGCCTCCTTCGTAGCCGAATAACTCGCTTTCCATCAATGAAGGCGGGATGGCACCACAGTTTACGGCAATGAACGGCCCATTTTGGCGGCTGCTGTTTTCGTGAATAGCCCGCGCCAAAATTTCTTTTCCTGTGCCGGTTTCACCGTGAATGTGCACGGCTGCGTCTGTTTTAGCGACGCGTTCTGCCTGCCAAAGCACATGCTGGAATGGTTCTGCTGTACCAATGACCCCATTGTAATGAAAGGTATTGATCCAGCCGGGCGCAGCCGGTGCTTTTTTTGCAGCTGAAAACTGAACGAGGCGTCCGATTTGATAGGAGCGCGGTTCATCGAATACATCCCGCATTACATCCTGTATCCATGCTCTGTCTGGCAGATCCTCAAGCGGAAACGGCACGGTCATTTGACACTTCTCTTTCATCGTGTCGTTCATCCATACAACCAAACCGGATGCAGAAACCGCTGCAATCGGAGCGGGGTGCTGGCGATAAAAAGAGGCCGTCATAATGAGCGACTGCTCGTCCAATTTCTCCATCGCTGCCCACTGCTGCTCGACCGCAAAAGAGGCGGCACAAACAGCTGCCAGCATATGTTCATGACGGGAATCCTCCACGGGGCTTGTGATGTCCAATACACCTAAAAGCGTACCGTCCGGCGCGTGGATGGGAGCCGCTGAGCAGGAAAAATGCTGGGAGGCGATCGAATAATGCTCCGTACCGACCACTGTAATGGCTTCTCCTGTTCTGAGAGCGGTTCCAACTGCGTTCGTGCCAACGACATCTTCTGTCCATCTGGAGCCTTCTATAAAATTGATCTTAGAAGCCTGCTTTAAAGCCGGATCCGGACCGCGCGCTGCTAAAATGTAGCCGTCCTTATCAATAAGCAGGATGATCGTGTTTGCCTGGCGGATCGAAGTGATCATTTTCTCCATAATGGGAGCTGCAATCGAAGCAAGCCGGTCATTTTTCTCCAGCCGCGTGCGAAGCTGATCCGGTGTTAAAATGTCGCTTCCTTTGCCGTCGTATGGATTAACCCCGCTTTTCTGGCATAGATACCAGGACTCCTCAATCCGTTTTTGCAGACGTGCCGTATCGAGCACTCCTTCTCTCACGAAGCGCTGCCATACATTCCGATTTACTGTTTCATTGGTCATTGAAAAACCTCCCCGTTTTGAAAATGAAACATGCCTGCCTCCGCTCAAAAGCCTTTCCTTCCGGTTCTTCATACGCTCCCCCATGGCAAAACAAAAAAGCGGATAAAAGGCGATTCCTTTTATCCGCTTGTCAGCACACGGCTTACCCGGCAAATACTTCTGTCCATTCTTGACGTTTAGCAAGCATATTGCGCGCGATTTCTTTTGCGCCTTCCAGGCTGTGGCTTGCTGCCCAGCCGCATTGTACTTCGTTGCAGGCAGGCACTTCTGTCGCTTCCAGCACGTCTTGTAATGTTTTTTCAAGGATGTTTAAAATGTCATCGTAATCTTCATGATTGATCACAGCGATGTAGTAGCCTGTCTGGCATCCCATTGGGCTGATGTCGACAATTTTATCCGAATGGTTACGGCTGAATTCCGCCATCATGTGCTCCAATGAATGAAGAGCCGGCATTTCCATGTGCTCTTTGTTCGGCTGGCAGAAACGAATATCATATTTTAAAATTTTGTCCCCGTTTTGGCCTTCTTTTACGCCGGCAAGGCGGACATAAGGCGCTTTTACTTTTGTATGGTCTAAATTAAAGCTTTCTACATTCATTTCTTTTGTCATGTTTAAAAAACCTCTTTTCTTTTTACTATATCATTCCATCGCAAAAAGGGAAACTTGCTTCCAGCTGCCCTCTTCTTTTTGAAATACCATCATCTGCCGGGTGGTCTGGCTGACTTCTTTGCCTGTTTTGATATCCTTCGACGTCGATTTCATATTCATGAAAACGTTGGCGGTTTGGGCCGTTTGATCGAACTGGATAATCGTTATATTTGCCGGCTCCATCACAGCATCAAATGTTTGAAATACCTTTTGTACATATGCTTTTTCTTCATCATAATCAAATGACTTTGGATGTTCGGAAATAGTCGCCATATAGCCATCAAGATCTTTGTGATTGAATGACTGGATTTGCTGGTTCAGCGCAGCCAAAATAGCGGTCCTTTCCTCGGGGGGGATGTTTTTTGCTTCTTCAATAGGCGCCCGTGCAGTGTTACTTTCTCCTGTTTCGGCCGTTCCGTGTGTTTCCTGCCCGGTGCGGCTTGATTCACCGTCCTCTGCTGAGTAAGCGGCTTGGTCGTTTTTCTCGCCGCATCCTGCGAGCAGTACACCGGTTAAAAAAAGAGCAGCTGTCCATTTATGGTTCACCGTCCGTGCACATCCTTCCAAGGCCTGTCCAAAAGAAGTACGGCAAGGCACCGCACCTCCCGCCTTTGATCCTTATTTCTCTTTTATTGTAAAAGAAAAAAGGCCCGCGCTCAACCAGCGCAGGCCGTTTTTTCAATAATAACGTCTGAAGGGCGGACGGCCGTAGAAAAACGGCGTCAATAAGCTTCCTGTTAATCCGCCGAAAAATCCACCTAAAAATGGATTCTGATAGCCACCATAGTAATAAGGAGGCTGATAATACGGCGGGTATGGCGGATACGGATAATAATAAGGCGGGCGTACGTTGAACGGACTCATCTTCATCGCTCCTTTCGCTTGTAGTGTATGCAGCAAAAGAAAGGGTGGTGAGTGCCCGGTTACCATGGTGAATAGGTGCCGACCCTTGTTATCCGTCGTTCTTCTACAAAAAAAGCCCCATAAAGGGACTTTTTTAGCGAACTTCTACCCAGCCTTTTTTGATGGCTGTTACAACAGCTTGTGTGCGGTCATTTACGTTCATTTTTTGCAAGATGTTACTCACATGGTTTTTAACTGTTTTTTCACTGATATAAAGAGCTTCCCCGATACCACGGTTGCTTTTCCCGTCAGCCAGCAGCTGAAGTACTTCGCACTCGCGGCGTGTCAGCAGATGAAGCGGCCGGACAACCTCTGTTTGTTGGAAGCCTTTTCCTTTTCCGTCATCTGTTGAAAGACGGCGGTAATCCGCAATCAGGTTGTGCGTCACACGCGGGTGAAGATACGATCCGCCATCTGCCACCACTTTAACTGCTTCTACGAGCTCTTCTGCATCCATTTCTTTCAGCAGGTAACCGAGTGCGCCGGACTGAAGGGCATGGGTTACATAGTTTTCATCATCGTGAATCGACAAAATAATAACTTTTGTGTCCGGGTGTTTATCCACGAGCTTGCGTGTTGCTTCCACGCCATTCACTTCCGGCATGTTAATATCCATAATGACAACATCCGGGTCGTGCTCTTCAACGAGCGAAAGTGCTTCCGTTCCGTCATCTCCCTCTGCAAGCACTTCAAACGACTCTTCAAAATCAAGAATACGTTTTACCCCTTCACGGAATAATTGATGGTCATCAATAATAACAATTTTCGTTGTCATCGTCTTTCCTCCTCTAAGTCAATGGCTGCTCAATTATTGGGACGCTGATTAAAACGACTGTTCCTTCATCTGGTTTCGACCGAATTGTAATGTCTCCATCCAGCAGGTCAATTCGCTCTTTCATTCCCATTATGCCAAAAGAGCCTGATTTTTTCTTGTTTACGTCAAAGCCTTTGCCGTTGTCTTTCACAACAGCTAATACTTGCTCTTTTTTTATTTCCAGTTTTACTTGAATCTCAGTTGCATTTGCATGTTTTAATGCATTTTGGACGGACTCCTGAATCAGCCGGAACAGCGCTACTTCCATATTAGATGGAAGCCGTTTTTCAAGACCGATGTTGGAAAACGTGAGGTTCGGCACAGCATTTTGGGAACGGCTGTATTCGCTGACAGTAGCTAAATACTTTTTAAGCGTTGGAATCAAGCCAAGGTCATCAAGCGCCATCGGACGCAGATCGTAAATAATCCGGCGCACTTCATACAATGCGGAGCGAACCATTTTTTTCAGGTCGCGAATTTCCTTGAAGGCCGCCTCCACGCCCCGTTCGCGGTACAGCTTCTCGATTAAATCGGAACGCATTAATACGTTCGCCATCATCTGAGCCGGCCCGTCATGAATCTCGCGGGATAAACGCTTTCGTTCTTCTTCCTGTGCTTCCATCACCTGCAGGCCAAAAGCCTGCTTGGACTGGGCATCTTCAAGCGCCCGGCCGAACGCCTTCATATCCTGGGTTAAATAGTTCAGGACAACAGCGGTTTGTGAAATAAGCTGCTCCGCCCGCTCGATCGTTGTATGTACGGCTAAAAGCCGGCGGTCCAGTTCATTGCGGCGGTCTATGAGCTGCTTTTCGTTTTGCCGCATAACGAGCAGCTTCACTTGTAAATCATGGGCCTGTTCATAGGCCTTGCGCACAACTTCCTCTGAATGTACAGAAAAGTCACGGCTTACTTCTGAAAGCCGTTTTCGTGCCATTTTCACTTTTCGTTCCAGTTCTTCCTGTTCTACAATGGAGGAATGAATGTGGCTTTTGATCTGCTGGAGCTCTTTCAATAGGGCTTCATAATCAACCCTGCTTTGTTCAGCAATTGAAAAAATTTGACCTTTGCTTTGATCAACGGTTTCCACCATTTTATCCAAAATTGTATCAAGAAGTTTGGTATCCGAGTTTCGCATTAACATAAGCGGTTTCCTTCCAAATGAAATGAATGGGGACCTGCCCAAAAGATACAGCACCTATTTCACACAGCTATATCTTTTGATGGTGGAAATAATGCATAGTTTACCTTAAATCACTCAAAAAAGACCCGGTGAAAACCTCACACGGAAAGGACATTCTCATTATATCATTACAGCAGGAAACGAACATTAAAGTTTATTTACGATTCGTTTAAAAGTATTTCGAAGCATGTCTCTTTTCATCCGGACTTTTTTCCTTTACGATAAACTATCAATACCGAGTACCCTTATTTTTCATTTTCAAACCTAATAAGGAGGAATTTTTTTTGTTATCTTACTACAAAACGGTGAAAACAGCCGGCACTCATGAAATTGTCATTCAAAAATCGCGTTTTATCGCCCATACCGCGAGAGTAGAATCTGCTGAGGAAGCGATCGCGTTTATTGACCAAATTAAAAAACAGCACTGGAATGCAACGCATAACTGCTCTGCTTATATGATTGGCGAGCACGACCACATTCAAAAAGCAAACGATGATGGCGAACCGTCCGGCACTGCTGGCCTGCCTATTTTGGAAGTCATTAAAAAAAGAGAACTGAAAGATACCGCGATCGTAGTAACACGTTACTTCGGCGGCATTAAACTCGGAGCAGGCGGCCTGATCCGCGCATACGGCAAAGCCGCATCCGAAGGCTTGAATGCAGCCGGCATTGTCGAACGCCGTCTTATGAAGGTTATGACAGCCTCGATTGATTATACATGGCTTGGCAAAATTGAAAACGAACTGCGTGCCTCCATTTATGAATTAAAAGAAATCCGATATGCAGAAGGCGTAGAAGTGGACGTGTTTGTGGAAGAAGGACAAGCCGACACTTTTTGCGGATGGATAACGGAACTGACAAACGGGCAAGCCGCTTTCAAAGAAGGCGACGTTTTATACATGGAAAAAGACGTCGAATTTTAAAAAAATTTGAACGAACTTATCCTTTCATAGTAAAATAACAGATGGTTCTAAATTTGATTATTACATCTAAAAGGAGATAAATACATGAGTTCACCCAATCAACGCATGGGTCGGCGCCGAAAGAAAACGCAAAAACGCCGAATTTTGTTTTTTACGCTTTTTCTTCCGCTGCTGCTCGTTGTTTTTACTGGTGCAGGCTACGGTGCCTTTCTTTATAAGAAAGCCGAGACGATTGTATCAGATTCTTATATGACGGACGGACGCGAAAAATCGGCCCTGCGTGATGCGGACGTTCATCCGCTTGAGGATAACATTTCAATTTTGTTTATGGGGATTGATGATAACAACAAACGGAAATATGGAGATAATTCCCGAACGGATGCCCTCGTTTTAGCTACATTAAATGTAAAAGACAAAACGATTAAAATGCTCAGTATTCCACGTGACACGTATGCGTATATCCCAGAAGAAGATGATTACAATAAAATTAACCACGCACACGTTGTCGGCGGCCCGACGGCTACGATTGAAACGGTTGAGGAACTGCTTGATGTACCAGTCGACTACTACGTGCGCTTAAACTTCTACGCTTTCGTTGACGTCGTCAACGCATTGGACGGCATTAAATTTAATGTGCCGTACGACATTAGAGAAAAAGATTCAAGCGACGTCCACTATACGTACGTTAAAGAAGGACTTCAAACATTAAATGGAGAAGAAGCATTAGCGGTGGCCCGCACACGTCATGCTGACAGCGATATTGAGCGCGGCAAACGTCAGCAGCAGATCCTTCAGGCCATTGCAAAAAAAGCGACTTCATTTAACTCCATTACGAAATATGATGAACTACTAGAAGCAGTTGGTTCTAACATGCGGACAAACCTGACGTTCAGTGAAATGAAATCGCTCATTACGTATGCAGAAACTGACCAAGGCTTAAATTATGAGTCCCTTGCTCTTAAAGGAACAGACGACTTCTTACCTTCAGGTGCTTATATTTACCGGCCGGATGAAACAGAACTTGAAGTGATTAAAGGCAAATTGCAGCGTCACCTTGATATCGAGCCAGCCGATGATTCAGATGAAGACAGCGAATCCGAAGATGAATCATACAGCACAGAATAAAAAAGACTGTCGACTTTGTCGACAGTCTTTTTTATAAAAGTTTTCACCGCCGAAAACGGGTAAGAGCCTTTTTGGGAAACATCGCTTCTTAAAAAGAGCCGATAGGAGAAGCCGGACGGACTTCGCTTTCCGCGGGCAGTGCGGGAGCCTCCTCGGCGCACACGCCTGCGGGGTCTCCCGACTCTCTGTGCATCCCTCAGGAGTCTTCGTCCGGCCGGCTTCCCCATTTGTTTCGAAAAAGCAGCAAAGAGAGCATCTCCACATGCACTTTTACTGCTTTGGTGATAGAGCAAGTGTATCTATCAAGCTGTGCAGTCTTGTTTAACCGCACAGGCGGCGGGTGTGCGGCGAAGACTCCTATGGGACAAGCGGGCCGGCTGAGACCGGCTGGGCTACTATGCGGCAGAGACGGGCTCAGCGCCTGCCCCATGGAAAGCGAAGCCGCGCGTCCGCCGCCTTATCGGCTCTCATCCCAGCCTCCTGCATGCCCTTCATAAAAAGAAATCCTTTGGCAATAGATTTTATTTGTCTACAATTTAAACCCGCTATCCTTGTTGATAGCGGGTTTTTTGGCTGCTGACAGCTCCCTGTTGTACTGTATCGTTTACATAAAAAAACCGCCGTCTTCTGGACAGCGGTTTTTACTAATTACATATTCTTTTTCGTTCCGCCTCTGACAAAGTTCAAAAGCGGCTTATAGTCATTGCCGATAAGCCCGATGCTTTCAACGAAAATTTCAATGGCAATGGTAATCACAGCCATCATAATAATGGCACCCCACAGCGTGGCCATTGAGAAAATAATCGCCGCAAGACCAAACATCATCGCGATCATATAAATGATCAAAACGGTTTGTTTATGTGTATAGCCTGTCCGAAGCAGGCAGTGATGAAGATGCGATTTATCTGGTGCAGAAATGGGCTGCTTGTTCAGCTTCCGGCGGATAATCGCAAAAATAGTATCCGAAATCGGCACACCCAGGATAATAATCGGAATGATTAATGAAACGACGGTGATATTTTTAAAGCCAAGCAGAGATACGACGGAAATAATAAAGCCGAGAAACAGCGCGCCCGTGTCTCCCATAAAGATTTTTGCAGGATGGAAATTGTACTTTAAAAAGCCGATTGTGCTGGCCGCCACAATAAGCGCGATGCTCATAACATACACATCGCCTTTCAAAAAGGCCATAAAACTGATGGTAAATAAAGCAATCGTTGAAACACCGGCTGCCAGTCCGTCCAGACCATCGATTAAATTAATGGCATTTGTAATCGCCACAATCCAGATAATCGTCAATGGAATACTTAAAAAGCTGTTGAATTCAATGGTCCCGCCAAACGGCAGGTTAAAGAAATCAAGGCGGACATCTCCATAGACAACGACCACAAGAGCAGCTGCAATTTGGCCGGCAAGCTTTACTTTTGCGGAAAGCTCAAAGCGGTCATCAAACACGCCCGTCAGGATAATAATAAAACTTCCAATGATAATAGCGGGGTTCATCAGCGGCAGATCGTACGGTGCATCTGGACGCAAAACAAGCATGCCAATCAAGAAGCTGATAAAGATGGCCAGCCCGCCCATACGCGGCATAATACGCTGATGCACTTTCCGGTAGTTTGGTTTGTCAACAGCTCCAATGGCGACAGCGAATTTTTTCACAAGTGGTGTAATGGCTAGAGAAGCCAGTACACAGATAATAAAAGCAACAACCATAAGATCCTCCCTCTGTTGGCCAGAAGCATAGTGTATATGATGAACGTCATTATTTTTATTTGCCCTCAATTTCAACATTATAAGCCCAAACCATCATTATATCCACCATAAACATGAAAAAGACCTGATATTTTCTTTCATGCCGTCTTCTGTTAAGATAAGGATGGGCAGCTGCATGCACGGCATCCAGCTATCATGCCTTTGTGAACCGCATAAGACGGGCCCATGGACGTATTCTGGGGAGTGAAATAAATTGGTTTCATTATTTCGAAAAAAAGATGCTGCCGATCGGCAGTTAAAAACATACCGAAAACTTGTAACAGCCATCAATGAGCAGGAAGCAGCCATTGAAGGCTTAACAGACGAAGAGCTGCGCGGCAAAACAGCGGAATTTAAAGAGCGTCTTGCCGGCGGTGCTTCCATTGAAGATATTAAAACAGAGGCGTTTGCCGTTGTACGCGAAGCGGCGAAACGTGTTCTTAGCATGCGCCATTACGATGTTCAGCTCATTGGCGGCCTGATTTTATCCGATGCCAACATTGCGGAAATGGCGACCGGTGAAGGAAAAACGCTCGTCGCTTCCCTGCCAAGCTACCTGCGCGCTCTTGAGGGCAAGGGCGTTCACGTGATTACCGTAAATGAATATTTGGCGAAACGCGACCGTGACACCATCGGACCGCTTCATGAATTTCTCGGCCTGAGCGTTGGCTTAAATGTGCCGCTTATGGACGGTAAAGAAAAGCAGGAAGCTTACAATGCAGACATTACATATGGAGTCGGAACAGAATTTGGATTTGATTACCTGCGTGACAATATGGTCTGGCACCCTTCTCAGCGTGTTCAGCGTCCGTACCATTTCGCTATTATTGACGAAGTAGACAGCGTTTTAATCGACGAAGCCAAAACACCGCTTATTATTGCCGGCAAAATGCCGCCTGCCGCTGACCTTCATTACATCGGCTCACGTGTAGCCAAGCGTTTTGTCCGGGATGAAGATTATCATTTAGATGATGAAACAAAAGCGGTCAGCTTAACTGACGGCGGGATTGAAAAAGTCGAAAAAGCGTTTGGCATTGACAATTTATACGAACTGGAACACCAAACGCTTTATCACTATATGATTCAGGCGGTCCGAGCGCATGTAATGTTCGAAAAAGACGTGGACTATATCGTGAAAGACGGGAAAATTCTCCTTGTCGATATGTTTACCGGCCGGACGATGGAAGGCAGAACGCTGTCAGACGGCCTTCACCAGGCGATTGAAGCAAAAGAAGGCCTGGAAATAACGGATGAAAACAAAACACAGGCTTCTATTACGATCCAAAACTATTTCCGTATGTATCCATTCTTATCGGGCATGACCGGTACGGCGAAAACAGAAGAAAAAGAACTGCTCGATGTTTATAACATGCAGGTCATCCCGGTTCCAACCAACCGGCCGGTACAGCGTGTGGACATGCCTGACCGCATTTACCGGACAATCGAGGAAAAATACGCCGCTGTCACAGCAGAAACAGCTGAACGCCACGCAAGCGGACAGCCTGTATTAGTCGGAACCACTTCTATTTTGCAGTCCGAAAAAATCGCCCAGCACTTTGAAGATGCCGGCTTGTCTTTTGAGCTGTTAAACGCAAAAAGCGTAGAGCAGGAAGTGGAGCTTATTTCCCGTTCTGGCCAGCGCGGCCACATTACCATCGCGACGAACATGGCAGGACGCGGCACCGATATTCTGCTTGGGGAAGGCGTACCGGAACTCGGTGGTCTTCACGTGATCGGCACTGAACGCCATGAAAGCCGCCGCGTGGACAACCAGCTTAAAGGCCGGGCCGGGCGCCAGGGTGATCCGGGATCAAGTGAATTCATTATTTCACTGGAAGATGCGATGTTCCGCCGCTTTGCCAAGGACGATTTAGCAAAGCTCGAGAAAAAAGTGCAGACAAACAGTGAAGGTCTTGTTACAAACAAAAAAATACACGAATTTGTGGACCGCGTTCAGCGGATTGTGGAAGGCTCCAATTATTCGATTCGCGAGTATAACTTAAAACTCGATGATGTCATTAATGAGCAGCGCGGTGTTATTTTCGGACTTCGCAACGCAATTATCGATGACGAGTCTCAAAAGGATCGTCTTGCAGATATGATTACGCGTTCGGTCCGGGAAGAAATCGACCACTATTGCCATGAGGAAGCGGAACCCGAAGAATGGGCGCTCGACATTCTTTCCGGCCATCTTCAAGCGATGTTTGGCGGACGTGAGGTTCCCCTTCCGGAAGAAGTCTCCAGCAAAAAAGAAGTGGAGCGTACAGTTGAACCTGTTTTAGCCGACTATCTCGCCTGGGTAAACAATGAATATGACCCTTCCTGGGATGAAGGCATTAAACGGATCATGACAGCCGATCTGGATGCCGCCTGGGTTCACCACCTGGAACAAATGACCCGCTTAAAAGAAGGCATTGGCCTGCGCCATTATCAGCAGGAAGATCCGATGCGCATTTATGCACGTGAAGGACTACAGCTTTTCCAAACGTCTTACCGCGACCTGCTTCGTTCTATTTCTGCCAAAACGGCCGCTTTAATGACGGAATTAACGAAAAAGGAGAATTAACCGATGTTTTCTTTCTTTAAACGAAAAGGGAAAAATGACGATACACTAAAAAATGATGGACGTGAAGCTTCTGTTTCTGCCGCCGATGTCACTGGCGGAGAAACAGAAGCCGGCACTGAGGAAGTAACGACAGACTTGTCGCTTCATCCGTCCCAGACGGTTTCTCAAGAGCAAATGTATGTACTGCGGTTTTTAAATAACGAACTGCCGCCGCTTAAACGAAACCAGTTGTCTCTTTCCGGCATTGAGTGGAGCGAACAGCCGAATGGCATTGCGGTTTCCGCTTTTGTCCGCAATACGGTTGAGCGGGAGATTACACTCGGCGAGGTCCCTCTTCTTTTGCTGAATGAAAAAAATGAACTCAAAGCGCGGGATACGTTTAATTTAAAAGATCTCGGCTCACTGCCGGCTGACTCAAGCCGTCCGTGGACGTTTCTTTTTCCTGCTGCGTCTCTTGACCCACGGGTTGAGCTGGGTAAAGAAAACTGGTCGGTTGCGTTTGATTTAACATCGCGCAAGCATAAGCTTGATCTTGATGAAAAATGGGACAAGACCCTGCCTGAAGAGCAAAAAGAAAACCTGAAGCGTATTGTGGAGAAGCTCGGAAATCCCGCTAAAAATGAACTCAATTTTACGGGATTAAGCGCCGCTACACTCGATAATGGAGATTTAACGATTTCTCTGCTGATCCGAAATGGATATGAACGGAATGTAAATATTGAAAAACTGCCGCTGCAGCTTTTTGATGCAGCCGGCGATCTTGTTGCCCAGGGTCAATTCAACGTCGGTGATTTTGAAGTAAAAGCGAATACAACAAAGCCGTGGTCATTTGTTTTTCCGTCCTCGCTCGTTCAAAAAGAAAATGCCGATTTCTCCAAATGGAGCGTTCGGGTAAGCAAATAAAAAAGTGCGCTTATCGTCAGCTGGACTGATGATAAGCGCACCTTTTTTAGCGGGATACAATAAAATAAGCACCTGCCATACCGGACAGATGCTCACAGCTTGTACCAACCACGTTCTAACAAAACGAGTTATTTACATACAAAACGGAAACTATATGTCCATTCTATCACATCTTTTTGCACTTACAACTGTTATTTTTGTTATCGAAGCGGCCTCACGGCTTATTGTCGAAATTTAAGAGCTGTAGTATGATTAGTGCTGTCGTTATTCGTTTCTCGTTGGAGGAGATTACGTTGATTTTCAACTCATTTGAATTTATTTTTCTCTTTTTACCTCTTGTGTTTCTCTTGTACTTTCTCTTAAACCGATGGCATTTTACAGCAGCGAAAGTCTGGCTTCTACTTAGCTCGTTGTTTTTTTACGGATACTGGAATCCGATTTACCTGCCGCTTATGTTAATCTCTCTTGTGATTAACTTTGTGATTGGCAGTTACCTAGGGAAAGACAGTCCAGAAGGCCGCCGAAAAATCATTTTAACGATTGGCATTATCTTTAACGTACTGCTGCTCGGATACTTTAAATATTACGATTTCTTTGTCGAAAATATTAATTACGTATTTCAGACAGATATAGAGCTGAAAAATTTATTGCTGCCACTGGCCATCAGCTTTTACACCTTTCAGCAGATTGCATACCTAGTTGACTCTTACCGAAAAGAAACAAGCGAGTATAATTTCTTAAACTATGGCTTGTTTGTTACGTTTTTTCCACAGCTTATTGCAGGACCTATCGTTCATCACAGTGAAGTGATGGAACAGTTCGAAAAAGCGGAAAACCGTCGGATTCAGTCGAGAAATATAGCAGTCGGCCTGTTTATATTTAGTATCGGCTTGTTTAAAAAAGTGGCGATTGCCGACACGTTTGCTGTATGGGCCAATCAAGGCTACTCCATGGCGGACAGCTTGACTTTTGTGGACAGCTGGATGACAACACTTGCGTACACGTTTCAGCTTTACTTTGACTTTAGTGGATATTCAGATATGGCGATTGGCATAGGCCTGCTTTTTAATATTCACTTGCCGCGTAACTTTTTCTCTCCGTATAAGGCGAAGAGCATCCAGGATTTTTGGCGGCGCTGGCACATTACCTTATCCAGGTTTTTAACGCAGTATATTTATATTCCGCTTGGCGGTAATCGCCATGGAAAGTTCAGAACCTATCTAAATATTTTTATCATCTTTTTAATCAGCGGCTTTTGGCACGGAGCTGGCTGGACATTCGTTGTGTGGGGAATTCTGCATGGTGTCGCCAGTATGATTAACCGGGCGTGGACATTGTCTGGCCGAAAGATGCCTGGCTTACTCGCCTGGTTTTTAACATTCACCTTTGTACATGTTGCCTGGGTATTTTTCCGGGCGCCAGATATGGAGACTGCCTGGAATGTCCTTGGCAGCATGATTGGACTGAACGGCGTGCTTCTTCCAAAAGATTTTGTTCATGCCCTTCATTTGCCGCTTGGCAGCCAGACGTTATTCCATTTTGAACTGGGAGCACCATTTATCGAAGTGCTTATGTGGACTGTGGCTATCATGATGCTTGTTCTTTTAGGGAAAAACTCCATTCAGCTGAGGGATGAATTTAAACCGAAACTATGGATAGCAGCCGCTGCGGCAGTGATGTTCATTTACTGTACAGTGCAGCTTCAAAAAGTATCTGAGTTTCTTTATTTTAACTTTTAAGGTGTGATATGCGTGAATCAGTCAAGGCGATTTACAGCTGTTTTTTTCTCGATTGTGTTTCTAACACTCGTTCCGCTTGCTGCATTGAACTACCTAATGGATCCGCTTTGGACATTCAGCCCGAAGCATGCCTGGAATGACCGCCAGGATGTGATTAATGAACGGCAGCAAAAAACAAACCGGATTTACTTTCAGCCCTTTTTATATGATACGATCCTGCTCGGTTCCAGCCGGTCTACTTATGTCGATCAGCACGAGTTTAAAAGCATGAAGGTATACAATTATTCCGTCAGCAATATGTCGATTCGCGAGTATGACACCTTCCTGGCTTTCGCGGAAAAACATAGTGAGCAGCCGATCCAGCGTGTGATTTTGGGAGTCGATTTCTTTAAATCGTCTGTGCAGGAAAGTAGCCAGCCCTATTCACTGACCAACTATGAAAAACAGTTTGAAGATCCGCTGTACCGGTTTAAAAATTTACTTTCGCTTGATACGCTGAAGTATTCACTGAAAGACGCCCGTATGTCTATCACAAATGAGGTATCGCTTGAACGTGTATATAATCGGGAAAATGTAGCGGATGCTAAAGAAATTTCTCAAAAAGTGCGTGAAGAACAAACAGCACAAAAAATCAATCGCTTTAAACAAGAATTCTATGGAAGTCACTATGTGTATAACCCGAGGTACAAGGAATATTTAACGATATTCAACAAACGCCACCCGAATGTAGAAAAAATTGTTTATACGACACCGATTTCAATGGAGCTGTTTGATGCACTTGTTGAAACGGGCCACCTTAAAGACTATGAACAATGGCTGCGTGACCTAGTAGATGCGTACGGCGGTGTTTATAACTTTATGTATCCGAATGAAGTCACCAACGATTTAAACAACTATTTTGATGGCCACCACTTTTATCCGGAAACCGGCACAAAAATCGCCAAGCGGATCGATGCGGGTCCTGATGCTGAAAGCTCATTTGGTGTTTATGTAACCAAAGAAAATATCGATCAGCACCTGCAGGATGTGCGAAACGCTCTTTTAAAACGAAAATAAAAAACGGTCCCTACATGGGACCGTTTTTTTAGTAGAATCGTTTAAAAGCAGTGAATCTTGGTTGAAAGTAAGAATTGCTTAAACTTGAAATGGTAATACCTGACGAAGAGCTGGCGTGGATAAACTGCCCGCCTCCAATATAAATCCCCATATGGGAAATGCCTTTTTTATACGTATTGCTGAAAAACACAAGATCCCCTACAGCCGGACTGGAAACTTCGTAGGAACGGCTATAATAGCCCTCTGTATTCGTCCGGGCAATACTTTTGCCCGCTTCTTTGTACACATAATAAATAAAGCCGCTGCAATCAAAGCCAGAAGTGGACGCACCGCCCCATACGTAAGGAATGCCCATCAAGGACTTTGCCGTACTGATCAGCGTGTTGACGCTGTAGCCGCCGGAAGAAGCGGGATTACTTACCTGTGTCGGCGTCTTGCCAGTACCCGTACTGCCGGCTACCTTTAATTTCTGTCCAACGAAAATAACATCTGATTTCAAGCCGTTCATTTGTTTCAGTGCCGCCACAGTCATTCCATACCTTGAAGCAATCGCGCCTAATGAATCTCCTCTTTGCACAACGTATAAACCATTAGACACGGAAGACGATGGTTGATTAGGTGAAGGCGGACTTTGAGTAACAGGGGCACTTCCGCTTACTTTCAGCTTTTGTCCAACGTAAATCACATCGGTTGTTAAACCATTTAATTGCTTCAGTGCTGAGACCGTTGTTTTGAAGCGGGAAGCAATGAGTCCGAGAGAATCTCCGCTTTGTACGGTGTATGTGCTGGTTGAAGTTGATGGCTTCGATGTGCCCGTATTAGCGGCCGGCGTTGAAGAAGAGGCACTTCCGCTCACCTTCAGCTTCTGACCTACATAAATCACATCCGTTGAAAGAGCATTTAATTGCTTCAGCGCTGAAACGCTTGTTTTATAGCGGGAAGCAATCAGACCAAGAGAATCCCCGCTCTGTACAGTATATGTACTCGTTGAAGTTGAAGTCGATGGCTTGGACGTACTGGCCGGCGTTGAAGAAGCACTTCCGCTCACCTTTAGCTTCTGCCCTGCATAAATCACATCGCTTGAAAGACCGTTTAATTGTTTTAGCGCTGAAACACTTGTTTTATAGCGGGAAGCAATCAGACCAAGAGAATCCCCGCTTTGAACAGTGTAGGAAGAAGCCGCAGCTGTATACACAACTGCTGCCGGCTCCGCTGTTTCTGTTTTGACCTCATTCGGCTCTTCCTGAATGTTTTCTTCCGTTTGGGAAACGATAAGCTGGTCATTAATGGACAACGCATCTGACGTAAGATCGTTTAGTTCCATTAACTGAACGACTGATAGTTTGTACTGGTTGGCGATGCTGAACAGCGTGTCACCCTTTTTCACTGTGTACAGTTCTGAAGCATGCGCAGCCGACGCGGCACCGGTTGCGATAAATGCTGCAGCTGTTAAAGAAATAACCGTTTTATTCATTGGATCGCTCCTCTACTCTCCGTATCTACTCTCTAGTTCTATCGTCTAGTTTTCTTGACTTTTTATCGCTTCTAGTAAACTTTTATTCTTTCAGTCTAATGATCTAGAGAAAAACCTATATTTTCTTATTTACGATACGTCTTCCATTTTACATAAAAAGCACGTGCTTTGTCGACCGCTTCTTTACTTCCACCCGCTTCTGCCGCATCTTCCACAAGCAGCGCAAGGACAAAAGACGGGTTGTTTGCGTCATAGGAAACAAATAAGCCGTTTTCTTTTCCAGTCGTTCCTTGTTTCTCTTTGATTTCGGCTGTGCCGGTTTTGCCAGAGATGGCCATGCCTTCAATATTCGCAGCGCGGGCGGTTCCACGTTCTACTACGCCGCGTAGTCCTTTTCGAATGATGGACGCTTGTTCTTCTGTCACAAGTTCTTTCTGCCAGACAGACGGCTCATCATCAAGAAGCAGGAGCGGCCTCATGATTGTTCCTTTGTTTAGAAAAGCTCCATAGGCATTGGCCAGATGCGTCATCGATGTAAGTACTTCTCCCTGGCCGTACCCGGTATCAGCCAGTAAAATGTCTGAATCAAATGTACCGGTATTTGAGATCTGCGACTCACGCACCGGATAAGCAAACGGATACTTCACGCCGAATCCAAATGATTGGAGTCCCGCTTTCATTCCATCTGCTCCCGTATCAAGCGCCGCCATCGCAAAATAAATATTATCAGATGCCACGATAGCGGATTCCAAGTTTACAGGACCCGCCGACTCACTGACACGGGTTACCCGGTAATTGCCCCACGATGCATCCTTTTGCCATTGAAGCCCTTCAATCGTTTTACCGGCCGCCGGATCCAGTTTCCCCGCTTTCATCGCAACGGACGCTGTAATCGGCTTCATGGTGGAGCCTGGTGAGTAAGCCGCCGCAAAGCGATTCAAAAGCGGCTGCTTTGGATCATCTTGAAGCTCGGTATACCGATTTGCGGGTATGCCCCGGGCAAATTCATTTGGATCAAAAGAAGGAGAGGAAACAAGCGCCAGCACATCTCCTGAAGCCGGTTCTACAGCTGAAGCGGTTCCGGCTGCTCCTTCCATTTGTTCAAACAGTGTTTTTTGCATTTCTGCGTTGATGGTTACCTTCACATCCTGGCCGTTTTTCGGCTCCTTCTTCGCGATAACTACCGGCTCTTCTTCCTCTTTTTCGATAAAAACCTGCACACCGTCGGTTTCTTTCAACTGCTCTTCAAACAGCTGCTCCAGACCGCGTTTCCCAATTTGATCACCTTGTGTGTACCCTTTGTTTTCTTTCAGCTCTTCTGCGCTGATCTCACCTGTATAACCGGTTAAATGCCCGGCAGCTGCGCCGTATGGATAAACACGGACTGCTTTGGAAGCTGTAGCCGCTCCTTTCACAGTTGAGACTTTTTTGACCAATTCCTTGTTGGATGAAGCGACGGTTTGAAGCGGAACAAAGTACCCGTCCTGCACCCAGCTTTGGCCGAGCTGCTTGTTTATGTCTTCTGTTGTTAAGCCAAGTAGTTTGGCCAGCTGCGCTTTCCCTGCTTCATCAATGGCGCCGGCGTTTACACCAATCGACACCGCTGTTCCGTTGACGGCAAGCGAGCTGCCGTTCCGGTCAAAAATACGCCCCCGCTGGGCTTCAAGCGTTTGAATGCGTACTTTATCCCCCTCGTCGTAATCAGGCAGCAAAAAAGAAGGATCCCAGTCAATCAGCCATTCTTCACCCTCATCTGTTTCTTCCAGCTTCATCACTGCTTCTTTTTCAAATGAGATCGGCCCGGCGATGGTCTCCATTTGGATTTGAAGCGGCAGCCGTGCCGTTTGATCATTGTCCATCTTCACGTCTTCTTCTGTTGGCAGCTCTACTTGAAGCTTATCCATTTCAATATCTGACATGATATTTTTATATCGTTCTGTAAACTCTTTTTTCGTCATAGACGATTTGGTTTCCTGCGTAAAGTGTTCATACATCCCGCCATAATCGTTGTCCTGCCACTCGCTTACATACGCTTCCAGCTCACTTTCCGGTGCTTCCGGTCCGCCGCAGCCGCTGATGAGCGCAGCTGAACCCGCTGCCAAAAACATTGCAAAACGCTTCATCATTCCGCTCCCCCCTGTTTTTCTACTAGTATAGCAGAAAAAAACGGCTCTTTTGAAAAGAGCCGTTTTTTTAAAGAATCGGAATATCAATCAGGAGACAGCGTTCAGGCTGTGCCTCTGTATGATGGAGGAGGGCACGGGCTGATAAGAATTGAACAGCTTCCCCCCGGCGAATATAGAAACGCCTGGCGATTGACATCATCACGGATTTTGATAAAAAGGATGCTGTCACAGCTGTAATATATAAATAGCCTTCTGATAAGTTGTAATCAATGATGACCTCCTGCCACACTCCCTTGTGGGCCACAATCATTTTAATGGCCCCTTTTTCGCCAAGATGCCATTCTTTTTCAGCCGGCTGGGCGAACGGGGTAAATTCGGCATCGAGTATGAGTCCTTCCTGATAAACCGTCATAAAGCGAATCATGCAGTCGTCTTTCCGTCCATTGACAAAAATAAGCGAGCTTTCCACTGCTTCATTTGGTTTCTCCATCCGATTCTCCTTTTTCACGTCTTATTCGTCCCTTTTTCCTATTTCGACACCACTTTTCAATATCCTTCAAAAACCCTCAGAAAAATCCAATTGTTAAAAAGAAACAGGACATAAGAAAGATTCTTTTCTTTTCACGCAAAAAAAATCATATTTTCGCTATAATGGATAAATACTGACAAAATAAAGGAAGATTCGATGATTTTTACTTCACAGTTTTGGCTGTCTTTAATGTTTTTTGCTTTTTACTTTTCATGGGGGATTTTTATGCCCTACTGGAACGCGTGGCTTGTTTCAGAAAAGCAGCTGCCTGTTGAAACCGCCTCTACGCTTATTGCGATTGGGCTGTTTATCCGTGCAGCTTCTACCTTTTTTCTTTATCCGGCTTTGAGCGCCAAGTTTCCAGCCGGCACGCTTCTCAAATGGTTTTCCATACTTGCGGCCCTTCTTTCCCTTCTTTTTATCCCGGCTTCCAGTTACATGATGCTGCTGATCGTAATGATCGTATTCAGCTTGATTTACCCGATTATTATGCCAATGGCTGACAGTGCGGGCGCCCTGTTAATGAAAACAGAACACATTCATTATGGAAAAAGCCGTTCCTGGGGTTCAATCGGCTACACCATATCTGTTTTTTTAATCGGCATCGCTACTGCTATGTTTACCAATACAGCGATTTTGTATATGTTAATCGGAAGCCTTGTTTTCACAGCGGCTGTGGCTTCTTTCCGCACACCATCTGTTCTCCAGCAAAGCGGAGACCTGCGGCATGTGCCGCTTCGCCAGCTGTTTCGATCACGCCGTTTTGTGACTGCGCTCATCATCTGCGTGCTCATTCAAGGCGCCCATGCCGCTTATTATAATTATGGTGTGCTGTATTTAGAGTATCTTGGGGTAAACAATATTTGGACGGGGGTTATTTTAAACATTGCGGTTGCCGCCGAAATTCTTTTTTTCATGGTAGCCGACCGGTTCCTTGGCCGCGTCTCTGTCCGTTCCATGTTTATGTGGGCAGCACTGGCAGCGGTTTTGCGATGGGCTTTCATGTTTATCTTCCCTTCGGTTCCTGTTTATATTTTTGCTCAAGTCTTTCACGCTTTTACATTCGGGCTGGCACATTATGCGTTTATCCGGCTGCTGAATGAAGAATTCGACTCTTCGGAAATTCCAGCCGCCCAAGGCGTTTATTCTTCACTTGGAATGGGGCTGAGTACGGCTGTTTTAACATTTGGGGCAGGCTTCTTATACGACATAGAGCCCCGCCTTGCTTTTTTAAGCATGGCAGTCGTGGCACTTCCTGCTGTTTTTATCAGCTTTTTGATGAGAAAAGGAAAAAGATAAGAATTTTCAGTTATTTGCCAAGCCAAAAGGTTTATTTTCGCTTATACTAATAGAAAGAATGACTGGGGGAGGGCTTGCGATGGCTCAAACGGAATTAACATTTGAAAATAGACTTCTTGAGATTTTCGAACATTTGCATGCGCATCCAGAAATCAGCTGGAAAGAAACAGAAACAACCGCATATATATCACAGCTTTTAACAAAAGAAGGCGTTCGTTCTTATACATTTGACGATTGTACGGGATTAATTGCGGAAATTGGGAGCGGTTCGCCGGTTGTGGCGGTTCGTGCCGATATTGATGCTCTGTGGCAGCAGGTAGACGGGAAATTTCGCGCTAATCATTCATGCGGGCATGATGCCCATATGTCGATCGTGATAGGCACGATTTTAACATTAAAGGATCAGGTGACAGAAGGCGGCGGCACCGTTCGATTTATTTTTCAGCCCGCTGAAGAAACGGGCACAGGGGCACTGAAAATGGTTAAAAAAGGCGTGGTTGATGACGTTGATTACTTGTTCGGTATTCACCTCCGCCCTATTGAAGAGGTGCCTTTCGGAAAAATCACACCGTCTGTTCACCACGGAGCTGTTGCTTTTTTACACGGAAAAGTGATTGGTGATGACGCACACGGCGCACGGCCGCACCAGGGAGTGAATGCCATTGAAGTGATGTCTTCTTTGAGCCGTCAGCTCAACACCATCAATTTCTCACCTTTTGAGCCGTATTCTGCTAAAATGACGCATATTGAAGCCGGCGGACAAAGCTTAAATATCATTCCTGGTTCAGGAAAGTTCGGGCTCGATGTCCGTGCACAGCGTAATAAAGTGCTGCTCGATCTTCAAAAAGCCGTCGAGCATAAAATTGAACAAATCAGTATGCTGTATGAAGTACAGATTGACTATGAATGGATGGATTTTACTCCGGCCGCTGAAGTCTCTGAAGAAGCAGAAGCGTTTTTACGGAAAGGAATCATTGAAGTGTGCGGCGAACAAGCACTGGCTGAGCCACTCATCACATCCGGCAGCGATGACTTTCACTTTTACACCATTAAACGTCCCCATATAAAAGCGTGTATGATGGGGCTTGGCTCAGGACTTACACCTGGCCTTCACCATCCGCATATGACGTTTGACAGGCGGATTATCAAAATTGGTGCTGAAGCGCTGGCTGCAAGCGTCAGACATGCATTAAAAAGCGAATCATAAGCAAAATCCGCAGTAGACCGAAGTCACTGCGGATTTTTTGCGTGAGCTGTCCGGGAAACCGGCAGCAGCCGTTTTTTATACAAAATACCAATCATATTAAGCAGCGGTTTCGGCCACCGCTTTGGGAAAAAGGGCTTCATATAAAAAGCGGAATGAGCCGTTTTAATATCTTCCCAGTTCATACAATCCTTCGTCTGGCGGAAACGGGCTACGTCAATAATCATCGTACTGCCTTCTGCTGTAATCATAATATTTCTTAAATGAACATCTGACGGATTTAATCCGCGCTTTCGTGCAGTTTGAAGCGCCTGGTCCGCTTCACGGATGTGGCGGGCAGAAATTTCTACCCCTTCTTCGAGGCACTGAAAAAAGGTTTTGCCCTCTACCCAGTCGATTACAATATAGGTGCCGCCGGCTTCGTGCAAATGAGGGAAATGTGGAACACCTGAAAGAAGGCGGTAAATGTCCGCTTCTTCTTTTGCAATGTGCACTTTATCCGGGTAAAACACTTTAAGTGCCCGATCCGTTCCTTTAATGCGAAACACGACCGCACTTCTGCCTTCTCCTGCAAACGTTAATTCTCCGTGACTGGCGATGACTGGCCGCCAATGACCGCCATGCCGATTAAACCGGACACTTTCTGCCAAATGCTTATACCGTTTCATGCTCACTCCTCATTTCTTCTTTCTTCTATTATATACGGGCAGACCCCCAAAAACGATTCATTTGCATAAAAGAAAAGCGAAAGTCGGCCGTTCAGGCCCGGCAGACATAAGACAAACCGGCTTAGTGGCGCTTTTTTCCACAAAGACGGGATGGCTTATGACCGAGGGACTGGCCGACTGGAGCTGGACACCAATAGATCAAAGGCTAAAAGCGCAGCGTCCTGCTGCTGCGCTTCAAACTTGCTACGTCCTGTGACATTTGCCCGACTAGGTCATCTAGAATGTGGCAACCCTTTACACAAGACAAAAGAAAAAACCGGCCGTATATAGGCCGGTTTTTAAAAAAACGGGGTATATAATGATTAATCAAGAATTGTTACGTTAACTGTACGTACGCCCCAGCTGTATGCTGCATCGTTGTTTGGTACGTGAAGATCGATTTTGTTTCCTTTAATTGCTCCGCCAGTATCACCGGCAACGGCTTCACCGTAGCCTTCAACGTATACGCGTGAACCAAGCGGAATCACGTTCGGGTCAACAGCGATAACTTTTTTGTTTGGATTGTTGTTAAGGTCGATACCTGTTGCTGTTACACCAGAGCATCCTTCACATTGTGCTGTGTATGCTGTTGCCGTTACAGTGATTGTTTTGCCTTGTGGCGCTGATGCTTGAGCCGGCTCAGCAGCTGCTTGCGTTGAAGCCTGCTGTACAGGCGCTGCTTGAGCAGGTGCAGCAGAACCGTTTGTTGACAACTGATCACCCGGGTAGATCATATCTGATGAAAGACCGTTAATAGCTTTTAACGAGCTTACTGAAATACCGTGTGCTGTAGCAATTTTAAATAGTGTGTCTCCTGCTTTAACAGTGTATGTACCGTTTGAAGAAGCTTGAGCTGTTCCACCTGCTGAACCAGATGTTTGAATAGTCGATCCAGCGTAAATCAGATTAGAAGAAAGACCATTTGCTGCTTTTAATTGTTCAACAGTTGTACCTGTTTTTTGAGAAATGCTCCATAGTGTATCGCCTTGTTGTATTGTATATGAGCTAGCTGATGCTGCGGTGCCGAATGCGCCTCCGCCAATTACTGTTGTTGCTGCTAGTGCCATGATGTGCTTTTTCATAATAAAAAAACCTCCTGGAATGTTCCTGCCGGTGTGACGAAGCACACGTACGCAAGAGTTTTTAAAGCTGTATTTCTCCGTGACTGTAGGGACAGCGACTAATTTATATAAAAAGCGCGATAAACGCTTGATTGAGGATTCGGTTCCTCTCGACCAGCCGGCTCTCTCCGGCCTAACGAGATTCATTGTACCACGCCAAACAATGTAATGTTTTTAAAAGGACGTTACGCTTCGATGTACAAATGTGACGCGAATGTTACAAGGAGACCATTATCTTGAATTCGTAATAACCCTGACATAAAGACTCCATAAAAAAACAAAAAAGGAAGCTGATTCCCATCAGCTTCCTTTTGGATTATTTTAAAATCTGAACTTTTACTGTACGTACGCCCCAGTTTTTTGCTTTCTGGTTTGTAGCCACATGAACATCGATTTTATTTCCTTTAATCGCGCCGCCTGTATCGCCGGCAACAGCTTGTCCGTATCCTTCAACATATACTTTCGTGCCAAGTGGAATCACTTTTGGATCCACGGCAATCACTTTTGCATTCGGGTTTTTCTTTAAGTTAATGCCTGTTGCGGTGATGCCGGAGCATCCACTGCAAGAAGCTGTATAAGCAGTTGACTTAACGGTAATCTCTTTTTTAACATTGCTTGTTTTTGATGCTGGCGCCGGTGCCGATGAAGAACTTGCGGCTGCCGTGCTGCCGATTGAAAGCTTTTGTCCCACTTTAATAACATTAGAGGAAAGGTTGTTCCACTTCTTCACTTGATCTACTGACGTACTGTAACGTTTTGAAATACCGTAAAGCGTGTCCCCTTTTTGAACTGTGTGAGTTGCGGCGGCTGCTTGTGCCGCAGAAGCTGAGAAAATCATCATTGCAGCAAGAAAAGACATGGCCATTTTTTTCACGTATCATTACCCCCTAGTTTTCTAACACGAGATTGATTGTAACATGGTTCTATTTCAACACTATTACACTAGGATGTTCATTATATTACATTCACATTTCAAATGTTTAATAATTCTGACAAATTAAAAATAGACCAATAATGTTAGATTATTATTGGTTCATATAACAATAGTTGTATATAATGAAAATTGATCTTTATTTATTATTCTATTTGATGGGAGATTTGAAAATGGCTTATCGGCTTCAGCTTTTAAAAGGGCTGTTTCGCACTTCCCATGAACTCGCGCAGCTGTCACAGGCCGAAAAAGTTCGCGGTTTATGGACAAAGTTTTCACTATTACTATTGATCAGTGTGCTTCTGTCTTTGCTTGCCGGCGCATTAGGCATACAAGGCGAGGGCATATCTGCTTATATGGCCGAATCCGATATGTATACATATGAATGGCTGAAACTGCTATTTACCGGAGGCGCTGGCCTTGCCGGACTGCTGCTTCCTCTTTTCTACATCTTTGTTCCGGCTCTTCTTTTTTGGACATTTCTAGAATTAGAGTTTAAAAAGCTTGTCGCTTTACAATGTATTACTTTCTCAATCTACTTAATTGAGTTTGCCCTGCTTATGGTCTGGAATGTGTTTTTCTCTATTCCGCGTGACTCTTCGCCTTTCTCGCTGGGGGTTGTCGCACAATATGCCACAGAAAATGCAATGGCCATTCGTTTTTTCAGCTTTATTACGATTTTTCAAATTTGGATTTTAGCAGTTCAATACCGTTTTCTGCGGGTGTCAGAAGCTAGAAAACCTCTTTTCGTTTTCTTGATGGTCTTTCTGACAGGCCTTGCATTTTGGATTTTAGCAACGTTGTTTACATCGATCCAAGTGGAAAACTTGTTTTAATTGAAAAGAGGTGAAGACAGTGAAAAAAATAAAAAAGCAAGTATGGCTTGCAGCCAGCGCGGTTGTGATCGCCGGCAACTTATACTTAATTTTCAAAGAAGACAGCAAAGCCGTCCGAAGCGAATGGCTGACCGACTGGGACCGCTCTGAGACGGGAGATGTGGTAGAGTCATTTTCAGCAGAAGGTGTTGTCGTTCCCTCTGACGAGTACCCGATTTATTTTGATGAAAGTAAAGGGTCGCTTGAGGAAGTTCTTGTTAAAGAAGGCGATGCTATTCAGCCAGGAGAAGAATTATTCAGATATTCTTCAGATGTAATAGATGATGAGATTGCCCGCTTAACAGCTGAAAAAGACCAGACTCAGCAGCAAATCTCGTTAATTGACAATCAGTTAAGCCAGCTGCGCCTGCTCCTATCCGAAGCGGAGAACGAGGAAAACGAAACGTCCAATACAGACGATTCTTCAGATACGGATAGCGACACGACGATCGTTCAAAGCGGTGATGCGAGCACGGGAGTAGAAGAAAGCATCCTGCAGCAGGAAACCGAAAAGCAGAAGCTGCAGGAAGAAGTAAAAAAATACGATACGCTTATTGCTGCCCAGGAAGCGAAAAAAGATAATTTAACTGTAAAAAGCACAAATGAAGGTTATGTGAAGAAAATTGATACAAGCTTAAACAATCCGGTGATGATCATCAATTCATCAGTACCGGCTGTAAAAGGCGTGTTTGATGAAAAACAGATGGCAGTGGCTCAATCTGGACAGTCGGTTGAAGTGACTGTGGATACGACGCTTGAGCAATTCGGTGGATCTATCAGCTCTGTCAGCACGTATCCGGAAGAAGAGCCGTCTGTAAAACGAAAAAGCTTATATCCATACTCTGCTCAGCTGAGCGGCGCTGCATCAAGTGATTTGTATCCCGGCTTAAAAGCGACTGTGAAAGTCATAACGCAGGAACAGCCGGACGTGGTTACGATTCCGAACACGGCTATTTTAAGAAAAAATCAAAAATCATATGCCATCGTTCTGAATCAGGAAGGTCTTCTTGAACGCCGGCGTATTGAAACCGGTCTTCATGTGGATGGTGTATATCAAGTAACCAAAGGCGTAGAAGAAGGTGAAGCGATCGTGATTGATCCGTACCGCCTCGTGATGAAACACGGTCCTTTTATTACGCCGATTGACACCGATCATATAAAAAAGAAACCGTGGAACGAGCTGTCTCGTACTGAAAAAATAAAATACGCGCTTATGGGCTTTTTATCTTAAAAAAGACGCTTTCAAAAGCGTCTTTTTTATTTGCAAATCAGCATTCTTTCATTCTCCAAACCTGTTAAAATAGAGGTAAATATTCTATAAATTGGAGGTTGTAATGAAAAAATGGCTGTCTTTTTCTCTCATCGTTCTTCTTTTAAGCGCCCTGTTGCCATCCACTGCCGCACAGGCTGCTTCGTATTTACTGACAAAAGTAGATACAGTGATTTACACCCCGCCTTCCTCTGCTGAACAGCAGGCCGTGCTGACACCAATTCCTGCCCGCACAAATGTAAAAGTAATAGAGGAGCAAGAAACGAGAATCCGTGTTTCCTGGCAGGGGATCAACGGCTTTATTGCAAAAGAAGATTTAATAATAGAAGAGAATGAACAAGCAGAGGCATCCAGCTCTTACATTCGCCTTGAAGGCGATGCAGAATTGTTTCAAAAGAAAAACGGGGCTTACGTGAAAACGGGGCGCCTTTTAGCAGGAGAAATATTTAAAAAAACGGGCACAGAAAATGGGTACGTTTCATTCGTATTGGGTAATACAACCGCTTATGTTTCCGAAACAGCTGTTACATACTTGCCGGAAGCGTCTCTCGCTGGCGGTGTACAGCCCGGCTATGTGTTTCAAAACCGTGCGATTACCCGGAAAACAGTCGACCTGCTTTATTCGAAAAACGGCCGGTTAACATCACTTGGCCGCCTGCAGGCAGGTACCCTGCTTCAAACACGCGCCGCTTACCGTGATTATTACATTGTCGACATTGGCGGCCGGACAGCTTATATTCTTAAAGCAGATATGACCTTGTATACCGGCAACTATGTAAACCCGTTTAAAACGATGACGTATGAGCAAATGGTGCAGGACTTAAAAGAGCTTGTGCTTTGGCATTCAGACATCGCTTCCTTAGAGGTGATCGGCAGATCGGTGGACGGCCGTAATTTATACGCTCTTCGGCTGGGCACCGGCAAAGAAGAAGTGCTCCTTAACGGCTCGCATCATGCACGTGAGCATATTACGACAAACGTAGTAATGGAAATGGCCGATCAATACGCCCATCTATTTCAAACGAATGGCTCTATGAACGGCTATCCAGCCCGGTCCATTTTAAAGAAAACTTCTATTTATATTGTGCCGATGGTGAACCCGGACGGCGTTTCTCTCGTACAGCTCGGGGCGGGCAGTGCGAAAAACAAAGACGCTATTTTGAAGTTAAACGGCGGCAGTACGAATTTTTCCGCCTGGAAAGCGAATATACGCGGTGTTGATTTGAACCGGCAATACCCGGCAGACTGGCGTAACATTTGCTGTAATCCGGGTAAGCCTTCTTCCCAAAACTATAAAGGGCCAAGCCCGCTCAGTGAACCCGAATCAAAAGCGATGTATGACTTCACGCTCAAGCATTCTTTTAAAGCGAGCGCAGCTTATCACAGCTCCGGCCAAATTATTTACTGGCATTATTACCAGTCAGGTGCCCGCAAATCGCGTGACCTGGCTGTAGCAAAGCGGGTAAGCCAAAAAACGGGCTACAGCTTAGTCGCACCAGAGTCTAACCCAAGCGGCGGCGGCTACACGGACTGGTTTATTCAAAACGAGCAGAAGCCGGGTTTGACAATTGAAGTGTCGCCATACGTTGGCAGCCGCCCTGTTCCTATTGTTTATTTCTCAAGCATCTGGCAGCAAAACAACTCGGTTGGCCTGATGCTGGCAAATGAAACAATCCAGTAACATGAAACGAATTCAGATTCATAAAAAAGCAGAGGGCTCAGCCCTCTGCTTTTTATTTTTTCACAATTAATTGGTACGGTGCCGTTGAAGCAGTGCCGCTCGCTTCACTCAGTTCAATAAAATATTTTCCTTTTGGCAAATTCAGTGATGCCAGTTCTTCATCATTTTTACCGTACTGGTCAAAGGACGCAACAAGCGCTCCTTTAGCATTGTACACGGCCATCACGCCATCCAGGTTTTGACCGGCTGAGAACGCAAGGGAAACCGTGCCCTGCTTCGTAAGATTTAAAACGAAGTGATCCACATCTCCAAACGATACACCGCTATTAAAATAGCCGCGTGCTCCGTATTTCCCGCCTGTCGTTTTAAGCGGCAGCGGCTTTGTTGGAACATGGTTGACCACTTTCGCGTCGCCGTCCGCAAATTCATTGTACGTTGCTCCTACCTTTACTGCATATGGCTGAAGGTTCGGCCCAGTTGATAGAAACGGAGCTGCTTCAATAAAGTAGCCGGTATCTTCCTTCGCTGCAAAGGATGTGTGTACATCTGTTTCTGTAATCATCATTGAAAATAAATCCGGGCCAAACGGTGTAACCCGGCTCAATTCGTCTTCATCAAGCACTTTGTCTCCATTTACATCTTCATACACTGCACCGCTAAAAATATGTCCTGGGCGTAATTGAAGTGGAATGCTTGCTTTTTGTGCAGCAGTCAGAGCGCTTGCTGTAATATCAAGCGTATAAACACGTGGTTTTCCTTCATTCATAAAATAATAGTAATCAACATCTCCCGATTGAACAAAGTAGTTTTGAACCGCTTTGCCGGCTTTTAAGTTCTGCCCTTCTTCAGGAAGATTATAATCGGTATCTTTTTCTGGCGGTACATTCGCAATCCGCTTCGATGTGAGTGTATATGGATCGGCTGATGCATTTTCTCCATTGTTAAAGACCATCATGATGTACGTTCTGTTTTTTGTAAGGGCGACATTAAGATTTTTAGATCCCATTGAGCCGCCAAGAAGAGACGCAATCAAATCCATTTCCCCGTCGCTGCCTGAAACAGGGATCAGCTCACCCGTCTCCGAATCTACTTCTAACAGCGTCGTAGAAGTATTTCGTTCATTTTCCTGGCTGGCACTAAATGAGTAAATACCATCTGCTGTCGGTGTAAAACGATAATAGTCTTCGTCATATCCCGACTGGAAAAAGCCTTTCTTGCTGCTGCCAAGCGTATACGGAATGGCTTTTTCGAGAATTTTCCCGCTTTCCACGCCTTCCTCGCCGCCGTCAATCAGCTCATCTTCTTTCATTTCACCGTATTCAGCCGGTGTGACACTTCCATCCATTAAATCTTCTTCAAGCGTGCTTTCTTCCGGGAGTCCGTCTTCATCTGCCGGAATGGTTCGTTCTTCTACTTTAAACGTATACGGCTGAGCGGATTCACCAGCTGTTTGTTCTTCAAGCATGGACATATCCAAAGATAAAAGGTCTAAAAGGGAATCCAGGAAAATGTCTTCGCTAAATGCGCCATTTGTCACTTCAATCCGGTAGTTCATTCCTGGAACAGCCTGAAACGAAACGGTTTCGCCTTTATTGACCGGCTGGCTGTTTCCGTCTATAATGCTGTATTCTTCTCCTTCTTCCTCAACATAAACATTGATAGCTGAATTTACCCCGGGAAGAGCGGAGACGGAAAGCGAAACTAACTTTTCTTCTTCTACTGAGAAAGTAAAAAAGTCTGAATCCGGCACGCCTTCTTCACCGCTATAAAGTGTAAAATTATTTTTTGTATATGGAAGAGATGTAATGGCAATTGGCTTTTCAGATGTTGCCTGATCCGGTGTAATCGGACCCCGCTTTTCAGCTTGAAGCGTAAAAGCAGATTTGCCGGCCGCACTGTAATTGCCGTTTGTGTCCTTTACGCCAATGACGAGTGTGCCCGCTTCGCTGGCCGTGTATAAATAACCTTCCTGCCCGCTTGCTGTTGTTTGGTCGACATCACGAAGATACTGAGGATCTCCATCCTCCGGTACAAAATAAAGCTCCATTGCATAATCGTAGCCCTTACTTCCGTTCAGCACAGTCTGTACGTGCTGGCCTTCTGTCACGTTTGCTTTAAACCAGTGAATCGTCTCTGGTGATTTGAAAGTGCCGGTAAAAGACTGCTTTCCTGACTTAATTTCTCTAGCTGTTTTCAAGATCGTTTCACCCGATACATCCGGGCGCTTCGGAAGCTTTTTCGTATCAAATTTCAGCGCATTAAGCGGATTAATCAATCCGTTTCCATACGTTAAATCGTAGCCTTTTTCACCAAGATCTGTGGCCGTCTGCTCCAAAATATATTCAATGTCGAAAGCTGTTAAATTTGGATATTTAGATTTTAACAGTCCCACTGCAGCTGCTACCATCGGCGATGCCATGGAAGTACCAGTCAGCCGTTCAAATTTAGATCCTGCCTCTGCATCGTAGGATGTGCTATAAATGTTTTCACCCGGTGCTACCACATCAACAGAGGAACCGTAGTTAGAGCTGTCAGATAACGTTTTTGCTCCATTGATATTCCCCACACTGATAACCCCTGGATAAGCAGCCGGATAAGAATACTGATCCGTTGCTTCATTGCCTGCCGCTGCAACGACGACAACCCCGGAATCAATTGCATATTGAATCGCTTCTTCTACAACAGGAGAAGGCATAAAGCCGCCAAGGCTCAGGTTGATTACATCTGCTCCCTGGTCGACAGAGTAGGTAATGCCTTCTGCAATCGTAAAGTCATTGGCTCCCATAGAACCGTTAAACACATCAACCGGCAAAATGTTTGCATTTGGAAACACGCCATATCCGCCAAGACCGTTATCCTTCGTGGAGGCGATAATGCCTGCTACGTGTGTTCCATGCAGGTCACGAACCGGATTTCGTGCCGGATTAGCCGCATTATACGGCTTTAATAAATTTGCTTTTAAATCAGGATGCTTA
This sequence comes from Domibacillus sp. 8LH, assembly GCF_038806185.1. Classification (NCBI taxonomy): domain Bacteria; kingdom Bacillati; phylum Bacillota; class Bacilli; order Caryophanales; family Bacillaceae; genus Domibacillus; species Domibacillus sp. 8LH. The sequence continues at coordinate 468,682 of NZ_JAVJNG010000002.1, read as the reverse complement.
TAGTCCACCCCGCCGTCCACTACCGCGATGGTGACTTTGTTTTTTCCCGCATACGAAAGAGTTTTTCCTATATTGAGCATGGCTAAGTGATCCATATTCGCTGCTTTTGGATCTGGTTTAGCGGCAAATGCTTTGTATTGAATGCTCGGTGTAATCGCTGTTACTTCTGAACGATTTTTATAAACACTGATCACGTCGCTCAGCTTTTTAGACGCCGGCACCCGCACCACGTCATATTTCAAGCCGGACAGACGCTTTACAAGAGACACACCTGCTTTTTTATGTACACTTTGCGGCAGCGCTTTTGAATATTTAATCACTAGTGTCCGAGAATCTGTTACCTGCTTGTCCGATTGAGCTGCTTTATACTGTGCTTCTTTGTCAGCTGACGGCACCTCTGCCAAAGCGGCTCCCGGCATAAGAAGTGAGACGCTCACAGCTGCAGCCATCATTTGTTGCCATTTTTTCAAAGTAGATCCCCCATTCACATTTTCTTTCTCTTCATCATACAGGAAAAAGTACCAATTGGTTTCAAATTTTTTCAAGTTTTGAGATTTATTTTTGTCCAATACAAAAAGAGATTCTGGGTAAAAACCCAGAATCTCTTTTTCTCGTTTTAGATAATACGCGCTGTAATTACGCCAGAAATACTCAGTAGCTTTTCTGTTAAACCAGGAATAACATCCCCGTTTACTTGATTGTCAATATCAATCAATGTGTACGCGTAGTCACCTTTACTGCGGTTTACCATGTCCGCAATATTCAAGTCATAGTCAGAAAGAGCACCTGTGATCTGGCCGACCATGTTTGGCACGTTTTTATGTGCTACAGTCACACGGCGTTTGCCGGTAAACGGAATTTCTACGTTACCGAAATTCACGGAGTTTTTAATGTTTCCTGTTTCTAAGTACTCTTTCATTTGGCGTGCTGCCATAACGGCGCAGTTTTCTTCTGATTCTGTTGTAGATGCGCCAAGGTGAGGAATCGGAACAACATTTTTCATGCCAATAACGTTTTCGTTCGGGAAGTCTGTTACGTATTTACCGACTTTGCCGCTTTCAAGTGCTGCCCGCATATCTTCTTCGTTTACAAGCTCGCCACGTGAGAAGTTCAAGATAGTGGCACCGTTTTTCATAACAGAAAATGCTTCTTTGTTGAACATACCGCGTGTGTTATCGGTTAATGGAACGTGTACTGTAATGTAGTCACTCGCCGCAAACAATTGTTCAATTGTTAAAGCGCGCTGTACGTTACGAGACAGGTTCCAAGCGGTGTCAACCGAAATAAACGGGTCAAAGCCGATTACATCCATATCAAGGTCAAGCGCATTGTTCGCAACCAAGGCCCCAATGTGGCCAAGACCGATAACGCCAAGCGTTTTGCCTTTTACTTCACGGCCGACAAATTGCTTTTTGCCTGCTTCAACAAGCTTTGGAATCGCGTCTCCCTGGCCTTGTAGCTCTTTTGTCCAGCTGACGCCGTCAAACAAGTTGCGGGAAACAGCCATAATCGTTGTCAGGATCAATTCTTTTACAGCATTGGCATTGGCACCCGGCGTGTTGAAAACCACAATGCCGCGCTCTGTGCATTCTTGTACAGGAATGTTATTTACACCTGCACCAGCACGGGCAATCGCTTTAAGACTGCCGCTGAACTCTGTATCATGCAGGTTGGCACTGCGCAAAATAATACCATCTGGTGTGTTTGTGTCGTCGTTTACTTGAAAACTATCTGCATTGTGGAATACGTTCATGCCGATATCGGCAATATTGTTCATGGATTTAATAGTATACACGTCTCGTTACTTCCCTTCCGCTGAATGAGTCTGTTCGAATTCTTGCATAAAAGCGACAAGTGCTTTGACGCCTTCAACTGGCATAGCGTTATAAATACTTGCACGCATGCCGCCAACTGAACGGTGTCCTTTTAATGTTTCAAGTCCTTTTGCTTTTGCTTCTTTCACAAACAGTGCGTCTAGTTCTTCGCTTGGTGATACGAATGGAATGTTCATCAGAGAACGAGCTTCCTTCGCAATCGGTGAGCTGAACATAGCCGATTGATCAAGATAGTCGTACAAAATAGCCGCTTTTTCCCGGTTGATGCTTTCCATTGCTTTGATACCGCCTAAGCTTTCTAACCATTCAAATACAAGCTTCGCCATGTAAATCGCAAACGTTGGCGGTGTGTTATAAAGCGACTCGCTGTCTGCGTGCGTTTTGTAATCCAGCATGGTTGGAACGGAGTCATCCGCTTTTCCAATTAAATCTTCACGGATAATCACAAGCGTCAAGCCGGCTGGGCCGACATTTTTCTGCGCCCCCGCGTAAATAATGCCAAATTTTGATACATCAATTTCCGTTGATAAGATATTGGAAGACATATCTGCCACAAGCGGCACATTGCCTGTATCCGGAATCTGTTCGAAAACCGTTCCTTCTATTGTATTGTTTGTTGTGATATGAACGAAATCCGCTTCTGGATCGATCATATCCGCTGTTACGGCTGGGATGTAGCTGAAGTTTTTATCTTCAGAAGATGCAATAACACGTACTTCCCCGTACTTTTTCGCTTCTTTAATTGCTTTTTTCGACCAGGAGCCTGTATTCACAAAATCCGCTTTTTTGCTGCCGGAAAACAAGTTCATCGGCACCATAGCGAACTGCTGGGAAGCGCCCCCTTGAAGGAATAACACTTTGTAGTTGTCCGGAATGTTCATCAGCTTGCGAAGAACGGATTCCGCTGTTTCAATGATTTCTGTAAACCATTTCGAGCGATGGCTCAGCTCCATCACCGCCATGCCGGAACCTGCGTAATTTGTCAGTTCGGCTTGTGCTTTTTCGAGTACCTCAAGAGGCAACATGGAAGGACCTGCTGAGAAATTATAAACTCGTGTCATCATACTACTCCTTCATTCGTGTTATTTTCGATAATCTGAAAATTTACTACTTTATCAATACCCGAATTATAAAATAACATCCTGTACTTATCAAGGGCTCCTTCCTTTCATTTTCAAGGAAATATTAGATTGTTATCGCTTACAACCCTACGTATGAACACACTTTTCATTTCCGAACATTTTGTTAAATTTTCTTACATTCATTCGCTTTTAAAGACAAGCTGCTCTGCTTATCGACAGCCATCACTAGAGAGGGCTCCGCCGGTGGTTCAAACCGCGAATGGATAACAGGAGAGCAGATTCGCCAAAAAACGAAAGATTTGTCATAAAATGAAGCATTTGTTCATCAAACAGCCCCTTACAACATTTATCGTCAAAAGCCCTTTTTCACCCTGGTAAAATTGGTATATAATGAAAATTAACTAATACTTTTGGAGGTGCTGGGTTTGTTTTGTGTGAAATGCGGAACGGAGATGGGCAGTCGTGCTCGTTATTGTCCAGGCTGCGGCAGAAAGCGCCGCAAATCGTTTTCCGTGATCAAGTTTCTCGGGTTTTTATGTCTTTTTTCTGCACTTGGATTTGGCGGCTTTATTTATTATCTGGTACAAGGGAACCAGGAAACGCAAAAAGCAGCACAGCCGGTGAAACAGCCGGCTCAAACGCAACAGGCAGTGGTGCGTGAAACGGTGGCTCCCCCAAAAGAAATAACAGCTGATGAACAAACCTCGATGAGTGATCTGATCGCAGATACTCAGCAGAGTGTATTCACTGTTTTTACAGATTACGGCCAGGGGTCCGGTTTTCTAATCAATGATCAAGGTGATGTCGCAACAAACGCACACGTTGTGGAGGGCACGGTTTATACGATCGTTAAAGACATCAATGGGGCAGAACATGAAGGCACCGTGATCGGCTATTCCAATGAAACCGATGTGGCGCTGATCCGTGTACCAGATTTGGCTGGACATTCCCCGCTCAAGCTTGAAACCGGCCAAAAAGCGCAGGTCGGAGATGAAGTGATTGCTCTTGGAAGTCCGCTGGCGCTTGAGAATACAGCGACTTTCGGCTACATTACCGGTGTGGATCGCAGCTTTGTGATTGAACCCCATTCCTATGATCACATTTATCAAACATCCGCTGCCATCGCTCCTGGAAGCAGCGGCGGTCCGCTTGTGTCCAAAAGCACCAGCCGTGTCGTTGCGATCAATTCAGCGAAATTAACCGGCGAAGAAGCGATTGGTTTCAGCATTCCGTATAAAGATGTGGCAGGCATGCTCAATGGCTGGAGTGCCGACCCTCTTTCTGAAGATGAGGTTACAAGCTTGTTTTATACAGAAGACGGAGCCCTATTTTTTGATGAATACTGGAACGAGGACGCCTATTTTGATGGCGGCGAATACAGTGAAGATGATATCTATGATTATTATGATGTTCCGGATGCCTGGCTGGAGGAAGAAGTGCCCGCCCAGGAGCCGGTTGAAGAAGATATCATTGTAGAAGACTATGTAGAAGAAGTGCCGGAAGAAGAAATTCCTTATTTAGAGCCGGAGCCTTCGGAGGAAGAAATCGTCGAGGAAGTGCCCATAGAAGAAGAACTTGTAGAAGAAGATGTTGTAGAAGAAGTGCCAGCTGCGGAGGAAGAACTGCTCATAGAAGAGCCGGAAGAAGAAATTCCTGTTGAGGATTTCATCGATATAAATGGGGATGGCATCATGGATGAGCTGGACGATTTAAATGGAGACGGAAAGGTCAACGAGCTGGACTTGGAAGAACTTCCCGCTGCTTCATAACATGTTTTAAAGAACCTGATATTCAGTTTTTTTGAATATGTAGACAAAGTCTTTCGCTTTTAAAAAAGAGCCGATAAGTAAAGCCTGCCGGACTTCGCGTTCCGCGGGCAGTGCGGGAGCCTCCTCGGCTGCGCCTGCGGGGTCTCCCGACTCACTGTACTTCCCGCAGGAGTCTTCGTCCGGCAGGCTTTACTAAGTGGTGTTGAAGATTTATAAGCAAAGACTCAATAGAAATTCTCTCTTTTTTAAACAAAAAGATACGACCTTATTAGCTCTGTACTATCTTGTCGCAAGCAACTTGGCGGCGGGAGGGCGGCGCAGACTCCTATGGGACTAGCGGGCAGCAGAGACCGGTAGAGCCGCCAGGCGAAATCGGGCTCAGCGCCAAGCAGAGCTGCCTGGACGCCGCCGATTCATCCTATCCATGTTCACAGTCATCTATGTAATTTGTCTACAGTCTGAAAGAACCTGATAGTCAGGTTCTTTTTTTGTAGTCAGATGACGATTTTTGAAGTATAATGACTACAATTTGTGTATTTAGGAGGAAGATCACTTGCGTACTTATCAAGTTGACGAGCGGCCGCCGATTCCGGCTCTGATTCCGCTTAGCTTGCAGCATTTATTCGCCATGTTTGGGTCAACGGTCCTTGTTCCGGTTTTGTTTGGTGTGAACCCAGCGACGATTTTATTAATGAATGGTATCGGTACATTATTGTACATTTTTCTTTGTAAAGGCCAGATTCCGGCTTACCTCGGATCCAGCTTTGCTTTTTTATCGCCTGTCTTTTTAGTACTTGAAGGCGGCAGTTACGAGCAGGCATTAGGCGGTTTTATTATCGTTGGCCTTATTTTCATTCTCGTTTCAGGAATTATTAAAGTGGCCGGCACTGGCTGGATCGACGTGGTCTTTCCACCGGCAGCAATGGGCGCCATTGTAGCCGTAATCGGGCTTGAGCTTGTACCGACAGCTGCACAGATGGCGGGCATTATCTCGGACGGTTCAGCGGATTGGTCACCAGACCGTAATACGATTATCGTTTCCATGCTGACGCTTCTTATCACGGTTATTGGCAACGTGATGTTCCGCGGCTTTTTAAAAATTATTCCGATTCTGGTTGGGATTGTTGCCGGCTATATGATCGCGGCGATGTTTGGAATGGTGGATTTCACACCGGTTCGTGAAGCTAAAATGTTCGCTCTCCCGCAATTTTATTCGCCGGAGTTTCATTGGTCGAGCATTGCCATTATTGCTCCTGCCGCACTTGTCGTCATTGCGGAGCACATCGGACACCTTGTAGTTACACAAAATATCGTAGACCGGGATTTAATGAAAAAACCAGGTCTCGGTGTTTCTTTATTCGGAAACGGAATTTCAACGGTCATTTCTGGTTTTGTCGGCTCAACGCCAAACACCACATATGGTGAAAATATCGGTGTTTTAGCTCTGTCAAAAGTGTATTCTGTCTGGGTCATTGGCGGTGCGGCTGTTATGGCGATCCTGCTATCGTTTTTCGGCAAGCTCGCTGCGCTTATTTCAACGATTCCAGGTCCGGTTATGGGCGGCATCTCCCTGCTTCTATTCGGTATTATTGCGGCGAGCGGCCTGCGCATGCTTGTAGATTCACGGGTGGATTATTCTAAAACAACGAACATGATTTTAACAACGATCGTACTTGTGATCGGTTTATCAGGCGCTACGTTCACATGGGGCTACCTGCAACTAAAAGGAATGGCACTGGCAACGGTTGTCGCGATTATTTTAAGCTTGTTCTTTGCCTTGATTAAAAAATTAAATTTATCAAACGACCATGATTAATGAAAAAAGACGCTGCCAAGTGAGGCAGCGTCTTTTTTATTCGCTTTTTTGTTTTGTGCCGGCGTAGGTCCAGCCGCTTTCCTGATAGGCTCTGCCTTCTTTCATCAGCTTGCCGAGCGCTCGCTTAAACGCTCCTTTGCTGATGCCGAACCGTTTTTCGATTTCTTCCGGCAGGCTTTTATCCCAGTATGGCATTTGGCCTCCGCGGCTCATTAAGTAGTCATAGACATTTTCTGCATCGTCTTTTTGCCGTTCCACACGCCGCCCTAAAAGGGAAACATTCACCGATCCGTCGTCGTGCACCGCAATAATGCGCCCTGTAACCTCCTGCCCGACACGCGGTTCATCCTCACGCTCAGTCGGATGCAGGAATGCCCGGTACAAGTCATCGGTAATAATCCATGTACCTGCTTTCCCTGTCCGGTAGACTCTGCCGGTAAAGTCCTTGTTTAAGTCGGTTTTATTGGCCCGCTTGGCAATGTCCCAAATTTTTTCTTCTGTTGCCGGCTTTGCAAACATCCGGCCGTTTTTATCAAGCTTAAGTGTGCAGTACAGCTTGTCACCTGCAATCGGCCGCACCTCAAATTTATACGGCAGGTCATCTTCTGACACGAGTGCATCTTTTGAAATACCGATATTCACAAACACACCATGCTTTATTTCTTCCCCAACAACTTCCACCCAGCCGTATTCGCCAAGCGTAATAAGCGGGCGGTCCATCGTAGACGCAAGCCGGCCGCTGTGGTCCTGATAAAGGAACACCTCAATCGGTTCGTTCGGATCGAAACCGTCTCTTATTTCACTATTATGAAGGAGTACGGCTTCTTCTTCTTCATTTTCAAGAAACCAGCCATATTCTTGTTTGTTTTTTACATGCAGTGTTACGATCGTTCCAGCTTCTAGAGCCATTCACGCACGTCCTTTCCAAAATTCTCATTGCTTCTCATTATATCAGCTTTCCCGCTTGAATGTTTAATAATCCAAGGTTCGGGTACACTTGTAGTACTAAAGCGAAACGGGAAGGTGAAAAATATTATGGCTCGTTCATCACGAAGTATGACAAACTTAATTAAAATGGGCATGAAATACGGCCCGATCATTTACCCGATTGTAAAAAAATATTTGGACAAGCGCAGAGCGGCAAAAGTATACCGTCCACGCTAAACAAAACGCCGGAGCAAATGCTCCGGCTTTTTGTTTATTTTTCTTTTTTGGCTTTCATCGCATTGTCAGACAAAACGGTAAAAGTGGAGAGCTGAGAAGCTGGAAAAATCCAATATCCATTTTCCTCATACCCGCCGGCAGGCTCCCATTGTTTCACTGCTTCATTGTAAAAAGCACCGTTTGTTTTACCCGCTTTGACAGCTTTTGTTAGTTTCAATTTTATTTCGACTGGAGCGTCCAGTGATACAAATGCATGCTCCCCTGCCTTGATCACTGGATCAAGCACACTGCTGTGTACCTGCCCAGGCGGGAGTAAAACATCTTTTGCCTGAAGCGTATTTAATGAAACAGAGACGGTTTCCTGTCCAGCTGCCTGCAGTTGAAGAAGAACTTTCTCCGGAATAAGCACACCGCTGCCTTCAGCTGTCTGCATAAAAATCGGCTTCGCTGATTGAATAGCGGAATCGATAATGGACAACGGCAGTCTCCATTCAACACTTGCTTCATCTGCAGTTAACGTCCATTGCTGCTGCCCTTTGTCGATCATCGAATCAGTCACCTCTACAACCGGCAGATCTGATGCCGGCGGCGCTGGCGTGCCACCTTCTTCATTTCCGCTGCCTTGTGAGCCAGTTGTAAACGACCAAATACCCGACTGGGCTTCTCCGCCAAATGAATCTTTTACTTTCACATACCAGCCATGCTCGGTTGAACGTTGGAGGTCTTTCCAGGAGGTTTTTGCTGTTTCACCATCTTTTATGCCGGATTGCGAGCCGATTTTTTGGTCTGTGTACACTTCCGCTTTAAAGGAATCTGTTGCGACCACTTTTTCTTTTGGTGTTAAATCTACGTCAATCGCAAATTCGTCCTTACCCGGATAGTCGACCGGACTGTAATAATTGTACTGATCGAGGTAAGGCGAATACGTCTGTAAATAGATTTTGTTTTGGATCGGATTTACTTTCATTAAACGAAGGAAGCCTTGTCCGCCTTCCGGCCCGCCCTGATAGTCGGCCAGCATTTGGTATACACTTCTGTCCGGTGTGCCATCGCCGTTATCATCAATTTGATCTACCAGTGTCTCACTATCGTGATAATGGCCGGATAGAACTGCTATCACGTTTTTATTTGGCTTTACCACTTCCTCAAATACTTTTTCGCCAATCGGGCTGCGGTTACCTGACACAAGCAAATACTCATGGAAACTTAAAATCGCTTTTCGGTCCGGATGCTCGGCCAGCACTTTGTTCATCCAGGCAATATCTTCCTCGTCCACACCCCAGCCCATATAAAGCATAATAAAATCATTGCCGTTCGAGCTGATTAAGTCGTAATGGCCCCGGTTGTCTTTATAGGACTCACCGTAATAATCCTTCCCGGCAAACCTTGCTTCCCCGAAATACTTGCTGTACTCGTTGTAATCGCCTGTTTTATGGCCGACATCGTGATTGCCGGCGAGAACGCCATATGGAACTTTTGCGTTATCAAGTGTTTTCATATACGTATCTGCATGCTCCCATTGATACGGCTGATCTGCTTCATCGACAAGATCGCCTGTATGGAACACATACTTTAAGTTCAGCGATTCTTTTTGCTCTGCAATCCATTTAGTCATGCGGTCAAAAATATGCGGATAGCTTTCGGAATAATATTGCGTATCCGACATCCAAACAAATGAATAATCAAATTCTGGCGTAGAAGCGATCTCATCCTGCACCATTACCTGCACCTTGCCGTCTTTTACGTAATCAAGCCCTTTTACATGTCCGGTTAGGGTAAAGTTTTGGTCATCTTCCGCCACTTTCCATTCTTCAAGCTCCCATTTGGAAGCAGCATAGTTCCATACATACATGGACACTTTCCGGCCGATTAATGATTTTCCTTCCCAATGAAGTGCAATTTCGTCTGTTTCATCTACTTCTTGATCCACGGCGACTTCAAAGCGGTGGTACGGAAATTTCTCAACAGACTTTGTTTCTACATACTGGCCGTCAGCCTTTGCCATTTTATCCGTATCCGAAACAGCCGATTCACCCGCTGATGCCAGTTCTTTCGGCGGCTCTTGATCAGCATTGTTTTGGAATACACGCACGCCGGCATCATTTGCTGCGTACTCATAGCCGCGGTAAAATTCCACGTCGAGTGTATCTTTCGTCGGATCGGTGACTTTTACCTCCAGGCTCGCGTTATTCGCATTTACATTTGTCTGTCCGTCTGCAGGCGTCACCGCTTCCGGCGCATATGGCTGCTCTTCCACTACCGTAAAAGCAACCGATTTTTCGGCTTCGTTGCCGGCCCGGTCCACTGCTTTAAATTGAACAGTATGCGCTCCCGGAGACAGCTTCGCTGATGATGTGTCGAGTGGAAGAGAAATTTCTTCGCCATCCAGATGGGCTGTTAATGTTTCCACATCGGAAGTATCCTCTGCTTCTGCATTAATCGTAAATTCTCCTTTATATTCCCGGTTTTCTTCAACTGAAGGAATAATAACAGGAGCGCTGTTATCTACTTGAACTTCTGCACGAGCCGAAGAAGATTCGATAAGATGAGAGCCGTCTTCCACTGCTGTTGTATCCCACTGGTAAGCTTTCGCGGTAAATGCTTCATCCGGCACATCAAAGGTAAAATCCACAGCCGGCTTGGCACTTGCTCCGTCACCGACTGAAATTTCTTTAGCCGCGTCGCTGTAAGCCGGATCATACAGTGTCGTACCGTCTTCAAGCACGAGACGCACATTTTTCACATAAAAATCGTCCCGGTTTTCTTCAGAATTCGTATCAAATGGCGATACCTTTGTGCCCGCACGGATGGACATCGTCGTTCCTTCTCCCTGCTTAAACTGGGAAGGGTCAACCGGCACGGTAATTGTTTCATACGTATTGATCGTATCATCAAAAATATGCAGTGTTTCGTCGCCGATCGTTACACCGTTTTTAAAATACAAATTCACTTTTTTAGCATCAAACGCAAAGTAAGCGTGTGCCGGCAGAGAAGGTTCTGTTTCACCTGTCACATCCCGTCCGTCAACAGACAGCGTGGACTCCTTGCCAAATGATTTGATCACAGCCGTTTTGCTGAGCAGAGAACCATCCTCTACATTCAAGCCTGTTTCTGCGCTTATATCATTTTCAATTTGAATCGTTTTCACATCTGTTTCGATTTCGTTCGCTCCATCGGATGCTTTCACATAATACTGCAGGCTATCTTTGCCGAGCAGATCAGGTGAATAAACGGTTTGGGAAAACAAGCCGGTATCAAAGTTCTCGGTTAAATCGACCGACTTATATTCATCCGTTTCGCTTGTTTTGTAAAACAAGCGCATCGTTTTAACGGATTGATCATCTGCAGCATCAAATGACAGCGTTACATTTTGCCGGGCTGAAATCGGCGCTGTTTCTGTTAAGTCTGTTACGACAGGTTCCGTTTCGTCCAAGGCCGTTTTCTTTTTTACCGCAGGAACCTGGGCCGCTTCGACAGTTCCGGGTGCAGCTGCTTCTTTTCCGGCACTGTATTTATACATTTCCCTGCTTCCCGCCTCACGCGGGAACGAGTACAAAATACCTTTGTCCGCCACCGTATCATCCACATTCGGCTGATCCAAATAAGCCGCTGTTGAAACGTCGAACCCTGTGTTTGTTGCAATGGAAATGACCCGGGCGCTTCCGTTTGCCATGCCGTCTGCTTGAACCTGGACAATGTTTTTGTTTTCATCCAGCTTTGTTCCGTAATGAGCATTAAAGTCGGCAACGGTTTTGGATTGATTTGTACTGTTTTTAATCCAGTACGTCATCGTTTCCCCGGACGGCAGCACCAGGTCTTTTTTGTCTGCTCTCCAGATCAAATCTCCTTCCGGCCCGTCAGCCGGATACCGGTAGCGGATGGTATAATCTTTTAAATTAATAGGTTTATCCGTGTTGTTATACACTTCAATAAATTCATAGCCATCAAGGCCGTCTATGTTCGCTGAATCCGGCACAATCTCGGTTACAAGCAGATCCGGGACAGCCTGCGGATCGTAATCCAGTCCCGCTGCTTGAATGGTAATGTCTTCTGTTTGTGCCCTGTTTTGGCCGTCAAATGCTTCAATTCTGTACGTGAAGCGGTCTGATAAAAGCTGAGACGCTTCAATAACGGCTTCATACGATCCGTCCTCTCCCGCTGCCATGTCCGTTTCAAGCCAGTCACCGCCTGCTAACGGCTGATACAATACCTTCACACTGTCCAGTTTTGTTTCATCTGTGACAGAAGCGCGGATTACGATATCTTGACCGGCTTCAACCGATTCCACCGGTGTATGGGTAATAACCGGCTTTACCGTATCTACTTCGATTGGGGCTTCCGGCTTCTGCCCTTCTATCAGCATGCCGGGTGTTGCGGGTTCTGAAGAAGTAAGAACGTCCATTGTCCTGCCGTCCGCGTTTGGCTTAAATTGAATTCCTTTGTTTAATTCCACTTCATTTGGTGTATAAGCGGCGGTTGTTAACAAGTGGCCGGCCGTGTCTGCAACTGACAGGCTTCGCTCGGAGCCATTTGCCATTCCGGCAGACTCTATGTATGTAAACTGTGTATCTGTTAAAGAAGTGCCGAATTCAGCATTAAAGTCCGCTAATGTAAGAGATTCGTTTGCTTTGTTTTCAAGCTTTACCCAAACGACCATCGTTTCGCCAGGTGCAATCTCTTTATCTTCTTTAAATACCCAATCAGCTGTTGTTCCGTCTGGATAGCCGTAAACCAGTTTATAATTCTTTAAACTAAACGGCTGGGTACTGTTATTGTACAGCTCAATAAATTCATAGGCGTCTGATCCGTTCAGGTTGTCACTGTTCGGCAGCAGCTCTGTAATAAGGATAGGCGATACTGCAACCGCTTGCGCAGAAGGCATTTCTTCTGCATAAGCAGCAAGTGGCAGCGTCACCAGAGATGAAACGGATAAACTGCTGGCGAGCACAAGTGAATAAAAAGGCTTTCTTTTCATGAATGCTGATCCTCCTCTAAATAAACATCTCTTGTCAGTGTAGCGAAAGAATATATGGAGGATATAAATAAAATGTAAAAATCATGTAAAGAAGTCGATAAAAAAGCTTCCGCCCGATTTCTCAGGCAGAAGCTCTTTTGATTTATTATAGTTCGTCGAACCCGTTATCCTGCACGTTTACTTTTACGTATTGGCGCGAACGCTGTTCAAAGAAATCCGTTTTACCCAAATCCACGTCTTCATATGCTTTAATCCATTTAAGCGGATTTTTGCGGTAATCCGGATACGGCTTTTCATAGCCAAGCTGTGCGCAGCGCACATTGGCGTAGAAGTAGATGTATGCTTCTACATCTTCTACATCAAGCCCGTCAATTTTATCTCCAATGACTTCACGTGCCCACTCCACTTCAAGCTCAGCCGCTTCTTTGAAAATCGCCTGTACTTTTTCTGCGCGGTCCGGTGTATCAAGCTCCGGATATTCATTTAAAAGTTCCTGGTAGATTTTCACGAACAAGTCGACGTGAAGCTGTTCGTCACGATTAATATAGTTAATCATTGTGCTTGAAGCGACCATTTTCTGGTGGCGCGCCAAGTGATAAAAGAATGCAAAACCTGAATAGAAAAACAAGCCTTCCAAAATGACATCGTGTACGATTGACTCCAGCATATTTTCCACAGTTGGGTTTTCCGCAAAGGACTGATAGCCTTTTACAATAAAGTCATTGCGTTTTTCAAGAACCGGCTCACTGCGCCAGTAATCGAATACTTCGTCCTGCTTTGATTTCTGAACAAGACTGGACAGTACGTAAGAGTAAGAATGGTTATGAATAACCTCCTGCTGCGCCAAAATAATCATCAGCGCCTGCAGGCTTGAATCCGTTAAGTAGTCTGCTACTTTCCCGGCATAGTCTGTTTGAATACTGTCTAAGAGGGCAAGCAGGCCGATAATTTTCAAAAACGCTTCCCGCTCGCTGTCTTCGAGATTCGGAAATTGTTTTACGTCATTGCTCATGTTAATTTCAAACGGAGTCCAGAAATTCCCAAGCATCCGCTTGTACTTTGGATACGCCCAGTCAAACTTAACGTCATCCCAGTTTAAAACGTTGGATGAACGGCCATTTACAATGGCCGTCGAACGGTTTGGCGCTTCTTTATCCATTAATTTTCGTTTTTCAATAAGTGTCATGGTGTTCTCCCCTTAGCTTGAGCAAGATTCGCACTCAAGTAGTTCCACAGATGTTGAACGAACATAATATGTTGTTTTTAATCCTTGTTTCCAGCCAGCCAGGTGCAGATCAAGCAATTCTTTCGCTTTAATAGTGTTTTGCACGTACAGGTTCAGCGAAACACCCTGATCAATGTGGCGCTGGCGCGCAGCATTTTGGCGCAATGTCCAGTGCTGGTCAATAAAGTAAGCGGATTTGTAGAACCATGTTGTTTCCGCGTTTAAATCTGGTACCGTTACAGGAATTTTATAATCTTTCTTTTCCTCAGAGTAACTCTTTTGGAAAATCGGATCGATACTCGCTGTGCTTCCGGCAATGATCGATGTAGACGAGTTTGGTGCGACGGCCATTAAGTAGCCGTTACGCATACCGTTTTCCCGTACCTCTTTACGAAGTGCTTCCCACTCGTCTCCTTCATAGCCGCGTGCATCAAAATAAGCACCTGTCTGCCAGTCAGATCCTTCAAATAATGGGTAAGCCCCTTTTTCTTTTGCCAGTTCCATAGACGCTTGAATCGTCAAACGGGCAATGGTTCCGTACAGCTCATCTGCATACTGAACAGCTTCGTCTGATTCCCAACGGATGTTTTTCAGCGCTAGCAGGTGATGCCAGCCGAATGTGCCAAGACCGATGCCGCGGTAACGGCTGTTTGTCCGTTCTGCCTGCGGTACTGGAATCATGTTTAAATCAATAACGTTATCCAGCATGCGCACCTGTACGCGAATCAAACGCTCCAATACATCTGCCGGCACTGCTTTACCAAGGTTGATAGAAGACAAATTACATACAACAAAGTCACCCGGCTTTTTGCGCGTTACAATCACATCGTCTTCAAGCTGAATAGATTGGAATTCTGTTGCACTCATATTTTGGAAGATTTCAGTACACAGATTACTAGAATAAACCATTCCTTCATGCTTGTTTGGGTTGCGGCGGTTTACTTCATCACGATAGAACATAAACGGTACGCCTGTTTCAAGCTGCGAGCGCATAATGCGTTTCATAATGTCGATCGCCTGTACCGTTTCACGGGAAAGCTGCTCGTTTTGTACACACTGCTCATATTTTTCACGGAATGAGCCTTTACCGCGCGACTCATCATAGAAGTCTTCAAGCGAGAAGCCCATAACTGTGCGAACTTCATGCGGATCAAACAAGTGCCACTCTTCACGCGCATCTACTTTTTCCATAAACAAGTCTGGAAGACATACGCCTGTGAAAATATCATGCGCACGAAGACGCTCGTCACCATTGTTTAATTTCAAATCAAGGAAAGCAAAAACGTCTTTGTGCCAAACGTCTAAGTAGACCGCTATCGCACCTTGGCGCTGGCCAAGCTGGTCAACGCTGACCGCTGTGTTGTTCAACTGCTTAATCCATGGAAGAACACCGCTTGATGCACCTTTGAATCCACGGATAGAAGAACCGCGGCTGCGTACTTTACCCATGTAAACGCCGATGCCGCCGCCGTATTTAGATAACGTCGCAACATCTGTGTTGCTGTCATAAATGCCCTGCAGGCTGTCATCCACTGTATCGATAAAGCAGCTTGAAAGCTGTCCGTACGGTTTACCCGCATTTGATAGTGTTGGTGTTGCTACGGTCATGTACAAGTTGCTCATTGCCCAATAAGATTCGGCAATTTTCGCCAGACGGTTCTCTGTTTCATTTTTCATAAGCGTCATGGCAATTGTCAGCCAGCGTTCCTGTGGAAGCTCAACTGGTGTTTTATCAAAATCACGAACCACATAGCGGTCCATCAGCATCTTAAGTCCAATGTATGTAAACAGCTGGTCGCGTTCTGGTTGAATAAGCTTGCCGATTTCCTCAAGCTCTTCTTTTGTATAAGCTTCGATCAGACGGTTATCATAAAGTCCTTTTTCCGTTTCGCGGTGAAGATAGTCAGCAAAAGCCGTATAAACGTCTTTGGCTTCTACGCCTCTTTTTGCTGCAATCGCACGGTATGTTTGATGCAGGTAAATACGTGCCGCTACAAACGTCCAATAGGGCTCTTCTTCATCCATAAAGCTGAGCGCTTCAAGCGTCATAGCTTTCGACCAGGCATCCATATCCGCATCCGGGCGCTTTGCCGTCCAGCGCTCGCTTGCGCGGAGAAGCGGTCCGATTTTTTCTTCGCCGAATTCAGTTGTCAGCGTATGTAAAAGTTGATCAATGCCTAAAGCAGTAGTTATGGTCATGAAGTATGTCCTCCTTTTAATATGAGCAAAATAAAAAGAGCGATCGCTCAAGTTTTTTCGACTGAGTCCGCGCTCTAGGTGGGTAAACGTGAAAAATGGCAGAGTTTCGCCATCTTCACCTCTCAGCCCCCGAAGAAAGTGGTGCTTACAGAAAAACAGGCAGGTTTCCTGGCTCGTGCGTCCTCCTCCTGCCGCCTTCCCGCTTTCGCAGTGGCCCGGCATTCGTCTGCACTTACAGTTGCGGGGACAGCTCCGGCATCCAACCGGATTCCCTTTACACCATTACTGGTACCTATTTTCCATCACATACTATATATTGTGTTTGTTCACGTTGTAAATACTAGCATATTGTATCCTAGATGTACAGTTAAAAAAACGGCTCGAAATGTTCTGTATTCTTAATCTATTCGTGCAAAAGAAAAGAACTGCCGCCGCCTGGCAGTTCTTTGGGCTGTTATGGCTGCTTGCTGCTCCACACATTAAAAATCGTCATGGCAAATTGTTCACGGGTAATGCCCGCTTCTGGAAGAAATCTAGCAGAGGCACCGCCGGTCATCAGGCCGTTTGCGTAAACAGCATCAATTTCATTCTTTGCCCAGTGGGAAGCCGGAACGTCTGTGAAAGCGGCAGGTGCACCTGCTTTCAGATTCAATGCTTTTGTTAATATACGTGCTAACTGGGCCCGTGTAAGCGGCTGATTCGGATTGAATTTCGGCGCTTTCGCAAAAACGCCCGCTTCAGTAAGCTGTGCAATCGCGCTGTAAGATTTCATGTGCGCAGAAACATCTGAAAACCCTGGATTCGGCGCCGCTTCCGTTTTGCCAAGAATACGTGCTAAAATAATCGCGGCTTCCGCCCTGGTAATCTGGCTTTTAGGTGCAAACGTACCATCCGCATTTCCTTTAATAATATCATTCTCGGCCAGTTTCATAATCGCCAGGCGTGCTTGGGAGCCGATAGCGGCAATATCAGAAAATGGGTCCGAGTCCGCCGCTCCCTTCCAAACCGCAAAAAATTGATTGGCAATCAGCTGATAGCCGGCTGTATTCGGGTGAATATCACTCGGGTTTGGCAAATACTCTTCACCGAACTGGGCAGAGGCATCAACAAACGTTGCGGATTGTTTTTGAGCGGTCGTTTTTAATTGCGTATTAAAAAGTGTAAAAAATTCTTTTAAGTGATCTTTTTGCGGTCCTTCTTCCATACGTGGAAACGGAAAATAATAGCCTGTCACATACACATCGACCGTTGGATTCAATGCTTTAATTTGCCCAATACCGGCTGTGAGATTTCGGTCCACCTGCGCGACTGCTTCTAATAGCTTAATGGGATCTGTATTTCCGGCAAGCGCTAATTGAAGCAGATCATTAGCACCTGTTGAGATCGTAATCAGTTCTGCCTGCCGAATCGCTTCCTGTACATCCGTTAAAGAGAGCTTCGCTAAAAACTGGGCGCTCGTTTCACCGGAAACGGCAAATTCTTTCGTAAAAGAAGAAAGCAATCCTCTTTCGATCAGCCCTGCTTTAATAAAATCAGTATAACTTTCTTTAATTTCTCCATTATAAGGCGTTTGGCCGGCCGCAATAGAATCACCGAAAGCGACATAGTCTATTTTCGAAGCAGCTGCGTCTGCTGGCGGCACAAGAAAAATGCCCATGCCCAATACGCCGGCTGAAAGGGCTGATATGTATTTTTTCACTTTTTTTCCTCCCGCACTCGTTTTATCCATTTTACCATGTGAAGAAGCAATACGTGCGAACTTCTTAGAAAAAATGAGGAAATGTGGTATAATGAAAACGTTGTTTCAACATGCTTTAAATGGGTATAGTAATGTAATGAACATTTGAGAACGGAGATGACAGAAATGAATTTAAAAAAGCTGATCAAGTACGGTGCTATTATCGCTCCAATCGTTTACCCGAAAGTAAAAAACCGCCTAGGAACAAACAATTTGCGTAAATCATACAGTGATTCCCATAGAACACGTATGTCTGGCAAAAGCATTCTTGATAAACTTTAATCCGTCATAAAAAAGATCCTGCACAGGATCTTTTTTTCATGTAGACAAGCTAAAAAACCCGCCAGCAGCTGGCGGGTTTTTAAATATTTCTTTATTGAAGAACTGCACTCCTGCTGAAAAACTCTTTGTACAGCTCACGCAATACATTGTTTGTATCTTTTTCTTGAATACCAAACACAAGGCTGACTTCCGAAGAGCCCTGGTTGATCATTTCAATGTTTGCGCCAACGCGGGAAATGGCCAATGTGGCACGTGCAGAAAGTCCAAGTGTATTATGCATACCTTCTCCGACAAGCACAATCATCGCAAACCCATGCTCCACATTTGCTTTATCTACATCCAGTTCATTGCGGAAACGAGCTAAAATGCGCTCTTCTTTTTCTGGTGTAAGCTGGTGGCTTCTTACAATAACCGACAAATCATCAATGCCAGATGGCGTATGCTCATATGATACACCTTCTTCTTCTAAAATTTGAAGGAGACGGCGGCCAAATCCGATTTCACGGTTCATTAAATACTTGCTTACGTACAAAGTAGAAAATCCAGTGTCTGCTGCAATCCCAATAACCGGATTTTTCGTGTATTCACGCTCTGCTACAATCATTGTACCTGGTGCGGATGGGTTGTTTGTATTTTTAATGCAAACAGGCACCGAATGCTGGAATGCAGGCATAAGGGCTTCATCATGGAAAACAGAGAAACCGGCATATGACAACTCGCGCATTTCACGGTATGTCATCCGTTTGATTTCAGCCGGATTGTCCACAACATTCGGGTTCGCTGCAAAAACAGAATCAACATCTGTAAAGTTTTCATACAGCTCCGCTTTTAAGGCAGCGGCTAAAATCGAACCAGTAATATCCGAACCGCCGCGGGCGAACGTCATCATCACGCCTTCTTTTGTGTAACCAAAAAAGCCCGGGAATACGACAATCTTTCCGTTTTCACGAAGCTTTTCTAAGTTTTCATAAGCCTCTGGAAGCGCACGTGCGCGGCCCGGCTCATCACTTACAATTAAGCCCGCTTCTTTCGGATTTACATACTCCGCATCTAATCCGATGCTTGTAAAATACGCAGCAATTAATTTTGCATTATTATCTTCTCCGCTTGCTTTCAGCTGATCCATGAAAAGCGGCGGGTTATCGCGGTTTTCTGTTAAACGGCCGCGCAAATCTTCTTCAATAATATAAACAATCGTATCATCAAGACCGAGCCCTTGAGCGATGTCTGCATAACGGTCAACAACGGCTTTAAGTTCCGCTTCCGCATCCTGCTTTTGCAAAGAGGCATTCGCAAGCGCAATCAGCAGGTCCGTTACTTTCGTATCTTCGCTGAAACGTTTACCGGGTGCCGATACAACAACCGCCTTTCGCTTCGGTTCATCTTTTACGATAGATGCTACTTTTTTAATTTGTTCTGCACTGGCAACGGATGTGCCGCCAAATTTACATACGATCATGTCTGCCACTCCTTGCTGGTTTGCATTCCTTGACGAAAATGCGCTTTATCCAAAGAATTATACCACCGTTCATACGAAAAAAGAAGAAATAATCAGAATTTCGTTGCGAAAACGGGAAAAATGCCCGGGCTCACAAGCTGCCCGGGCATGTTCTTTCCTTATTGAGCTGAATTTGTATCTGTAATACGTCCTTCAACTGCTGCGTTAACCGAAGGGTTCGCTTTTAAGTAATCGGTAAAGGTTTCCCAGTCGACGTTGCCCGGCTCACTCACACGGCCTTCATCGTACGCTGTTTTAAACATTGAATAGTTATCGCCGCCTTTTGCGGTAAAGGTGTTTGTTGCTACAGCATATGTTTTCGCTTCATCCAGCGGAACAAATGTGCCGCCTTCGTTCACTTCTACCGATGTTACACGGGAACCTGCCGCTTTGGAGGAGTCATACGTAAACTTCAAGCCGGACGCCTGCAGGAACGCGCCGTTTTGTTCTGGCGCCAGGCTGACGCTGTGTTCAAGCGCGGCTTTGATTTCTGCTCCTGTTAAGTCCATGATAGCGAGCGCATTGCCAAACGGCATCACGGTAAGCACTTCTTCCATTGTAATGTCTCCGGCATTGATTGATGCACGGATTCCTCCGCCGTTTTGAAGCGCAATGACGGTATCTGGATCAATTGTCTTGGCTTTTGCAAGCATAGCATCCGTAATGAGGTTGCCAAGATTGGTTTCCTTCGTGCGCACATTCGCCCGCTCGCCATCTAAAGCAGCTGCAGCTGAACCCACTACCTGGGCTTTTACTTTCTCAATTTCCGGTGTATAAGCGGATGCCAGCCGGCTTTTCACTTCTTCGTTTTCTTCAAACACATAGGTGCCGTCTTCATTTTTCTGATCGACTTCAATCAGTTCGCCGGCGTACTCCGTGATAGCCCCTTCTTCGTCAAAGATTACATCAAGTGTACCGACAAACTTGTTATACTCATTGGCCTGTACAATAACGGTCGGCTCTGCTCCTGTTTCATCAATATACGGCTCGCTCAGCTTGTCATGCGTATGGCCGCCGACAATCACATCAATGCCTTCCACTTCTTTTGCGAGCGTGACATCATTATCACCGCCGCCATCCCGGAAGCCAATATGGGACAGGGCTACAACTTTGTCCACTCCTTCTGCTTCAAAGGACGCTACCGCTTTTTTCGCTTCTTGAATATAGTTTTCAAACACAACATCGTCGCCAGGAGATGAAATCGTTTGTGTTTCTGCTGTTGTCAAGCCGAAAATGCCGACTTTCTCGCCGTCTACTTCTTTAATAATGCCATTATATACCCGTCCGTCCATCGGTTCATCCGTCACCGTTTCGTTCATTAAAGAAGAAAGATTCGCATCCGCGGATGCGTTTACGTTCGCCGATACAAATGGGAATTTCGCATTTTTGATAAAATCAGCCAGCGGCCCTGTGCCAAGATCGAATTCGTGATTTCCAAAGGTCATGGCATCATAGCCGAGCATGTTCATAAAATCAAGATCAGCCTGCCCTTTGAATTGGTTGAAATAAAGGGTGCCGGAAAACACGTCGCCGGCATCAACGAGTAGAGAAGACGGGTTTTCTTCCCGCAGCGCTTCTACAACCGTTGCTTTGCGCGCGACGTTTTCAATATGTGCATGTGTATCGTTCGTGTGGATAAGGGAAAGCAGGAATTCTTCCGGCAGCTGAGATCCGCGGTGGAGGAATAACGCCCATTCACCCCGAAGCAGCCTGTCCGCTGCGCCAAAAGTGGTATCCGTTTTGCCGAGAGAAAGACCAGATTCTACAAGGGCGTTTACATAAGGGCCAAAGCGTTCATTCACATCCGTAAATGGCGTCTCCGTTACCGTTTCGTTCACTTCAAGCCCATACGCATTCGCAAGCCAGTAGGAAGCTTCGCCTCGCGTGATAGGTTCAAACGCACCGAATTTACCTTTTGCTTTTCCTGCTGTAACCCCGACTTCTGCCAGCGCATTTACAGCCCATTGACCTCGCTCTGGTACATCGGTAAATCCTGCGTCTTCATATGTATCATCTTCTGTAAAGCCAAGCGCCTTTGCCAATTGAATGGCCGCATCTACGCGCGTGATGGACATAGACGTGCCAAACTTACCTGCAGAATAGCCGGCTGTAATATCGTTTTCTGTTAAAAATTGAACCGCTTCCTCATAATGCGGCGGTACATCTGTAAAAGCAGATGCAGCCGAAACCGAAACAGCGGATACACCAATAGAAGCCACAGACGCTGCTACAATAAACTTATGTTTGTTTTTCAATGAACCTGCCCCCTTATAAAATAAAAACCTTTAATTCAAAGGATAGGTGATCTTTAACCTAAAAACAAGAATATTACAAAAACTTCAACAAATCGTTACATTACGTTCATAATTCGAAAAAAACCGCCCTGACATCGGCCGGGGCGGTTTTCTTGCTCTTTTATTCTTTTATAATGCCTTCTTGCACCATAAGCAGTGCCATAACGGCTGCTACATAGATAGAGACGGCAGGAGCCGTTAACACATGCCCTGCCGTTGCACTGATCCCGATTCCAAGGATAAAGGCAACTCCATACATAATGTTAACCGGCGTGAAGGTTTGTTTAATGTTTCGGACAAAGTGAATCACAAAACGGAACGCATAGTAAAGCGGCAATGACATCATGGTCAGGAAGCCGACGATGCCGAGTGAGAAAAAGAGATCAAAAAAGTCCATCTCGATCATTCTCGGTGTTTTGCCTGGTGCTGGTTCTTCATAGTTCCCGGCAAATCCCATACCGAAAAGCTTTTGTGAAACCGGCGCTTCGGCAAACTGGTCTTTCATCTCAGCTAAGTATTTTTCCCGGCTGCTGAATACAAGATTCTGCACTTGTTCATTTGTAATCTCAGGCTCTTCTTCCTCCTGCTCATCTTCCGGCAGTTCTTCGCCTGTATCTGGATCAATCTCTTTTTCTTTTTCCTTGCTAAAGTCGATGTTTAATAAACTTAAGTGTGCAAACATGTTATGAAACACAGGCGTAACCGGTGTTGTCACAGCGAGCACAGCAATGAGCACTAGCGAAATGAGCATATTAGAACGCGTTTTTCCTGAACGCTCTTTGGTGAAATACAAAATGAGCATAGAGAAAAAAGCAGCCAGCAGCACAACGACGATACCGCCGTACCCAACTTTCGTTCCAAGAAACTGCATCGAAACAGCCAGCAGCACAAATGGAATCCAATAACGCCACTCTTTTACACGATTTGTTTTCTCAATTGCGTAAAGGGCCGTCACCGGAAGAATGATCGCCATGATGGCACCAATTTCATTTCCGGCATAAAACCAGCCGGTAAAGCCGATTTTCGTGTGGGAGTAATTGGACAGGCTTGTTCCTGTTGCAAAGGAAACAAGAAACACGGCACTGATGATCAGCGAGGCGTACAAGAAATAAGAAGTGGTTTTTTCTTTAAACGGCACTTGCTCCCGCTTTAAATAAAGGTACAGAACGCTAAAGCCCGTAAACAGGATTGGGAAGTACACAATCTTATTGAAAAACTTTAATTCGCTCCCAAGGTAGTAAGGATCTTTTACGTTCATATTCAGCACAATGTTAATAGCAATGACGGCCGCAACGGCTAGTAAATAAAGAATGTACTTCCTTGCCAGCCCGCTTCGCCGCGCTTTCCATAACAGCATCAATACGATAGCGGCCATAAACAGCACGCGGACAATTACACCGACAGTTAAACTAATGTTAAGCAGCAGCAGCGATGCGCTTGTGAGCACATCAATAACCGGCTGCCAAATAATAAAAGCCAGGGCCAGCAGCCAAAATGTCTTCTCATTCTTCATGTTGAAAAGTCCTCTTTCCTTCCAATTTCGTAGATTTTTATACTATCATATTTTATAGTAAAAGAATTGTGTAAACCTGAAAATGCATCTTTTCTATTATATCGGAAAAGCGTTGAGAATCCAGCGGAAAATGAATCGTTCCTTCAAATGAAAAAGAAGTTCCCTGTTTGTTATACTCATTGTAACTACATTCATGATAGGGTGGCGGATTTTTCATGCGCATGTTTGTGTTTGGCGGAATACTCCTGGCCTTCATTCTGCTTTTTTGGGGAGGGTGCGAATTGTCGAAAAAAGAAAGAGCCACATGGGTATGGGATGCCCATACGCTCAAAGATTCAACAGAAATGCTGTCCTTCTTTGAGAAACAAAGTGTGAAAGATGTATACGTCCAAATCGACGCTTCTGTTTCAGATTCCGTCTATCAATCTTTTATTGAGAAAGCGCACGAGCAGGGTATGCGGGTTCACGCGCTCGATGGATCACCCGAATATATGGAGAAAGATCTGGACACCTTTTTGGATCGGATACGTCCGCTGGATTGGGACGGTATTCACCTTGATATTGAACCATATTTATCCAGTGAATGGAAAACTGATCAGAAAAAGGCGGTTTATCGGTACGAAAGGCTGATCAAGCGGGCAGCAGACAGCGGCTGGACACTCGGAGCCGATATTCCTTTTTGGTACGATGAAGTTTCCGCTTCTACCGGAGGAACGTTAGCAGAGTTTGTGATTCAGCATACGGATTATACGGTGATTATGGCGTACCGCGACAGTGCAGAGAAAGTTATGGATGTTTCGGCCAAAGAGCGTGCGCTTGGCCGTTCGCTCGAAAAGAACGTGTCGATTGCTGTGGAGACGATTGCAAACCCGGAAGCAGGAGGCATTTCGTTTTTCGGAAAAAGCGCCGCCTACTTCGAGAAAGAGCTGGAAATACTCGAAAATGAATGTGGCTGCCAGGTTGCTGTTCATCACGCTGAATCCTGGAAAACTCTATTAAACCAATAAAGGAAAGCAGCCGCATAACGCGCGACTGCTTTTATCGTTCTTATTTTAAACCGGCTGCTGAAATAATGGTGGGCCCAGTTCCGCCCTTCCATTTAATCACAAGCATCTGATCTCCATCTCTAGTCAGAGAGGCCGGGTTCAGGAGCTGCTGGATTTCCTCCTTACTTGTTACCCGCTTGTATTTCAGCGGCATTTTACTCCAGTCCGGCTCCTGGCCTTCATTGTTCCAAATAAATTGACTCAGCTTTTCCTTTTCTTCCTCGCTTGCTGCGTTCACGACGAACGCTTTATCGACATTTGAAGCAGAAGCGAATGCCTCACCGTTTGGAACATATTTCCGGATGGCAGCAATCGTATGCTCATCATCCAAATGAACGTTGCTGTACAAACTGACGCCATTTTCTTTCCCTGCCCAAAAATCGATCGATCCGGCAATTGAATTGCGGGTCGCGCTGAACATATCCGCTTCTCCTGACAACAGATCGCTTTCAATCGCTGCGCGAATCGCTTCAACGGCTTTCTTTTCCGCGACATTTGCCATTTGAATTTGAGTTACGTCGTTAAAAACCGTTAGGTAATTGATCGCAGCTTCTGGTGCCAGGGCAAAAATAGGCGTCGATGCTTTAATAAACTCGACATTTTTTCGCAGTTCCTTTGTCGCTTTGTCTGCTTCAGTTGTTGATACAGAATACTGACGCAGTACCCGGCTCCCGTCTTTCATCTTATACGTAATATAGATAGAGTAGCCATTTAAACCAGGGTGTTCACTTTGAACATCGATCAGTTTTTGGTGCACCTGTCGCCCCTGCTCAATAGAATACCCGTCTGTCATAAATCCAGCATCCGCTTTTTTCAGCTTGTTCTGCACTTCCTCATAAAACAGGCCTGAAAACGGCTCTGCCTGATCGCCAATATATACTTTTTCAATATCATTCACATTTGGGATCGCTTTTTCGTATGACCGGGCAAACAGGGCTCCCGGCAGCAGCAAAATCAAAACGAGCAGGGCATAGAAAACAAATCCCTTCCATGGCCATGTAAGCCGCAGCGACTTTTGCACAATCATCTGCAATAGTGTATAACCGGCAGCTGCCCCGATCACATAACCGGCAATCATCCATCCGGATGTAGCACCAAGAAGCTCCGCAAAATACATACCACCAATGAGCATCGCTACAAACGTTAAAACGAAGATAAATGCCCATCTAAAAAACGGAAATACGATCGTTTCATCTACCGCTTCGGCAGGCCGCACTTTATATACATAATAGGAAACAGCTATCATGACCGCTCCAATCACCAGGTAGACCGCCCATTCTGTTCCAGTGAACGGGCGAGTTTCATAGCTCGCGGCTCGAATTAAGAAAATACCGTCCTCCATAATTTTAGACGCATAAGCATCTACGGCCAGCCCGTTGATAAAATAACGGGCATTGGTCAGCGTCATGAAAACAAGCGCAGCCGGCAATACAAAGATGCCGTAAGCCATGATCCCCTGCAAAATCGCCGGACCAATAAACAAGCCAATTAAAACAGTGGTAATAAACATAAACAAAACGACAAACAGGGAAACACCAGCCCATTCCGCAATATTTCCCACTGTATAGTTAATCGGCTTTACTGTCGGCCGTATCGCCAGCAAGATCAAAGCATTGACTAAAATAGGCAGGCCAAGAGCGGCAGCCCCTGCTGCATACACGTGTGTCAGCAGTGTTTCGCGCTTAAACGGCAGGCTGTGCATAAAATCGGACGAGCTTTTTTTGGTCATGTAGCTCGTTAACACGATACCGGCTAAAACCGGGAACACCATATACGTTATATATTGAATCGAAAAAGAAATCGTAAGCAGTACATTGCCGGTGTTTGTTTCTAAAAACGACTTTACGCTCCATTCATCCCGAAGAATGACAAAGATGCCAAGCGGCAGCAGGACAACCTGTGACAAAAGAAAAAACAGACCGATCCATAACACAGAGCGCACATGCTGCAGAAACAGCCCTTTATTAAACGATAAGATTCCGGATTTCATAGCCGACACTCCCCATTTCGTACGTAAAAATTTCTTCAAGTGTTAACGGCAGCACGTCGTAAATGGCCGGTTCATAAGAGCGTACGTGCCGGTCAATGTCCCCCTCATTTCCGCGAACAATACAGGTCAGCACCCGGCCCCGTTTCTCATAATGCATCACATCCATGCCTTTAATGAACGACTCGTCCGGCATTTTTTTAAATGCCACCTGCAGCTTGCTCACATCGGTTTTTAGTTCCTCTAAATCACGCTCATACAAAAGTCTTCCTTTATGCATAACACCGACAGCATCACAAAAGTCTTCCATTTCCCGCAGGTTGTGTGAGGAAACAAGAACCGTCATAGAACGACTGCTGACATCTTGAATAAGGAGATTTTTAACCTGCTGGCGCACCACAGGGTCCAGCCCGTCAAAAGGCTCGTCCAAAATAAGCGCATCCGGCATTGCCGAGAGCGTTAAAATAAAAGCGGCCTGGCGCTGCATCCCTTTAGACATACGTGAAAGCTTTGCTTTTGGGTTGAGATTAAAATGATGATACAGCTGTTGAAATCGTTCTTCATTCCACCGGTCATAAACCGCTGCATAAAAGTGAGCCATTTGAAGCAGAGAAGTTTGATGAAAGAAGTATGGCTGGTCCGGGATAAACAAAATCCGTTTTTTTACTTCCGGCTGTTCAAAAATCGATTTTTCTTCGATTACAGCGCTGCCCTGATCGGCTCTCATAATCCCGGACAGCATTTTGAGCAGTGTCGTTTTTCCGGCACCATTGGAGCCGAGCAGCCCATAAATCGATCCTTTTTTCACATGCATCTGTACATCCTTTACGGCTTCAAAACGGCCAAATCGCTTTGACAGATGATCCGCTTTAATCATTTTTGTCTGCTCCCCTTTCCGGCTCCTGTATCGTTTCAATCAGCTTGATCACTTCATCCTTCGGCACGCCGAGGTACAAAATCTCCCCGACGATCCGTTCAAGTTCGTGTTTCAGCATCTCCACCCGCTCCTTATTGATTTCGTTTTTTACCGGCGACACGAAGCTTCCTTTGCCCGGAATAGAGTAAATAAACCCTTCCCGCTCAAGCTCCCGATACGCTTTTTGGATTGTATTTGGATTGATGGTTAATTCCTGCGCCAGCGTACGGACTGAAGGCAGCTGCTCATCTGCCTTCATGACCTCGCGAATGATTAGTTCTTTTATTTTTTCTGTCAGCTGCTCGTATATCGGCACACGACTTCTCGTGTCAATCGTAAACATCGCCGTCCTCCTTTTCCCCGAAACCGTATTAACTGTACTAACATAAATAATACAGAACTACTGGAAAAATGCAACATGTAATCATAAAATTTACTATTTCCTTCTTTTTGTTCAAAAAAAAATAAAGGCACCTATAAAAGGCGCCTTTCAGAATGTAGACAAATGATATGGATGACCGTGCACATGAATAGGCTGGATCGGCGGCGTCCAGGCAGCTCCGCTTTCCATGGGGCAGGCGCTGAGCCCAGCTTCGCCTGGCGGCTCCCCGGTCTCATCTGCCCGCTAGTCCCATAGGAGTCTGCGCTGCCCTCCCGCCGCCAAGGGGCTTGCGACAAAATGGTATAGAGAGAATAAGGTCGTATCTTTCTGTTTAAAAAAGAGAAAATATCTATTTAGTCTTTGTTTATTACTCTTCAACACTACTTAGTGAAGCCTGCCGGACGAAGACTCCTGCGGGAAGTACAGTGAGTCGGGAGACCCCGGAGGCGCAGCCGAGGAGGCTCCCGCACTGCCCGCGGAACGCGACGTCCGGCCGGCTTCACTTATCGGCTCTTTTTTAAAAGCGAAGGACTTTGTCTACACACTAAAAGGCGCCTATAAAAGGCGCCTTTATTTCTTATACTCATGGGTTTCCTTTAGTTCTCCAGTTACAATAAACCGCTTTGTACGATCGTCAGAACTATAGCAAGTGACCAGTGTGATGTTCGGTTCAATTGTATTCTCTATCACATCTGTCCGGCTTTCATGCACTACTTCTGTTTTGGTGACGCTGTACGTATATTCATACGTTAAATCCGTTACATAAATGAGGTCGCCTTTTTTCACCTTCAAAACAGGGCTAAACAGGAGATCTTCCCGATTCATGTGATGCCCGGCAAGCGGGTAATTGCCAATGCCCATCCATTGATTTTCCCGCATCGTTGTGGCGCCGGCCATTAAATTTTGGTTCGTCGTTCCTTTTAAAATGGGCAGATCCAAGTTTACCGAGGGAATCCGGATTTGGCCGACAACCGATTCTTCGTCTGCTTTGGCTTCCTTTACGACTGTATCCATAACAGAGGGCGGTTCAATGGATTCCATATCAAACTCTGCAGGCTTCTTGTTGTTTTGCTCGATTTTTTCCGGCGTCAGTGATTGAGCCGTTACATGGCTCGATTTGGCTTCAAGCAGTTCATACTTTAAAAAAGGAGCCCCGATCAGCACAATCGCTGTCAGAATACAAAGCACACCGATAACCTGTCTGATCTTCACGCACGTTTTCCTTTTCTCATCAGCATCCAGGCACCGGCTGCAAGCAGCACACCAGCAAACAGATACAGAGCACCTGATTCATCTCCGGTTTGTGGAAGCGTTCCGGTTCCAGCTGCTTTTGTTTTCACAGAGGTTGTTGTGGAAGAAGCCACCGCCGTTTTTGTATTCTCCATTTCTACATCCACTGTTTCACCGCTTTTGATCGTGACATCTGTTTGGCCCGTTGAGCGAGTGTAACCATCTGGCGCATCCGTTTCTTCTAACTTATAGCTTCCGGCTTTTAAACTTGTAAAAGAAGCAACTCCGTTGTCATCTGTGACAACCTTGGAAACGAGTTCCTTTTCTTCATCATAAAGAGAAAATTCCGCTCCCTTAAGCTCCGCCCCGGATGAAGCATCTGTCAGCGTAACCTTTAAGGCACCATAAGCATTCACAAGGCTGTTTTCCACTTTTTGTTCCACCGGCGTCTGACGGCCGATCGTCACTGTCCAGGACTCCGTCGGCAGCACATAGTCACTGTCTGTTTTTGTTTGAGTCAGCTCGTAGGTGCCATAGGAAAGACCGGTTAGCGAAGCTTTTCCTTTCGCATCCGTCACTACTTTTTTTGAATAAAGACCATTTTCTGTTTTGAGCTCAAATTCAGCTCCGGCAATCGGTACAGCCGTTCCTTTCTCAACAGCTGTAATGTTTAAAGCTCCCGCTAATCCTGTAGACTTTTCATGCATAATTTCTTTTGTCACAAGGACGGTGTTTAAATCCAGCTTCCAGGGCTCCAGCGGAACCGCGTAGCCATCGGGCGCCGCTGTTTGAGTGACCGTGTATGTACCGAACGGCAGGTTAGGCACCGATGCTTCTCCCGCTGCATTCGTTTTGAGCGAAGCGACTACTTTTCCTCCCTCGTTTACAATCGTAAACGATGCACCAGCCAGCTTTTCTTTTGACTTGGCATCCAGCGCCACCATTTTGATGGCTCCCTCTGCTTCCTCTGTAATCGTAAAGGAAAGCTGTTCGCCGGTCGGAAAAGCTACGCCGTAGGCGCCTATTTTCGCGAGCTTGTCTTCCTTGAATACCACTGGAACTTTAGCGGTTCCTTTTGCACCTGACTGTACATCTTCCTCCAGCACAGCGATAACAGTATTGTCCGCAGCGTTCATCTTCAATGTTCCAACCGTTTCTCCAGACGATGTTTTCAGCGGCTCTTCCCTGTCCTCACTAATGTAAAAAGGAGTCGGCACTTTATACAGATCAGGCTCTTCCCCACTGTACACCCAGTCAATTTGAAGGGTCATCGGTTCATTCAATGCATAAACCGGTGTAGTGGTTCCATCTGTGTGTGCAACCGCGGATTTTGTATAAAAAGCCGTTTCTGCCGCGGCCTGGGCAGGCTGCATGATACCAATGACTACAAACAACGCCGTGAGCAGCATTAACCATTTTTTCATTTTTTCTTTCCTCCAGCTCTCTTCACTTGTTTCTACTAGACAATTTTACCATAAAAGAAAACAAAAACCATGAACGATTTTTCAAAAAAAGGGTCTTACTGTAAACAGTAAGACCCTCTTGGCTTATGGCTGGCTGGAGGCTGCTTCGTCCAGCGGGATGGAAATTAACTGGTTTGATCCGGTTGCTTTCGGCATCACACCGTCCCATTTTTCAATCCATTTGTTTTGAATGACTTCCTGTGAAATGGACTCTTTAATAATCTGGTTGTACTCGGCAATACCCTGCGCTTCAATTTTCTTTTTCTGCGCTTCCGCTTCCGCTATCTTTAGCTCGATTTGTTTTCTTTCAAGCTCCTGGGCGGCTTCTACCCGTTTGTCAATCGCCGCCTGGGTGGATTTATCCGGCTTTGGTACACCTAATGTCATATTATCAACAACAAATCCTAAATCTTTAATATCCTCCGCAAACAGCGTTTGTACATCTACTGCCGCTTCCGATGACTTTTCTCCATATGTGTCAATAACCGAGTATTTGGCAATGCCTTTTCGGCCTGCATCCCATAAGCGCGTACGCAAATACGAATCTTCAATCTGCTCTACTTCAATTGGGCCGAACTGATTAAACACATCTACTACTTTATCCGGCTGGATGCTGTAGTTGTAGGCAAAATCAACCGTTACGCTTTTGCCGTCAGATGTGGCCACTTGTATATCTTTATAGTTCACAGTCTGCATGCGGACCGGATAAATCGTCACTTTATCAAATAAGCCGACAACATGCCATCCCTGCCCCAGTGTATCCTCCTGCACACCGCCGTTCGGGCTGTATACAACCCCTACATACCCATTTGGAATTTTTTCAATAAACATCGATAAAAGAGCCAAACCGAGAATAAGTGCTAAAGCAACAAGCGAACCACCCAATACCTTCCTGTTTGGGCCCTTACTTCTCTTTTTCGGTGTCAGTTTCTCCATGTTCTTCCTCCTTCAATCTATTCTTTACTTTGTCTGCTGTTTCCCCCACTTTGTTAAACATAGGCGACAACATAAGCCAAATGCCTGCCCCAATCAGAAGAAGCACTATAATAGATCCAATAAATACTTTCATTTATCGATCACCTCTTTACTTCTTTCTACGAAACGAAGAAGGAAATGGTTTCAAACTTTTTTACAAACTTAATAATCTTTTACATAATTCACACAAATTTTCTACATTCACTTCATACTTTTTTTCTATCATAGCTCTGGGGAACAAAATACATAAAGGTGGGTTCAGGTATGCCACAAGATTTAAACAGACGAAAATTTTTAACATATGTTGGTACAGGGGTTACCGCTTTAACCGTTGCATCTGCCGGGCTGGGTGCATTCGCGCCGAAAACGCAGGCAGAAGGTACAAAAGCTGCTTCTCATTTGTTCGGACGCAAGAAAAAAGTATCGGGCGTAAAATTCACGCCAATTGAAGCATCCGGAAAAGACGAGCTTGTTCTGCCACGCGGCTATAAATACGATGTAATTGCATCTTACGGAGACGTTATTAATAAATCTGGCGACACATTCGGTTACAACAATGACTTCACCATGTTTTTCCCAATTGACAGATCGAATCAGCATGGCCTTCTCTGGGTTAACCATGAATACACAAGTGACCTGTGGGTAACAGGCGCTCCGGTAAACGGTAAATATTCCGCTTCCCAAATTCAAAAGCTTCTATATAATCAAGGCGGTTCGATTATCGAAATTCGTCAGGATGAAGACGGCGTCTGGAAAATGGATACTTCATCAAAATATGCCCGCCGGATTTCCGGATTAACGCCATTCCGCTTAACAGGTCCTGCTCGCGGGTCAAAAGCAGTCGGCGGTGTAGACATTGTCCAGGGCACATTTGCAAACTGCTCGGGCGGAAAAACACTTTGGAACACAGTTTTGTCTGCAGAAGAAAACTATGAATCCACATCAAAAGCGGCTGCTCTAAATGAAACGCATTACGGCTGGATCCTTGAGGTAGACCCATTTGATCCGAACTTTGCACCACGCAAGCACACTGCGCTTGGCCGTTTCCACCACGAAAACGCGGCAATGGGCTTAACAAATGATGGACGTATCGCCGTTTATATGGGTGACGACAAACAAGATGCGTGTGTATACAAATTCATTAGTAAAAACAAATATGTTGAATCTCGCAAGCAAGCGAATTCTGACTTGCTTGAAGAAGGTACACTGTATGCAGCAAACTTGGGCAAAGGAACTTGGGTTGCTTTAACCATTGAAGCAGTCCGGGCGGCTGCAAAAGGAAATGCAGATATTCTTGCTAAATTCCAAACGCAGGCTGACGTCCTTGTTCATGCTCATGATGCAGCGATTCTTTTAGGAGCAACACCTACAGACCGTCCAGAAGACGTGGAAATCAGTCCATTTGACAAGTCTGTATTTATTGCACACACAAACAATGCAAAACACGGCAATATCCACGGTCACATTACCCGTTTCCTTGAAACAAACGATGATCTTGGTTCATTAACATTCGACTTTGAAATTTTCGCTTGCGGTGGACGCCAAAGCGGGTTCAGCGCGCCGGATAACTTAACATTCGACAGCGAAGGCAACCTTTGGACTGTAACAGATATGTCTTCAGGTTCAATGAACAAAGGTGTTTTTGAAACATTTAAAAATAACGGCGTCTTCGTCATTCCAACAAGCGGGGCAGCAATGGGCGAAGCCTACCAGTTTGCATCTGCGCCAATTGACGCGGAATTAACAGGACCTTGCTTTACAGACGATGAAACAACGCTGTTCCTTGCCGTTCAGCACCCAGGCGAAGAAACAGAAGATATCAACAATCCAACGAGCATGTGGCCGCACCGTAAAGGCGACAACCAGCCTCGCCCTTCTGTTGTGGCGATTACTGGATTTAAATATTAAGGAGGATGTTTTATGCTGCAAAATATCGGAGTACCCGGATTAATTTTAATCCTCGTCATCGCATTAATTATTTTCGGACCGTCTAAGCTGCCAGAAATCGGCCGTGCATTCGGCTCGACGCTGAAAGAATTTAAAAAATCTACCCGTGAACTCGTCTCGGATGACGAAGAAAAAACGGAAAAGAAAAAAGAAAAAACATTGGTTTAACCATTTCGGCTGTCCCCGCCTGCTGCGGGGCGGCTTTTTTTGGAGGTTCTATCGTGGAAAATCAAAATATGAAGGCACTTGAGCATTTTGAAGAAATGCGTAAACGGCTTATTATTACCATTGCCTCATTTCTCGCTTTTTTCATTGTATCCTTTACATTCGTTCAGGACATCTACGCGTACATCGTAAAAGATCTCCCGTTTAAGCTTGCTCTGCTCGGTCCAAGCGACATCATTATGGTGTATGTGATGATCGCGGCAGTTATAGCCGGCGCTGCAACGATACCGGTCGCAGCCCACCAAACGTGGCTGTTCGTTCGGCCAGCCCTGTCACCAATCGAGAGAAAAGTGACTGTTACCTATGTTCCGGCGCTGTTTTTCTTGTTTATAGCCGGCCTGTCCTTCGGTTATTTTGTTTTGTTTCCTATTGTCTTGTCGTTTTTAATGTCACTGTCAGGCGACTTGTTTGCTACTTTTTTTACAACCGAAAAATATTTTAAATTTCTTCTTCATATGACATTGCCATTTGGCGTTTTATTTGAAATGCCAGTCGTTATGATGTTTTTAACAAGTCTTGGCATTTTAAATCCATATAACCTGCAAAAAACGCGTAAATTCGCGTACTTTGCCCTGATTGTCGTCTCGATTTTAATTACGCCACCTGACTTTTTATCAGACGTCCTGGTCATAATTCCGCTTATCCTGCTGTACGAAGTAAGCGTGTCCCTGTCCAAAATGGTCTATAAGCGAAAACTAGCCGCAGCCGCAAACTAAACCGGCGCGGCTCTTTTTATGGCTATTCTCCGCTTCTGGTAAGCAGCACTCCCCTTCCCGGTTACTAAATTTTGTGCTTTTTTTGTTCATCTGTATTATTGAAGCGGATTCTTTGATACTATTTAAAAATAAAGAGGAAAACACGAATAAGGGTGATAGGATGTCGATTGGAGAACGTATCCGAAAGTTGCGCATGGAAAAAAAGCTTTCCCTGACCGAACTGGCTTTGCGGGCAGCCGTAGCAAAATCATATCTTTCTTCGGTAGAGCGGGGCTTGCAAATAAATCCTTCCATTCAATTTTTGTCAAAAATTGCGGCGGTTCTGGACGTATCCGTGGAGTCTCTGATCACTGAGCCGCACCAGTCCTTGGGGTCGATCGATGAGGAATGGGTTCACCTGGTGAAAGAAGCCATGGAATCGGGCATCAGCAAAGAGCAATTCCGGGAATTTTTAGCTTTTCAAAAGTGGAAAAAACAAGCGGATGAATAAATAAAAGCAGCGGTTCAGAGGCCCGCTGCTTTTTATTTATGCATAATACGATGGAGAAGAAGGGCTAATTCGTTCGAAAAGCGTTCATTGTCTTTTTCCTGTCTTTTGGACGGACCTTTTAATCGCCCGCCCGCCTGACGGATTTTTTTTGCTGTATGGCGGCTGAGCAAAAGCTGATCGATGTTCTCCGGCGTATACTCACGACCGTTCTGGTCGATCGCGTATCCTTGGCGGGCCAGCACCATGGCAGCCAGGCCATAATCCTGTGTGACAACCACATCTCCCTTTTGAACCCGGTTCACCAGCACAAAATCAACCGCGTCCGCTCCCTTTGAAACGATGATCGTTTCTGCGCCGGGCCGGGTCATTTCGTGAGAGGTGTCGCAAATCAACACAACCGGCAGGCCGTATTCTTTTGCTGCCTGACAGGCTCGGTCTACAACTGGACAGCCATCTGCATCAATTAACAAGGCTGGCATCCGGCTTCTCCTCGTCAAAGATGGTTAAAAAGGCGTCGTCCTCTTCACTTTCCGCCACTTCCCGCACCGTTTCTCCATACATGTCTTCCTGGTTCGGATCTGCTCCATATCGAATCAGCAGGCGGGCCATGTCCGGATTCCCCATTTCATAAGCATTCCAAAGCGGTGTATAGGCTGCATTATCTTCAATGTTCGGGTCTGCTCCTGCTTCTAAAAGCATTTCAGCCGTTTCAAGCTGTCCGTTGCCAGTGGCATAATGAAGCGCTGTTTCGCCGTTACCGTTTAACGCATGAATGTCCGCTCCTTCGTCGATCAGGCGCTCGAGAGAAGAGGTATCCCCTGACAGGGCTGCAAGCATCACATCCGTCTCACCCGTCATTTCTTCATCCGCTGCTATGTCTTCTTCCATTAGGGCTTCTCCTGCCAGATCGGAAAACCAGCCCGATGTGTCTATTTTCTCAACCGCATACGCTCCTCCAGCTGCTAAAGCAATACTGGCAGCTGTAAGCACACCAGCACCGACAACAATTTTTCCTTTTGGGGTGCGGTAATCGGTTGCTGTCGGCAGGCGCAAAAATTGGCCGACCTGCTGGATTCGCTTCGGCAGTGCCGGGTGCGTGGAAAGCTTCTCGGCCAGCCAGACGAATGGATTTGTTTCCTGTTTGATTTGTTTCACATACGCTTCTTCATTTACTTCAGTGTACAATATTTTTCCAACGCCTAAAATCGTTAAGGCGCGCTTGGCAGCTTCACCGTCTTCAATAAAATGAGCAGCGTAGCGGTCACACGTATATTCCGCCGCACGCGAGTAGGCATTGCTTAAAAAGGGAACCCACGCAGCCGGCAGGGTCAGCCAGCTTTTCCACAAATGGCGCCGTTTAATATGAGCCAGCTCATGTGCAATGATGAAGTCCAGCTCTTTTTCCCCCTGCTGGCGGGCCAATTCAAATACTTCTGAATAAAGAACAACGACATCCCGGCCGAAAAAGCGTGTGGCAAAGGCATTTAACGCTCCTTCCGACTGGATAATATACACATCCGGAGTTCTTGGCAGCCGCATTTCAAGCGACAGTGCATCAATCCGCTCATATACGTCCGGAAATTGCTCTTTGCTTACTTTTACACCATTTCCCCGAATAGAACCGATCATCACAGCGTGAAAAAATAAAGACAGCAAAAACAAGCCGGCCGCAATCGGGAGTAGGACGAGAGAAAAAAATAATGACACATAAAATCCTACACTCACCAAGCAGCATATAATAAAGTAAAGAGTTTCTTTCGGATACACTAAATTTCGATTTTCCAATCCACATTCTCCTTTTGATTTTTCTTTCATGCTTTCCAACATACGACACATTTTCACAGGGGTCAAGACGAAAAAATGGCTTATTTTTCAAACAACGTGAAACTTTTTGCATGGTTGTACGTAGGAAAAGAAGAAAGGTGGAATCTCAATGTATTACAGTAAATTAAGGGCAAAAGCACGTGACTCTCTTCGCGGGAACTGGCTGATAGCGATAGGTCTTTTTGTAGTAGCTACTCTTTTGTTCAGTGCGCCTGATCTGGTCTTAAATCCCGACGAATATGAGTTTACGTGGAAAGATCCGTTGATCCTTTTGTTTTCCGTTCTTCTCCTTCCTATTTCCATTGGCCTGGTATGGGCATGGGTGGATCTGTCACGCGGCAAAAAAATCGGCTTCGGGCATTTAATTGAGCCATACAAAACGATGTTTGGCAAAAGCATTCTTGTCGTGATTCTTCAGGGACTGTTCTTATTTTTATGGACTCTTCTATTCATTGTGCCTGGCATTATTAAATCTTTTTCTTATATGCTGACCTATTATATTTTGCGCGATGAACCGGGGCTGTCTCCTCTTCAGGCGATCACAAAATCACGCCGGATGATGGACGGCCATAAAGCCGAAGCATTGGTTCTTGGCCTTTCCTTTATCGGCTGGATTTTACTCGGGGTTGTCACACTTTTTATCGGCTTTTTGTGGATTGCCCCTTACATGAGCGTCACATATGCTCACTTTTACAATACGCTCCGTGCAGAGTATGAAGAAAAAAACTCATTTTAAAAAACGCATTTTAAAAACCGGCTCTGTTAAGGGAGCCGGTTTTTTTCTTTTCGCTTTCGAATTTTATAAAAAAATGCTGATAAAACAAGCGCAAAGAACGCGCCGACCATATCAAGCCCTACATCTTTTAACATCGGCGTCCGTCCCCCTGTTAACAGCTGATGATACTCATCGAGCAGCGCGTACAAAGCAGTTCCGGCAAGAGACAGGCAGAACACGGGCCAAATTCGTCTTGGACGGGCCAGCGCCAGTACGTGAAACAGCGCCGCGGCTAAGCAGCCAAACAAGAAAAGGTGTGCAAATTTTCGAATAAAAAATTCAAGAAAGTAATAATACCCTTTTGTTTCAATAGAAATAGGAGTTCCCCAGTATGATACTTCGATAGGCGCAAGAATCCCGGCAAACGGCTCTCCCGGAAGAAGCCGTTCAAGCTGCGGTACAAGGGACTGCTCCTCATAGGTCTGGGATGAAAAATTAAAAATAATAGCGCCAATCACAATTAAAACGGCAACACGCATTACTTTCTTCACTAAACCACCTCGTTGTGAACATGTCCAGCTGTGGAAACCATTGATAAATGAATAGAATACATGAGTAGGAAAGAAATGTCTAACTATAACCCGGACAATTATACAATTATATCCATATATAGTAAAATGAATTTAGCAACTGATTCTGTATTCATTTTTTATACAGATCAAGCTTAAAAATATGAAAGAAGGCAGGAGATACACATGTCGATTGGCGAGAGCATTCGCTCTTTTCGTTTAAAAAAAGAATTATCTTTAACTGAACTGGCCAGCCGCTGTGGCATCACAACATCTTATATTTCATCTGTTGAACGGGGGATCCAAACAAACCCGTCGATTGGGATTTTGCAAAAAATAGCCAAAGAGCTTGACGTGTCAGTTCACCAGCTAATCAACCATCACGGCCTGCCGATTGAAGAAGAACTAAACGAAGAATGGAGAATGCTGGCCCAGGAAGCCATGCAATCGGGTGTCAGCAAGGAGCAGTTCAAAGAGTTTCTTGCATTTCGAAAACGGCAGAAAATGAACTAGTGTGCGTTTGCTTGTCCGATAAAAAAGCAGCTGACTCTTTATAGAGCAGCTGCTTTTATCATATGTGCGGGCCTGGATTTGTATGTGTTAACTTTCTTTCGTTTCTTGCTGCTGTGCTGCTTGCAGAAATCTATGAATTTCTTGAATTGATAAGCCCAACTGTTTTACTTCCCGCATCCGGCAGTACAGACATCCGAGCGAAATCGTTTTAGGATCTGTAACTTTGCGTCCTTCCCCTTTGATAAGTTTCCTTTGTCTCCCATTACCTAATTTTTTGTTGATCAATGCTTCAATCAAGCAATACACCAATCTTTCTACATACCTATACTTAATAAACAATAGATGAGATGGCTGGCAGGCTGATTAAATCTTCTTTATTTCTTTTGTCTTTTATTACTTATGCTTTTTTTAACCAGCAAACGTTAAGATAGTTTTGAGCAAAATATAAAAGGACCATCTTCTTTTTTCGCTCTTTAAAAAGAACGATTTTGTACTATATGTATTAGGTAAAAAAATGTAGTTAACGGGCAATATCGCTTCCTTTTATTTGTTCTTTATAATGAGTTTGATAGTATATAAATTATTAAAGAGACAATGAATGACTAAGAATATTTAAAATGATTTGCTGCTTTTTGCTGCTGTGTTGAAATGGCCCTTTTTTCGATTGAGACCATAAAAAAAGCTGGACTTCTTTAACCTCAAGGTCAATGTCTTTTGCTTTCTGCATTAATTCCATACACTCCTGGTCTATGTCAGCTTTCCATTCCATCTTTCTGCTCCTCTCTGCTATTTCCTTTACGAAAACACTGGCTGCTTTCTCCTTCCTCTTTCAATCATGCAAAATAGTATATGAGCTTATCTCTTTTTTTATTACAGCTATTTGATCATCTGCTAGCTAGATTTTCATAATATTAATGAGTAATTTCTAAACATTGCACGACTTTTTCTTTCACTAGATACAAACTCATTTATCAAATAGCTATTTTGCTTAAAAAGCTGCCCCTTTCGGAGCAGCTTTTTAAGTTATTCCCGCCTTGTTAAACGGTCCTTTTCCATATGCATTAAAATCGATTCTACTTCTCTTTCATCACGGCCCATGACAAGGCCAATGACTTTAGAAGATCCGACAGCGCCTTCTACATAAGCGGCATCAAGCAGGCTGAGCGGCACAAATTGTTCAAGATCCATGTATTTTTCCACGACAGCAAGCCCTTCATTGAATGGCCCATCCCATTCCAAAGAAGACAAACGAATCGTCGGTTTCCCATATACATTCAACACCTCTTCATGCAGCATAAGGGCACACGAGGAAGCGTTGAAACGAACATTTAAGTCTATAAAATAAAAGTCATCACCGCGCATCAGCACATCAAAGCCAGCAACTCCAACGTAGCCTGTTGCTGCAATGTTTTCCATTACCCGAAGACCTGCTTCCACCACACGCTCGAACGGTTCAGCGTTTGTGCTGACCCAGCTGCCACGGAAGCAGTTATCCTCATTGACCACCTGCTCGGATTTGCCTAAAAAACGCACGCGTCCGTCTTGGTCAGCCACGTAATGAAAACCAAAATTACGGTCATAATCAATGAATTCTTCCAAGATAATCGTAGATAAATCCCCAAAGTCTTCACTAATCTCGTAAAGCTGCTGCTTTTCTTCAATTAAGAGCACACCGCAGCCGCCGGAGGTTGGGCGTCCATCTCCTGTTTTCAAAACAAATGGCATAGGCGGTGTGTCCTCCAGCAGCTCTTCTAAGCTGACCATCCGTCTTGGCGGAACATGCTCGGCTGGTACAAGTGCCGGAATACTTCGTTTATCGCTTAAATACGCAATAACAGACGGATCTACCCAGTAAAGAGAAGTGGGGGCGTCCTCTGGCGGATGTGGATATTGGAAAATGACTTTTTTCCCTTGTAAGGATAGTTTATTTAAAATAGATACATATTCTTGATCATTACGATACGTATAACGAACAGATGGCAGCCTCAGTCCTGCTTTTTCAAGCAGACGGACGGCTCCAGGGGTTACAGCACCTTCATGGCAGATGACCGGCATTTCTCCAGCCACGCTCAATTCTCGTCCAGTTAACGCTTCTAAACTAAGCAAATCGCCGCCAAAGTGCTCATAATCATGCGAAAACAGTTTCGGCGAATAGACATATTCTTTTCCGTAAATATCTTCTGAACTTTGCTTCGGTTGAATAACACTTGTAAATGAATGAAACGGCCATGCTCTTTCCCCCATTAAAGCCACCTTCTTTCATAAGGATGTTAACTACATATATATATCCAACAGAAAGCGTTTTCAATCTCAAAAAATAAAAAAGAGGAAGATAGACCTACAAACAACCGGGTACCGTAGCAAGACTAACAACCTGACATTCTATAATTGGCATAAACAAAGAGATGGCTTATACCATCTCTTCAGTGTATAGACAAAGTCTTTCGCTTTTAAAAAAGAGCCGATAAGTGAAGCCGGCCGGACTTCGCTCCCCTTAGGGCAGTGTGGGAGTCTTCGTCCGGCAGGCTTCACTAAGTGGTGTTGAAGATCCATAAGCAAAGACCGAATAGACATTTTCTCTTTTTTAAACAGAAAGATGCGACCTTATTATCTCTATACAATCTTGTCGCAAGCCACTTGGCGGCGGGAGGGCGGCGCAGACTCCTATGGGACTAGCGGGCAGCGGAGACCGATGAAGCCGCCAGGCGAAGTCGGGCTCAGCGCCTGCCCCATGGAAAGCGGAGCTGCCTGGACGCCGCTAATCCATCCCATTCATGTGCACGGTCATCCATATCATTTGTCTACAGTCGAAAGAGATGGCTTATGCCACCTCTTATGTTGTACAGCTTGAATCAAATCTATCTCCAAAAATAAATCCGTCCGTCTCGCGGTAATCTACTAAAGTATGTTCTTCTAAATATCTTTCTGTGAATCGGTCCAGATGAAGAAACAAATCATCGCCAAGCGGGATAACCGTATCCCCGCGCCGCGGTTCCTCCCAGACAAGAGAAAAGCGGACGGAGACGCCGCATCCGCCAGACATCTCCGCATCAATTCTTGGCACATGTCCTTCAGCTGGTGAGGAGGCGAGCAGCTGCCGACGGGCGGCATCTGTCAGTACGATGTTCATGACTGAACCGTTTCCCGCTCGTAGCGAACGACCGGCTTCCGAGCTGCTTTCACTTCATCAAGCCGGCCGATAACCGTTGTATGCGGCGCATTCAGCACTGTTTCCGGATCTTCTTCTACCTCACGGGCAATGCGGATCATCACGTCCGCAAAAGCATCCAGCGTTTCTTTTGATTCTGTTTCAGTCGGTTCAATCATCAAGCATTCCTCTACATTAAGCGGGAAATAAATGGTCGGCGGATGATAGCCGAAATCAAGCAGCCGTTTCGCGATATCGAGTGTCCGGACACCAAGCTTTTTCTGTTTGGAACCCGACAGGACAAACTCATGCTTGCTGACCTGCTCGTACGGCGACACAAAGTATGGTTCCAGCTTTTTGCGCAAGTAGTTTGCATGCAGCACTGCACTTTCCGATACTTGGCGCAGCCCCTCAGGCCCCATCGTCCGAATATACGTATAAGCACGCACGAGAATGCCGAAGTTGCCATAATAGCCTTTCACCCGACCAATGGACAGCGGCTCCTCCCTATTCAACAGGAAGCGGCCGTTTCTTTTCTCCACACGCGGCACCGGG
The DNA here is from genome assembly GCF_038806185.1 of Domibacillus sp. 8LH. Lineage (NCBI taxonomy): Bacteria > Bacillati > Bacillota > Bacilli > Caryophanales > Bacillaceae > Domibacillus > Domibacillus sp. 8LH. Next base: position 426,591 of record NZ_JAVJNG010000002.1, on the reverse strand, counting down.
AGAAAAGGAATAAGCTTTTCTTTTACGCCGACCGGGCCTGCACCCGGTCCTCCTCCGCCGTGCGGTGTCGTAAAGGTTTTATGAAGATTTAAGTGGACGATATCGAATCCCATTTTCCCTGGCGTCGTCTTGCCTAAAATCGCATTTGCATTGGCTCCATCATAATAAAGCAGGCCGCCCGCTTCGTGAATCACACGGGCAATTTCGACAATGTCCTTTTCAAACAAGCCAAGTGTGTTCGGGTTCGTGAGCATCAGAGCTGCCGTGTCATCATCCACATGCTTTTTCAGCTCTTCCACATCGACAAGGCCATGTTCATTAGACGGAATGGTCACCGTACGGAAGCCGGCAACCGTCGCGCTGGCCGGGTTCGTACCGTGAGCAGAATCCGGCACAAGCACCTTCGTCCGCTTTTCTCCTCTTTGCTTATGGTACGCTTTTACCATCATCAGTCCGGCCCATTCTCCCTGGGCACCGGCAGACGGCTGGAGCGTGACAGCATCCATGCCGGTGATCACCGCCAGGTCCTCCTGCAGCTCATACAAAAGCTCAAGCGCTCCCTGCACGGTTGCTTCCGGCTGATATGGATGAATGCGGCTGAAGCCGTCAAGCTTTGCTACATCTTCGTTGATTTTCGGATTGTACTTCATCGTACAGGAGCCCAGCGGGTAAAAGCCGTTGTCCACACCATGGTTCTTATTCGACAGGGCCGTGTAATGGCGAACCAGCTGCAGTTCTGAAACTTCCGGGAGTTCCGGTGCTTCCCCGCGAATAAGATGTGCGGGCAGCTTCTCCGATAGGTTTACCGCGTCTACATCGCGTTCCGGCAGGCTGCAGCCGCTGCGTCCCGGTCGGCTGATTTCAAAAATAAGATCTGTGTAGGTGGTCATTGCACAATCCCCTCCAGCGCATGAATAAATGCCTCAATCTCTTCCTTTGTCCGCTGCTCGGTCACTGCGACCAGCATCCCATTCGGTTCTCCATAATCCGGTCCTAAATCAAAGCCGCCGATAAATCCTGCGTCAATCAGCGCGTCTTGAACGTCCGCAACGGGCTTCGGCAGCTGAACGACAAATTCATTGAAAAAGGGTGACTGATTAAGTACGGAAAAGCCTTTTTGCTGCAATAGCTTACAGGCATAATCGGCTTTTTCCAGATTCAAGACAGCCATCTCCCGCAGGCCGGTTTTGCCAAGGGCTGCCATACAAACAGCGGAAGCAAGCGCGTTCAGTGCCTGGTTCGAGCAAATATTAGACATCGCTTTTTCACGGCGGATATGCTGCTCACGAGCCTGCAGCGTCAGGACAAATCCCCGGTTTCCGTCTTCATCGGTTGTCTGGCCGACGATCCGGCCCGGCACTTTGCGCATCAATGGCTTTGTGACGGCAAAGTAGCCGCAATGCGGGCCGCCGAACGCCATCGGAATACCAAGCGGTTGCATATCGCCGACGACAATATCGGCCCCAAGCCGGCCCGGTGACTGGAGCAGGCCAAGTGCCAGCGGGTTGGCGCTCACAATCAGAAGGGCACCGTGCGCTTTTGCGATTCTTTTTACTTCCTGTAAATCTTCAATCGATCCGAAAAAGTTTGGGTATTGTACAATGACCGCAGCTGTGTCGCCATCCACTTGTTTGCCCAGCGCATCAAGATCCGTTATATCTTTGGAGAGGGCGGCTTCCTCCACCACATAACCCGGACCAGCTGCCACCGTTTGCAAAATGGCACGGGATTCCGGATGAACGGCGCGGGACACAACCACTTTCCTTCCTTTCGTATGCCCAACTGCAAGTGATGCGGCTTCTGCAAGAGCGGTAAAGCCGTCATACATCGATGAATTGGCTACATCCATTCCTGTCAGCTCACACACCATCGTTTGAAATTCAAAAATAGCCTGCAGCTCACCCTGGGAAATTTCCGGCTGGTATGGGGTGTATGCAGTGTAAAATTCCGAACGGGAGATCATATGGCCGACCACACTCGGAATGTAATGGTCATAGGTGCCGGCTCCAAGAAACAAAGGCAGCTCCATATTTTGGCGGGTCATATTTTTCATTTTTTTCCATAGAGCCGGCTCCGGCAGTGCATCCGGAATGGCAAGCTCCCCGTCAAGGCGGATGGACGCTGGCATATCAGAAAACAGTTCGTCTATAGATGAAACGTTTAAAAACGACAGCATCTCTTTTTGGTCCTGGTCTGTATCAGGCAAGTAGCGGAATGTGGACGTCATACGTTTCTCTCCCTTTTATAAAATGGCGTTTGAACAACGATGGCTTCTGCTCTTTTCCCGCGGATCTCTATGAAAAATTTAGTGCCAACACCTGAGAAATCTGTTTGAACAAGCGCGAGGCCGATCGGCTTTTGGAGCGTTGGCGAATGGGTGCCGGATGTAACAACCCCTATTGGCTCGCCCATTTCAGATAAAATGCGATACCCGGTTCTCGGGATACCCCGGTCAATCATTTCAATTCCGACAGTTTTGCGCGAAAGTCCCGTTTCTTTTTGTTTTTTCAACGCTTCCTGTCCGATAAATGCCGCTTCTTTCGCTGTTTTAACAGCAAAGCCGATGCCTGCTTCAAGCGGGCTGATTTCTTTTGTCAGCTCCTGGCCATAAAGCGGAAGCCGTGCTTCTAAGCGCAGCGTATCCCGCGCACCAAGGCCGCATAAAGGAATCCCTTCTCCGGCCAGCCGCTGCCAGAGGGCAACGGCTCCTTCTGCCGGCACATACAATTCAAACCCGTCTTCCCCTGTATAGCCGGTGCGGGAGATGAGCACGCCTTCCACACCGCCGACAGAAGCGGAATCTACAAAACGAAACGGACGGATAGCGGAAAGATCCGTGTCCGTAAGCGGCTGAAGCATTTGGACTGCAGCAGGCCCCTGCACAGCCAAAAGCGCCGTTTCATCTGATAGATTGGTGATAGTCACTTCTTCTGCGAGATGCTGCTTCATCCATTCAATGTCCTTCTCGATATTGGCGGCGTTTATCACGAGCATAAAGGCTTCATCTGATTTCTTATACACAAGCAAATCATCGACTGTGCCGCCGTCTTCATAGCACATGGCGGTATATTGGGCGCCCCTTGCCTGAAGCAGCGTCACATCATTGGTGAGAAGGCGGTTTAAGTACTTTTCCGCTCCTCGGCCTTCTACAAGTACTTCTCCCATGTGCGATACATCGAACAGCCCGGCATGGCTTCTTACCGCCTTATGCTCGGCCAATATACCTGAAAACTGCACTGGCAGTGCCCATCCGCCAAAATCAATGACTTTGGCGCCGTACTTTTCATATTCAGCAAAAAGCGGTGTTTTCTTCGAGTCCATCCTTCCAGCACCCCCGTTGATCGTTTTGGTCCAAAAAAAAGACAGAGAAAAGGTATGATCCTTTTCTCTGTCCGTTTACCTGAGAGCTTAATCCAATCTGGATTTTCCCCTTTGGTGGCATGACTATGCGCCATGCTCTCTCCAGAGCTGCGTCCGATTGAGGTCCTTGTGCCTGAGAGATTCGTTTCAAGGCTTTTGAAACTTGCTCCGTCGGCGGCATGTATGCACTCTCCCTCAGCCGTCATCCGCGTATATTCATTTGACACTTTCATCTTAATGAATCAAAACACCTTTTACAAGTATTTTCTGAAAAATGTATATTGTCAGATTTTATGACCGTTCAGTTGACATATTCATCTAAAAAGAAATTTGCTTTCAATAAAAAAACCCGGCACTTAGCGGCCGGGCTTCCACTGCTTTCTTCACAACAGCGATGATGGTTTATTTTTTGCTTTCAATTAAAATATTCACCGTTTTCCCCATAAAAGAAGGAGCGGCATACGTTCTGCCATACTGCGAAATGGAAACCACTCCGCCTGATACGTTTGCAACTTTTTGATTCAGCACTTTCCATGTAACAAGCGGCGTTACATCTACACGCTGCCCGCTGGACAAAAGAGCCGTAACGGCTACTTTTTGCACCGTTCCCGGTTTTCCGGCTACACGTTTTGTGCTGACACTCAAGCTGCGCACGCTGGCATCTACCGTGATATTCACCGTTTTGCCGCCGTATAGTCCGGAAACGGTTGTTTTGCCATAGTTTTGAATCGTGATGATTCCACGGTTAACGGTCGCTACTTTACTATTAGCCGTTTTCCACTGCGCCGCTTCCGTAATATCCACTTTGCTTCCATCTGCACGTACAGCCGTTAACTGAACCGCTTTTGTGTCCTGAGGCTTTCCTGCAATAAGCGTTGTGCTGGCTGTAAGAGGCCGTACTGTCGCATCAACCGATACCTTTGCCGTTTTACCGCCGTCTGCTGCACTGATCACTGCTTTACCGAACTGGTGGACCGTAATAACGCCGCCTTCAACGGTAGCAACAGCTGGATTGCTCGATGTCCACACAGCTTCTTTTGTACGGTCCGCTTTTGTCCCATCCGTATGAGAAGCTGTAAGCGTAACCGCTTTTGTCTCACCTGGCAGCGCTGAAACCGAAGTAGTACTGACTGTGAGGCTGGAAACTGTCGGGCTTACAGCTGGAGCGGATTGAACGGTTTGCGCGGCGGCACTCGCCGGCGCCTGCATTAATCCATAGCCAAACCACGGATCTCTTCCCGCTGTGCCCAAATCCTTGCTTGTATCTTTTAAAATCGCCCGAAGGCGGACAGCATCGGATGTCGGATTTGCCTGCTTCAAAAGCGCAAGCTCACCGGATACGTACGGCGCGGCCATCGATGTACCGCTCATGCGCGCATATCCGTTATTCAGATAAGTAGAAACAATGCTTTGTCCCGGCGCAGCAATTTCAACCGTGCTTCCAGTGGAAGAAAAGGACGCACGTTTCAAAGAAGAATCTACAGCGCCAACAGCAATCGCCGAGTCATAACGTGCCGGATAATCCACGGTGTCATCTGTTCCAGAAACCGATCCGTCATTTCCTGCCGCCGCTACGACCAAAATGCCGCTCGCATACGCTTTATCGACCAGTGCCTGGAAAGCGGCCGAATTGGTTTGTGTGCCAAGACTTAAGTTGATAATATCCATTTTATTTGTAATGGCCCAGTCAATGCCGGCTAAAATGCTCGACAAACTGCCGGAACCGCTTTTTTCTAATGATTTAACCGCATACACATCTGCATCCGGTGCAACTCCTTTTGTGCCAAAGCCGTTGTTCTCGGCTCCAATAATGCCGGCTACGTGCGTGCCGTGCCCGTTATCATCCTGATAGGACGTTGTATAAGAAACAAAAGATGCACCGCCTGCAACTGCTAAATCCGAATGCGCGGCCACTCCTGTATCTACAACAGCTATTTTTACACCCCTGCCCGTAAAACCTGCATTCCAGGAAACCGGTACATTGGTGGCGCCAATACCCCAATCCAGTGTGTCGGCCGATGCGTGAACCGTAATATCTTTTTCTACACGGATCACATCTTTATCCTGCTTCAGCTCTTTCACTTCATCTGCTGGAAGTGTTACGGAAGCGATCGGCAGCTGCTTAAACGTCTGGTCAATTTCCCCTTCCGCCTCTGCAATCGCCTTTTTATCTACTTTCTCATCAAAAATGACAATGACATTTTGTTTCTCTTCCTGCGCGGCAAACGCAGCATTTGGACCAAAAGAAGCAACAAGCAACCCAGTGGCTAACAAACTAGCTGCAGCTTTCTTCATGATGAATTTCCTCCCTGGCAGCTGGCTGGCATACCAAAACGGCTTAGCCCCTATAGCTTTGCGTCTCTGCATTTCTACAGATTTGCCTTTTCAAATTAAAGCAGTCGAAACTGCCTATCTTTATATCGGAGAATCTTCACCGAACTTAAGCTCGTTTTCTATCTTTTTTTGCATATTCACGAAAATATGTCCATAAAAAAAAGCATATCTCTTTTTGGGCCGGAAAGTGCCGCGGCCGGGCCGGATTCTCTTTTTTCCGGCCTTAGTGGACCACAATCCGGCCATAATCAGCTTTTTCCGGCCATCACAGCCCATAATCCGACCGTAATCACCTTTTTCCGGCCATAAAAAAAGAGCTGTCTCATCAGCCAGTTTTCCGGCTTAGAGACACCCCTTTTTTAACGGCTTAACACCCGATTCACAGACTGATAAATCATGTCAGCGCCTTTTGGCGTTAAATGCGTGCCCGAAGAGTCGATTAATCCTGATAGGATCAACTTCTGATCGGTCGCGCCGCCGGCTGCCAGATTCATATTTTGATAGTTATCGATCAACGCTACCCTTTCTTCCTTGGCCACCTTACGGATGATGGCATTGTAAGAATCATTCCACTGCCGGGCACCATTGTATTTCTGGTACAGCTTCTCGTCGTAGCGTTTATAAAACACCCCTTGAACAACAGGCGGTGTCGTCATCAGCACAACACGAATCTTCTTCGCTTTCAGCGTGTCGGTAAAGTAGCGGATATTCTGTTCAAACTTTGTCTTAGAAACACGCGCCTGCCCGTTGGACCGGATCACGGCATCATTTGTCCCAAACATAATCGTAACTACATCCGGACGCTTGTTTAACACATCCTGCTGAAAACGATCGCGCCCCATGACCGACGTGTCGCCACCAATGCCTGAATTCACAACGGTATATGTCTGCCCGAGCTTTGCGGCCCATTTTGCCGCCTGCGGGTAAGATGGATTCTGCTTCCAGTTCGTTCCCTGCGTGTTGCTATCACCGAAAGCGACAACGATTGTTGATTTCGCTGTTTTCAGCTGGCTTGACGGGACGTATGCCCTGCGGTTTTGAAAGCGGATCTCCGACCATCCGCCCGGCGCCTGCCCGTAAACAGATAGGGCAGTATATCTGGACAGTGACCCGATTACTTTCGCACGCGGACTTGCATTCTCCCGTACCGATAAAGAAGAAGCCATAACCTTTGCCGGCATCGGCTCGGCTGCTTTGGCTGTATTGCTAAACACTGCTGCAAGTGTGAAAAACAACAGCACAGCAGCTAGTACATGATATTTCTTCAAAACAACTTCCCCCACTTACTAGTATAATAGTCTCCAACAAACGATTATACCATATTTTATGAATTAGTATGGATAGGACTGGGAAATTTATAACACTTATGCTAGCATGCTAGCATAACAGAATCTATGGGAGGTTATACGATGATTACGCTTCGCCGTGTTCAAAAAGCATTTCAAACCGGCAGCAGCAGGCAAGACATTTTGCGCAGTGTGGACTTACAGATCGATCCAGGAGAATATGTCGCAATCATGGGAAAATCCGGCTCTGGAAAAAGCACACTTCTGAACATACTCGGTGCGCTCGATTCCACTGACTCAGGTGAATACATACTAGCCGGCAAGCCCGTGCATAAAATGCGGCAGTCGAAACGGACTGCTCTTCGAAACACCGAAATCGGATTTGTTTTTCAGCAATTTCAGCTTATTCCGAATCTATCTGTTTATCAAAATGTGCTTCTCCCCCTTACATATGGACGAAAAAAACTGGGAAGAAAAAAAGCGCGGGTTCTGCAGTTGTTAGAAGAAGTAGGACTAGCCGATAAAAAAAAGCAAAAGCCTTCCCGGCTGTCCGGAGGAGAAAAGCAGCGGGCTGCGATCGCACGGGCGCTTGTGAATGAACCGTCGATTCTGCTGGCGGATGAACCGACGGGAAGCCTAGATGAAGCAACAACTGAAACGATTTTACAGCTGTTTGACCGCGTTCATCAGCAGGGCACGACGATTGTGGTCATTACCCATGATCAGGAAGTGGCAGACCGTGCGCAGCGGGTCATTCATTTAAAGGATGGTGTACTCGCATGAGGCTTGGAAATGCATTAAAGCTCGCCTGCTTCGGTCTTTGGTCGAATAAATTTCGCGTCCTGTCCGCCATGATGGGCATTGTCATTGGTCTTTTTGCGGTCATTGTCCTTATTGCCATCGCCGTAGGCGTAAAAGATACCTTACTGAAACAGATGGGAAGCCTCGGTGCCGAGCAAATTCTTGTTATGCCGGGCCGCGTCCTCGATTCCGCGAACGGGCAGAAGGACTTTTTAAGCGGCATTACAAGCGTGCCCAGCACGTTAACATACGAAGATGCCAAAGCCGTTGAAGCGGTGCCGAATGTAAAGTCGGTGACACCACAGCTCGAAACCGTTTCGAAAGCAGCGTATGGAGAACAAAACGTCCAGGCCGTTCTCGTCGGCAGCACCCATCAATACAGCCGTGTTCAGCACGCTGACCTGGCAGAAGGACGCTTTTTTACAGAGGAAGAACAGCAGTCGAAGAAAAACGTGATTGTCCTTGGCAGCAACATTCACGACGCGCTGCTAGGAAAAACAGCCGAACCCCAGTCTGGAAGCACGGGAATCTCGGCTCCTCAAGAAAAAACGTGGTGGCAGCGTGCCCTCGATTCGTTGATGGCAGGTACCGTTGTGTCTGCTGAAGAAAAGACGCTGGTCGGCCAAAAGCTGACAATCGGCGAAAAAGAATACACGGTTATCGGTGTACTCGAACCGAATGCCACACTCGGTTCAAGCACTGATAACAACATCGTTATGCCGATTGAAACGGCGCTCGCCAACACGGATATGAAGTATTTAAACAAAATGATTGTCGAAGCGAACAGCACCAATGTAATTGATCAAGTAGATGGTGCGGTGTTCTCCGCAATCAAACAAAATCATAAAGAAATCGATTTTAGTGTGGTCAAGCAGGATCAAATGCTTGGAGCCATTGATAACGTGACCGTGATTTTACAAGTGATGCTGCTCGGTATTACCGCTGTTGCGCTGTTTATCAGTGGTACTGGCATTATGAACGTCATGGTGATGTCTGTGAGGGAACGCACCCGGGAAATTGGCATTCGCAAAGCGATCGGTGCCACCACCTTTGAAATTATGGCCCAGTTTTTCTTTGAAACCCTCCTTCTTTGTGTGATCGGCGGCTTATTTGGCATTGGCCTCGGCTATGCGTTTATTGAACTATGGAATCACTACGTTGATGCGTTTACACTGACCCTCCCACTATGGGCCATTCAGCTGGCTCTCGGCTCTACGATTGTGATTGGCGGTTTGTTCGGCATTTATCCTGCTCTCAAAGCAGCACGAATGAAACCGAGCCATGCGCTTCGGTTTGAATAACGAAAAAAACGGGCTTATCCAGTTGGATAAGCCCGTTTTTAAATGATAAGCCGCTTCCTGGGCCGGAATTGTCACATTTGGGCCGGAATCTGCTTCGCCTGGGCCGGAAAAAGTATTTTCCGGCCGAAACGCCCGATATTCCGGCCCAGCATCCAAGATTCCGGCCCAACACAATGTTAGTTTGTTTTTTCTAGTCCCCGGTTCAAGAAAATGCTGAAGTCAGCGCGCTTGATCGGTTCACCCGGCCGGAACGTGCCATCCGGGAATCCTTGCGTAATGCCGGATGCAGCCAGTGCATTCACGGAGCTGTATGCAAACGTGCCGGCATTATTGTCCGGGAAATAATTCCGGTTTGCTTCTGGAAGCTTAAGCGCCCGTGCTAAAACGGCAGCCATTTCGGCCCGTGTCAGCTTTGCCTGCGCATCAAACGTACCGTCTGTCCGGCCAAACATAATCCCGGCCTGTGTGACAGCGGCAATGCTTCCATAAAACGCATACGTCTTTGGTACATCAGAAAAACCTGGATCTTTCACACCGTCTGTCGGCAGCTTCATCGCACGCTGCAGCATAATCGCCGCCTGCACGCGCGTTAAGGTTTGCTGCGGTCCAAACGTGCCGTTCGGAAAGCCGCTGACCACGGCCCGGTCTACAAGCGACACAATATCCCTTTCAGCCCGGAAGTCCACCGGCACATCACGGAATAATTCTTCTTTGTACGAAGTGCCATAGACCGCTTTTAAGGAATCCACATAAACGCCCGGCTTCGAAGAAGAAAGAGCGGACAGCTTCGTCCAGCCTGCCTGCACCGGTACGCGCACATTCTTCCAGCCGTTCCATGTTACGCTTCCGAAAGACGCTTGATGAGCTGTTCCCTTTGCATCAAGGAACGTACCGATTATTTCCGCTCCGTCTGCCTGTCCGTATACACGCAGGCTGACAAACGACGGGCTGCTGGACAGCGCGATCGGCTGGACTGGCCGAACAGTGCCATCTACTTTCAGAGAGCGGCTGCCGTCATAATAAAACGTACTGACAGACGGAACCGACCAGCTGACGCCTTCAAATGAATCGAGTACACTCGCCCGGCTTTCCGGCTGCGCTTGAACGGTAATCGGCAGTTTTACCTCGGCATTCCCTTTTTTAACTGAGATGAATCCAGAACCTGATCGAGCAGCCGTAAAGGTTGTACCGGATACAGTCCCAAGATCGGAGGTAATCGTCACATTTTCCACTTTAACCGGATTTCCGTATTCATCCATAATCGAGTGAATATTTACGCCAACCGTTTCCCCAACGGCAAGCGGTGCATCCGATGACAGGCTCGCATTGATCGTCGTTGGCACACCCTTTGGCGCAGTCGTAATGGCCATTAAAAAGGTTGATACCGGCCGCTCACCCCACGGGTCAGACGGCTTATTTTGAATCGTTGCTGTAAAATCACCCGGCTCGCGTGCCAGCATCGTAGTGGAACCGCCGCCGTCCATATTAAGCGCTCGATCATAGCCAAGTGACCGAATGTAGGCCGCAAATTCTGATAAACTCATACCGGTGCTGTAGCCCGGCTGGCGTCCATCGACCGTAATAAACGCTACTTTTTCGCCCGTTTGATCAATTGCCACAGCCGTACGCGGTGCTCGCTCGCGTGCTTTCGGGCTGTTCGGGTTCATCGTCAGCGCTACTTTCCCGTCTTTCACAAGCAGCGGCCCGCTGCCGATCATAAAATCAGCTCCCTTCCATTTCTCATCCACATCGACCGACACGGATACGGTATCACCGATTTTCATGCTGCGGAGTGCTTCCGTTTCGGTTCCATGCGCGGACAGAACAAAGCCGTCCTTCGGAATCACCGCTCCCGCTGTTTGTCCGTATGGGCGGAAGCCCGTCACTTTACCGGTTAACGTGCCGCCAAACTGAAGCGACGGGTCACCGGCTCCGGATACGATGACTTCATAACCGTACGGGTTAGTCGTCGTTACACCGGATGAAAAGTTGGGCGTATATACCATCGTCGTATTCGGATAACGCTGACCGTTATGGCCGGCCATCGTTCCGGTCGTTCCATTGTGCGCATATGTAAAAGTCGTAGAATAAGAGTCAATCTGTCCTTTTCCTTCTTTGTTGATGCTAAAGGCGATTTTCTCGCTGACAAACTCATCCTTGCTCGTTTCAATCATGCCGCCGTTCACTAAGTAGTTGTCGATCGCGACAAAATAAAGCGGCATCGGCTCCCGATTAAAAAACGAACCGTTAATCGCCCCGATCACTTCATGCCCTTCCTCGCTTGCCGCAAGTGCCTGCTTGGACGTCTGCACCAGCTTATTAAGCGGATCCGGCACCCCCGCCTGAACTTTTGTGTACGGGTCTGTCGTATCGATTTCCATTACGCGAACCGACTGAGGTACGGTTCCTTCCTCTACAATTTCGGTGTACGTTACCCCATTCGAAACATCAAACTCATCCGTAACTGCCGCCTGTGCCCACGTCGGAAACAGCAGCATTAGTGCCAGCAGTCCTAACCTTACCCTTTTCATGGAAAACCTCCCTGCTTTTTGAAACTAGTATAGCATAGGCAGATTAAGAGAATAGCGGTCTTCTAGAAGAGAATGTAAAAAGTTAAAAAAGAGAAAATCAAAAGAAAGTATTGCTTGACCAGGAAAATTCAACTATTCTTTTAAAGGCATGTCTCAATTCCAAGGTAAAATGAGGGTCATTTTTCCTATATATACATTTTAGAAAGAAGGTTTCATGTTTGTCCATTCAAAGAAAGATTATTAGTTTGCTTGTTGTGCTGATTGTTTTACTTCTCGCGTGCTCCAGTCTCCTTCAATGGATCGAGTCCCGGTCCTTAAAAAAAGAAATGGATGCCGCTGCTGTACATATGAATGAAAACTCTCAAAAAAGTGTCGAAGAAGAACTAACCGAATTAACGGCCAATATGTCAAACCACCTCGTTTCGCTTGAAGAACAGGTGGATAAAACGATGTTAAACGCGGCCTATACCCTTCAGCAGATGGATACTGCACGCCAGCTGACCAACGCGGATCTGGAAGCAATCGCCAAACAAACCGGCATGACGGATCTTTACCTGGCGGACCGGCAGGGTGTGTTTACGCAATCTACGGAGGAAGCTTCACTTGGGCTGAATTTATTTTCCTTTAACGAAGCGTACCGCTCGGTTCTCGACGGTAAAACGCCAGTTATTGCGGAGCCGCTTATTTTAAAGCAGGAAACGATGGAAATCTTCAAGTTTATGATTGTTCCAAGAGCGGATGGACGCGGCGTACTTGAAGCCGCAATGAATGCCGATATTTTTGAGGCATCCTTAAAAACCTATATTCAAAAAGGAAATGGGATAAAAGGCATTTACATGCTCAGTCCAGACGGGCTTGTGTTAACAGGAAATACGGCAGAGGGTGAAAAACCGCTTTGGAAACAAGGAGACACCATCCAAAACGACAATATTGGAGCCGTGCTGAAAAGCGGAAAGCCGCAGATGCATGTGAACCAGCAAAAAGCGGATATTTTTTATCCTATGATGAAAAATGGAAAAGCGGCTTACGTGCTGTCTGCACAAATCGATACCGCTCCTTATTTCGCCAATGCTTCTATAGCCCAAAAAACGCTCAGTGAAGTCGAGCAGTCGCTGAAGGATAATATTGTTCAATCGATCGTCAGCACTCTTTTAATTGCCTCATTATTTTCTGCCGTTTTCATCTGGATCGTGAGACGGACGTTAAAGCCGCTCCGCGATATGGCGGATCAATCGGAAAGAATGGCCGCAGGAGATTTACGGACAGAAGGCACGGTTCTGCACAGCGAGGATGAAATCGGGCGCTTGTCCGCTTCATTCAGCAAAATGACCGGACAGCTGCGTCATGTGATTACCCAGATCTCTACGCATACCGAGCAAGTAGCGGCTTCCTCCGAGGAGCTAACGGCCAATGCCGAGGAAATGAGCAGCGCGTCTGAACAAATTTTCTCCACGGTAGCCGGCGTCGCAGCAGCTGCCGATGAGCAGCGGCAAAGCGTTGAGGATATGACGCGGACGGTTGAAGATATGTCAGCCGGGGTCGGACAAATCGCTGAACGCTCCGAGCAAATGCTGCACAGTGCCGGTGAATCTCTTTCCAAGTCACAGGAAGGAAGCACGTCGATTCAAACAGCCGTAACTCAGATGCATACGATCCAGGAAACCGTACATGAAACGGCTTCTGTAATTGAAGAGCTCGGCAGGCGCTCACGCGAAATTGGCACGTTCACAGAGGTTATTACAACCATTGCCGGCCAGACGAACATGCTGGCACTGAATGCAGCAATTGAAGCAGCCCGGGCCGGCGAGCACGGCAAAGGCTTTGCGGTTGTCGCCGAAGAAGTGCGGACGTTAGCCGAGCAGTCATCCGAATCGGCGGCCCGGATCAATGGACTAATTGCCACTACCCAATCTGAGATCACCCGCTCGGTTCAATCGATGAAACGAGTGATCGGCGAAGTCGCGGCAGGAATCGAATCCGTTCATCATTCCGGTGAGTCTTTCCAAAGCATTCACGCGGCGGCCCGGGAAGTATCGGACCATATCAAAGCGGTCTCCGCCTCTGTGAACCAGCTTCAGTCAGGCACCGAGCAAGTTCAAGAAGTGATTCGCCTCGTAACCTCTCATTCGCATGAAACGGCCGCCAGCACCCAGCAGGTCTCTTCTTCAACGGAAGACCAAATGGCCGCGATGCAGGAAATTTCATCGTCTTCCGCATCGCTTGCTTCCATGGCCGAAGAGCTGCAAGCTTTAACGAGTACCTTTAAAGTGTAACAAGAAAAACCGCCCTGTATGCCGGGGCGGTTTTTTCTTGACCATTTTCTTGTTTTCGTGACCCATTCTACGTTTTCGTGGCTAACTAACTATCTTAGCCGTCAACGCCTGCCGGTTAGTTGATTCTTTTTCTTGGACGGCTTCCTACCTTCATGTAGAAGCTTCCTTCATCCAGTGTTTTAAAGAATTTGATGCCTACCCATTTTAGCGGCGTCCAGATCTCCTTCATACTGTATAACGGCATAATAGATGCCCTCCTTTAGATGAGTGTCCGAGACCGTATTCGATAACTGGCTGGCATAGATTTTCTTTAGCCCCTATAGTTTTGCGTCATCACTTTTCAGCGATTTTGCCCTTTCGCACAACGTTCGTGTTGTCTTTATTATAAAGCAAAAAACCCTAAGAATATAGGTATATTCGTTCGACAATTTCCAACAAACCGCGTCGTTATAAGGTTTTTTGTGTCCTTTCCAAAAACACACTTTCGACCTATACCGCTAAAAAATCTCTTATATTTTGAATGATATTCATTTAAAGTAATTTAATTTTCTGCCACCATGCAATGAATCCACTACACACACTGTAAATATAGGATTTCACAGAAACAGGAATTTTAAAACCCGCCTACAGGAAGGAATGAAAAAATATAAACAAAAAAGATACATATCCAAAAAGGAAAAAATAAACAGTCTATTTTCTTAACAATAGGTGTAATTAGCACTAGTTTCACCAATAGAAGGCTTAATGCTATATATCTATAACAGCCCATTCTTTTTTAACCATCATTTCTACAGGAAAAACAATAGAAAACGCACCGTCCAATAATAAAAGGGCAGTTCCAAATAACGATGCTTTCCTGTATGATTTAATCAATAAACGTACCGAAAAAACATTCCTGTGTTCAGAAAACTCAAAAAAGCAAAAAATAAGCAATGGAGTGAAAAAGATGCACCCATTAAATGAGCTTTCTGCCTCTTTTATTGAGCACAATCGGGACCCGATTCTGCTGCTGGATCTGGACGGAACGATCATGTTAGCCAATCGAGCATTTTCCCATATGCTCGGCTGGCAAAAGGATGAGTTAGAAGGCTTAAATATTTTCAGCTGCCCATCGATTCCACCCCACCTGGTCGAGCAAATGCAGCAGTATCATGACCGCATCGTCCATGCGCCGGCCGCTGCTTCGGACGACGAGAAAAAACGGTCTGCCCTGGAAACGATCCGCATCTCCAACGATGGAAAAGCGTATCATATGATGCTTTCCATCACGCCGATCTTCACTGACAGCCAGGAGCAGAGCAACTGGGCGGTTCACCTGCGGGATATTACGGAGCAAAAAGAACTGGAAAAGCGGCTGCTTCGCGCTGAAATTTTAGTGTCCGCCGGAAAAATGGCGGCCGGTATCACGCATGAAATCCGCAATCCGCTCACTGCAGTCAAAGGATTTTTACAGCTCATGCAAACAGAAGGAACATGCAAGCCCGAATATCTTTCTCTTATGAGCGGAGAAGTGGACCGGATTGAAGCGTTTGTCGATGAAATTTCCCTGCTGGCAGCGCCAACAGCCTCACCCTGTGTCGAAACAGATTTAATCAAGCTGCTGCAATCGATCATTTCCCTGCTGGATACACAGGCGATTATGAGCCGGGTAAACATCCAATTTGATTTCGAACCGGTTCCGTCTATTTCATGCAGCCAGGAAAGCATTAAAAAAGCGCTGTTTAACATTCTTCAAAACGGAATTGAATCAATGCCAGCAGGAGGGCTTCTGTCCATTCATTTAAAAAAACTGGACAACACGATTTGTATCGAAGTGATCGATGAAGGGGTAGGTATTGCTGAAGAGCGGCTTCCAAAGCTTGGCGAGCCGTTTTATTCCAATAAAGAAAAAGGTATCGGCCTCGGGTTAATGCTTACCTTCAAAATCATGCAGCAGCACAGCTGGGCTATTGGCGTGAAAAGCCAGCTGGACCATGGCACCCGTGTAACGATCTCGATTCCGCTGGATACCCAGCACGAAAAAAGCCGCCTCATTTAGAGGCGGCTTTTTCCTATTTTACTCCGTACTCATAAATATATAAGCCGCGGCCCAGCCGTACAACACGGTCATACTCGGGCTCTAATGCTTTCATAAAGGAACTCATGTTTGAAATACGCTTTCCGGTCGCTCGTTCGACAAACTCCTGAATTTCCACTGCACGAACCGGTTCCTTTCTTTCTTTTAAATAGGCAACGGCCACCTCGCGCAGCTCATGTACATTTTCTCTCGGGCGGCGGCTTACTGTATGCTCCTTCTTCCTGCCTTCACTGTTTTCCAGCTCTTGCAGCCTTTTTAAAAGCTCGTCCCGCTCTTCCTGCATTGCTTCCAGCATCTGTGCTTCCATTTGACCAATTTGGCTTAGTCTCGTTTTAATCGCTTGTTGTTCAGTAAATCTTCCGCTCAAAATGGATCCCGTTCCCTCCTAGGAAACTACAGATATTGTTTCCTAACATTTCATACTGTTCCATATTATACTATAAACGAGTAACTTTTGGTCTATTTAAGTTACTAAAAAACAATAAATTTCTTTGCATTATTTCGTAACTATAAGAACTCATTTTGTGCGCTTTCTCTCGATTTAAACCATTATTTTGCTTTACCTTACACGTGCGACAACACTTTTTTCTCGTATACATACATACCGCGCCCGAGCTTGCGGACTTCTTCGTGTTTTGGCATCAGCGCATTCATAAATGCACTCATATTGCCAATATGGTGGCCGGTCTGATCCTTCACAAACTGCTGAACCGCAAAGCCGCGGACAGGACGCTTTTCCTCTTTTAAATACGCCACAATCACTTCCTGCAAATATTCTACATACGCTGACCGCCGCCGTTCTTTTACACTGCCGGCTCTCTTTTTTGCATTCGGCAGTTCCATCATCGCCAGCCTGAGTTCCAACTGCTTTCGTTCCTGATCAAAATACCGTCTAATCTCTCTTTCTGTTTGGTCAATTTGATGAAGCCGATTCTGAATCGCTTCCCGTTCTCCAAACACTGCTTTCATCGCTGCCCCTCTACTTTCTTCGAATTAAAAATGTATTAATTGTAAATGTTTAAAAATATACGGAAATATAGTACTTTTATCATAGTTAATGAATAAAAAAGTAAATAAATCAATCAAATACATACAAAATGTGACAACCGCAGTTACATCTTTTCCCCACTGCTGATTCGGTTTCTGACGCCTTGATTCATCCCTTTTATCTGCAGGCAGAAGCACCATTCAGCCCTTTGTTCTGTATCGTGTTTTTATTATAGTAAAATAGTTCTTTATAAAGAACAAAATAAGCGAAAATTGAGATGGATGGCCTTTTATGAGAAAGTAAGGTCATCGAAACTTTTTTATGACTCTAAAGATCCAATCATTGCTTCTTATAAAACCCGCTTGAAACGCTGCAGCATTTATTTTGATACTGAGACAACCTATAAGTCTATTATCCTACAAATTCTAAAAAAATCCACATTTTTCTATCGACAAATTGTGACACCCCTGTCTAATACGACGGCCAGGCTATTCAAATAAGCATAAAGCATTCAGCATATTCGAATCATCCCTTTCCATTTACCTATAGCTCAAACCAACAAAAAAAGAACTGGGATATTTCTCTAAACACCCAGTTCTTCCTTTTATAAAGATTATAAGTCATTCACTTACTTTACACTTCCAGCTGTTAAACCTTGCAGGAAATACTTTTGAACGAAAAGGAATACAACGATAAGCGGTGCACTGGCCATGAAAGACAAGGCCATCAACGCATTCCATTCGGTCGTAAACTCCCCAATCAACATGCCGATCCCGATCGTAAGCGGCCGGACACTAATCGAATTCGTGAGCACGATCGCAAATAAAAATTCATTCCAAGCCAGGATAAAGGTATACACACCCGTGGCAATTAACCCTGGCAGGCTTGGCGGAAGAATAATATGGAAGAACGTCCGGAAAGGGCCGCAGCCATCGATTTTAGCTGCTTCGTCCAGTTCATACGGAATCGTGGTGATAAAATCACGCATCATCATAATGGAAAAAGGCAGCGCAAATGATGTGTAAGCCAGAATAAGAGCAAAATAACTGTTGTACAGGCCAACACGGGTAATAAACAGAAAGTATGGGATGACGAGAAGCACCATCGGGAACATTTGTGTCACCAAAATGTATGTAATGGCAGCTCTCTTCCCTTTAAATTGAAATCTGGAAAATCCGTAGCCCGCCAATGCAGCAAACAAAAGACAAACAAACGTCACGGACAGAGCTATAATATAGCTGTTTACAAACAGCTTCATCAGCTCTGCATTCTCAAACACCTTTCCGAACGCCTCCAGCGTCCAGTTTTGCGGCAGGATCGACAGCGGCATGGAGAACACCTCGGTGTTGGCCCTGAAAGACACACTGACCATCCAAAAAATCGGAAGAAGCGCGATGCTTCCCAGTACGATTAAAGCAGCATACGTTGTGTATTGCGGCCTGCTTGTCATCTTACGCTCTCTCCTTTCGAATCGATGCCCGAATGTACAATGAGGAAATCACAATCATGATCATCAGCATGAAAATAGCGGTCGCAGATGCATAGCCAAAGTCAAGTGTTCTAAATGCATAATGGTATACGTATGTGGATAGAATTTCGGTTGAATTTACCGGTCCTCCGCCTGTCATGAGAAAAACAAGATCAAAAGAGCGGAAATTCCAGATAAATTCTAACACCGCTACGGTTAAGATGATGTTTTTAATCTGGGGAATCGTAATGTAGAACAGCTTTTGAAAAAAGCCAGCGCCGTCAATATCGGCTGCTTCATATAAATCGTGCGAAATGGTCTGCAGGCTCGCTAAAATCATCAGCATCATAAACGGAAAACCGCGCCATACGTTGGCAATAATGACGGCAAAAAGAGCGGTTGTTTCATTGCTTAGCCACGCTGTCTGCGAAATCGTCTCCAGTCCAATTCCTTTCAGCAAGTAGTTGACAAGTCCGAATGGATTAAACATGAGCATAAAAATCGCAGCCACGACGGTAGAAGAAGTCAGCCATGGAAACATGAGCAGCGCCCGGAAAACGCCACGAAATTTCGAGTTGATTGGCTGGTTTAATAAAAGAGCGAAGGTCATGCCGGCTGTCAGCCCAAGAAGCACGCTCGTAAAAGTAAAAATGACTGTATTTTTTAGGGCGTTCCAAAACAGCGGGTCGACGATAAAGTGGCTGTAATTCGCCAAACCGGCAAAAACCGGATTCGCTTTGTCCGTGTAATCATAAAAGCTCATTTGAATCACCTGGAAAAGCGGATAGCCTGTTAACAGAATCAAAAGCGTCATCGCCGGCATAATAAAGGAAACTTTTACGAAGAATTGCTGCAGGTTCTTTGCTTGATTCCCTGCCGGCTCCTCGTTACTTTTCAGAAAGGGGAGGCTCTTTGAGAGCCCCCGCAGACCATCACTGCTCAGCTTTTTCAAACGCTGCATTCCAATAGGTCGCTGCATCGTCCAAAGCCTCCTTCGCTGTCTTTTTATCTGTTAAATAGTTTTGCACCTCAATCGTAAATTGCTTTCTTAAATCATTTGCCTGCGGCAGGAAGTTATCGATAACTTCTACCCGATCTGCCGTTTCCGCTTGATCGATAAACACCTTCAAGTACGGATCTTCCTGGAAATAAGGGTCCTGCATCGTTTGTTTATTGTACGGGAAGAAGTTTGTCGCTTTATCCCACAGCAGCTGTCCTTCTGCGCTGCCCATAAACTCAATAAACTTCCAGGCTGCTTCTTTGTTTTTCCCTTTTGATGCCAGAGTCAGGACCGAGCCCTGCGCAATCGTGCCTGTTTGTTCACCAGCTGGTAGAGGCACGACACCAAATTCTAAATCGGGGTTTAAGCCTTCTTGAATTTTAACGCCCCATGGGCCTTCAAACATAAAAGCCACATTTCCTGCTGAGAAGTTCGCCCGTTTTTCTTTTTCGCCTGCACTCAATTCCCCAGGCGTTGTGACTTTGTGTTCTTTCACTAACGACTTATAAAACTCGAGTGCCTTTACGCCTTCTGGAGTATTAAAAGCCGCCCGGTTATTTTCGATAATTTTGCCTCCAGCTTGAAGGATAAACGGGAATACCTCGTAAGAAATAACCGTTGGCGGCTCTGCAGCCAGGTTACCTGTCAGCGCATATTGATTTTTGCTCGTATCCGTTAATTTAATCGAGGCAGCTAAAAACTCGTCCCACGTTTTCGGCGGCTCTACGCCTGCTTCTTCAAGAAGCTTTTTATTATAAAACAGGGCAATGTTTCCGTTCGTAATCGGAATGCCGTAGCGCTTACCTTTCCACGGCTGTGTCATCGGGCCTTCAATGGCCGCCTGGTAATCTTCCGGCAGCTTCTCGATATACGAATCAATCGGGTCAATCATACCCGCATCCGCAAACTCTGTTACCCAGGCGCCCGAAGCCGTAATGACATCCGGCGGCATACCCGCTAAATCCAGGGATAAGAGCTTGTCATGCTCTTGTGCAAAAGGAATATCTTCAATGATGAGTTCAATATCTGGGTGTTGTTTTTCAAAAGCGGCTTTTACTTCGTTGATTTTGTCGGGACCTTGTTCATTTACCCAGTGCTGCATCCAGCGCACCTGTGTTCTTCCGTCGTCGCTTTTGGATGCTTCCTGCTCTGGTTCAGAACCGGCTGTATTGGATGTTGAAGGGGGGGAGCATGCAGTCATTAATAAAGAAACAGCAAAGAGCGTTGAAAACCATTTTTTCTTCAAAAGGTTCATCTCCCTCAATGTTAAAATGATTTACGTGAAATGGTAAGCGGTTTCATAATATCGAAATCGATTAAAGGCCGTAAATAATTCTGAAATGCTGGAGTAGCCATTTGAGCTTGATCATCCCAATAAGAAGAAGGAAGCGTCCTTTCTTTTCCGGCAATATCGTTCAGTAGCACCGCTTCGACCGCGCAACAGTACGGGTCATCCTGCAGCCGCTTTAAGCTCATCATTACACCGGACGAACCGCCAAGCGCTGCTTCAACGGCCCTTTCTCCTAAAAGCTTTGCTTCCTGAAGATCCGTTTGGGAGGCCAGACCAAAAGCGCTTCTATATAAGGAGCCGGGATTGGTCAGCCTTGTTTTGTAGCCGAGCTTATCCACAATCTCACTCGACAGCGTATGGCTGATGCCGCCGTTATAGCCTTTTCTTTTTTTGTTAGCCGAAGACGCAGAGCGGATGCCGCCCACTTGGAAATGGTCTGGCACAATGACCATGAGCTTTTTGAACTTCTGGTAATGGCTTTCAATCTCCTGCAGGAATTGGTCAAGTGTCCGCGTTTTTTCCGGCAGGTAAATCAGCTGTGGAAATTGATCCAGCCTTTCTTTGCCAAAAGCACTCGCAGCCGCCAGCCAGCCTGAATTTCCTCCCATCACTTCAATCAATTCAACTTGATCATACGTGCCTAAAGAGTCCATATCTGCCCCAATCCATTGAATGGACTGAATTAAAAACTTGGCGGCACTGCCGTAGCCGGGCGTGTGATCTGTGCCAAACAAATCGTTATCAATCGTTTTTGGAATATGCACAAACACCATGTCTTTCCGGATGGATTGTGCGTAATGGTGAAGCGCTTGAACGGTTCTGGATGAGCCGTTTCCGCCTATGTAGCAGAAAATACGAATATCCCGTTCATCCATTTTGCGGATGATCCGCTCCATATCCCCTTCGATTAATTCATATCTTGATCCACCGAGTAGAGCTCCTGGCTGCCCGGCCGCTTTCTCGAGCGTACCCAGCTCACCGTCAAGCAGCACCATCCGTTCGTGCAGCAGACCTTCCACTCCATTCAAGGAGCCGTACACATGATGGATCGCTGGATTTGCCACAGCAGCCGAAACGGCTCCATACAATGATTGATTAATCACCGCTGTCGGCCCGCCTGATTGTGCGATCAGCATGTTCGTCACGTTCTCACCTCCTTTCAGCAATCATCACATTCACTCTTCGCTGCAATTGTTCAAGAATAGAAGACTCAACCTTGTCATCCGTAATAATGGTATGATGAGATTCCAAGTCTAGAGCCTGAAATGAGGCAATAGAGTTTATTTTTGAAGAATCAGCTAGCCAGTAGACCTCCCGAGCAGAGTGGGCAAGCATTCTCTTTACCTCGACTTCTAATAAATCATGGCACGTAAAGCCTTTTTCCAGCGACACGCCTGATACACCGATAAATACCTTATCCGCATATAAAGTACTCAAGCTGTCCTTTAAAACAGAGCTGACAATCGTTGTTGTCCTTGAACGAAAAATGCCGCCCATCAATACTTTTGTAATGTTTTCTTTTTCTTCAAGCGCCTCGGCAATATTTACTGCCGTTAAAAAAGCGGTGATTCTTTTTTGCGAATCGAGACTTTGGGCGAGATGAAAGGTGGTCGATCCTGCATCAATGATAACGCTTTCATTTTGTTTGATAAGAGATGATGCTTTCTGAGCAATTTGCTGCTTTTCAGATCTGTTTTTTTCGTATTGCTGCTGAAAACGATCGTTCAAATCCTTTGTTGAATAATCCGGCAGGTCTGCTTTCCATTCAGCCCCTCCCCTGATTCGAATCACATTCTTAGACTGCTTTTCCAGAAACTCGACATCGCGCCGGGCCGTTACATTAGAGATGCCCAGCTCTTTTGCCAGCTGTGAAATACTGACGGTTTTTTTGTCCCTGATCATTTCAAGCATCAGGTTGTGTCTTTGCTTTGTGATCATAGCCGCTCACCTACGATTAAATTATCAGAATATTGATTCATTTTTTACTTTTTTTTATTATAGTTGATCGTTTCTCCTTTGTACATGTATTTTTCTGATCAAAATTTTATTGTTTTCGAAAAAAGGAGCATATTATGTAAAAAAGAGTGAATCACCAGAATTCATCACTCTTATTTTATAGAGGAGATCTTAGAATGGTTTGAACGATCTCTTTTTCTCTTCAGCGGACATTTCCCAGGCTATTTTTTAATTCAATAAAAATTCAACTTTTTAAACATAAGCTCCTGCATACAAAAAACACCTGGAACCAACATGTTCCAGGTGCTTTATTTCTTATAGGTTTTCCCATTCAATCCTCAGTAGACTTATCCTTTATTCACCCTTCTGCACGGTACACCTATTTTGTCATATGGGCAAATATCATTTCTGCCCATAGCAAGTACCCGTCATCATTTGGATACATGCCTTGCGTTAAAATCGTCGACAGCTTTTTGTTCTCTGCAGCCAGACGGGCTTCCATTTCGTTGTGGATATTCACGTAAGCCCACCTTTTCTCTTTCGTAAGCCTAGTAAGTTCTCTCGTATAATCGTTATAGGTATAGCCTACATGATTTTCTGTTCTTTCTTCTGAAACGATTGATATCGGGTTGGATGACGTGAGAAGGATTTTGGCTTCAGGTGCGTTTTTTTGTATAGAACGAACGATTGCGTCGATATTCTCTTTTGTTTCGTCCATCGATACATGCTGGTCGTAATTATGAAAAAGGGCGGTTTCAACTATAACCAGATCTGGATTGTCGCCAATGACGCTTTTGACTTTTGCTTCTTTCACCAACCGGGCTGTGGAGTATTCGGGAAATCCATGCGTATGTATGTGTATTTTCTGAAAATCTTTCCCTAAAGAGTGCAGTTGTGCTTCGAGACGATTTCCCCAGGTGTATGGCGGACCACTCGCTCCGATACCAGCGGTTCCGCTGCTGCCAAGCAGTGAGATTGCCACCTGATCCTGTGTCAGGGACTTATACTGAAGATAATCGACAAGAGGCTGATCTGGATTCAATTTCGGATCTAAAGAATCAAGCAGTTCTTTTTGCTCCGCTTTCTGTTTGTAAGCCGCATAAGCTGTCTGACCCTGCACTTCGATTTTGTTGTCATAGTGCCACTTGCCTGCAAGCAAGACGGAAATAGTTGAAACGATAGCTAGGATCAACGGAAAGTGTTTAGACATCTTCTTCTCCTTTGCCAGTAATGGATGATAATACCATTATAAAACTTAACTTTCATTGAAGTAAGGTTATTCGTTCGACAAATTTCGTTTCTTTGCCTGTTAGCTTTACTTTAGTGCTGCCTCAATCGCCGCAATTTCTTCCGCACTAAAACGGGAATAAGCAATTTGAAGAGCCATTTGCTGCTGCTCCGCCGTCAACCCGTTGGCAGAAACCTTGTTATAAAGCGCGATTTCCTGTTGAGAGAAGCGGCTAAAGACAAACTGCATCGCTTCTTCTCGGGACGCAAAATGCAGACCGCCGGTTTCGGCATCTGTACCCGTTGAACCTGTTTCCGCTTTTGGTGCTCGCGTTTCTTCCGAAGCTGTCCCTGCTTTTTCTGCTTCCTTCAGCAGCTCATTGGCTTCAGCCGGGATCTCTGTCACTTGAGGAGCCGTCTCCTCCACTGGTTTGGCAGCTGCCGCTTCAGACGTTTCATCAGATGTTGTTTCGTTGCTTTTAGCTTCCTTTTCTTCTACATGCTCTTTAACAGAGTCAATTTGTTCAGCGACTGGCTTGTTTTCCTGGGCAGCCTGCTCTGTCTGCTCCTGCTTTTCTTTGCCTGGCGACCAAATAGCCGCCAAAGCTATAAGGAGTACAACAACCCCTATTACACTGATCCACTTTTTCATCTTCATCATCCCTCCATATCAATCCATTTATATAGCCGAAGCCCATAAGCGGGCAGCTTGATCAACTCTTTTAGTGTAAAACGAATGTTTTCCTTGTCACGATACCATGCTTGATCATTCCTCAGTGACGATACATAAGTCAGCTCAATCCCGCTGTTCTTGAAAACTTGGTCAAAAATGAGCTTTACCCTCCTCATATGATAATCAGATGAAACGACAATGGCTGAATCAAATCCTTGCTCAACCATAAGTTCTTTTGTATAAAGCGCATTGGTGTATGTACTAGTTGCTTCTTTTTCTAACAAAAGATCCTGCTTTGGTACGCCAAGCGTTACGGCTTCCTCTGGCGTTGTTTCTGGTTCAGCCGCATTAGACAGCATTACCTTGTTGCTATAGCCTTTATGATACAAATCTGCTGCTTTTCCCAATCGTCCCACATCACCACTAAGTGTGATAATGACCTCCGCTTCCGTTGGCTGTTCATCAACGACAAGAAACATTCGTGCCAGCGGAAGAAGGAGCAGAAAACCCATTACTATGTAAAAAGTATACTGTATGATCTTTCGCATGAGCTGCTGCCTTTCCTTCGTTTACTCATCGAGCTGTTCCGTTAAACGGCGATTACTTCCTGATCAATAGCTTTATCGGACCTTTATAAACAGGCGCGTTCCTTTTTTACTAAACCAAAAACAGAGCTTCTTTACGGAAGCTCTGTCTTACTTTTATTTTATTTTACCATTAATATCCTATTGAGAAAGTGTTCTTTTTACAAAAAAACACCAAAAATTTTTAACCATCCGAAAAAGGAAATCCAAAGCGGAATGCTGAGCCCGATACCCCATCCCAAGCCTTTCAAAGTGGAGCCTTCTTCTTGCTGACGATTCATTTTTATCACCTCTCTAGATATCCTTGCAATAGTATAGCCAGAAAGAGCAAAAATTAAATGAAAGTTAGATTTTTTCGTACAATTCGAGCGGAAGGCCATCCGGGTCATGGAAAAACGTAAAACGCTGACCCGTTCCTTCGTCTACGCGAATCGGCTCTACCATTACCCCCTGCTTCTCCAGCTCACGAATCGTTTCATCAATATCCCCCACCTCAAACGCCAAATGACGCAGCCCTTGTGCTTCTGGGTAGCTTGGCCGCTTAGGAGCGCCTGGAAAAGAAAATAACTCAATCTGGTCAGCCATTCCCACACGTAAATCTAATTTAAAGGAGTCTCGCTCCTCTCTGTATGTTTCTGCAATAATATCCAAACCCAATATTTCAGTATAAAACTTTTTTGATCGTTTATAGTTTGAACAAATAATTGCTGCATGATGAATTTTATTAATATTCATAGAATCATCCTTTACTTATAAAGAGAAATACCATTTGTTATTATAGCTTTTTGAGATTGCTATTTACAGAAACAAAAGCAACCATACATCTGGACAGGGATCCAAGAGTACTTACTAGTACATTATTAATATCAGTCTATCGGTTTGGCATAAAACAATTGAACTAAACCTAAAAAATAGCGCCAATTGTATTTAAGTAAGAATTGTTTACTAGCTCTGCTTAAATAGAATGAAATAATTTAATATTAATGCCACTTGACCGTTTACCGACCTTTAAAAAATAGTGACTCAGTATTATGAAATAAAGAATAAATAAAACTGAAGCAGCTGATACATTAAAAGAAACAATTTAGAATAGATAAATGATTAAGTAAAATAAAAAAAGCCATCCACTTTTTTATGGATGAACTTTTTTCTTCAACGAGTGCAGAATTTTTCATTTAATCAGCCAGCTAGCTTCTTGGCCTCTTCACACTTCAGCGGATTACGGGATGAATGCCAGCATTTAAAGACCACTCAACATACTTGTTATAATGATGCTTTTTCTTTTCTTCAAGTTCTTTTCGGATTTTTTTATTCAGACAGCCTAATTCTAAATACTCATACTTTAAGTACTCATGTCTGTGCCAGGCAATAATGAGAATTAACATAATTTTCGGCAGCTTTACATACTGTTTCATTCGTTTCCCTCCATTCTAAACTGTACAGAGGCTCGGATTTGGCAACTGGCTGGCATAAAGTCTCTTCTTGTTAGCCCCTATAGTTTTGCGTCACCACTTTTCAATGGCTTTGCCCTTTCGTACAATTTGTTGCTTTTATCATACGACAAATACCGACAAAATATAACATTATTCTACCTTTTGTTCTCTTTCATAATTATATTGGTCTTCTTATTTTAACACATTTTGAAAACGCTTACAATAGTGTTTTTCAAAATACAAAAGGGCGGTTCTAGTTATTCCAAACAGCCCTATTTTATTAACTTCACTTTAGTTTCATGACCCATCTATACTTTGAGTAGGATTGATATCGGCAGCTCTATGTACAATACTGAATCGTCAAGCTGGCTCCTTTTCTCTTTTGTAGAAGCAAAAATAATTACATTATAATCCAGATAGTTGCAGTGCTCATAGTTATATGTATACACTTACCATGCTCTGATTCTCCATTCTTTCTACCCTTCCAAGTCCACAAATTTATACAGCCTCAATACATACCCCGGCAGTTTTACAAACTCCTTTGCCGTCAAACCAATATTCCTTTTATCCAAGTACCAGGCACCATTACTGCGCAATGATGATACATAAGTCAGCTTAATGCCACTTTCCTTGTATACTTGATCAAATACAAGCTTGACCCGCCGCATATGATAGTCAGAAGAAACCACAATGGCAGAATCAAGTCCCTTCTCTATCATTATCTCTTTTGTATATAACGCATTTGTATATGTACTGGTCGCTTCTTCCTCCAACACAAGATCTTGTTCTGCTACACCAAACGCTACAGCTTCTTCCGCTGTCGTTCCCGCTTCTTTTGCATTTGAAAGGAGGATCTTATCTGCATAGTCTTTATCATACAAGGCTGCTGCTTTCTTTAATCGTCCCGCGTCTCCACTTAACACAATAATGGTATCCACCTTTTCCGGCTCTTCATCTACAACCAGATAAAATCGAGCGAGCGGCAACAGAAATATAGCACTAATTATCGCAAGCAAGCACCATTTTATAATGCTCTTCATGACCGCTCCCTTCCTTTAACAAAACACCGTACTAAAGTTCATATCCAAATAAAATAAAATCCAGCCGTTCTTTCAAACGGCTGGATTTTATTAAAAAATCATTCTGAAACTTTAACACGCTCTAGCATTTCCTGAATCACTGAAATAACACGTTCCTGCTGTTCTTCTGTCATGTTAGAACCGGACGGAAGACATACACCTTTTTCAAACAATTCATCCGATACACTATGCTCTTGCGTATGCGAATAATATTTTACGCCTTCAAACAGCGGCTGCAAGTGAAGCGGCTTCCAGACGGGACGTGCTTCAATGTTGTATTCCGCCAGGCGGTCAATTAATTGCATCGGTGTAAAGCCTGCTTTCTCCGGATCAATCGTCAATGTCGTCAGCCAACGGTTATGTTTCGTACCATTCATTTCTGGCATAAAATCAAAGCCCACTGCTTCACCAAATGCTTCTACGTAACGGTTAAACACCGAACGGCGGGCACCTACACGATCATCCAGCACTTCAAGCTGCGCACGTCCCACGCCGGCTAGAAGATTGCTCATCCGGTAATTATAGCCCGCTTCGCTATGCTGATAATAAGGGGCTGGATCACGAGCCTGGGTAGCCAAAAAGCGTGCTTTCCGAAGTGCTTTCACATCATTGGACACAAGCATGCCGCCGCCTGAGGTCGTGATAATTTTATTCCCGTTAAATGAAAAGACTCCAAATTTGCCGAACGATCCGCTTTTTTTGCCTTTGTATTCTGCTCCAAGTGATTCTGCAGCGTCTTCCACAACCGGAACACCATAACGGTCACAAATCGCCATAATTTCATCCATTTTCGCACTCTGACCATACAAATTTACCACAATCACGGCCTTTGGAAGCACCTCTGCCTCGCTAAATGCACGCTCCAGTGCATCTGGAGACATATTCCATGTATCTGGTTCTGAATCAATAAATACTGGCTCAGCGCCCTGGTATAAAATTGGGTTCGCACTTGCAATAAAGGTAAGGCTTGAGCAAAACACGGCATCCCCTGCCTCTACACCCAATAGACGCAACGCTAAATGAATGGCTGCTGTCCCTGAACTGACCGCGGCCGCATCTTCCACACCTGTGTACGCCGCCAGCTCTCGTTCAAAATTATCAACATTCGGCCCAAGCGGTGCAATCCAGTTTTGGTCAAATGCTTCATTTATGTACAGCTGCTCCCGCCCGCTCATATGAGGCGATGATAAGTATATTCTTGATGAATCTGCCATCTTTATCACACTCCTAAAAAATAAAGCTTCTGCAGGGCAGAAACTTCAAAAAGTAACCCTCTTAATAAAGAAGGTTACTATACCTTATTAAGGAAAAAACTAAAGTCTGTATATTAACCGATAAAATTAATTTATTAATCCTTTAGATTTAACTACAGCAGGTACACCAATGGCGGTCTGTTCAGATGGTATATCATGAATGACCACTGCTCCGGCACCAACCACTGTCCAATCGCCAATCGTTTTTCCTGGTATTACTTTCGCTCCGGCACCAACATGAGCACCCGTCCCAATAGTTACGTTGCCGGTCATAATACTTCCTGGCGAAACATGTGCATAGTCTCCAATAACATTATCATGCTCCACAATGGCACCAGAGTTGATGATAGCATGGGAGCCAATTACCGTATCTGCGTTGATAACAGCTCCTGGCATGACAACTGATCCGGGACCAATATGTGCAGACGGACTAATAAACGAAAAAGGATGAATAAGCGTTCCAAATGTAACACCGTAATCAAGCAGCTCTTTTGCAATCTTTTCACGAACCCGGTTGGTTCCAATTGCAATGGTAAACACAATTTCAGCGTCTATCGCCAGTTTCTCTGCGTGTAAAACCGGCCCAAACAGTATACCATCTTGACAAGAAATACTTGTATACTGATCATCTAATATAGCAATCAATTCATAATCATCTAATGAACGGATTACATCCTGTACTACTTTGCTGTGGCCTCCGTGCCCAATCACAACGATTTTTTGCACTCCCTCACCGCCTCTTCGCTTTGTCATGATTCTCCGGCTCTTTCAACCGCCATTTTATAACACTTCAATTCATAAGGCTATTTTGCGTCAAACTTATCTTTTTTCGCTCCTGTAAACTTTGTCATGGTCACATGCCCCTGCTGGCTGACACCCTCCGACTTAAACACTTTCATCACTGTCATCATTAAAATCTTCAAATCCAGCCAAAACGACCGGTTCTCCACATACCAGACATCCAGGCGAAACTTTTCTTCCCAAGAAATTGCATTGCGCCCATTCACCTGCGCCCAGCCGGTAATGCCTGGGCGTACTTCATGACGACGCGACTGTTCCGGCGTATAAAGCCCCAAATACTCCATTAATAACGGGCGCGGGCCAACCAAGCTGATATCCCCTTTCAGCACATTAAACAACTGCGGCAACTCATCCAAACTTAGCTTCCGTAGCAGCTTACCAAATGAAGTTAACCGAATATGATCTGGAAGCAAATCGCCAAACTCATCTCGTTCATCCGTCATCGTCCGAAACTTATACACAAAAAAAGGTTTGCCATGCAAGCCAGGACGTTGCTGTTTGAAAACAATTGGCGAACCAAGTTTAATACGTATTAAGAGGGCTGTAATTAAAATGATTGGTGATAATAGAACAATGCCTACAAATGAACATACAAAGTCAAATAGTCGTTTCATTACTATATCCTTTATTTCTAGTCTTTAAAAATATTTTAAGATTCAAATGTAAGCACCTTCTTCAAATTCAGCTTGCCAAAGTTGATATACTCAATATTATTGTTTTCGATAAGAACACAGTTTTTCGTATCAAAAACAAGAGGCTCTTTCATAAGTTGAACTAGTTTCTCTTCTTCTAGCTTTTTGAATTCATTATGGTCCGTTAAAACAAGAATACACTCTGCACCTTGAATAGCTTCTTCAAATGAAGAAAGGTGGAAGTTTACTTGTTCTTGCTGCACGTGTGGATCGTGAATACCTAATTTATACCCTTCAGATTGCAGCAGGCTCAATACATCCATTGCCGGACTTTCCCGCACATCATCAATATTCCCTTTATAGGTTAAGCCAAATACTGCTACTTTTGAGTCACTCTGAGGAAGCAGACGTTTCACCTGCTCTACCACAAATGCCGGCATAGAATTATTGATCTGCCGTGCATTTGAGATAAGCACGGATTGTTCTGGTGCTTTTTCAATAATAAAGTATGGATCAACAGCCAGACAATGTCCGCCTACACCTGGTCCTGGAAGATGAAGATTCACACGTGGATGATGGTTTGCCAGCTGAATAACTTCTAATGCATCAATGTTAAGCTTCTCTGAAATCTTAACCAATTCATTTGCCAATGCAATATTTACATCACGATACGTATTTTCCATAAGCTTGGACATTTCCGCACTAACTGCACTCGTTAATAAAATATCTCCTGTAACGAAACTGCGGTATACATCTGCTGCTTTTTGTGCGGATACTTTGTTAATGCCGCCTACAATACGTGTGTTTTCTACTAATTCAATTAAGATACGACCTGGCAATACGCGTTCCGGGCAATGAGCCAAGTAAATATCTTCTCCGGGTTTCCATCCTGCTTCAGCTAGTAAAGGTGCCACTACATCATCAATTGTCCGAGGCGGAATCGTTGACTCAACAATAACTGTGTTTCCTTTTTTCAAAAATGGCACAATCGCTTTTGTTGCAGATTCCACGTATGTTAAATCAGCCGTATGGTCAGCACGGTGAGGTGTCGGTACTGCAATGATAAAGCAGTCTGCTTCAACAGGTGTCAGCTTTGCTTTTAAACGGCCAGCATCTACACTTTCTTTTACTAATTCACCAAGACCGACTTCTTCAATATGAATCTCACCACGATTTAACTTTTCAACGGCTGTCGTATTTACATCAACTCCTGTAACGTCCCACCCAGCTTCAGCAAACATGGCGGCAGTTGGCAAACCAATGTAGCCCAACCCTACTACACACAATTCATTGTTCATTTTATTTCTTCAACCCCTTAATCTCTTCAATGTATTTCGTTGCTAAGCTTTCACGACTAAAATTATTTTGAACAAAGGCTAAACCATTCTCTCCAAGCTGTTTTTGAAGCTTTTCATTCTCATAAAGATTCATAATCTTCTCTTTAAAATCGAGAGGGTTTTCCGGATCAACATAGTACCCGCTGCCGCTTTCTTCGACAAGCTCTCTTGCCACGCCATCGATTCCTAAAAGAATTGGCTTCGCACATGACATATAATCAAATACTTTATTTGGGTAAACTGTTTTAAAAGTCTCAACCTTTTTTAAGACAGCTGTACAAATATCAGATGCGTTACAGAAATCCGGAATTTTTTGTTTCGGCTGTGAATCTACAAACAGCACATTGGTTAATCCTTCACGCTTAACTCGTTCTATCAGATGTTTCTTCTGCATTCCGTCACCAATCAGCATAAACACAATATCTTGATGTTCCCTGCACTCTCTGGCAGTATCAATAATAGAATCTAAATGATTGGCAACACCATGGGCACCCATATAAGTAATAACAAATTTCCCGTGCAAATTATATTCGTCACGTACCCAATTCTCTTTTAGACCTGGCTGAAAAATATCAAGGTCCGCCCCATTTGGAATAAATAAAATCTTATCAGAATTAATTCCTTTTTTATCCACAAGCGTCTGTTTAAAAGCAGGTGTTAAAACATTGATCCGATCTGCAAACTTATAAGATAATTTCTCAACGAGATATGCCATTTTAATCAAAAATGGATTGGTCAATACACCTGTATCAATCGCAGATTCGGGCCATAAGTCTCGTACTTCAAATACCATAGGCATTCTTTTTAACCATTTCGCTAAAATGCCAGTAATTCCAACAAAAAGTGGAGGTGAAGTTACAATCATGACATCATGCTTTTTCACATGAAATAAAATAGCCGAAAGCGACGAGAGTGTAAAAGAAAAATATCCCCACAAGCGGCCTAAAAATGATTTATTATATGCTTCTGATACGTAGGTTCGGTACAATGTCGTTTTTTCTGAATATTGTTCTTTAGAGATCCATTTCCCTTTATACTTTTCGTCTTTCTTACCCGTTATATAGTGAACATTTCCGGCTACAACGGTAATTTCATGTCCTCGTTCTTCCCAGTACTTAACGAATTGGTTAAAGCGTGATCCGCCTGGATCATCCTTACCCAAAAAATATTGATGGAGCACTAATATTTTCAAAAATAAACACCCTTTTATGTCAATTTAAAAATGGTTTGATCACCAATTTTATTTAACTTGATAGTACAGTCAGCTAGAAAAACCTCATCTTGCTTTGGTGAAACAGCTCTTTTTAAACGAGAAGGCCCCACTACTGTTACAAAGCGAGTTACCTTACACACTTCTACTTTTAAAACAGCTTGAGGAAACGGATCCTTGTGTCCATAGTAAAGTGAACGCCATCCACGCAACGGCTTAATATTCCCTTTGTATAATTGAGATTCAACCTTCTGATTCGTAAACATGTTTAATGACCATTCCTCATCATTTTGCAGTTTCATCAGCCACTCATTTGGTTGAGACTGCTCAACATTTTGAATACCAAATAACCAGCTAAGTGAGATTTCTGTATTGTTTAATGATCCAAAGATATCATCTACAATTATCCATTGTTCACCAGCCTGGATAACGCCACGTCTATGTGTAATTGGGCTATATCCGTAATGCTCCCCTTCAAAAATTTGCATATTATTGATCTTCTCGGCCCTAAGCGTTTTTGACTTCGTCCAGTTTAACCAAATAAATCTTGAAGCTTTCTTCATCTGATCCTGATTATTCACCATTACTGTATTATGCGAAGCAGTACCGTTAAAGTACAGAATATGATTCATATCTGTATTGTAA
This sequence comes from Domibacillus sp. 8LH, assembly GCF_038806185.1. Lineage (NCBI taxonomy): Bacteria > Bacillati > Bacillota > Bacilli > Caryophanales > Bacillaceae > Domibacillus > Domibacillus sp. 8LH. Next base: position 393,051 of record NZ_JAVJNG010000002.1, on the reverse strand, counting down.
GAAAACGTTCCAGCATCCGCCAAAATATTTTCTTCTTGATGCCATAGATCAAAATGCAGCATATCCGCTTGTGCAGGACGATGCTTATAGGTTGCACTTCGAATCATTCCAAAAGAGTCATCCGTGCGAAGTGCATAATAGCCTCCTAAAGGATAAGCTTGAGAACTCTGATTCACTTGTGCAAGAGAGTCCTCAAAATCTCTTGAAAGCCAATATACAATTTCGTTAACAGATGGATCGTCGTATAAAAATGTTCCATGGAGTGTGTACCAGGCAGCTTGCAGTGCTGGTCGATGATCTAAGTATTCACAGGATGTTAACGGATGGATATAAGCACCGTCATTCATTCCGTAATTGGGCAGGCGGCCTGATTGAAGATTCTGGTGCTGATACATAAACAAGACCGTCTGGCCAAATCGCTTTAAAAATCCATCATCAAATGGGTCATTATTAATCTGAGATAAACGGACAACCCAGGTTAAATCCTGAATCGCAAGCCGCTGATAGTTAAAGGAATGCTGAATATAAGAACCATCCTCGTATATCTGCCACATCGCTTCAGATCGAATATATTTCTTCCCTGTCTTCCGCCATTTTTCCGCTTTATCAAAGAAAGGAAAAAGAATTCCCGCTGTATACATACCTGCTGCTTCAGATAAGGAATGATTATTTTTCACTGATTTTAGTGCAAAGTCAAAATGTTTTTCAACGTGATCCGCATGATGATAAACAGCTTTCATCAACATTTCCAAACGCTGTTCGGTTGTTGATGGATGTGTTCGAAAAGCAAATAAGCCAAATGTCCATGCCATTAAGCGAAGTGACATTTCCTGCCCGCACTTATAATTGGCACCAAGTTCAGGCGGATTGTGCTCTATGAAATCCTCAAAATACTTCCAAAACACTTCTGCATATTGGTCATCGTTTGTTGCTGTATACGCTCGTACAAGTGGATAAACGAATGAAAAACGAGATAATTCCCAAATCCATTTAATATCGCCAAACTCGCTGCCTAAATCCGCGATGTCAGTCCAATGCACGTCCTGGGGAGCTGACTTTTGAGTATGAGGGCTATATTGCCAGTTTACATGTTTATAGGAAAAAGCATGCTTGCTGAAATATTGAAAAGTTCCATTGCAAATCCCATCTGCTTCTTTAATAGCTTTTTCTATTTGAAACACATCTTTTAACTTTGCATAATCAATTGGTAGCTCACCAAAAAAGTAGCGGTGGCTCGCTTCTTCGGTTAGCTGCTTAAATGATTTTTTGCTTTTAATCGCTTTATGGATATTCATTTCTTCATAAGAAAAAGCCGGAAACTGTTTTTTTAACAGTCCCAGCTTCTTCTCAATTTCATATTTCACCCGAAATGCAGTCCAGCTAAGTCCCATGTTTTGAACCATTTCTAATTTATCTTTCATAGGCATTCACCCTCTTAATTGATCGACGGCATCAAACGTCGCTTCCGTAACTTCATAGATTTCATTCAGCGGAATCGGTGCCTTCCCAGAATAAACACCACTGAAGAAAGCTTCAATACCCTTAGCGTGGCCTTTGTCCTGCGACTTCGTTTTAAACTTATTGAAATTTGACCATCCGTATCCTGTAAGTGTTTTAAAGTTATCGAGCTCCAAAATTTTGCCACCTACAAAAACATCGAGGCGTTCTTTAGGAAACGATTTATGCCCATTTGCAAAATAATGAACTGTTCCAATTGATCCATCTTCAAAAGATAATTGTATTGTTACTTTATCTTCTAATCCCTCTTCAGAGGGATCAGATAAACTAATTGCTTGAACCGTCTTAATTGGACTGTCAGTCAAATAACGAAGTAAATCAATAAAGTGACAAGCTTCGCCAATAACACGACCGCCGCCAACCTCTATGTCCTGAGTCCAATGATCAGCCGGAATCATGCCTGCGTTCACAGTCATAACCATCGCTTTTGGTTTTGAAGTTGTCTCTAGCAGCTTTTTAATCTGCTGTGTATGGGGTGAAAAACGACGATTAAAACCAACCATTATTAACTGTTCATGATCAATAGCTTTAATCTCCTCCAATTCATCACGGGTTAAACAAAGCGGCTTTTCTACAAAAACATGTTTTTTTGCTTCAAGAGACTTCTTTACATAGTAAGCATGTGAATTATGTCTTGTCGTGATAATAACAGAGTTAATCTGTTCATCAGAAAAAACATCATCTGCATTTGTTGAAGCTTTAATAAAATTAAATCGTTTTCCAACATGAACGCCGTTTGTGCCACCGCTGCTGACAATTGTTTTATTAAAAATATTCAATCCACTCATCGCTGGTAAAAGTGTCTGATTTGTATAATTTCCTGCGCCAATAACTCCGACAACCGGCTGCTCTCTAGTAGGTCGAATATCATTCAATTGCAGTGTCACTGTTGAAGAATCTGCGCTTGAAAAATCCTTTTCTGGATAATTTAACACAATCCCAATTGCTGTTTTGTCTTCAGTCAATGTATTGTAAGCCATAATTGCTTCTTCAAATTCGAATTGATGTGTAATAAGTGGTTCTACATTCAGCTTTCTTTCACTCATCATATCTAGAATAGCTTCAAAATTACGTTGTTCCGTCCAGCGCACAAAGCTTATTGGATAATCCTGGCCCTTTTCCTCGTAATTCACATCATAGCGACCAGGACCATAAGAGCAGGATACTTGAAATGAAAGTTCTTTCTCATAGAACTCTGAACGATTTAGCTCAAGACCTGTTACACCAACCAAAATAATCCGGCCACGCTTGCGCGACATTTGCGCCGCCTGTGAAACCGGATCACTGCTTTTTGTGGAAGCCGTGATAATCACTGCATCCGCACCGCGTCCATTTGTTTTGCTCATCACATAATCAACAATATTTAATCCATTGCCAGCATTTACGGCATCTACACCGAATGACTTTGCCAATTCCACTTTCTTTTGATCAAAATCAGACGCAATCACTTTACATCCATGTGCACGAAGTAACTGGACCGTTAGCAAGCCAATTAATCCAAGGCCTGTTACAACAACAGTTTCACCTAGTGTCGGTTCAGTCAGACGAATACCTTGAAGACCGATTGAACCAATCACAGTAAAGGCAGCAGCTTCCGAAGAAACTCCTTCAGGGATCTTCGTACATAAATTTTCAGGAACAGTTACTATTTCTGCATGTGAACCATTCGACACCACTCGGTCTCCTACTTTAAACTGAGTCACGCCTTTACCAACCGCAATTACTCGGCCAGCATTACTATAGCCCAATGGAATTGGTTGGTCCAACTTCGTTTTTACTGCATTAATTGTCGGCTGCAACCCATCTGTTTTCACTTTGTCGATCACTTGCTTTACTTTCTCCGGCTGCTGACGTGCTTTTTGGATGTAATTCGATTTTCCAAAGTCAACAAGCATGCGTTCAGTTCCAGCAGATACCACCGATGTTTCCGATTGAATTAATAAAAACCCCGGCTTTACAGCAGGGGTTGGAATATTAACCAATTCTGTTTCACCGTTTTTTAGGTTTTGGAGTACTTGTTTCACTTTAACACCTTCTTCATTAAAATTTTTAAAGGTTTATTTTTTAAAAAATACTGGATTACTAAATATGAAGTTAATGAAATAGCTAAAAGAAAAATGTGGATTAAATTACTTTCCACAAATGTGACAGCATAAAATAATATCAATACCATTGGTATTGATGAAATAAGAGAGAATGACAAAGCTTTACTGTAGATTGTTCTCAAGTTCTTATTCAAGAAGATAAAGATTGAGAAGAAATATGCAACTGAAAGTGATAGTGAGTAAAGAGCTAAAGACTGCATTTTCAAAGATACTAAGTTTAAAATCATAGTTAAAGAAATTATCATTAGAGCACTTAAGTAAATCCTTCTCCATTCTTTTAGCACATATAAGATTCTTAACTGCGCAGAATAAACGGCTAACATAGGTAAAAGGAAAGCAAAAAACTTTAACTGATATGATGTTAGGAACAGACTTTGTTCATCAAAATTCCCTCTTTCGAACAAAAAGCTTATTATAAAATGAGGATAGTAAAATAACACAATAGAGCAAGGCAGCATTATTAAAAGCACACCACTTACTAGGTTTTCATACATATTATTAATTTTATTTTTTTCTCGTAGTTTCGTTATTTCTGGAAACATAACCGAAAGAACCGCGAATAAGAATATAGAAATAGGCAGATTCATTATTTTATATGCATAATTTATTGCTGAAATTAAGCCTTCATATTCAAAGTAATTTGCAAATATTTTTTGTATCGAGATTAGTATTTCAATCAACCCGTAACCAAGTACTATAGAAAAAAAAGAGTGGTAAAAGTTACGATTTAGATTACCCTTCTCGAGTTGAAATATAGTAAAAAGATCATGATGAATTATTTTATATATTAAGTATATTGTCTGTGCTATTAAACCCACAAGAATAGCTAAAACCAAAATTATGTAACTTATATACCAATATGATAATAAAATTAAAATTATGCTTAAAATAATTTGAATTATAGAAGATGTTGAACCTATATCAAATCTTTTAAAACAGTGCATATAATAAACTAATAACACTTGGACTAAAAAAAGCAGACTAATTAAATAGCTAAAAACCATGCTCCAAATGTCTATCCCTCTCTCTGAAGGCTGAGTGATAATAGACAAGAATAAAATAAAAACTAGAATTATGCCTAAAAATCTCACTTCGTTTTGCTGAATTATAATCTTCTTTTTATTTAAAGAATAATATGAGACTAGAATCATCCCTAAGGCAGGTCCAATAGTATTTAATGATATATTTGGGGCAACCATTGTTAGGTTATACTTGTCTGCAAGATAGCTCGTCCCATAAAAATATGAAATCTCTATTTCTTTTGCAAAATTTAATACTTTTATTACAGCAGTAGAAACGAGAAGCGAAGCAATCAATGAAAATAAGCTTTTTGAATTTGCCATATTTAATCTCTTTCTTTAATTAATTTAGCTGGAATGCCACCTACTATTGTAAATTCCTTTACATTTTTAGTAACTACAGAGCCAGCTGCTATAACGGCGCCTTCTCCTATAATCACTCCCGGTAAGATGATAACATTAGCACCAATCCAAACATCATTTTTGATGATAACTTCTTTGTGTGTATGACCCGAGTAAAAAATTTCACCTTTATTCTGAGGAATATTATGATTAGAACTCAAAATTTTTGTTCCGTATCCTATTAGAACACGATCTCCAATAGTCACTTTGCCCCCCGTAGTAATAAGAACATCCTTTGCAAAATCTACATAATCGCCTACACTCAAATTTTTGGGAGGCATTATCCATACTCCTGGATAAAAAACTGGTTTTTTTCCAACATTATTCCCCATTAAAACTAGGAAAAATCTTTTAAATTCGTTTAAAAATTTAAAACGCGGTAGTTTAAAAAGGGATTCCATAAAAAACTCTATACAAACAATAAAAAAGTACTTTATTTCTATGCAACTCCTTAAAGTGATTTAAATGACCTTTCATTTTTTTCTAAATTTTTATTTTCATTAATATTTAGCATTACAAATATAGAATTTAAATAAAACCATGCGAAAATAGCTGGGTTGGTATTACTTATTGGTACATTTACATTAAAATCTACAATCCATTGAATAAGCAATATTAACCCAAAATAAAGCAAATTAATTTCTCTTTTTTGAAAATTGCTCCATATAAAAACCAAAAGATAAAACAGAGTTGTTAAGAGAGCAAGTAATAATAACACTCCTCCTAAACTCAAAAACTCCAGATACTGGTTATGGGCCGTGATGCCGTCAATGTCCTGATAGAAATCACCGAATAAAAAGTCAACCATGTAAAAGTCTTCAAAAACTGATTTCCAAATATCTGTTCTGCCACTTAGAGATTGAACACCACTTGTGTTATCAAATCTTCCTACTATTAATTCTAATCCAAAATTATAAATCAGTAAGCAAAGGAATAGTATTGAAAACAAAATAATATTAACTTTTTGAAGAACTTTAAATTTCACAAAAAATGCAATTAACAACATTAATAAAAACGATATAATCGCTCCACGTACTTGCCAGCTCAATAAGTTTAAAAAATACAATCCTATATATGGATAGATAAACCACTTATATCTTTTCATAATATAGGGAAGACTCATGTATAAAACGGTAGTTAAAATAAATGGGTAATAAACATGAGTTTGATAGATGTCAAACAACCCGAGTGAAGGTCTCAATGCGCGCCCAAAACTTGCCAACCCCACCTCCGTAAAAGAATAGAGATAATTTATGATGATTATCCAAAAATACATCAAACCTAGCTGCCCAAAAAATTTCTCAATATCTAGTTTTTTGTATTCAAATAGATACCATGAAATAAACAAACCTGCAAAACCTGTTATCATTTGGACAAATCTAACATAAGCGTTAATATCGGAATAAATAATTACTCCTGTCGAAGCAATAAAAAAACCAACTGTCCCAATACATAAGACCACTTTTTTAATTTCAGATGACAGTATAAATATTTTTTTTTCTTTAATAAATAACATCAGGACGTACAAGAATAGGAAACTTCCTATAAAAAAATAAATCGGAAAAACTAATCCTGAATCTCCAAGATGGAGACCATCTTCAGTTGCAATACTTTGATATAACCCTTGCGGTGTTATAAATAAAGGCAAAAAAAACAAAACTTCCCAGTAAACATTTTTGTGGAGTCTTTTCGATAGTTGCATAACTTATATTCCGCCTATTAATTAAATTATCAAATACTTACAAAATTTTGATAAAAGCTAATAAAAAACAAATCCAAAAATAAATTTTATAAATATTATGTTCTTCTTTTTAGAAAGGTCATATTACTTTCTCTTATATTACTACTTTCCCCATTACTTTTTCCAAATTTTCTTTAGTATTTGCAATTTTAATTAAGTGCTCTCTCAGTTTATGACTATCCTTGTCTTGTAAACAACCAATAAATTCCCAAAGAATATTTCCTTCTACCACGCCTGCTTTCCCAATATGAATCTTTGGAAACACCTGCTCAGGATGAACCTCATTTTCATTAAGAAGCTCTTCATACATCTTTTCACCCGGCCGTAGCCCTGTGAATTGAATGCCAATTTCCTCTTCCGTGTAGCCGGAAAGCTTAATAAGGTTGCGAGCAAGATCCACGATTTTAACTGGTTCACCCATATCAAGCACAAAAATTTCACCACCGCGCGCCAGGGCACTGGACTGGATGACGAGCCGAGATGCTTCCGGTATTGTCATAAAATAGCGGGTCATGTCTTCATGTGTCACCGTCAAAGGGCCCCCTGCTGCAAGTTGCTTCTTAAATAACGGAATAACCGATCCGCGCGAGCCCAGAACATTACCGAACCGGACAGCCGTAAAAGTAGTGTATGGGTACTCACGATCAAGCTGCTGGATAACCATTTCGGCAACGCGTTTGGTTGCGCCCATGACATTTGTTGGGTTGACCGCTTTGTCGGTTGAGACAAGTACGAACCGTTTCACGCCTGCTGCAGCCGAAGCTTCGGCCGTGTTTTTCGTGCCAAAGATATTGTTTTTAACGGCCTCCTTCGCATTGTATTCCATAAGCGGTACATGTTTATGGGCAGCGGCATGGTAGACAACGTCCGGGCAGTGTTCGTTCAGCACGTCAAACATACGTACCCGGTCCTGCACATCGGCAATAACAGGTACAATTTCAATTGTATCTTTATGGCGGTTGCGCATTTCCATATCAATCTGGTAAATACTATTTTCACCATGTCCGACCAGAACGATTTTTTTCGGTTTGAAGATGCTGATTTGCCGGCAGATTTCCGAGCCGATCGAGCCGCCTGCGCCTGTAACAAGCACAGTTTTACCTGTAACCGTTTCTGCGATCGATTCAATATCGAGTTCAATTGGTTCGCGACCAAGTAAGTCTTCTACCGCCACGTCACGCAGCTGGCTGACAGACAGTTTACCGGTCATGACGTCTTCAATCAGCGGCATGATTTGCACTTTCGCGTTCGTTTTGATGCATTGTTCGTATATGTGCTTGATTTGCTGACGCTTCAATGAAGGGATGGCAATAATGATATTGTCGACCCCATGCTCTTCCACTAAGTATGGAATATTCCGCGTTGTGCCCATTACCGTCACGCCATGAATTTGCAGGCGGATCTTATGTAAATCATCATCGACAAACATAACGGGATTGAATTCGGAGTCGTTCGATAACAGCTGGCGCACAACGGTAGAGCCGCCTGCTCCGGCACCGACGATCATCGTCCGCTTGCGACTGTTTTGTGCTCTTTTTATGTAGCGATCGCGGTATAATCTCCATGAGAATCGTGATCCGCCAATTAAAATAACGTGCAGCATCCATGTGACCATCAGAACACGGAAGTAAATATCATGGAAGGCCACCATTTGAACAATCGCTGTGGCGGCGATCGAAAACGAAACCGCTTTGACGATGGCAATCAGCTCCCGCACACTCGCATATTCCCATGCTTTATGGTAAAGCCGGTAAATGGCCGCAAACAAGTGATGACTCACAAGCAATGTCAGCGAGCTGATGAGAAGTGTACTTGGACTATAAATGTTCATGTATGGATGTAAAATAAAATAGCCGATATAAATTGAAAATAAAACGATGGCTGAATCAAGTCCAACTAAAAAGGACATTCTCCGCGGATAAGCCAACAAGTCTTCCCCTCTTTCTTTAAATGAATGGTCTGAAACATAAAACAGCTAATGAAAAAGCATTTTCAGAATGCGCTTTCATTAGCTGTTTTTTCTCTATTTTTTAAAATGAAAAGTGGGCATTTAACCCGCCCTCACACCACGCGCTTGACGACAGGCGTCTAAGCATTCCGTTGCTCGGAACACCACCACGCGGCCGAGTGCCTCCCTTGATAAAGGTATGGGAGACATGACCTTAGAGATTCACAGGATCAAAACACAAGTTCCTGTTACTCGTGAGTATTAAAAAATGCCGAGAAATTTTCTCCGCCTTGCAACGTGCTGCGGCGGCTCCTTCTCTATATATCTGCCGGAAAAAATCGCTTCTGCATTTTCTTGAAAATACGCAGCATAATCCGGATGGATTTCGTTGTAGGCCTGTGCCAGGCCAAAGCTTCTTGATGTTGTGTTGTGGGCGTCTGTTGCGATAAAATGTGTCAGGTTTGACTCAATAAGCTGTGAGGAGAGGGTTTTTGCTTTTTTGCCGAACAGGCCGTTTACAGAAGCGGCCGTTACTTGTGATAGTGCTCCATTTTTAATAAGTTTGTACAAGCGGTCCGGGTTTTCAGCAATGGCGGCATTGCGCTCTGGATGCACAATAATCGGTGTAATGCCGTTTAACTGCATGTCAAAAAGCAGCTGTTCCGCAAATCCTGGGATAGAGCTTGACGGAAATTCGACCAGCATATGTGTTGAGTGGTTCACTGTTAGTAGTTTGTTTTGATGGTAGTCTTCGAGCAGTTCACCGTACAGACGAACTTCCTGCCCGGCCGCAATCTTGACGTCGATGCCCGCACTCGCAAGCTGCTTGTTTAAAAAGTCGACGTCCTGTTCGATTGCCCCTTTTTCGTTGTTGTATGATCCGTTCTGGTGATGAGGAGTCGCCACGATTGTCGTGATGCCTTCTTTTTGAGCGGCTTCAGCCATTTCTAAACTTTGTACGAGGTCACGGGCTCCATCGTCTACGCCCGGCAGTATATGGCAATGAATGTCAATCATGGGCTTATACCCCTTTCACCAATTTGATAAACGTAGTATAGCACAAAAATTTGGAATTGCATGATATTTTTTTCCGTTTTTACACTTTTTTAGAAAAATTACTCATTTCCGTAATAATAGTAATACGAAGATTCGGTTATTTTTTGGTTATTCAGCACAGCGCCAAGCAATTTTGCCTGCGCTGCATCCAGCAGTTCTTTCGCTTTTTGGGCTGCTTCAATTTCGGTTTTGCCACTGTTAATGACCAGGACAGTGCCATCACACTGATTCGCAAGCACCTGGGCATCGGTTACAGCCAAAACGGGCGGCGTATCAAAAAACACATAGTCATAGTCATTCTCCGCCTGGGCAATAAATTCCTTCATTGAAAGTGAACCAAGCAGTTCAGCTGGATTGGGCGGAATCGGCCCGGACGGCAGAGCCGATAAATTTTCAATCGGTGTTCGTACAGCAGCTTGTCCAAGTGAAGCTTGTTTAGTCAGCACGTTTGTCAGGCCGATGCTGTTTTGAAGACCAAATGTGTAATGCATCGTCGGCTTACGGAGATCTGCGTCTACGAGCAGAACCCGTTTTCCCTGATTGGCGAATACGACCGCGAGATTAGAAACGGTCGTCGATTTTCCTTCTCCCGGGCTTGTCGAAGTGACAAGAATCGAGCGGAGCTTGTCATCGACCGATGAAAACAGGATATTCGTCCGGATCGTCCGGTACTGCTCCGAGATTGGCGATTTTGGATCTGTATTGGTAATCAGCTTCCGTTTTGCAGAACCGGGAGCCATTTTTTCTTTGTTGCGCTTAAGAGCCAATCGTTTCACTCCTTACGGCTTTCGGAGCCGATGTTTTTTTCGTTGGACGACCATTATTGGCAGAAATAGTCGTTACACCGCCCAGTACAGGAAGACCAAGTGTTTTCTCAATATCTTGCTCTGATTTAATCGTGTTATCGAGGTATTCAAGTAGAAAAGCAAGACCGATACCAACCATTAGCCCAACGACCATCGCAATCGCGATGTTGAGAAGCGGCTGCGGCTTTACTGGCGATGGGTTTTCTCCCACTTCCGCTGCTGCCAGAATGCTGACATTGTCCACATTCATGATCTTAACGATATCTTCTTGGAACACACGCGCGGTTTCATTGGCAATGTCCGCTGCAAGACCCGGATTCTCATCCTGCACGGTAACATTGACTACCTGTGAATCTTGTTCACTCGCAACCGTAATTTTAGAGGACAGCTGTTCCGTAGTAAGATTTAAGTCGAGATTTTGAGCGACTTTTTCAAGAATGGCCGGCGACTTCATAATGACATTGTATGTACTAATCAATTGAAGATTCGTCTGCACTTCACTAGGGTTATACAATTGCTGTTCAGTTTTTGCTTGGTTGACAAGCACCTGCGTAGATGACTGATAGATAGGAGTAAGGACAAAGTAGCTGATGATGCCGCTGATCAGTGCTGCTGCGATCGTGATCAAAATGATCAATTTCAGCCTCTTTTTCAATGTTTGGGCTAGCTCTTTCAGGCTGATGGTTTCTTCCATGCTTTTCCTCCTGTTATAAAATAATGTCTTTGCCATTATAGCACAGCCAATTGTTTAATTTAATGTCATTTTCGTAAATTTTCCACCAGCAATTCCAAATTCAAGATAAAAATATCCATAGATAGTCTGGTTGAAAAAAGAAGCGGCAAACCCTTTTTGGGCCATGGCAGCCGCTTCTCATTACAAAATCACCAGTAGTTCTTTACATGAAATGCTTCAAGCCTTTTACACGTGATCCTTCCTCCTCTTATAAACACTTCTTCTATGTCGCACTCCTGCCGAAAGGGAATATGAAAATCATATTCATGCCATAAGGAAAGGTTATTCCGCTGGAACGTAATGATGCGTTTTTCAAACGATGTATCGATGACAAAGTGCCTTTCCCAGCCGTTCCAGTAATAACAAACGCCGGTTTCCTGAAAGATTGCTTTTGGCACGGATCCGCGCAGGCGGGCGCCTCTTGCTTCACGAAGTTTTGCATACCGAACGTACCGCGATGCATCCAGTATCCAGATCGGCTCTACGCCAGCAAGCTTGAACTGGTCCTGCTGCTCGTACCAATCGTTGAGCGTCAGGTTTTCACGTACGTAGAGAACCGTTTGCTTTCGTTCCTCTTCCCGCGTTGTATACAGTACATTTCTTTTCACATCGAGCTTCATATCAGCTTCGGGCAGCTGGCGGTGAAACCATTTGTACAGCACATACAAGCTCATCGGCTGTGACCAAACTCATTGTACAGTTTCATTTGAGCAGTCTGCTGCCATTTTCGTACGGCTGCAGGTGTTACGCCGTACTTTCTGGCGATGTCAGGATTCGACAAACCTCTTAAAACCGATTCGTTAAACCAGTCCTTCGCCCGTCCTTCAAGTAAGTCTCCACAAGAGTGAACAAGGGCCGCGGTCTCGGGCGTTGGCTCCGGGTCCACTCCTTCAAACAAAGCCGGTTCACCGGTCAGGACCGTTCCGTCACTGAACGCGGCATCTTTCGTCAGCGTATTTTTCAGGCGTCCCTGAATCGTTGAATACGCAAAAGGCGCAAAGTCGCCTTTGGTTTCATCAAACCGTGTGTATGCTTCCCATAGGGCAATCATCCCTACCTGATGAAAATCCTCTTTGTTCTTGTAAATGTGCAGCTTGTTCATGATGCGGTGGATCATCGGGTCGTATTGCTGCGCGATTTGTTCAAATTGCATGTGTAACATCCAATCCGGCTAGCGCGCCAGCCCCGTTTACTCCTCAAGGGCATGACCATCGTATCGGGTCAATATCTGTGTGTAAATACCTATAAATAAACCAATTTGGTTCTAATTTTTACAAAAAAGAGCCAAAAGACCCTTTTACTCGATTTCGGCCCGGTATCTTTGTTACAATGCTCGCTGTCGACCTGCTTGAAAGCGCATTTTCTGTCGAAATGATCATTTTCGAAAGAACTATGTAATTTTTTTATAAAGAGATTATGAAGATTTAAGAAGTGCTTTGAACAAGGAATATTTTCTCAGCATAACACCAGGCGATGACGGATTCTTTCTATTAATAATGTTGCTTCTTCTCTCCACCACTTACTTTTAATTCCAGTTTGTAATAGGATGTGCTCTATTGTATGATAATGACATACATACTATAAAAGAACAGAAAGCGGTTAAGGAGATAACGAGATGGCGCAACGAGGAAGAAAAAAAGGTTCTGACGGGGAAGCAAGCCGTGCCCTTCTATTGCGAATCGCTGCGGATGAATTTGCCGAACACGGCTATCATGAAACAAAAATTAGTACGATCGTTCAAAAAGCGAATGTGACACAGCCTACCTTTTATTTATATTTTAAAAGCAAGGAAGCCATCTTTGAGGAGCTGGAGGACTTGTTTCGCAAAAAGCTTTCCTCCCTTACAATGGGCAGCTTTCTTGATAAAGACTTAGACAATGCGAGGCTGCCAGACCGAATCAAGGAAAGCCTGACGAGGGTTTTTCAATTTTTTATGGACCACCGCAGTCTCGTCCGGATCGGGTTTTACTTAGCCCCATCGGCAGCAGAGGTTAAAAGCCAAATGGCCGCAAAGATCGAGACCAATCTTCGGGAAAAAGGGGTAGCTGAGTACTTTCATCCCCATGTAGATATGGGCATCGTCGCGAGTGGGCTCATCGGCATGATCGAAAGGCTGACGACAACGAAACTTTGGACAGGAGAAAAAACAGCTTCTGAGCTGGCGAAGGATATTGTTGCCATTTTGCTGTTTGGATTAAAAAAAGAACCGAGTATCCAATAAAAAAAGGCCGTCTCTAAAAGAGACGGCCTTTTTCGTTTCATACTTACTTAATGTCGTCCATCAAGTTTGCTTTGATTAGGAATTCAGCAAGAATACGCGCCATTTGGTCACGTTTTGTGTAATCATTCGGATTGAATTCTTTGTTGCTTGCACCGGACATAATACCTGCCTGGTACACTTTCAATACTTCTGCACGAGTAGAAGCACCGATTTCTTTTGCATCTTTGAAGTCAGACAGTTTCTTCGATTTGTTCAACTGAGACTCGTCAAAGTCGATAAAATCAAGTTCAAGTGCACGGCCAATCATCGCTGCGGCTTCGGCACGTGTTACTTTATCATTCGGTGCAAATGTGCCGTTCGGTTTACCGGCAATAATGCCGTATTTCACAGCAGCCATAAATTCACCGTTCGTATTAAACCACTCATTGCCTTTTACATCTTTAAAGCGGCCATCATAAGCAGTTGTGCCTGGCAAACCAAGCGCACGGCTTAATAGAACAGCAAATTGTGAGCGAGTCATGTCTTGATCCGGCTTGTATGTGCCTGCTGTTGTGCCGGCAATGATAAATTTAGATGCCAGGGACTCAATGTACTTTTCAGCCCAGTTTTTGCCGTTATTTACATCCGGGAATGTAACAAACGATTCAATCACAGTGTGCACACCGTCTGCGTTTGCAAGTGTGCCCACTACGGCGATCTGCTTGCCGTCTTCTGTTGTTTTAAATGTTGTTGGAAGAGCTTTTAGCGATCCATCCGCTGCTACGACAACACCCGTTGCATTGTTTGTGTTTACAGTGCCATCAATCGTAAGTTCTTGATTTACATACACGTCACCAAACGATTTAAGCTCGCGCACCACTGTTCCGTTTTGAGCCAGTTCCACTTTTACTTTAACTGCTGGTGCCTTTATTTCAACCGCATTTACAATCGCTGCTGCTTTTGTTTCAGAAGAAGCCGCTGATGTACCTGCTTTGTCTTCGATCAAGTCTTCCAGGTTGTCTGCTTCCGTCTCTGTCAGCTCATCAATACTGATGCGCAGTGAAGCGCCTGAAAGGTTGCCGCCAAGACTTGTTGCCAGTTCACTTACACTTATCTGTGAAAGAGGAATCACATATTTTACATCACCTGCATCGATTACAAGGTCTGCTGCTGGTGCTTTCGCTTTAATGGCAATTGCAAGTGAAGCAGGAAGATCCAGTACAACCGGCTTGCCATCTTCACGGTCCGGTACTTTAATAACTACTTGTTCTGCATTCACTGGCAATGCTGATATAATTTTCCCTTGAAGATCTACTGGAATTGTTACTAGCGCTTCAGTTGGACCCTCAGTTACACCCGGTGTAACTACAATCCCACCATCAATAGGTTGTGGATCAGGAATTGGGTTTGGGCCAGGACCAGGATCTGGTCCAGGACCTGGTCCCGGTCCCGGTGCGTTAACTGCACTCCATCCAACGTATGCACCATATAAAGCGTTTCGAATTTTTGTAGTAGTTGTATTAGGCGCTGTACCGCTTGTCAGTGCTGCAACAAGACGGTTTTTCACTTCATTCGCTTTTGCTTCTGTTAAAACAAAAGTTTGTTGAATTTTATTTTTAATACGGGCATCTCCATCAGCTGCTTTGAATGCCATTAAAATGTCATCAAACGATAGTTCAGCAGAGTTCGACGCCAACGCTTTTAATTGGACTTCAACATTTTCAAGGTATGTTAAATATGCTTGTTCCACTTGCGCTTGAGGAGTCGAGCCAAAACCGAAGTTATCTTTTGTTGTTGAAATAACAGCATCAACATCCGCTTTCGTTAACTGCCCTAATGTAAGCCCGAGTTGCAATTGAAGCAAATTAATAGCATTATTTAATTCTGCTTCTCTTGGTCCCCCATCAAGAACGCCCTCTTCAAGAACAGGTGTTAGGATGCTCTTCCACTCGCTGTCGCTAATTGCTCTTAATGCTGACTGCAATTCAGTGATTTCAGTTTTATAGCTTGCATTTTGGTAAATAGCGTTCGCATAGCCTGCCAGTGAAGCTGTGGTATCAAAATGCACAGGAGCAGCTTCGACTTCATTAGTTCCACCAAACAAACCTGCTGTTGTTGCAACTGGTGTAAAAGCGATTGTTGCGGCGATCATTGCTTTTGCTGCTTTCGTGCTAAACGGATACTTTTTAACCAATACCGTCACCTCTTCTATAATTTTATATAATTCTGCTAACGCAAGATGTTTATGTAATCACAGGTAAAATAATACAGAACTGTCCTACTAAAAGCAAGAGTTCGTTACATAATTGTAATAAAATCCAAACTAATTTTACAAATTATCAGATTATTCAAACGCTGTTACTTTCTAAATACTGCATGCTATACTACAAATAAGAAATTATCCAAAAAAGGGAGGCATTTACTCTTGCGAAGGTTTTTTAAAATTGCTCTAATCTCTATTCTTTTTCTTGCCCTTGCCGGTGGGGGCGCACTTTACTATTTTACGAAGGTAAAAAAGTATGATGTAGCTGATGAGCAGGTAGATAAAATCGTGGAAGACCCGTATTCTATTTCCTTTCCGGAAGGAACACCCCTTCCTGAAGGTGTTCAAAAAGACGAAGAAGGCCTTGTCATTGTCGATAAGAAAGGCGACTTTGTGTTAGCAGATGGATCGACCATGTCAACGGACGAATGGTTCAGCTCACCAGAATACAGCAAAGCCCTCTCAGTTGGCACAAGCGGCGCAGCTGGCAGCACAGCTTCCGGTAATACAGACTCCAGTACGAATGGAACAGCTACTTCAACTGGCGGCACTGCTGGCTCCGGTACTTCTGGCAGTACAACTGCTTCGACTGGCTCTAGTTCCTCTGGCTCTTCTGGCAATTCAAGTTCAGGTGAATCTGCGTCCAACGGTTCCGGCACAAAAACCCCGGCTTCTGAAGAGGAAACCGGCTCAACTGGCCGTACGACAGCAGCAGACATTAAGTCGCGCTACTCCGGTTCATTTGACAGCCTGCAGGGGCAGGCACAAAGCCAGCTTGGCGCCTTAGTCGGCCAGGCACAAAGTGAATACGCAGCAAAAAAAGCAGCCGGTGAAACGATCAACCCCGCTTACTTTTACCAAAAATACAGTGGTGCGGCATCGAGTGTAGAAGCGAAAACCGACTCTGCTTTTAACTCCCTTTACAAGTCGATGACAAGCGAGCTGAAAGCAAACGGTCTTAGCACTTCCGCTGCGGATGAATACAAGGCCCAATATGAAGCGACTAAAGATGGATTGCGCAATGAATTGATGAGCAAAGTAACAGGTGGATAAATTCTAGAAGGACCCGCAGACGCGGGTCCTTTTACTATGAACTGATGCATTTAACGTTTTTACCTTACATATCAAATAGTTGCTCTAAAAAAATCTAGCAGGCTTTTTCTACCCAACCGCCTTTATTTAATATATTCAGTGTA
Organism: Domibacillus sp. 8LH; assembly: GCF_038806185.1. Classification (NCBI taxonomy): domain Bacteria; kingdom Bacillati; phylum Bacillota; class Bacilli; order Caryophanales; family Bacillaceae; genus Domibacillus; species Domibacillus sp. 8LH. The sequence goes on along the minus strand of NZ_JAVJNG010000002.1, from coordinate 376,064 downwards.
TGTTTCTTCTTTATTTGGAACTTAAAACAAAAGAAAAACATGGGAGTTCACCCAGAAGCATGCTATAATTCTTGTACTATATTTCAAAGGAGAATGTGTTCATGACGTTTAAAAAGAAAGCTGTGGCTGCTGCTTTAACGCCTGTGCTGGCCGCTTCTATTTTTGTTTCTTCTGTTTCTGCCGCCCAGTTTCCGGACGTAAAAACGAGTCACCGTGCTTATGAAGCGGTGGAAGCAATGGTGGAAGCAGGAGTGATTTCAGGCTTCCCAGATGGCACATTTAAGCAATATCAATCTGTTACGCGTGCCGAGAGTGCTATTTTAATTGGACGTGCACTTGGTATTAAAACAAGCACATCTACTAAGACCTTTACCGACCTTCCATCTACTTCACGTGCTTATCCGTATGTGGCCGAGTTGATGAAGCGCGGTATTTTCAGTGACAGCAGCCGCTTTTATCCAGAGCGCCCGCTTTCCCGTTCTGAAATGGCGATTATTTTAACACGTGCGTTTAATCTTCCAGCTTCATCCACAATGCCGTTTATAGATGTATCGCCTACACATGGTGCCGCTGCTTATATCCGTGCGCTGGCGGCAGCTGGTATTACAACGGGCGTTGGCGACGGGAAATATGATCCGGCTGGCGTCGTAACGCGCGGCCAAATGGCGATCTTTTTAAACAATGCCCGTAAGTTTGAAACACCTGGCGAAGATGTAGAGCCGACTCCAGGCGGGGAGACACCTGGCACTCAAACAGCGGCAGAGATTAAAGCAGAATATGCAGATGATTTTGCAGCTCTGCAAGCTCAAGCAAAAGCTGATTTGGACGTGCTTGCCGGCCAGGCAAAAGCCGAACTTGATGCTGGTGCCGACTTGATGACCGTTTACAATAAATACTTTCCACTTGCTTCAAAAGTAGAAGCTGAAACAGACGCGGATTTTAATACGCTTTACGCGGAACTAACAGCAGCATTAACAAAAGCCGGCTTCAGCGCCTCTGAAGCACAGTCATTTAAAACAGCGTACGAAGCAGCGAAAAAGCAAATGAAAGAAGATTTGATGAACCAAATTCTATAAAAAACAGCCCAGTATCGCAGTACTGGGCTGTTTTTCAGTTTCCTGTTTAAAAATAAATTCCTTTGTTCTCTATTTTTTAGGGATCATCTTATTGGTTATACAGTATAATATCCCTATCAACCACAAAGGAGAATAACGGATGAACAAGAAAAAACTGGTTTATTGTGCTTTTGCTTTTATTTTAGCAGTTTCCGCCCTGTTTGGATTTCATCCTGCTCAGTCTGAAGCTGCCTCGGGTGCAAAGGTTGGCTATGTCAGCATTGACAGTGGTGTCCTGAATGTCCGGAGCGGCCCGGGAACGAACTACAAAATCATTGGTACACTGAAAAACAACGTGTCGGTGTCTGTTTACTCACAGTCCAAGTCCGGCTGGAGCGAAATTAACTTTAAAGGCAAGCGAGGCTACGTGGCATCAAAATACTTGCGCATGTACAGCTACTTGATGGACAAAACAAAAGTCTACACATACAAAGCAAACGGTGAGACGTTTAAAAGCACGTATGTGGGCAAGTACAATGGATGGGATGAGTGGCAGGAAACCTCTACCGGCAGCACATACCTTTTATATGAAAACAACAAAGGACTTTATATTGGCTGGCGGGAGTCTGAATACTACATGGAAATCGCCTATCCAATCAAGGTTGGAAAAACATGGGGTGATGGCTTCGATGATGGAATCACGTATAAAATCACAGGAACGGGCGGCATTCTGACAACTGCGGCCGGAAAGTTCAGAGGCGTTGTCACGGTTAAATCAAGCGAAGGCTTTATCATGTATTATGCGCCTAATACTGGAATCATCAAGCAAATCTACAATGGAAAAACGATTTCTGAATTGATAAAGGTCACAACAAAATAAAAAGAGCTGTCCTCTCACGGACAGCTCTTTTTTTATTAAGAAATCTCCACTACTTCTAGATCTTGTGCAGGCTGCTTTTGCGCTCTGTGGAAGAACACCGCAAAGTCGCCGCGTTTAACCGGATCTGTTGTGCCAAAGGCTGTTGCTGTTTTGCCGTTTGTAATACCGTTTGCGACCATGGCTTTTACAGCCGCTTCATAGCGTGCCGGCACATCTTTAAACGTAAGTGTTGTAGAATCCCCTGACAATTTAAGCGCACGCGTCAAAATAATCGCTAGTTCCCCGCGTGTTAATGTTTGATCAGCGCCAAACGTTGTTGCTGTTTTGCCGGAAAGAATGCCCGCTTTTACAAGCGCATTGACTGCTGCCTGCGCACGTTTTGGCACATCTTTAAATCCTGCATTTGGCGCAGAACCTGTCTCAAGCTTTAATGCTTTTGCCAGCATCACAGCTGCATCCACGCGTTTAATTTGCTGATCGATGCCAAACTTGCCGTTGCCAACACCGGATGTAATTCCCTGGTCGACCATTGCCTGCACCGCTTCCTGATAGCGGTCTGACACATCAGAGAATCCAGCTGCTTTGATGCTTGCCGCAGCCGTTGTGCCAGTTGTTGTCGTTGTGAAGTCCATTTTTACCGTGTGTTTCAACTGCACACCGTCAGTACCTTCAATGCCTTTGCCAATGTAAAGCGTGTATACCGCGCCTTTTTGGTATGGCTGAAGCGGAGTCAGCGTGATTGATTTTGTTTTGTCGGAATACGTAAAGGTTGTTTCTACAAGGCTTCCCTCTGCGTCCATCACCACAAGATCCAGTGTAGACACCGTGTCTGCATCCAGGCTTTTGCTGAATTTAATCGTCCAGCTCTTTGTCAGCGCAACACCTTTTTTCGCCGCTTTTTCCTTCACGGTTTTATCCGCCTTGATTTCAGCTTGAACCTCTTTTTCAATTTGGCCGATGGATGCAAGGACCGCTGCTACATCCTTCTTTAAAGCATCAATGCGGGCTTGTCTTTCCGCTACTGCTGCTGCCTCCGCTCCTTTTGAAGCAAGAGACGCAACCTGCTTGGAAACAGCGTTCAAGCGGTTTTCAAGTGCGCCAAACTTCCCGCGGTAGCCTGGCTGGCCTTCAAGGTCTTTTTCTACCTGTTCTTCTTCTGTTCCTTCTTCTACCGTTGAATCGTCATCGCTGTCTGTTTCCGTTTCTTCAACGGAATCGGCGCTTGTTGTCACGGTTTCATCTGAAGCTGGCGTCTGCTCCTCTGCCGGTGCTTCCGCTGGTGTTTCAGGTGGCGTTTCTGTCGGTGTTTGCTCTACTGGCTGAACCACTTCTTCTGTTTGATCGCTTTCTTCCTGCTTTTCTTCTTCCTTGATTTTATTCATTTTCTCTTTGTATTGAATCAGCTTTTCTTCGATTTTATCGAGCTGCTTATCAATTGATTTAAACTGCTGCGCTTGGCCCTGATTTTCTTTTTGGCTCGCAAGCACGTTGTACGGCGTGCTCTCCGCCTGGGCAGCAAACGTGATTCCCTCTCCTGAAAACATAACGCCTGCTGCAAGCACAGCTGCAACGGCTGGTGTCCATTTTTTCTTCATTCCCTGTTCCTCCTTCTGTCTTTAGGGCATGGCAGCTGGCTGGCCTTGCAAATCGCTTTAGCCCCTGTAGCTTTGTGGCACCGCATTTCTACGGCTGTACCCTACCAGGTTTATCGGCGGATTTTTTATAAAATGAAATAGATAAATGAAAAAAAATAAATAGAATATCGCTGATTTATGAACTGGATGACTTTTACAAATTCATGGGACAGGGTATTGTTTTATAGGATAATACAGAAACAAGAAACGGAGGGAATAAAATGAAGAAGAAGTTAGCTGCTTTGTTGACCGGACTGCTTTTGACGGGCTCATTTTGGAACCATTCAGCAAACGCCGCCGCCTTCCCGGACGTACATCCTAATGAAAAAGCATACGAAGCCGTAGAAGAAATGGCCGCCCGCGGGCTCATTGCCGGTTTTCCTGATGGGACATTCCGCCAAAACGACCCGGTGACACGAGCCCAGAGTACGATTTTTTTAGGGCGTGTTCAAGGCATTGACGGCTATGAAGATGCAAAACTTCCTTATTCTGATGTTGCCCCAAGCCAGGCCGCTTTTCCGTACATCGCCTACTATGCTTACCAGAATGTATTCGAACTTGGTAATCGTTTTTATCCGGACACAAAAGTGACACGCGCAGAGCTTGCCCGCACCGTTGTAAGAGCGCTTGGGTTAAGCGGAACGCCCGATGTGCCGTTTACCGATGTGCCCGCCTCTCATCCTTACGCTTCCTATATTAATGCACTCGCAGCCAATGGCCTGACAAGCGGCACAGGCAATAACCAGTACAGCCCGGACGGCATTGTATCACGTGGACAGATGGCCATTTTCATGCTGAATATTGATAACTTTTTAGGAACGGATGAAAAACCCGACTATACGATCGATCCTTCCTTTGTGCCGAATGCAACTGAAAAAGCGATCGGACAGCTTGTGAACGAGGAGCGGGCAAAACATGGCCTTGCCCCTGTGAAACTGGCAAATGACGTTAGCTTTGTTGCACGGACGAAATCAAAGGATATGCACGACCGGGGTTATTTTGACCATAACTCCCCGACATACGGCAGCCCGTTTGATATGTTAACGGACTTTGGCCTTCGTTATTCGGCCGCCGGTGAAAACATTGCCGCTGGTTACGCGGATGCAGCAGCTGTGATGGAAGGCTGGATGAACAGCCCCGGACACCGAAGCAATATTTTAAATCCGAATTTTAAAGAAATCGGCGTTGGCGTTTATAACCGGTACTATACACAGATGTTTATCACAAGATAAGGGACCGAAAACCTCCTCGTTTGGGCCGGAAAATAAAAATATAGGCCGGAAAAGCTTGGGGGATGGCCGGATTTTCTTTTTTCCGGCCATTACGATCGATAATCCGGCCTTGATCCGCTTTTTCCGGCCATAAATAATAGGAATCCGGCCGTACATGCTAGTTTCCGGCCATAAAAAAGAGGGCTGTCTTAAAGACACCCTCTTTATTCATCAGCTGGAAGCCACTTTTCGCGCCATTCCAGCCGTTCTTGTTCCTCGATTTGTTTTTCGAGTGCTTCGTCCCAGTGCTCTAGATGTGTGTTCCAGACACGCGCGTAAAAAACATCCTGCTCCTTGTTGTACAGCCGAAACTCCAGGCAGGGAACGTATGAAGTAAACTGCTCTTCAAACCCGGTTACTTCTGATACTGGTGTTTGAAATTCTTCGTCTGCCCGTTTCGTATCTTCTTCAGCGAGCACCTGCAAGAGACGCTCTGCTGTCATTTCCCGTTCGGTCAGGTAGCGGTAGGTTGGCTCGCTTGCTTCCTGCTCTTCGGCTGCCGGCCAAAACTCGTCGTGAACCGGGCTGTAGGTAAGAGTCGTTTCTTCTTCATCCATTTCCTCTTCAACAATGCCTTCTGCCAGCTGTGCCTGACCACGTTCGCTCAGCTTGTAGCCTTCTCGTTCCATCCGAATGGAACCGCTCCTGAGCATTTTTTGAATTAAATCTTCAATAAATAGTTCTTCGACGAGCAGCATTTCAGCCAGGTTTGCGGCCCGGCGGATATCGGTCTGATTAAACGCGAGCAGCAGCATTTTCATTAAAATATCCATCTTTAGCCGCTTCACCCGTTTAAACGTGACGGCATAAGTGATGACCGGTAGCTGCCATACGGCTGACTCCTTGATTTCCACTCCCGGGTTTTCAAGCAGGTTTGCGCGCAGCTTTTCGATTGTTTTCTTCATTCTGCTTACCCTCTGCTTTCTTCAAGCACGCGTACACCATTTTGCCGCTCGGCTGTCTCCAATACGTGCTTGTACATCTTTCTTGTTGAAACCTGCTTTGTCCGCTCGGTAAACATTTTCGTGCTGCCGACTAACACAAGCAGCTCCCTTGCTCTTGAGAGGGCGACGTTCAGGCGGCGGTAATCGCGGGCAAAGCCGATATCGTCATGCTTGTTTTGATGATTGCGCACCATACTCAAGATAATGACATCCATCTCCATGCCCTGGAACCGGTCTACCGTTCCCGTACGGATCGTTAAATGCTGCAGCCCCAATTCCTGCTCAATAAGACGGTTCAGCTTTTTCACCTGTTCGCCGTAAAAGCTGATTACGCCAACACTTTTCTTTTCCTCTGCGTTCACTCGGCCGGCTTCTATCGCCTGTGCCGTTGCTTCATCCAGTTCTTTCAGCAAAGAACCGATTTCTCGCAGCTCCGCCGGATTGTACAAGCTTTTGCCGCCTTTCATGCGCTCCTCGAAAAACGCCGGCTCATTCGGCATATCGAGCCACAGTAAATGATTGTTCCGGCGGATGAGCGGTGATTCCAAGAGGTGATCACGCGCTGCATCCGAATCGGTCAAACCGCATTGAAGCCGGTCTTTTTCACCTTCATAAAACGGCGTAATGGTTTCCATAATGTTTTCGTGCATGCGGTACTGAATGGCAAGCATCGTTTTGTTCGTGTCCGGCACGCTTTTAAACAAGCGCTCAAACAGCGATTCCTCAAGCAGCCCTTTCAGCTCCGCTTTTCCGGCAAACTCTTCCTTTTCTTCAGCCAGCTCCTGGAGCGTTTCTTCCAGTGTGTCATTTCCTAAAAGCGGCGGCAGCTGGTGATGGTCACCGACTAAAATGACTTTCTTTCCTTTTAGCATCGGCAACAGCAGCTCCGGCGGCGTCGCTTTGGATACTTCGTCGATAATGACCACATCAAAAACGGGGTAGCTGTCGATAAAATCCTTGCGCGCGGATGCCACACAGGTTGTGCCGATTACGTTCGCATGCTTCACATACAGCTTGCGAATTTCATCCAGATCGTGGTCGCTCGCTTCTTGAAGAAGCGACAGCCATTCTCCTTGAACCGATTGAAAAAGCGGCAGGCGCTGCCGTTCCTGCTTAAGTGATTCCCGCGTAAAGGACAGGCTCGCCATTTGCTTCAGCAGCTCTTCATGTTCTGCTTCTGGATTCGTATTTAAGATCGCTTCAAGAGGCTTCAATTCTTCTTTCTTTTCTTGAATCGTATTTTGCAGTGTTTCCATTTGCGCTTCTGCCTGAGCATGGCCCTGGGCTGCTGCTTCTCTTTCGGCAGATTTTTGTGCCTTTTCACGCTGGTCTTCTTCGATCCGACGTTCTGTTTCTTCGAGCTTCTGCTTTTTCTTTTCTAAAAGAAGCGCCCTTGTTTCCTGCTGGTCGAGTGTTTCTTTCGCATTTGGAATCGGCTCGCCCAGTGACACCATCTGTCGGTACTTTTGTTCAAGTGCTTCAAGCTCTGTCCGCTGTCTGTGGAGTGTTTGGCGAAGTGATTCATAAGCTGCTCTTTCCTCTTCCTGCTTCCGGCTCAGCTGCTCGATCACATTTCTCTTTAAAAAGAGGAAAGTATCCTGTGCTTTTTGCTTGTATTCCTCATAAGGCTTCAGCCGTTTCGCTCTTCGCCAGATGAAATGGCGGCGGACATAAAGCCCTTCTAAAAACTCCGCACCCCGTCTCGGATCGATGTTCGACCCACTTTTTAACGCGGCTCTTAAACGGTTTAAAAATTCATCGATTTCCTCTGCGGAGTGGGACGAAGTCGTGCGGCTGGCACGTTGCTGCAGCTCTCCTAAAGGTACATTGTATCTTGCGAGCAGCCCTTCCATATAAGAAACAGCTTTGTTAAGCTGGTCATTGTATGCCTTCAGCTTCGTCAGCTGGTTCATCTCTCCGCGAAGATGGTCCAATTCCTCCAGCAGCTGCACGATGCGCGGTGACCGTTCGATATTTTGCTCGAGCATCATCCACTTTAGGGCATCGATCCGTTTCACGTCAGATGCTTTCTCGTAAACAGCTTCTGCTTGTTGCAGCACCTGGAGGTACCGCTCTTCATCTGCTGCTGTCTTCTGGAGTGTTTGTCCTTTTCGCTCGATCTCTTCCTGGAGTTCTTCACAGGCCAACGCATGATGGAGTGCTTCGATTTCTTTTTGAAGAACTTCCCATTCACGCTGGATGTCTTCAAGGCTCGGCTCACTCGCAAGAAAGGCTTTATCCTTTTCAATAGAAGCTATTAATATACGTAGATCCTGTTCTATTTCTTCTTCGTGCTTTTGCAGCGCCCGCAGTTCAGCTTCCGCTTCCTGCATCCGCTGTTGTTCATTTTTAAGAAAGGCCTGTCCCTCTTCGTACAAGCTCGCTACCTGTTTTTTTTCGGCAACGGCTGCTTCTGCTTGGACCAATAGAGGCTTTAGCCGTTCCTGCTCCCGTTCATTTTTCGTCCACTCCGCTTCAATCTCTGCTTCTCTTTTTTTTCTTGCTTCAAATTGAGTGGATACTTCATGAAGCGTGTGATCCTTCCAATACTGGCCGACGTTTTCTTCAATAAACTTTTTGCCTTCTTCTTCAATGCTTTCCGTTCGGCCGACCCGGAGAATACGGATATCTTTATTGGCTAACAGCCGCCCTAACGCATTGTCTACCGCCAAGTTGGACTGGGAGGCAACCAGCGTACGCAGTCCTGCCCGTGCATTTTGCAGGCAGATTTCCGAAATCACGGTTGTTTTACCCGTTCCCGGCGGCCCCTGAATTACATACAGGTCTTCCGCTTCCATTGCACCTGTTACCGCACGTCTTTGAAACTCGTTCAGCCGGTTATGAAACTGCAGGGCACCCAGTTTTTTAGGCGGACGAAGCGGCGGCTTTTTCTCAAATAAAATCCGTTCTAAATCCGGATTAGCCGCGAGCCCGTCTTCTAAATGCTTAAACCCCTGCCTCAGCCGCTTGACCTGGCTCAATGCGGCAAAGTTGCTGAACACCACTTCTTTTTGCGCCGTAGTAAACTGCTGCTTCCGCGCACGTTCCGCCATCGGGTCGCTCAGTTCAATTTCAACCGTCCCGGCGCCTCGGTTTGCCCTTAGCACTTTGCCGGCATCCTGATCCATTCCTCTAAACTTAACACTTAAGTCTTTAAGCAGCTTCCATTCCTCTTCTTTAAGCCTGCAGCCGGTCAGCGTTACCCGGCTGAAGTCACCATTAAACGTCATTCCTGCATAGCCCGCTGTGATATCCGGAATATCGGCATCCCGCTCCTGGATCGTCAAATAGCCTTCCCAGCTGGCGATCCGCTTTTTCACGTACTCCGAGCTTTCCTTTGCGACCGGCATGTCATGGATGGCGCGCAGCAGATCAAGCGGCATTTCCCGCCGTGTTTCTTGAAAGGCAATCGAAGCCGGGCGGCGCCAGTTCGTCTGCACCGGCGTATGAGGGGCACGCGCGGTTACATTTGTCGCAATAAACCGGTCTTTTTCAGCGACGCAATGCAGCACAATGACCGCATTGCCGCTTGCTGCCGCCAGCCGTTTATTGGCGTTGTTATCAAAAAACAGCGCAACAGACAGAAGCCGGTCCGCAGACGGCGGGTACTTTTCTATATAAACCATAAAAGACGCTTCCAACGAAAAAAACGAGCGCTCCTCCAGCCCGAGCTCCCGCATTTTATCCTTCGCTTTATTCGTCAGCGTCAATGGACATCTATATGTTTTCATGTTTGTTTGGATCACGTATTCACCTGCTTTATTATTGCCAAAGGTTTTATATTTAATAGAAACATCAAGTTTTTTAGTATTATCTTAGTATTAAATTATAACATATGATTTTTTAAATATATGTAGCTCAAACAAAATAGAAACAAGACTACTATACCTATATAAAAAAGCAGGGCGTTGAGTGAACGCCCTGCTTTTCATTTATATTAAATTTTACTTTTGTGATTAAGGAGCTGGAATTACTATTGTTTTTGCAAATTCTTTTGTATTCCCGCCAATTAATACGGAACCATCATAAGATGCCAATCCGGATTTTACGGTAATAACATTTGAGGAAGCGAGTGTTTCTTTTGGAAGTGTAATAACCACTTGCTCATAGCCATTCGACGAAACTTCGTCCGGATTTGCTACTGTAAATGTTGTTCCTTCCGGCAAAGAACTTCCATTTAATGTATAGACACTTGCAACTGTTGCATCGTTAGCACCGCCAGTGTACACAACACCTTCAGTAAATGTAAGTCTGATTTCATCTTTTTCTCCAACAGTTGCAGCCGTAACAGTGGAAATCTTGAAATCCACATTTGTAACTTGTTTTGACACTGTGAAAGATTTTGACACAGAAGTAATAGTTGCGTTACCTAAATCGTCTTTAATATTTTTAATAACACCACTCCAGCTCGTACTGTAGGCATCTTCATTTACTAAATCTTGAAGCTCATCTGATACAACTTCAAGTTTTGTATCTGTTCCGTCTTCTACAAGATTAATATTGCTTCTTGTAATTTCTGTTGCAGTTTTCACTACACCATCTTTATTTTTCCCTGTAAATACGACTGCTTCATTGGCATCCTCATCACCAAGTTCACTAAGCTGTACAGGCTCACTCATTGTGAAAATATACGTATCTGTTGTTCCAGCCTTACGTGTAATACTTTGAAGTACAGGGCCTGTTGTATCGACTTTTGTTAATGGAGAACCAGAATAGCTTAAGTTTAAAGCCAGATCTACATTTTGCACGCCATTTGTTACATTTGTGATTGTTTCTTTCGGAATAAAGATACGAAATTTTTTAGCAGCGTAAGTAGTATCGCTCCATCCGTCTAACAGTTCAACAACGTATTCGTTTTTGTCAGCGACCTTTTTAACTGTGTAAGCTGCCGATGAATCAACATACGTATTCGAAGTTGCATTATATTCCTGAAACTTCAAAGTACTTTCATCCACTCCAGAAACTTCCGTGTTGAATGTGACATGGAATTGCTCTGGGGACGCGACTTTAACAGTTGCTGTTGGTTTGGTTGTGCTCTTTGAAACAGTAAAGGTTGCATTTTGCGTTATACCACGGTTTCCGGCCCAGTCTTGAAGACTGGCAACTTCTACTTTATGTTGTCCTGCCGTAAAGTAACCGCTAATGGCACCAGTAAATCCATCATTAAAGTCACTGTCCACAGTAATAGTTGCTACATGGCGGTTATCTTCCTGTGTAGCTGGATTGAAATCGCCAAATTCAGTTGTAAAGTCTGCTCCTTCTGTAAAGCGTGCATCAATCGTAAAGTTTGCATCTGCCACTGATTCAGAAAAATTCACTTTTACTTTCGTTAGTCCATCTGCTTGTGCTGAAACAACTTCCGGTTTTTTCGCATCGGTTAAATAAAACTTCGTGCTCGATTGAACTACTTTTCCTTCAGAATCTTCTGGAGCCACACTAACTGATACTTGAGTGTTATTCGTTAAGGTTGTTTCTTTGTTTAAAATCACTTCAATAGCACTTGGATCACCTGACACGACTTTTAAGCCCTGGATTGTTTTCTCTCCAACTTTGACAGCATCTTCCCGCAATACGTGGCGAATGTCTTTGCCTACTGTACCTGATGGAATATCTGCTTTTACAACCGGAGCAGACCATGCCTCTCCTGTTTTGTACGTGTATAGAAGCTCGCCTTTTTCGTTTGTTTCAACTAATGCATCTAATGAAATTGCACGGTCAAATTGCAAACGAACACGATCCGCTTGTGTTGTTGAGGCACTTGCCAAAATTGGTACTGTGCCTACAACATCTGGTTTCTTGAACGAAACGGATACGCTGGCTGTTTTACCAATTATTGATGCATAATCGCCAGTTGCTGACGCAATTTTAGCCGTCACGCTTCCTGTTACGTCTGTTGAGCTCACTGGTGAAGTCAATTTAACGGTTGCCATTCCATTTTGCATCGTTACACGTGTAGATTCTAAAGAACCTTGTGTTGTAGAAACATCAACTGCAATATTGTCTGCTGCTGTATCGACCGTACCTGTGGAAGCGTCAGCCAGTTGATAGGTAATAGTGGTTGTTGTTTTTCCGTCTGCTGTTAGTGAAGTAGAGCCTACACTTGCGCGCAAATTCCATGTTTTCACAGCCGCTTCAGGCGTTTTAAACGTTTTTGAAGCTAATGTTGCTTCATTGCCAGATGTTTTGATTCCGTTAAATGCAACTGTATAAGATGTAGCATCTGCTAATCCTGTTACTTGAAGTGTTGCCACTGTTTTTGCTGAATTCAATGACACAGAAGAAACCGTACCGCCGGCAATTGTGAAGTTGCTCGCAGTAGCGTTGTCAATGGCTTTACTGAATGTAACTTGTACACTTGTTTTAGAAGAAGCAGATACACTTACAACTTCTAAAGCAGGTTCCTCAACAGGAGGTGTCTTATCTAACATTTCAGCACGATAAAGGAAAATTGCAAACTCACCGCGTGTAATCGGTAAATCTGTTCCATAACGTGTCGCTGATTTACCCGTTGTAATACCCGCTGCCACTAATGCCTCTACTGCGTTTGTATAACGAGCCGGAACATCTGTAAATTTCAATACTGCCGTTCCTTTTAATTCATATGCATTGGCAAGAATAAGCGCCATTTCTCCACGTGTCATCATATGGTCAGATCCGAAAGAGGTAGATGTTTTGCCGTTTACAAGGCCCGCTGCTTTTAATGCATTAACCGCACCTTGACCACGCGCTGGTACATCTGAAAAGCCTGCATCGGGGGCGGAAGATGTGTTTAGTTTAAGTGCTTTAGCAAGCATGATTGCCATATCAACCCGCTTGATTTGGCCAGAAATTCCGAACTCCGTATCCGAAAACCCATTGGCAATCCCGTTTGATACGAGATAATTAACCGATTCCTTGTAAGGGCTCGTCACATCAGAAAAAGACGCTGCTACTGCAGGTGTAACCGCAGAAGCAACGAGAGTGGCTGTCGCAGATGCTACCATAAATCGTTTGTAAGACTTTTGTTTGAAATCCATGTAAATATCCTCCTTTTATATACAAAAATATCTATATATTTAGTTTATAAAAGCACAAAATTAGTAAAATAAAGAATTAATTATGTACTTTTTACTATTATAAACGGTTTATGGAATATTAACAAAGAGTTTTAATATATAAATTTATTGAAATAATAGATTTTAAAACAAAAAGCAGGGAGTCATTTGACTCCCTGCTTTTTTATTATCTCTGAAAGATTTTTCAATCGTTCGTCAGATAATTTATTAGTTAGTAACTTTTGTGTTAGCAACGGCTGAACTTGATTCAAGAACATTATCGTTACCATCAACAATAGTTGTAGTTGCATTCTTAGTTGTATCTAGCTCAAGAGAAATCGTTGCCGCTTGAGAAACATTAACTGTTCTTGCAAGATCAACAACTAGTTCATTGTTCTCTGTACCTGCAGTAATACCTTCAACAGTGAAGATTTCATTGTTAATAACAACTTTCAAGTCATTAGCATCTCCACCAGTTACATCTTCAGAGAATGTAACTTTAATTTTGTCAGTTTGAGTATCAGAAGAGCTAGCTACTAGGTATGCAGCTGATGTGATTACAGGCTCAACGTTGTCGAATACTGTTACGTCAGCATTAATTTGTGCTTTCGTATCTACATTTTCAACAACTGCTTTACCAGCTGCAGTTTTAACGTTTGAGCTGATAATCAATTTTTTAGTTTCTTCTTTTGTGAAAGTATCATCCGGCAATACAATGTGAACTTCTTGCTTGCTGCCAACAAATTTCACTGTTGTTCCTGTAGGAAGAGCTTGTCCATCTAATGTATAGTTAGAAGCTTGCAATGCACTGTTACCCATCTCTACACCGTAAGGAATAACAATTGTGTTTTCAGTAGATTCAGAATCGACTACTGGAGCAAGTACCACATATTCATTGATTTCAGAAGCTACAGTAGTAGTAAGTGCCGCATTTTTATTACCTGCAAGATCCTGAACTGCATCAGCAGCAAACGCTACTGCATATGTGCCTTCTTCAACATTTTCATTCAATGTAATTTGAACAATTTTATCATCGCCGTTTTCATCTGCTACTACAGTTGCAGATGAAATAAGACCTGGTTGCTCAATTCCGTCAAAAGAAGCTGTCAACTTGCTTACATCAACCCCAACTTCAGCATCTAACTCTTCATTGAAACGTACATTCAATACGCTTCCTGAAGCAGTATTTAGAGTATTAGAGACGATGCTTGGACGAGTCGTATCTTTTGTAAGAACAACTGTACCATTGTATTCATCACCAACAAAGTTAGCTACATCTTGGTAACCATTGATTTTCACTGAAAGTGAAACGTTAGTTTCGCCTGATGCATAAACTGGGTTACGCTCTCCAGCGTTTTCAGCGATTGTTACTGTGTACTCATCTCCAGTTTCGTTAGCATCAGCAGAAACTACTGGAATAACAGTTGTGCCTTTACGAATTGTAAGATCTGAAGTTTCAAGCTCTACAGCTTCACTGAATTTCACTTTAAATTTATAAGAACTTACTGCAGAGACAGATGTCACTGATGGCTTTTCTGAATCATTTGAAACTGTATAAGTTGCATTTGCAATAGTAGTTACATTATCGTTAGCGTCTGTTACATCATAAAGAACTACTGTGTGATTTCCTAGTTTGTTTGCCCCAGTTAAGCCTGAAACAGTCGCAAAGTATTTACCTTCTTCATTAGTAGTTCCACCAGTAAATGACTGTGCTGTGCCACCGTCCACTTTGATAGAGAATGATTCAACTGGCTCGTTGAAATAAACTTTTACAGAATCAGTTCCAGCTGCTTCTACACTAGATACTGTTGGAGCAGTTGCATCAGTGAACAATGCTGGAGTGCCATCGTATTTTTCAACTTTTTCGAAATCAGCATTGACTACGCCGTCAACATCAATTTCATAAGTTTGACCATCTAAAAGTGGAGTTTCTAACTTAACAAGAACAGTACGCTTGTCAGCCTGAAGCTCAAAGTTGTCAGCATCCAAGCCTGTTACCACTTCACCGTTAACTTTTACTGTGTAGTTGCCTGCATTTTTAGCAGATGCTTCAGCTACCGCTTGGTTAAACACAACTTTTAATTCTTGTGCATTAAGAGCTGTTGCTGCATCAACTTTCGGAGTCATTTTAACAACAGTGAAAGTAGTTTGAGCAGTAGACTCACCAACAGTTACTTTTGCAATGTGAGTTCCAGCTGGAAGATCTGTGAATTGTGCAGATACTTTTCCGTCTACAACTGTTACATTTTGTGAAGCAACTGCAGTAGTATCAGTATTGCTACCAGCAAAGATTTCAACTTTAGCAGTTGCGTTTGCAGGAGCGTTTTTAACTGTTGCAGAAACAGTAGTTTTAGTGTTAGAAGTTGTTGCAGAAACTGCTTCAACTAGAGTTTTGCCAAGGTTTTCTGCTTTATAAAGGAAGATAGCGAATTCACCACGTTTGATTGCGTCAGCTGTACCAAATGTAGTTTCTGTTTTACCGTTAGTAATACCAGCTGCTACAAGTGCTTCAACTGCTGCTGCGTAACGTGAAGAAACGTCAGAGAATTCTTTGTCAGAAGTTCCGTTAAGATCATATGCGTTAGCAAGGATCAAAGCGATCTCGCCACGAGTAATGTCTTGGTCAGAACCAAAAGTTGTCGCTGTTTTACCATTGATGATGCCTTCTGCTTTAAGTGCATCAACGTATGCTACTGCACGCTCAGGAACATCAGTGAAACCTGAAGCTGGACGGTCTGCAATGTCAATTTCAAGTGCTTTTGCGATCATTACTGCTGCATCAACACGTTTGATTGCTTGCTCAGTACCGAATTGAGTGTCAGTAACACCATTAGTGATTTTGTTGTCTACTAGGTAGTCAACTGCTTCTTTGTAACGATCTGAAACATCTGTGAAAGATGCTGCTGCGCCAGTTTCTGCTGCGAATGCAGGTGTTACTGCAGATGCTACTAGAGTAGCTGTTGCTGCTGTAGCAACGAATTTACGATAAGACTTTGGTTGGTAAGCCATGTAATAAGTTCCTCCCGTTTTGTGTGGTTGTGGTTTTTTTATGAAATCAAACAGCAGGTAAGCTGATTGTTCCGTATAATATCATTTTGAGTTTTTAACTGTTTTTCTCATTTCATGAAAAGCTATGTATTGCAAGGAGAATTTAACAGGTTTGTAACTCAAGTAACATTCTATCAAACAAGAAAGTTTTTTCAACCGGTTTTTCATTATTTCCATAATTTATTCAAAAAGTAATATCTGATACCTTCTTGTCAAAACAATGAAAATAAATTGTCGAATAAAACCAATTTGTTTCATAGCTTATTCATTATATACCATATGCTAGGTGAAATTAAAGTTTTTTCCCCTAGAGGATTTTTCATTTTTGTTGCATATTTCCTTCAAAACCAGACGGGGCATAGGCTGAAAGATTACAGCAAGGTTGCAATTCTCTTAAACTTCTGCATATGGTTCTTTGTTATTATCGGCACGTTTTCATGATTATTTAGTTATATTTTTATAACATAGAAAAAAGCTTTTTCGTCCAACAAAAGCCTTGCCAAATCAGCCTTTTTTCCATAAAGAGGCATAAAAACTAATACTTACATAAAGAAACTTCCATGCCCTTTAACACTCTAGAGCAGGCCGCCTAACAGCCGCTCTCCAAGACTTTTATCAGTCAATACGACTTCTACGTATCCACGGTCAATATCTGCTTGTGTAATTAGTTTTGTGGTCGTCTCGTACTGCGAACAGTTCAGTTTAACTCTTCTCAATCGCGGTTAGTTGCTTCTATATCAAGCAGCTCTCCGCCTGTTACCTTCTTAAAACGTCGATGCTAAGGTGAAAATTTACAAAACCGTTAAGGAAAATCGCAAATTCACCACGTGTGATCTGGTCTTCCGTTCCGAATGAATCCTTACCTTCACTGAATATGATTCCGCTTTCAATACTAGACTGACAGCCGCTAGCAGCAGTGTAAGACATTGGTAAGCCTCTTTCTTTATATTATCCTGTATAGATGTGCCAATCACATACGCTCTCGCCAGCATGAGGGCTGCTTCCCTTCCTGTTACGTTTTGCTATGATGCCGATTGTTTCACTTATTTCCCTTTGTAACAAAACCTCTCCTTTCGAATTTATGAAATAAATTCTAAAGTAAATAACCTAAATACTACGAAAAAATAACAATTACTTTACAGCATATACCCTTTTATTACAGGTAAAATAAACATAATGAAGTAAAATAAACTATAATTACTCGTTTATGGAATTTATTAGTTTTTACTCCTATACAATTACTTATTTTTCTTTTCTGTCTTAATCTACTTGACAATTCGTTCAATATATTAGACAGAACGCGTTCCTGCTTTTTCCCTATTTTCCGAAAATCTTTACTGCCTTTACAGCGAAAAATTTTTCATAAAAAAAGCCCTGTCCCGTTAAATGGGACAAGGCAAAATATTATAATTGTTCAAAAATGGAAATCAGCTTTGGCTGAATAGCTGATTCTTCGTATTCAAGCGCTGTCTGATACGCGGCTTCAGCGACTCGGTCACGCTCCGCCTGCTGCAAGTCATCAAACGCAAGAAGGGCTTCTTTCAGCTCTTCCGGGTTGCCCGGCTCGAACAGCCAGCTGTTTTCGCCTGGCTTCACGTAATCTAGAATGCCGCCGATCGCGCTGGCGATAATCGGCGTGCGGCACGCCATTGCTTCCAGGCCGACAAGGCCGAGGCTTTCACCTTTACGCGTGGTCGGAAACACAAAGGCTTCCACAGCATTATACACATTGGCAAGGCCGGATTGCTTCATTAATGGGTAGTGGATGACCACATCCCCGATGCCAAGCTCGGCGACAAGCTCTTTAAAAGCCGCTTCGTCTTTGCCGGAACCGACTGCGATAAATTTCGTTCCGTGATCCGGCTTTTCATCCACATACCGCTTAATGGCATGCAAATAATGGTCCCAGCCTTTGCCGACGTCCAAACGGCCGACATAGCCTATGTAGCGGTAAGACGGATCTAGCTCGAGCTCGGACAGCGCCTGTGCCCGCTCTTTCGGATGAAACACGTCTTTGTTGACGCCGCCGGACGGGAAAACAGCCACGGGTGTCTGCACGCCGTATTTTTCTTTTACAAGTGACTCGTAATAGTGGGACGGCGTAATGATCAGCGCAGACTGCTCAAGCAGCTGCTTCACATACGGCTGGTATTTTTCCTGGGACGGCACTTCCGGCACGACGTCGCTTCCGTGAACGTTCGTCACAATGCGGACCGATGGTTTTAACCGCTTTAAAAGCAGCAGCGGCAGCGCGTTGTGCGACGCATAGTGAACATAGATCGCATCATAGCGGCCGGACATGCCTTGACGTACGAGGTTCGCATAATACGATGCGTAGCCAATGGCTTTCGCCGCTTTTGATGTCTTTTTTTCAAGCACAACCCGGTCGACTTCAAAGCCGCCGTTTTTCAGGATGCGCTCAGTGTTTTGCACGAACACGCCGTAGCTTGGAAACTGGGCATTCGGGTACATGTTCGCAGCAAGCAAAATACGCTTCATTTCCGGTACTCCCGCAGTTTTTGTTCCATATAATCAAGCAGTCCTTCCCGAAGGTCCGGACGCTGGAGGGCGAATTCAATCGTCGTTTCCACAAAGCCCTGCTTTTCACCGACATCATAGCGGTTTCCGTCAATTTCATAGCCGTACACAGACTGGATCGTATTCAGCTTTTCAATCGCGTCCGTCAGCTGAATTTCTCCGCCTGCACCGATTTCAAGCGCGCTCAAGTAATTGAAAATTTCCGGCGTAAACACGTAGCGGCCGATAATTGCCATATTAGATGGCGCTGTGCCCTGCTTCGGCTTTTCCACAAACTTGTTTACTTTGTAGCGGCGGCCAACCTGTTCAGACGGGTCGATAATGCCGTAGCGGTGCGTTTCAGACGGCGGCACTTCCATCACGCCGATCACGGATGAGCCAGTTTCTTCGTACTGTTCGATCATCTGCCCGAGGCACGGTTTGTCCGCCTGGACGATATCATCCCCTAACAGCACGGCAAACGGCTCGTCACCGATAAACTTGCGTGCCGTCCAGACGGCATGGCCAAGACCAAGCGGCGCTTTTTGGCGGATGTAGTGAATATCAACTTTGCCGGAGTCCTTTACTTCCTGCAGCAGCTCGAACTTTTGCTTTTCTTCCAGCTTGTGCTCGAGAAGCGGCGCGGAGTCGAAATGATCTTCGATGGCACGCTTGTCTTTGCCGGTTACGATAATAATATCTTCAATGCCGGATGCGATTGCTTCATCAACGATATATTGAATCGTCGGCTTGTCAACAATCGGCAGCATTTCTTTCGGCATCGCTTTGGTTGCCGGCAGAAAGCGGGTGCCGAGCCCCGCTGCCGGAATAATGGCTTTGCGTACTTTTTTCATGACGAACTCTCCCTTTAGTTTTTCGAATCGCCGAGCACGTACACGTCAAAGCCAGCCGATTCCCACGTCGCGCGGTCAATGCAGTTTTTCGTGTCGATGACGATTTTGTTTTTCATATTCGAAAGTGTTGTCGGGTAAATCTCTTTAAATTTATTATGGTTGGTCAGAATTAGGATCGCCGATGCATCCTGCAGTGCTTCTTCCTGCGACTGCACCTGCTCCGGAATATTGTTTTCTTTAATATGCGGATCATATGCGCTCAGCTCGATGCCGCGTTCGCGCATTGCTTCAATTACATCTATTGACGGGCTTTCACGCATATCGTCAATGTTGCCTTTGAAGGCAAGGCCAAATACGGCTACTTTCGGATCTTTGATGCCTTTTGCGTCCAAAATGCTCGCTGTCATTTGAGCTGTGTAGCCTGGCATGCCGTCGTTTGTCTTACGCGCAAGGTGAATCATTTGAGCGGTTTCCGGCGCAAGCTCAACTAAGAACCATGGATCAACCGCGATGCAATGGCCGCCGACACCAGGACCTGGCTCATGCACGTTTACACGCGGGTGGTAGTTGGCCAGCTTAATCGCTTCCCAAATGTTAACGCCGAGCGTCTCTGCCAGTTTTGCCAGCTCGTTCGCAAACGCAATGTTAATGTCACGGTATGTGTTTTCCATGACTTTTACAAGTTCTGCTGTTGTGGCATCGGTTTCGTGCATCTGCCCTTTTACAAACGATTTGTACAGCTCTTTTGTCTGGTGGGCCGATTCCGGCGTGTAGCCGCCGATGATCCGGTCATTTGACACAAGCTCTTCAAACACGCGGCCAGGAATAACGCGTTCCGGTGAGTGAGAAACAAACAATTCTGTGCCGATCTCAAGGCCTGACTTCACAAGCTCCGGTATCATCACATCCTGCACCGTACGAGGCGGAACGGTTGATTCCAAAATCACCAGGTTGCCTTTTTCAAGATATGGCACAACAGAAGCGGTCGCTTCGCGTACGTATTCCAGGTTCGCCGTTTTGTCCGGCATAATTGGAGATGGTACGGCAATGATAAAGACGTCTGCTTTGCGCGGCTTTGTAGAAGCCGAGAACAAACCTGCATCGATCGCTTTTTCCAGACGCTCCTGCAAGCCGTTTTCTTCAATATGCAATTGCTTTTCGTTAATCATATTGACTGCTTTTTCATTTACATCTACGCCATAAACCGTATGGCCGTGGTTCGCAAACATAACCGCTGTCGGAAGCCCAATGTAGCCTAAGCCGACAACACAGATTGATTTTTTCATGACTTATCTCCCTTTAGTTATTAACACACGCACTAAAAAGCGCGGTAAATTCATTTGGCGTTTGATTCGTTTCGGATCAGAGCCGAGACGGTACAGCCATTCAAGCCCTGCTCTGCGGAATGCGGCAGGTGCACGCTTGACCATTCCCGAGAACACGTCAAAGCTTCCGCCGACGCCTTGAAACACAAGAACGTTCGGCAGGTTTGGCATATTGCGCTGAATCCACAGCTCCTGCTTCGGGCTGCCAAGCGCCACAAACAGCAGGCGCGCACCGCTTTCGTGAATGCGGCGCACCAGTGCTTCTTCATTCTTTTCATAGCCGTTCGTGTATCCCGCAACGACAAGTCCCGGATTTGTTTTCTTTATATTTTCGATCGCTTTTGTGACAACTTCTTCCTTCGCTCCGTAAAAATAAACCGGATGCCCTTCTTCTGCGGCAAAACGAAGCAGGCGGGCCATCATGTCCACACCGGTTACACGCGATGTGATGCGTCCTCCCTTTAATTTAGACGCAAGAAGAATGCCGACGCCGTCCGCGATTTGAAACGTGGACGAATTGATCAGCTGCTTTACCTGGTCGTTTTGATTCGCGGCAATCACTTTTTCCGGATTGACCGCGATAATCGTCGACTGCTGCTGCTTCTCCATACGCTCGCTGAGGGATGCGATAATTTGGTCATATGTTAAAGGCGAGACATCTACGCCAAGATATGTTTCCTTCATTCTCTTACCAGCCTCTATTCCGTTTGCTTTCAATTTTCTTAGTATAGCAGATTTTCGGAAAGGGTGCATCCCGTTGAATGGACCGGTTTTTTGTCGAATAAAGGGCATCCCTTCTTTTTCTGGCAGGGAATTAGGACTTTTCGGTCGATTTTCGATGGCTTCAAGAAACATTTTACTCTACACGTTACAAGTGATAGAATTTTACAAGATATATTCTCGAGGAGGAAGAACCTTTGAAAATTGTGATTTCCGGCTTCTACGGCCTTGGCAACACAGGCGATGAAGCGATTTTAAAGTCGATTGTCGATAATCTGCGCACAGAGCTCGACAATCCCGATATTACGGTGTTTTCTCTGTCACCCGACAAAACAGCGAAAGAACATAACGTAAAGTCTTTTTACCGCGGCTGGCGTCATGACAATAAAGAGAAAGTAAAAGTGCTCCGTAAAGCCGACCTGCTGATTTCCGGCGGCGGCGGTCTGCTTCAGGATTCGTATCCGACGAAGTTTTTATTCGGCCCGCTTCCTTATTATTTGCTTATTGTCTTTTTGGCTAAACTCTGCGGGGCAAAAGTCATGTTTTTCTCCCAGGGTATTGGACCGGTTACCTCAACATGGGGCAAAATTTTAATGAAGGTATTCGCGAACATGGCGGACTTTGTAACCGTACGCGACCAGTATTCGAAAGATTACCTCCATTCTTTAGGCGTTAACCGCCCGGAATCTGTTGTAACGGCTGATATCGTATTCGCATTTCAATCGAAGGAAGAAGATATTGCGTACAACACTCTTCCATTAAAAGGTGACGAGAAAATTGTAGCCGTCACGGTGCGTCCTTGGTTTGACCATCCGGACTACATTGAAAAAATGGCTTATGTGCTCGATGAACTGATTGAACGCCGCGGTGTTACACCCGTATTCGTGCCGATGGAAGGAAAATACGATGTGCCGGCTTCTGAAGATGTCATGTCTAAAATGAAGCATGCGGACAAAACGATGATGCTTGGCTCTCATTTTTCACCGGAGGAATTTTTAAACTTTATCCGCCGTTCGGATTTAACGTTCGGCCTGCGTTTGCACGCGCTTATTTTCGCTGCACTGTCAAACGTGCCACATCTCGGCCTCAGCTACGATAAAAAAGTGGAAAGCTTCCTGAAGCGCTCCGGCATGTGGGATTACTCATTCCCCCTTGGCGAAATTGACCAGGAAAAAATGCTCGAAAACGCGCTGTACCTGCTTGACCATAAAAAAGAGGCACAGGCGGTTATCGCGCCAAACGTGGCAGAGCTTCGCCGCGAAGCGTTACGGAATTTAGACTTGTTAAAAGAAAAGTTCGGATCTAAAAGGAGATCATAAACGTGAAAATTTTACTTGCTACTTCGTATGATTACCCGCATCTTGGCGGATTGTCGACGCATATGGCGACATTGAAAGTTGGCCTTGAAGCACGCGGCCATGAGGTTGATACGCTGTCTTTCAGCGATGTGCCGAAATGGAAGCGTGACTTTATCGCACGCGGCCCGTCATTTCTTTTAAACAAAGCATCTCTTGGCGCCGGCTACGTATGGACGCTGGAGCGCCGCCAGGCTTTTTTAGAAGAAATGCTGAAGCGCCCGGACTGCCCGAAGTATGATATTGTCAACGCGCAGGATGTATTCGCGACGCGCGCTTCTATTAATGCAGGCTTACCGACCGTTACAACCGTTCACGGCTACTTAACGTATGAAGGGATTTCCAAAGGCTCGGTCGCAGAGGGCTCGAAGCATGCGGACAAGCTGATGGAAGTGGAGCGCGAAGGCTACCGGAAAACACGCGCGGTCATTACCGTAGATACCCGCATTAAAAATTACGTGAAAAAAGAAGCGGGCATTGATGGAACGGCGATCCGCAACTTCATTAATGTCGATGACTTTAAACCGGATTCCGAGAACAAAGCGGCTTACCGCCAGAAACACGGCGTGGATGCAACAGCGCCTGTTTTCTTCGTACCGCGTCGCTTAACAAAGAAAAACGGTGTGATTTATCCGATTCTTTCGTTCCCGCCGGTACTGGAGAAATACCCGAACGCTCAGCTTATTTTTGCCGGAACCGGTGAAGCGATGGACGAAATGAAGCGCTTGATCGCAGAGCGCGGCATTGAGAAAAACGTGCACTTGCTTGGTGCTGTCGATCACAGTGTCATTAAAGAATATTATGCATTGGCTGATGTGGTGCTTGTACCGAGCGTATTCTCGGCTGGCGTAGAAGAAGCCACTTCAATTTCGGCTCTTGAAGCGATGGGCTCCGGCTCACCATTGATCGCCTGCGCGGTCGGCGGATTAAAAGAAATCGTGGACCATGGCGTCGATGGACTCCTAGTTGAAGAGAAAAACGTTGAAGAATTATCCGATGCCATGATCGAATTGCTGGATCATCCGGAAAAAGGCGCCCAGTACGCGGCGGCTGCCCGGAAAAAAATTGAAGATGAGTACTCACATACGGCAGCTGCCGAGAAATACGAGTCGATTTATAAAGCTTCCCTTTAATGGGAGGCTTTTTTTATGTTTGGGCCGGAATTTTTTCATTTGGGCCGGATTTTGGTCTGCCAGGGCCGGTATTTTCTTTTTCCGGCTTAAGCGAGTCATTTTCCGGCCCAAACTTCTTTTTTCCGGCCCAAGACTGCATAGTTTATTCCCATTTCCATTCTTCCGGCAGATGATACACTCTTCCTTTTGTGTCCCCTTTCTTTTCAACCGCCCACTTTCTTAACAATTTTTTGGCGACTGATTCTGATTGAATGCCCGTAAAGGCTCTGATTTGTTTATTCACCGCTTTTGTGCCGAACAGCCGCACATATTCTTTCAAAGCCGGGAGATGCGGGTTCTTTAAAGAAGTGCTGCATTTTCGGCAGAGCCACCTTCTTTTTACGCGTTCAACCGACCAGCACCGGCAATATGGGCATTGGATGCCGGTGTGAAGGTGTCCAGGCTCAATCCGAAATTGTTTCATGATATTCGGATCATAAGGTTTGTGATGCCGTTCAAGCTCACTAGCGATTTTGTATACTTGCAGTTTGGTTAAAATGGTTTGTTTATCTTGAAGGAATTCGTGGACTTTTGCAGGGATTTCCTGCGCATAGAGGATAAGGGAATGATCAAAGGCATCCGGAGGAGTGATTTCTATACGGACATTCGGGTGGGTTAGAACGACCGCAGCCATAATAGGGATTGGCTGATCCAGCCACTGCTCAAGCCCACGCTTGTGGCGAAGTACCTGTGTAATGGGGTCATCATATGTTACATTTCCTCTTCTCAGCTGCCTCGTTAAACGGTCGAAAACAAGGCGGCCGCTAAAATGCTTGGCGTCTAAAATGAAGATCATTTGCTGCGTGATCACGACGGTGTCCATTTGAAAATAAGTATAGCCAGTGGAAAAAGGAAGCCGTATATCATGAAGAACTCTTGCAGAGCCTTCGATTTCAGATAAGTAATACAGCAATTTTCTTTCCCCTTCTAAGCCAGCCTCACATCTTGCCAGCTCTTCTTTTACTTCTTTTCTTGGCCGGATCAGGCGATTGTCGAGAGCCATTAGCTTTGCATGTAAAATCGATTTTTTCATTTCCTTCTCTCCTTTCTTCCTCATCATACATGGTTTTCTGATCATGCGATTCACATTTACAATTTCTTTACAAAGTTCGTCTCTTTGGACCGGAATTTTTTCATTTGGGCCGGATTTTCATCGGCCAGGGCCGGAATCCTCTTTTTCCGGCCCTGGCAGGTATTTTTCCGGCCCAAATTTTTATTTTCCGGCCCACGCGGAGCCAACCCACAAAAAAACAGCCAGGGACGAGTCCCTGGCTGTACAGTCGCTTCTTATTTCATCCACTCAGTGTGGAATGTACCTTCTTTGTCAATACGCTTGTACGTATGCGCACCGAAGTAGTCACGCTGCGCTTGAATCAAGTTCGCAGGCAGTGTTTCTGTACGGTAGCTGTCGTAGTATGCTACAGCGCTCGCGAAAGATGGAACCGGGATACCGGTTTCGATCGCAAGAGATACAACTTTACGAAGCGACGTTTGGTAATTTTGAACGATATCTTTGAAGTATTCGTCCAGCAGCAGGTTTGGAAGCTCTGCGTTGCGGTCGAATGCTTCTTTGATTTTTTGAAGGAATTGCGCACGGATGATGCAGCCGCCGCGGAAAATCATCGCGATGTCGCCGTAGCGAAGGTTCCAGTCGTACTCTTCTGATGCAGCTTTCATTTGTGCAAAGCCTTGTGCGTATGAGCAGATTTTGCTCATGTAAAGCGCCTGGCGGACTGCTTCGATCAATTCTTTCTTTTGATCTGAATCCACTTCTTTCGGAGAAGGGCCGCTCAATTGCTTGCTTGCTTCTACGCGCTCTTCTTTAAGGGCAGAAATAAAGCGTGCGAAAACAGATTCTGTGATGATTGGAAGCGGAACGCCAAGGTCAAGCGCGTTTTGGCTCGTCCATTTGCCTGTTCCTTTTTGGCCGGCTGCGTCTAAAATCACGTCTACAAGCGCCTTGCCTGTTTCGTCATCTTTCTTCGTGAAGATGTCAGCTGTGATTTCAATCAGGTAGCTGTCAAGCTCGCCTTTGTTCCACTCAGCAAATGTGTCAGCTAGCTCTTCTGTTGACAAACCGATTACATGCTTCAAGATAAAGTATGCTTCTGAGATCAGCTGCATATCGCCGTACTCGATGCCGTTGTGCACCATTTTTACATAATGGCCGGCACCGTCTGGACCGATGTATGTAGTACATGCTTCACCGTCTACTTTTGCTGCGATCGCTTCAAAGATTGGACGAACTAGCTCAAATGCTTCACGCTGTCCACCTGGCATGATAGAAGGCCCTTTTAGCGCTCCTTCTTCACCGCCGGATACGCCTGTGCCGACAAAGTTAAAGCCAAGGCCGGCAAGCTCTTTGTTGCGGCGTACAGTGTCCTGGAAGAACGTGTTTCCGCCGTCGATGATGATATCGCCTTTGTCCAAGTATGGCTTCAAAGAATCAATCGTTGCATCTGTTGCTGCACCTGCTTTTACCATGAGCAAAATTTTGCGCGGTTTTTCAAGTGAGTTTACAAATTCTTCTACGCTGTATGCGCCTTTGAAGTTTTTGCCTTGTGCTTCTTCCTGAAGGAAAGCGGTCGTTTTATCTGCAGAACGGTTAAATACTGCTACTGAGTAGCCTCTGCTTTCGATATTAAGCGCCAGGTTTTTACCCATTACGGCAAGACCGATTACGCCAATTTGCTGTTTTGTCATAAAGAAATCCATCCTTTCTTTTTTCCCCTTAATTAAGCATTATAGCGAAAGTTATTTTGAATTTAAATACTGTTCTTTACTTTCAATCAATTTCTGCAAAATAGGACTCGGTTTTCCGCCCAACTGTTTCCAATTTTTCTCGTGGCGGCGCAGGTCGTAAAGCGTCAGCAATTCATAGTCGCCGCCGTCGAATGTGCCGTCTCTGTTAATCTGATACCAAAGGTCGCCATTCGGGCGAATCCATTTCTCGCCGGTTGACTCGACTGCCTGGCGGATATTGCGGGCTGCCAATAAATATTTTTTTTCTTTCGTTTCTTTATACGCTTTGATAAACATATTGGCTTCGCCGAGTGAGTGGTTGAGCGAAGCATGGATAAACTGTTTACCCTGCTGCGGCGAATAGTAATCAGCCGGGTAGTAGCCCTTCTCCGCAGGCACTATGTTATCAATACTGATTAATTTGAGCAAATAATCGCTATAATCCGTGAGTGCAGCTTCGAGCTCAGGCACCCCAAGCTCCTTGCCGATCCGGTGCAGATAAAGTGCGATCAGCTCATTATGGCGGGTATCGACATAGGGCGCGGTAATATCATACTTCTGCTTCAGCCACGTGCTTGTAAATTCGGTTTTCCAGATGACGTCATTACGTGATGTCCGGTACGTCCACAGATTCGCCGCAGACTGCACGGTTAAATCATAAAAATAACGGTCCTGGTCTCTAAAATAACGGTCAATCGCTTCTTTTTCAATCATTGTACCTAAATAAAGTCCGTATCCGTCTTTTGTAAAAGGTTCAACAGACCAGGGCAGTTTTTTCATCGGCCCGTCTACTGCAAACCAGTTGTTTACTTCTTTATAGTGTTCTTTTTGAAACGTAATCCAGTCATTTAAATGGCTGCTTTCGTCAAAAAGCGGATGGTCGGCCAGCAAAAACCACTGGTCAGCCATTTGGTCCCGTTCCGATGTTAATTCAAACTGAACCCCTTCTTTGGAATGGGTTACGGTGTTTTTTTCGGCAAGCAGCTCATGCAGCCGGCTTTCCCGTCCGCTCCCGTACAATTCTGTCAGTTCTTTTGATGTAAACGAGTGGCTCATCACAAGCTCGTTCATAAACTCATGATTCTTCGTGTAGCGGAGGAGCCCTACAGGCGGCTTGGTCGGATCGACACCGGTCACTTTATTGTGCTCACGCACCGGCATGTCCTTCGTCCAGTCTATCATATAATAATCGTCCGCACCCGGAATCGAGATTGTTGCTTTTATCGTCCCTTTCCCGCTCAGCCGTGTCATTACAAACTGGTCGCCGTTATTCAGCTTGCGCACCCGGACGGTAATACTCGCGGACTGAGCGTCCAATTTATAAACCGTGTCTTTGTAAAGCGAGTCAAGTCCTTCTGGCTGAAATTCCTGCTCCAGCTGAAGCCCTTCCGCTTCCAATACGAGCAGCCGGCTGCCGAGCGGGATTTCTGCCCTGTCTGCCGGCTCTTCTTCCTTCGTTTCTGTACAGCCAGCCATGATGAGCACAGCCAGCAAAAGAAGCAGCGCTTTTTTCACGACAGCGCTCCTTTGTTTCGTTTCACCAGGCTAAGCAGCTTCCGGAATCCTTCCTTGTAAAAAAGGAACAGCCCGGCCACATAAAGGGCAGCAGCGATTGGGACAAGAATCACCAGCTGCCAAAGAGAGTACAAATCTTCAATAAACGGGCGAACGAAATAAAGCGGCACAGCCATAAACGCCGTTACAACCGCTGTTCGAATTAACAGCCCAATCAGGCGGGCAGGCTCCGACTTATCAAAATCTTTATATACAAATACGGTACAGGTTGTTAAATAATAAAGAGACACAATAGAGGTGGTCAGTGCCAGACCCGGGTAGCCGAACGGTCCGATAAACAGCCAGTTGAGCAGAGCGTTAATCGCGATGGTAAATACACTGATACGAAAAACGGTTTTTGTTTTCCCCTGTGCATACAACGCTTTGGCGACAATATACTGCATCCCCTGCGTCACAATCGTCGGCAAATAATACACAAGCGCCACGTATGTACGATGTGTATCTGCTGAGGTGAATTTCCCCCGTTCAAAAATAAAAGACAGCACCGGCTCCCCTACAACCCAAAGACCAGCCGCAATGGGCGCCAGCGTGAGCAATGAAATTTGCATGCCGCTGAAAAACGTGTTTTGAAACCGCGGACGGTCATCGATCTGTTCAGCCAGCAGCGTAAAGATAATCACCGCAATCGTTGTGGCATAAATCGTATGCGGAATTGAGGAAAGCAGCTGGGCATTGTTTAAATAGGTAACCGGGCCTTCCCCTATGCCGGAAGCAAAGCTTTTATTCACAAATACGTTGATCTGCCCGACAACCGAGCTGAGAATGGCCGGTGCCAGCAGCACAAGAAAGGAATGCTGAAATTCTTTGTCTCCGGACAGTACCGGCTTCCACCGATAATCAGTTTTAAACAAATAATAAAATTGAACGAAAATACCCAAAATGGTTCCGGCCATAAAGCCGTATGCAAGACTGGCAATGCCCCACTGATCGGCAAAGAGAAGTGCGAATGAAACTCCAAAGACGGTCTGCAGCAGCTTTGCCACCTGTGATGGAACAAAAATACGCCGGCCCTGTAAATAGGAATCTAAAATACTCGTTAACGCGATAAAAGACATAAATACAAAGAAAAACCGCGTGATCGAAATAGCTGTTTCTGCCGTTGCTTCGGTCATGTTTCCATAAATAAGCGGCACGAACCAGGGCGCAAACAAATAGCCCAGAATAGAGATCAATATAAATAGAAGAAACGTAACATTCATAATAGCACTCGCCGTCCGGTCCGTGCGTTCTGGATTGGCCTGCCTGTTTTTCACATACATCGGCAGGAACACATTGTTAAACCCTCCGGCAATCATCGCAATCGCCAGTGTAATAAAAGAGAATGCAAGCAAGTAACCATCGGTTTGGCTGCTGACACCGAATTTGTACGCCATAATACTTTCGCGTACAAATCCGGACAGCTTGACAATAAGCGCAAAAAGGGCAAGCCACAGCGCTGTTTTTTTCAAAGACATAGTCGTCGTACACCCCAGTTTTCTATTAAATTTCCCCGTTTATTTTACCCCATTTCTTTCTTTTGCGCGACAATCTGCCAAAACGTCCCAGAAAGAAACTGTGTAAGATAAACTAACAAAAAGTGAGATTGTTCTTTATTCATGCTTTATATTTAAGATACATTCTTTATACATCTTATTTCGAAAGGAGTTTTCTAGATGAAAATGATCACTTTCTTATACGGATTTTTAGCGCATGGAGACGCAGACAAAGAGGTGGCCCATCACTTGACGGATTCCTTTACTGGAATTGAATCTTACTGGATGCCCCCTTCTCAATAACGGATTGATAAGGAAAGCCCGCTTCAGACAATGGCCTGAGCGGGCTTTTTTTATTTTGCAATCGGCAGTATATTTACTTCGCTTCGCTGAAGGTATCCAAATGTACGAGTTGGAACGTCGGAGATTACCTGCATCCAATCGCCTGTCTGCGTAATCGTAACAGGCATTCTCGTTAAGTTATAAGTGTATACGGCACTTCCGCCCGCGCTGACACGTATGTGAACGCCCGCTTTGTTTGTAAAAGCGAGAGTGTAACGGCCAAAGTCTTTGCCGCCCATTTCTTTGTCAACGTTGTACATATGTCCTGCCAGCTTCGCCCCCCAGTATGGATCGGACGCATACTTGACGTTTACACCATTCGATTTGTTGCCTGGTGCTGTGCCGTATGCACGCCAGTCATTTGGCGTAAAGTAGCCGCCGCGCCAGTCACCGGCTGTACCTTTAAAGTAGGCGTCAACAAGGTGGACAACGCCTTCTTCTACCGTCTGGAACGCTTTTCCGCCGCTCGGATCAGAATCATACACCGCAATACCGAAAAGATTGTTTAAAAGCTGTGCTTTGTCACTCATTCCGTAGTCACTTTCATGAATCGCCATGCTGACAATTAAAAGCGCATTTACGTGATACTGGCTTTCTATCTTTTTCGCGATCGTGCCAAGGCCAATCAGCTTGCTTTTCGTTGTGGCATTCTCGTATTTTGCAAGGCCGGTAGCCTGACGCTCCGCGAGCGCTTGTTTAATATAGCTGTCCAGCTGTGCGGCCGTGTAGCTCGTTGTAGAGCGGCCGGATAAGAACTGGAAGTATTGATAAGCTCGTCCAACCGACTTTCCGCCGGCATTATAAAACGAAATGCCGTCCCAGCTGTAATACTTTGAACCTGCCTGCATAAAAGAAGGCGCCGGCCCGGCCGTATAAGAAACGGTTTTGTTTGTGTCTATATTATAAATGTTATGAACGAGCGTACCGCCAGAAACAGCGTAATAGCCTCTCCCCTTCGCACCTTCATATGGCACAAGGCGGGCATCTGCCTGCTTCATATAATAATATTCTCCGCCAAGATACACTTTTACATAGGAATCGGTTGACGTAATATATTGCAGCTCAGTGGAAATCCCGCTGCTTCCGATCGCCGATGCGGTCACATACGTTTTAGCGTTTGTGAGTGCTGGGTCTGTATACAGGGAAACCGTTGTCGCATTGCTTGCAGGCTTGGCGAAAACAAGACCTGCATAGTTCTTCATGTAAATAATTTTCCCATCTTTTAGGACAAGCTCAGAACCGCTTTTGGTCATCGCCTGTTTAGCGAGATCAAATGATTCGTATGGCATCGGAGCGCGCGTGATCGTTCCGCTGCTGTCAATATTCGCTGTTTGATAATCTTTTGCAGGCGGCTCTGGCAGATCCCCGTCAAGCAGGCGGTAAATAAACGCAGCGGCCTGGTCACGGCGTGCGTTATCTTCCGGGCCAAAGCGGCCGTCTCCATAACCGGAAATAATGCCAAGGTTGACGCTTTTACCGATTGCAATCCGGTGTGCGGAGCTTAAGTTATCGATGTCGGTAAAATTAGGCTGCACATATACCGCTTCTTTTTTCAAATAATCGAGGGCATTGCTGATCATCAGCGCCATGTCTTTACGGGTAATCGTCATCTTCGGAGAGAAGTTGCCGTTCGACCCTCCATTGACAACGCCAGCCGCTGCTGCAGCATAAATGTAAGGAGCCAGCTTTGCAGATGGCGAAACGTCATTAAAAGTAGCTGGTCCAGCCGGCAATTCGAGGGCACGGGCTAAAAATGTGGCAAACTCTTCACGTGTTACGCTGTTTGCAGGCTTGTATGTACCATCTTCATATCCGCTCATCACGCCAGCGGCAATGACCGCGCGGATTTCTTTTTCAAGGGTAATGCCGGTTACATCATCTGCAGCCTGCACTTTACTGTTTAGGAATGGCAGAAGTGGGAATAGTAATACAAGTGCCATCACAATTGAAACTGCTTTTTTCATCCTAGATTGAAACTCCCTTCAATAGTTGGTGGCCTTTTATTGCCTATCTTTCTATATATATAGAAAACAGCCCCGGCGTAAGGGTCCGGGGCTGTTGATTTGCTTTCTTATTGAGCGTTTGTTGCATTATAGATTGCAACCGTAAACGCTTCGCGTGTTGCAAGATGTGTTCCGTAGAACTTATCGCCTTCGAAAAGGCCCGTTTTATCGATTGAAGCCATTGTTACAATGCCTTCGTACGCCCAGTGATCTGCACGAATATCCGAATATCTAACACTTGCAGCTGCCGTTTGTGACATTTGCAAGTCGAATGCGCGCTGGATAATAGCGGCCATTTCGTTTCTTGTCATCTCCGCTTCTGGACGGAACGTTTTATCGTCGAATCCAGTGATAATGCCTGCTTCACGAATCGCGGCAATATCATAAGCGAAACGATATGTTTTCGGTACATCTGTAAAGTGGCTCATGACCTCTGGCTTCAAGCCAAGTACGCGGTTCATAATCGCCGCTGCCTGTCCGCGTGTTACTTTTGCGTCCGGGCGGAATGTGTAATCTTCAAAGCCGTTGATGACTTCTTTATCTGTCAGCGTTTTGATCGCTGTGTATGTTGTATCTGTTGTTGGTACATCTGTAAACCAAGATGGAACAACTGGTTCTTTTACGACGCGTTTCGCGCCGGCATATCTTGGTCCCCAATATGTGTTGCTAAGAGAAACAAGCGCAATTCCTTGACTTGATGTTGCATTCAATACCATATTGCCGCCGGCATACACACCTACGTGTGAAATCCCTGCTTTATAAGTATTTTTGAAGAATACAAGATCGCCTACCTGCAAATCGCTTTTTGAAACTGCTGTGCCAACGTTGTATTGCTGTTCTGCCGTTCTTGGCAGTGAAATATTTGCTGCATTTCGATAAATATATTGAGTAAAGCCGGAACAATCAAATCCACTTGGTGTTGTTCCACCAAAGACGTAAGGGACACCCATAAACTTTTTACCATAAGCCACGATCGATTCTCCAACAGACGCCGCTTCCGTTTTAAACGATGTCAGCGGTGAAAGAGTCAAAAGCATGACCGCGGCAAGTAAAGCCGTTATTGCTTTTTTACACCTGTTCACTTCAAACCTCCAGTTTTTCTCTTTCTATCATTTCTCTCTCGTGTTTTTTCTCACTGAAGCTATTGTAGCAAATTTAAACCCAAAAATAGGTTACGTTTCTATTACATTCAAATATCATTTCATGACATTGCTAGTACGGGGTTTTTGTTGCTTTTTGACCATAAAATAGGAGAATGGACGTTATTTATCCTGTATTTATTTTGTTCTTTTTATGATCGTGTAACATTGACATGTTTATGAAATAAAACTGAAAATTCAGCAAAATAAAAAAACAGCATCCGTCATTAAATGACAGATGCTGTTTCGCTTATCGTAATTCGCTGTTGATTGCACGTGCTAAAAATGTCGCAAACTGCGCACGGTTCATATGGGTATGCGGACGGAATGTACCGTCTTCATAACCGCCGGCAATGCCTGCTGCCGCTACCCCGTTAATATATTGATAGCCGGTAATGCTTGCCGTAATATCTTTTAACGTACTCGTTGAAGCCGGGTTGATCTGATAGGCTTTTGAAATGAAGATGGCCATTTCAGCCCGCGTAACCAGCTGGCCTGGACGGAAAGATCCATCTCCAAAGCCCGTTGTAACACCCGCGTCTGCTAAGCTTTGAATGTAGCCGGATGAGCTGACATTTGCCGTTACATCTTTAAACGATGTCGCACGCTGGGTGCCGTTTAAACCGAGTGATTTCCCGATTAAAATCGCTGCTTCCCCGCGTGTAATATTGGATTCCGGCTTAATAGTGCCGTCCGTAAAGCCTGTCATAATGCCCTCGTGGTTCAAGTATGTTACGTAACGGTCATACCATTTAGAAGAAAGCAAATCTTTAATTTGTGGAGACGCAATCGTTGCTTTTAATGTTGTAAACGATGTTTCATCTTCCACTCCGTTTACAACCGGATGGAAATAGTAGCTGACTGTGCCTGCTGAAGCGTAGTCTGTCCACTCTGCTGCCGTTTTGTTTTTGCCGACTAGCTGATCACCGCGGTATACGTTATACGTACCGAAACGGGCAGCAAGGTCACTCGTATCAACAGTCAGCTTCCCTTTACTGTCTGTTGTGTAAGGAAGTTCAATACCGTGATTGATTGGATTTTTATCCGCCTGTACAAGACCGAAGCCGAAATAACGGTCACGGCCGGCTGCTCCTAAATCCCTCGCGTTTTTCTGCAGCAGGGCGCGAAGCTGTTTGTTTGTCATTTCAGGATACTTTTCTTTGTAAAGAGCAGCCATGCCGGATACGTACGGAGCTGCCATAGAGGTACCGCTTGATGTGGTGTAGTCTGAATCCGGATACGTGCTGTAAATCTTTACGCCTGGTGCAGTTAGTTCAATTTCTTTACCAAGTGAAGACTGGCTGTCTATTTTGTCATACTCATCAATCGATGATACCGCAATGACACTGTCAAACTTCGCTGGATATTCTACCGATGAATCATTTCCTGAAACAGGCGGCCCGGTATTTCCGGCTGCCCCTACAACTAAAATGCCGGCATCATATGCTTTTTGCATCACTTCTTCCATCGCCGGTTCATAAATAGGCGAGGTAATACTGATATTTAAAATATTCAGCTTCTGCTTAATCGCCCATTCTACTCCGGCGATCAATGTGCTGGTTGATCCTTCGCCGTATTCATCGAGCACCTTAATGGCATACAAGCTCGCCGCCGGGGCCACCCCGAGTGTGCCGAATGTGTTGTTATTAGCTGCAATGATACCCGCTACATGTGTGCCGTGCCCGGCATTGTCATTGTAAGAATCCGGACATCCGGCGGGATCAACGATCGTCATCGTACATGTACCGCCGACCACTCTTTTCTGCAAATCCGGATGCCGTGTATCAATACCTGAATCCAGTACGCCAATTTTTACACCGGCTCCTTTCAGTGTAGAAGGCACCAGATTTTTCATCCCCACTTTTTCGTAACCGTACGAAATCGTTTGTGCAGACGACTGAACCGGCATATCATAAGAAACCGATTCAACCTCCGGTGACATTTGGAGTGCTTTTCTTTGCGCCTCGCTTATCGTAATCGATGCGGCCGGGATTTCTTGAAATATGTAGTCAACCGATTCGGAGAATTGTTCCAAAAGCTCTTTGTCTACCTGGCTTTTAAACATGATAACGGCCTGCCTGCCGTCCTGGACCGCCGCTTTAGGCGAGGATGGTGTGTGAAAAAATAAAAATAAAGCTGCAAAAACCAGAGCAGGTATTTTTATAGCCTTCATGCTGGTCACCTCTTTCTTCAAAACTAAAATAAAAAGAGAGGCCCTGTTTGGGATCCCCTCTTTATTGTACACGGCGTGTATCGAATATTCTATTTATATATTGGCCTATTTTATTACTTATAAAGCGACGTTACATTGTAACCTTTTGCTTTGTAATAGTCCAAAATACCGTTATAGATTGCTTTAGACATCACATTCAGCCAGTAATCTGACTTCAGTTTGTCGTTGTCGGTTTTGTTTGTAATAAAACCAAGCTCAAGCAACGCAGCTGGCACTGTGTTATTTTTCAACACATAATAGCTCGCTGTTTTCACGCCGCGGTTGTTTAAATTCCACGCAGCGATCATACGGCTTTGGATTTTTGTCGCAAGCAGCTTGCTGTCTGCTGCGTTCTCGCTGTTTGATGCAGCCGAGTAAAAGGTTTCTGTACCAGATGCGCTTGCAGAAGCGGCATTGGCATGAATGCTGACGAAAATGTCGCCATTATTTTTGCTTGCAAATGCGGCACGGTTCGCCAGTGTAATAAATGTATCTGTCGAACGCGTCATTTTCACATTAAATGGTGTGTCTTTAAGCAGGTTGTTTACTTTCAAGCCTGTTGTAAGCACTACGTCTGCTTCATGCAGGCCAAATCCAATTGCACCAGGATCACTGCCGCCATGGCCCGGATCTAAAATAATGGTTTGTTCAGCCAGACGCGGGTCGGCTGTCGTAGCACTTGTTGTTTCTGTGCTGCGCAAGTAATAAGAGTTTACAAAACCCACAATGGTGCCGGAGCGGACGTACGTCCAGTTTCCGACTGAATGAGCTGCTGATACACGTGCATCTTTCGCCAGTTTTCCGACTGATGCGTATGCTGTTGATGGGCCTGAACGAACATTAAGATCGCCCGTGTTTGTCCACATCGTTGTTTTAAATTCGTCTGTTTGAACAGTACGGAAAGTTGGGGCAATGGCCCGTGCAAGAAATACTGCAAAGTCCACCCGTTTAATTTCATAAGATGCACCAAACGAACCGTCTGCCATTCCATTTGCAATACCACGGGACATCAAGGCTTTTGCCGCACCGGATAAAGTACCGCCGAATGAATAACCGAATGCTTTCGAAAGCATAACCGCCATTTCACCGCGTGTTACTTGTTTATATGGTAAAAACCGTCCCCCGTCATAACCTGACAGAATGCCTTTTTCTACAGCTGACTGAATGTAACCTGACGCGAAATTGCCTGAACCGACATCAACAAATTTTGTTTCACGTTTTGTGCCATTAAGCTGAAGTGCCCGCCCGATAAAAGCAGCTGCTTCGGCTCGTGTGACCGTTTTTTCTGAATCAAAAGTTGTTGCAGACGACCCGTTGGCAATTCCCCCTTCCGCCAGATAATTGACTTCTTTTGACGCCCGGTATGGAACATCAACGAAGCCTGCTGCGCTGGCATTCTGTCCAAAATTAAACAAAGGAACCGTCAAAATAAACGCTAATACGACAAAGAAAAACCGTTTCTTCACCTTTTTGCCTCCTTTCTTAAAATTTACCACCTAAGTCTAGCACAGAAAATATAATCTAAAAACATCTCTTTTTTAATATTTCGTGACGAATCGCTATTTTATTAGTTTCACCCTAAAAATGTATTTTTTTTGTAATAGTTGTTACATTGAAGAAACAATAGAACTTATGTTCCTTATCCTTGCCTAACCAGGACGGTTTCGTGCTATAATGAAGGAATCTTACAGAATCGAAAGGGTGCCATCTATTTTGACGAAGGCGAAATCGCTGTTTACTGATTCATCTTCTCCAAAGCGGGCAGACTTGCTTTCCATTCCGGGTGTGATGCGGGCTTCCGATTTAAAGCCGGCTCCTTCAAGCGGAACCTCTGCCGGCGAATGGAAGGAATTTGTGCTGTCTGCTTTTCGGACCCGTCTTTCAGCCCAAACAATAAAGGCCGAGCCGTACCAGACAGAGTATGCGGCAAAGGAGCTTTACCAGGCGCTTCTCAAAAAAACACCCTCAGATCGAGAATGGGCTGTTCTTTTTCGTTTGTTTGCGGCGTTTTATTCCTTCTCGGCGCTGGCGGACCAGCTGGACGAAGCGTCCCTCGCACCGGAAGTGGCAGAACGGGCTGCTTATGATGTGCTGTTTTATTTTGTTGATGAAGCCTA
Organism: Domibacillus sp. 8LH; assembly: GCF_038806185.1. Lineage (NCBI taxonomy): Bacteria > Bacillati > Bacillota > Bacilli > Caryophanales > Bacillaceae > Domibacillus > Domibacillus sp. 8LH. The sequence continues at coordinate 338,653 of NZ_JAVJNG010000002.1, read as the reverse complement.
TGACGCTGCAAAAATGACCGGCAGTGCCCTGCCGTTTGCTTTTGAATCTTATATTGAACAGCTGCGCCAGGATGCAGGGCGCCTGCTCGGTTTTCCTTTTGAGCAGTTTCCGGCGGCACGGCTTGATATTTACCGTTTACTGTGGGAATCCCTTTTTACCAGAACCGAATGGCGGACAACAGAGCTTGAGCGAATTGCCCCGGCATCCGGCAGCAGTACTGTACAGCATGCCGCTTATTTGCATCAGCTGTATCTGCTTGGTGACATGGAGCAGTTTATCGCCCAATCGGCTTCTGCCCCGGCGGATATTTTCCCATATTTTCTCCACTGGCTGCAGGCGTCAAAAAGATCCAGCCGCTTTATAGCTGTTCTTCGCGGTGCCGCTTCCCTTGCGCGGGACGGCCTGCTTACGATTGAAAATGAATACAGCCGGCGCTTGTTTGTCCGGCAGCTGATCCGCCTTGTCGAGGAGGATGAAGCGTCTGAGCTTGCCCCTCTTTTAGTCAAGGAGCTGTACACCTCTCTGCTGCCGTTTAGCTATGTGTCGCTCAGCTACTTTTTGATTGGCCGCGGCGACTATGCCGAATGGGTGGACTTACAGCTGCTCATTGATGCCGATATTACAGATCTTGACCGGGCCGGCTTAAAAAGTGTCGTAAAAGAAGCTCCCGAGCTGGCACTTCCTCTTCTTCATCATGGAATTAGAGGTTTTATTGCTGAAAAAAACCGGTCTTCTTATAAAAAAGCCGTCCGGTTTATGAAACGGATGCGCACAATTTATAAAAAACTAAAACAAACGGACGAATTTGACCGCTGGCTGGAATGGATCCTTGGTGAAACAAAACGGCTGCGGGCGTTTCAGGAAGAATGCAGAAAAGGCGGGCTGTTGGATGATTAATCTTAAAACGGTTCATCTTGTTACACAATTTGAACAAGGCTTTTTTTATTTGCGGGCAATGGATGCGAACGGTGCGCCATTGCCTTTTGATTCTTGGACGCGCCTCCTGTTCGGCGGACACGCGGAAAGCTTTTACGGAACAAAACTGACCATCGCTAAACAAGACGGAGAGCCGGCTGTCCGGCTGACGCCGTTTGAATGGGCGTCTCTTTTTAAAGCGGAGCATTTCAACCGGTTTGCCCGCTTTGAGTGGGATGAAGCAGGCCATTTCAGCCTCGCATGTGCCCCCATTCTTTATGAAGCCGTTTTTGACGTGATGCCTTCTTTTCAGGAGGATGGCGTGCAATGGACTGTGCCGGAAGAGGTATACGATGAATTTGCCGAATCGTTTTGGCGGGAACCTATTTATGGTGAAAGCCGCCAGTCGTTTGTAGAGCGGATTTTCCCCGCTCTTGCAACAGAGGCACATCCTAATATCACAGCGGTAACCGATGCGGTCGGCACCCGGCTGACGATGGATGAACTGAACCGTTATTTTGACGCGGAACGGCTTAAGGAGTACCTGGCCGACGGAGAGCCGGCTGCCTTCGAACCGGGACTGCGATTATCCGAGCCGCAATCCGATGACGGAAGCTGGACGCTTGAGGCGATCTTACTGCGCAGGAAGCCATCTGAAAAAGTGTATAAGCTGGATAAAAAATTGCCGAAATCAGCAGAACCGTTTTTGGAAGCGGCGCAGGAAGAGCTTGGACGCTGGCTTCGTCTGTTTCCGGAGCTTGATGATGAGGGCGAATTAAAACGTTTCTTATCCGAGGAAGAAGCGATCACCTTTTTAACTGACCGTGGTGAAAAACTCACCGCCCTCGGTATACCGGTGCTGCTGCCTCCCTGGTGGGAATCTGTGCGCTCGGCGGCTGTTTCCGTTGCCGCAGACGTGCGTGATAGCAATAAGCAGTCCTTTGTCGGCATGAACGCTATTTTGGATTTTGATTTTAAAGTGGCGCTTGGCGGCGCAGAAATGACAGAAGAAGAATTTTTAGCGCTCGCTGAAGCCGGCTCGCGCCTTGTGAAAGCGAACGGCCGCTGGGTTCATCTGGACCCGGATGTGATCCGAAAAATTAAAACACTGATGGAGCGCGCCAAACAGGAAGGCTTAACTGTGGTGGATGTACTGAATCAGGAATTTGCGGACCCGGATGATGCAGCGCGTGTGCACATTCGCCTTAACCGCTCGCTTCAAGCGATGGTAGACCGGCTTAAAAGTGGTGCGGATATCCCTCTCCTTTCGCCGCCGAAGAAGCTGCACGGAGAACTACGCCCGTATCAGCTGGCTGGTATGAGCTGGCTGCTTTTCCTGAGGGAATGCGGTTTTGGCGCCTGCCTTGCAGATGATATGGGACTTGGGAAAACTGTTCAGCTTATTTCCTATTTGCTGCATGTGGAAAAAAGAGAGCGCCCGGAAACACCTGCCCTGATTATTTGCCCGACATCTGTTCTTGGCAACTGGCAGCGTGAGCTTGCCGCCTTCTCACCCGATTTATCGGTGATGCTTTACTATGGAAAAGACCGGCCGCGCGGTGAAGCATTTTTAGAAAGCATCGCAAACGCGGACGTTGTCCTGACCACGTATGGACTTGTTCACTCTGATTTTGACACGCTCGAAAAAATAGAATGGAATACAGTGGCACTGGATGAAGCGCAAAACATTAAAAATGCCGGCACAAAACAGTCACGTGCTGTTCGGAAGCTGAAAAGCCGCCATGCCATTGCCCTGACCGGCACACCGATGGAAAACCGCTTATCTGAGCTATGGACGATTTTTGACTTTACAAACCGGGGCTGGCTCGGCACTCTGGCACAGTTTCAAAAAACATACATGGCACCGATCGAAAAAGAACATGATGCCGGGCGAGTGGCTGCTTTACAAGCAAAAATCCGGCCGTTTCTGCTGCGGCGGACGAAAACAGATCCGGAAGCGGCACTGGGTCTGCCGGACAAAGTCGAGCAAAAAGAATACTGCCCTCTTTCAAAAGAGCAGGCTGTTTTATATGAGCAGGCTGTTCGTGAAACGATGGATCAAATTGGCCAGCTGACCGCTTTTGAACGCCGGGGCCTGATTCTCCGTCTGCTTAATCAATTAAAACAGCTGTGCAGCCATCCGGCTCTTTATTTAAAAGAAGACGACCCGGAAGATGTGCAGGAACGCGCTTCGAAAATGGAGAAGCTGATGGAGCTTGCCGGTAATATTTATGAACAAGGAGAAGCCTGCTTGATTTTCACGCAGTATATCGGAATGGGGGAAATGATTCAGCGGGAGCTGTCCGGGGCATTTGGCATTGAGGTTCCATTCTTAAACGGAGCTACGCCAAAGCAGGAGCGGGATAAGCTTGTGATGCAGTTTCAAAACGGAGAATTTCCTTTCTTCCTTCTTTCTTTAAAAGCTGGAGGCACAGGATTGAATTTAACAGCGGCCAATCATGTGATTCATTACGACCGCTGGTGGAATCCGGCCGTTGAAAACCAGGCAACCGACCGGGCTTACCGAATTGGGCAAAGCCGGTTTGTCCACGTTCATAAATTTATCACGACCGGCACCATTGAAGAAAAAATTGACGCCATGATTGAATCAAAGCAGGCGGCAAGCAGCGAAATTATTCAAAGCGGTGCTTTTATCGCCAGCATGACCGATCGGGAGCTTGCGGAATTGTTTACTTTAGATAAAAACCCCGCCCTGCGCTAGAGGAATGGCAGGCGGGGTACGCGGCGGGCGCCGTTATGGGGATATGAGGGGACTGGGGCAGCCAAGACGGGCTGCCCTTTACTTTTTCTCCTGCTGTTCTAATCTTTGAATTCGTTCTTCAAGCTGATAAATAATGGCTTTTGCTTTGCCCAGCTGAAAAATCACATCTTCGATCACACGTTCAACTCGCTCTGTCATGGTTCACCTCTAAATTAACGGTACAGTTTGAATGACGCCGGGCAATTCGCCCGTCTGCGTGTCAGCCTGCTTTTTACTGAGAAAACGAATCGTCTGGACAAGCACTTCCGTGACATAAATGGTTTTACCGCTTGAGTCTTTATAGCTGCGCGTTTGAATCGAACCGAGTACAGCAACCAAAGAACCTTTTTCACTGTACTTGGCTGCCGTTTCAGCCAGGCGTCCCCAGACTGTGCAGTAAATAAAATCAGTGTCTGTTTCGCCTTTTGCATTTCGATACGGCCGGTTGACCGCAATCGTTGTCTGTAAAAGCGGTGTTCCGTCTGTTGTATGTTTCACCTCTGGATGCTTTGTCAGTCTGCCGACAAGCGTCACTTGATTTATCAGCTCGCTCCCCTCCTTCCGTTGGGCTGGCTTTAGCATAAAGGAAAAACATGGGTTTTCACAAAGGTCATTTCCTTTATGTTCTTCCCATTTTCAAGTTAATTATGGGGAATATTTTTCTTTCCTGTTTGATGGAAGGCGATCCATTTTGGTCAAAAAATGATTTTTCGTTTAATTCTTGTTATACTTTCTTTAATAAATCGCTTTCTTGAGAGGAGCGTGAACGACTTGAAAACCTTTAAAGTAGCAGCCTTTTTTTTCGAAAAAATGGGAGAGATGATTCCAGTCCCGCTTCAGGACGGCCTCATTATTAACCGTGAAGATGAACAGCGCTCATGGCTGATCGAGCTGTTTTTACAAGAAGAAGATGTACAGCTGGTCCGTACTTTCGAACAGGATGAGCAGCTGACAGCACGTGTCGCTATTTCACATCGGGGCAATGACCCGGCGATGTTTACCGTATCGATCCGTTCCTTCGAGCTTTTGGAGAATGGTACAAGTATTTTATTTGATGCACAGCTGCGTCAGATGCGAAACGAATATGCCAAGCAGGTTCTTCATTCGCTTGTAGAAGAAGGCCTTTCTGGTGACGAGCTGCTTAAGGCGTTTACAGAAGCTCTCCACAGCCGCCCCAAAGTAGAGCAATAAAAAAACGCCTCCCTTTCAGGGGAAGCGTTCAATCAATGAATAATATCCGACCGGAGTCCGTCCTGGCCAGTTTGAAGCGTCTGCTGAAGCAGCTGGATAATATAAGAGATATCCTGTTTTGTGTATGACTGCATCGGCAGATTTTCATCATACACCTCGGCATACAGCAGCGAAGCCAGTGCTAAGTCCTGTTCATCGGCCGGACTTAGCCCTTCGGCTTTTTTTTTTCGTATTCATTTAAAAAATCAATATAAAAACGGGCTTCCGCTTTACATGAGAAATCGTAATCGGTTCCAAGCTTTTCCTGCTGTGCATTCAATGTCTCAATTTGCTCGGCTGTTGGTTCTTCCGAGAAAATTTTTACGACGACTTGATTGATTTTACCAGCCAGCTCTTCATGAAACCGCGGATCGTTTTTCACATCGTCCGGCACATCATGATACCAGGAAGCATGCTTATGAATATAGCTCTGCCATTCCTTCATGAAATCAGCGGGGCTATAGGCTTCTTCCTCCCACATGATATTGGCCATATATTGTTCAAACGCCGTTGTAATGGAACGGGTAATGCTAATTTTAATACCGTGTGATAAACCACTTAAGATGGACATTGCCAATAGGTACCTCCTAGAAATAGCCTCATTGACTTCTTTAGAATAATAACTCTTATACTCTATCATACTTTTGAACCGGTGACAAAATTTTTTGTTAATAAAAGAAGCACCGGAGACGCTGGCGCCCGATGCTTTCTTTTGATTATTGGTTGTTGTTATTGTTGTTATTGTTGTTGTTTCCGTTATCTTCCAGATCATTCTGACCTTCATCAATGTTCTCTTGCAGATCCTGCTCGCCTTGATCCACACCTTCTTCTACATCCTGCTCGCCTTCATTCACATCTTCCTCTATATCCTGTTCGCCATCCATCACGTCATTTTGCGTATCGGTGCCATTATCCTGCTGTTCCTGCTGATCCTCCTGCTGCTCTTCCTCATCCTGGCCGCCGCCGCACCCAGCTAAAATCATCGTCGCAAGCAAAGAACCGCCCACTAATTTAAATAACTTTGCATTCATCTAAAAAAGCCCCTTTCATTTCTGTAGAATTGATCCTCTTACGTGATGTATTGTTTCCCGCAATTGGTCAAAATATCCGTTTTTTTATAAAAGAGGCACAAGTATAAAATAAAAAGCGGTGCTGCCATATATAAAATGGCAGCACCGCTTTCCTCTATTCCAAAGCAAACATTAAGTCTGCTTCACAAACAAGCTCTCCGTCTACTGTCGCTGTCGCTTTTGCTTTTCCAATCGAGCCGCGCAGGCGTGTCATCTCCACCTCAAGGCGAAGCTGATCGCCCGGGACAACCTGCCGTTTAAACCGGCAGTTATCGATGCCGGCGAAAAAAGCAAGACGGCCTTTGTTTTCTTCTTTTTTCAACATCGCGACTGCACCTACCTGCGCCAGTGCTTCCACGATTAATACGCCCGGCATAACCGGATAGTCCGGAAAATGACCATTAAAAAATTCTTCATTGGCGGTCACGTTTTTAATGCCGACCGCACGCTTTCCTTCCTCGACCTCAAGAATCCGGTCTACAAGCAGAAACGGATAGCGATGCGGAATTGTTTCTTTAATTTCACGAATATCCATACTAGCACCCACCTTAAAAAAGACTGTTTACGACTACGTCATATAAATTCATCCACGTGTCCCATTTAAATACGTCGATCGGGTTTCCATTCCCGATAATACTGTATCCAATCAGCGCACCGATAATGGCGGTCAGGACAATGAAAAACAATGACAAAACAAATCTGCCAAGGGGGGTGAGGCGGGTTTGTTTCGTCCGCTTCAATCCATTTGTCACAATTAATCCTTCCCCTTTATCTGACCCCGTTAATTAAGCCAAGCATTTGATCAGCGATTGAAATCGCCTTTGATTGGAATTGATAAGAGCGCTGGGTAACCATCAGGTCGCTCATTTCCTTTGAAAAGTCAACATTGGACATTTCAAGGGCCCCTGTTTGAATACCCGCCTGCTGGCGCTCAGCCGCATTCAAATTACGCAGAATTTGATTTTCGGCTGTAGCCGGGTTCTCCGGCAGCACAAGCAAATTTTGGGACGCCCGCTCTAAAAATTGCGGCTTGTCTACTTGAACGAGCCCAACCAGGACCCCTGCCTGGTTTTCCATTTCATTCTCAGGCAGCACAATCGGGTTATCCCGTTCATCAAGAACGGGGTATCCTTCCGATGTGACGAGCATCACATTGCCTCCGCCAGCCGGTGTCACAGAAAGCGAGCCGTCTCGTGTGTAATGTACGCGGTTGTTGCCCTGCTCATCCTCTACCAGCACTTTAAAAAACTGATTCGGCTTGGATAGGGCAATATCCAATGTGCGTCCTGTCTGCTGCAGCGTGCCCTGCGTTCCAACCATTTGCGCCTGCGCCATCTGGGCACCGACCCCAAGACGGAGGCCATATGGCGTCAGTCTTCCTACGTCTTCGCTTTGCGGTTCCATATTATTGGCCTGCTGATGAATCAAATCGGCAAACGTGGCTTCGCTTCGTTTGTATCCTGCTGTATTGATGTTCGCGATGTTATTGCTCGTTACGTCCATCTTTTTTTGAAGCTGTGACATCGTATTGACCGCATTGATCATAGTTCTGTTCATTCTGCGTTCTCCTTTACGTTACGCGCCCGATTTCGTTCGCCGCTTTTTCCATGCTGCGGTCGTAAGCAGTCAGCACCTTCTGGTTTGCTTCAAATGAACGGTAAGCTGTCATCATATCGGTCATCGTTCGAGCTGTATCCGTATTGGATCCTTCTAGGGCCGCCTGCTGAATAGAAAACACGGCGTCCTCGCTCTCGAACGCATTTGGAAGAGCTGCTCCATCAATCCGGTACAGGCCGTCTCCCTCTTTCATTAAATCATTTGGGTTTTCGGCATAGGCAACACCGATTTGTGCCACCTGCTGTCCATTTTCCGTGATTCGGCCTGAGCTGTCTACTTCAAATTGATCAGAAGACAGCTGAATCCGGCGTCCTTCTGTATCTTGTACGTAGAAGCCAGAGGCTGTTGTTAAGTATCCTTCCAAATCCAGTGTAAAGTTTCCATTTCTTGTATAACGCGGTTCACCGGCTCCGTTTTGAACGGCAAAGAAAACAGACTCTCCCTGCAAAGCAAGATCTGTTTTCAGCCCTGTTTCCCGAACATCACCCTGACGGAAATTAGGCATTGTTTCTTGTAAGTAGACGCCAGTATTGAGCGCGCCGATTTGCGGCTCAAGCGGCACATTTAATTTATTTTCGACCGGTATAGATGTTTTATCCATCCGCTTTAAAAGCATTTCCGGAAAAGCTCTTACACTCGTCTGGTCTGCTTTGTAGCCCGGTGTATTCGCATTTGACATGTTGTTCGTTAAAATTTCAGTGCGCCGCTGCTGGGCAATCATGCCTGAGGCAGCAGTGTAAAACCCTTTAAACAACTTTTTCACCTCAATTTTTTTAGCAATAGATGCCGTCTTCATTATACAATGGCACCCACTGCATTAACAGAAAATAATAAGAAAAATAGACAGTTTGAGGGAAAATAAATAAAGCTGCTTATAAAAAGCAGCTTTATTTGTTCATATTTTTCTTTTTTTGGAAGAAATCCGATCCATGCTCTCAAGCATAACACCTGTGCCGATGGCTACACAGTCCATTGGGTTCTCAGCCACAAATACTGGTACCTTTAATTCGTCCGCCATTAATTGGTCGATGCCGTGCAAAAGAGCTCCGCCGCCTGTCAGCATCACACCGCGGTCGATAATATCAGCAGACAATTCAGGAGGGGTCTGCTCAAGTACATTTTTAGAGGCCTGGACAATTTGCGCAACAGATTCACGCAATGCCCCTTCAATTTCTACAGAAGTAATTGTTAAAATTTTTGGCAGTCCTGTCATAATGTCACGCCCGCGAATTTCCATTTCTTCATTACGCGAACCTGGATATACCGTTCCGACGTTGATTTTAATCGCTTCTGCTGTCCGCTCACCAATCAAGAGCTTGTACTGCTTTTTCACATAGTTCATAATGTCAGCGTCGAATGTGTTGCCGGCCACTTTAATCGACTCAGCTGTAACAATCGCACCCAGCGACAAAACCGCTACGTCCGTCGTACCGCCGCCGATGTCAATTACCATGTTTCCGCTCGGCTCAAAAATATCCATGCCAGCGCCAACAGCCGCCACCTTCGGCTCTTCTTCCAGATAAACGGTTTTTCCTCCGCTTTTTTCCGCTGCTTCACGAATGGCTTTTTGCTCTACTGCCGTAATTTGTGTCGGGCAGCAAATTAAAATACGCGGCTTTGATAGAAAGCCTTTTACATTTAGTTTATTAATAAAGTGCCTCAGCATCGATTCGGTTACATCAAAATCGGCAATGACTCCATCGCGAAGCGGACGAATGGCTACGATATTGCCCGGTGTCCGGCCGACCATTTGATAAGCTTCTTCTCCTACTGCAAGCACTTTATTTGTGCTTCGGTCCAGTGCGACAACAGATGGTTCGTTTAGGACAATTCCTTGTCCTTTTACGTGAATCAAAACGTTAGCTGTGCCAAGATCAATTCCAATATCCCTTGATAACATGCTTTATTCCCCCTGAATATGCTTTATCTATGCTTATATGAAAGTAGCTTTTTTGCTCCAAATATCTATTTTACCATATATTTAGGAAAGTATGGACAATGAATATCCGTTTTTGCCCATGAAAAAAGGACGCTCTTTTAAAATAGAGACGTCCTTTTTTAGTAGTAGGTTTCAACAATCAGAACATTTGAATGTCAGTTCCCAATTTGTGCTGCGTGAGCCCAGACAGGCCAGTTCCACTTTTGCTTCATCTTGACTCCAGCAGCCAGTCTCGAAGTCATAAGTATCATCAGCTGTGCGTCCAAGAATACCGCTGCTGATGCTGCTGATGCCAGTCGAGCTTACATGGACTGCTTTCGCTTTTGCTTCATCTTAGCTTCAGCAGCCAGCGCCCAAAGTCATATTGACATTGAGTGTTAAACAGACCGCTTCCACTTTTGCTTAGTCGCTTCTCCTCCCCGCAGGTGCCGGACAGATTTATGATAGTGCAAAATATGCTCGACACGAGCGGACAGCTCCGGGTTTACATTCGGCAGCCGTTCCGTTAGATCTTTATGGACGGTGCTTTTTGAAATGCCGAATTCCTTTGCAATGTCCCGGACCGTTTTGTTTGTTTCCACGATATATTTCCCGGCCTTCAGCGCTCTTTCTTTGATGTATTCGCGCACGCACACGCCTCCTTCAGCGGAAACGGGATGAGTGGTGTCGAATGGTTCGGCCATAGGTTTCATCGAATGAAAGTAGACCCATTTCTTTTTACTAACAGTATGCGCATTCCCTGGGAAATATTCATTTCCATTCACTGACGGCCTTTCCATAGAGCGCGGATGGATTTATCAGGTCGCCATCTTTGGTCATTTCAAAGTGAACGTGAATACCCGCTGATTCGTTGAGAATGCTGCGTCCGGCCTCGCCAATTTTTTGTCCCTGGCTGACCTTGTCATCTTTTTTCACTTGAATATCCTTGATCGATTGGAATGTGCTGACTGCCCCATTGCCATGGTCAATTTCAATGTAATTCCCAATGAATGCATCTTCCCGTATATCCGTAACCGTTCCGGAAAGCGGTGCGGATACGGCAAAAGTTTTTCCATTTTCAAGCGCATAGTCTACACCCGTACTTTCGTAGTAGGTGTCGTTAAATACAACGAGCGCTTCTTCCTGCTGGGCTGCTTTTGCTTTTGAATCGTAAAAAGCGGTTTTCGCAATCGCTCCTTCTACAACTGGCATGATCATCTGTTCCGTCTCGACAGTGCCATTCACGCTTTCCGCCGGCTGATCAAACACGGCCGCATCCTCTTTCTTTTCAGGCTTCATTACTTCGTAAAACATAAGACTTGAAATCAATAAAATAGCACAAGCAAGATAAATCACAGGCAGTGCCCGCCGCTTCATAAAGAAGTCTTTTAATTTTGGGGGGAGTGTTTTTTTGCCGCCCTCTTTCATAGTTATCACCTCGACAACCATTTTGGACAGGCAGATGGTTTTTTATACACTTATGCCATAAAATTCCCTAAATCGTACGAAAAATGCCACAATCATAAAGGTTCTCACTGCGTTGGAATGGTAAAATCAAAGAGGAAGATGGAGGTGTGGAAGTGAAAAAAGGAATTCGGTTTTTAATGACGGGACTGCCTGTTTTATATATGGTTGCTATTTGGATCATGTCAGGGCTTCCGCACGATACAATTATGGATTTACCGAATAATAAAGTAGACTTATTTATAAAAGAATCACTTCACCTTGTTGAATTTGCCATTTTGTACGGCCTGATTGTGCTTGCTCTTTTAGCAAATGGAAAGCTGACGCCACTTACCAGCCTGGCTGCAGCAATGTTTGCTTCTTTTTACGGACTGACTGACGAAATTCATCAAGCATTCGTACCGTACCGGTCGGCTACGCTTATTGATGCAGTCAAAGACGTAACCGGTGTTACGATTGCGTTTTTAGCCGTTAATTATTTTTATTTCGAGCGCAAATCACGTATCGGCCGCTGGCTGGCAGGCTTCGGTGAATGGACACGTCCGCAGTAAATGCGGACGTGTTTTTTCGTTTATTTTAAGAAAGACTGAACATCTGCTATTTGAGCACCCGGATAATAATGGGCTGTAATATCCTTGTAGTTTTCCCCTTCTTTTGCCATCCCGTTAGCTCCGTATTGGCTCATCCCCACTCCGTGTCCATATCCTTTCGTTTCTACGATCACATCGCTGCCTTTAACCGTCATGTTAAAGTCCGCAGAAGGCAGACCAAGGGCTTCTCTTATTTCCCGGCCTGTAAATGATTGGCCGTCAATTAAAATGCTGCCGATACGCCCGCCAGTTGTTTTATCCATTACCGTACCGACTTCCCCCGATGAAGGCAGAGACACATCCAGCTTTTCCTCTACTTCTTGTTTGGTCAGAACGAGTTCTTGTTCAAAATTAGGGGCAGATTCATCCCATGGACTCGCGACACTGATTAAATAGGGGGCTGCTGACTGCCAGTATTCTTCAGCATTTTCCGTCTGTCCATTGCCAGAGGAAAAAAATGCAGCTGTAATTGGTTGTCCATCATAAACGAGTACTTCCCCTTCTGTTTCATCTGCAGCCTCTTCAATCTTCGCTTTGTTTTTCTTAAAATCGGCTCCCCACATTTTTTTCTGGTCATCTTCATCTTTAAATACCTGGTCATCTACGGTATCCGTTACGTCCTGCCCTTTCAGCGTTTCCGTTAAAATAAAGGTACGCGCTGCGACAGCCTGGGCTTTTAACGCTTCTTTCTCAAAAGAAGCCGGCATTTCAGCTGCTACTACTCCTGCCACATACTCCTCAAGCGGAACAGATTCAGTTTTTTGCGTGTCAGACCGAATAACCTCTACAGTCGGCTCTTTCTCCTCCTTCTTTGGCGCCGTCTTTTGTCCGTCCGTCAGCCACAGGCCGGCAGCTGGAATCGCAATAGCTGTAACGACGATCAGTAAAAAAGCGAAAAACGGCTTTTTCAACAAATTTCCCTCCTTGCTGTATAAAAAGGGATATGCACGACTATAATGATTATGACCGAACATAAAAAACCGCCTGCATCTGCAGACGGTTTTCATAAAAGTAGGAATAAAGATAAATTCAGCTTTTCACCGCAACTGGTGTTTCTGCTGCTTCTGATACACGCTCGATATCCGCACCAAGCGCCGCAAGTTTGCCATGGAAATTCACGTATCCACGATCAAGATGCTTTAGTTCTGTAACGCGTGTATAGCCGTCAGCCACAAGACCTGCGATAATCAACGCTGCCGCAGCACGTAAGTCTGTTGCTGCTACCTCCGCTCCCTGTAAATCTGATGGACCGTCAATGATAACGGAACGGCCTTCAATTTTTGCATTTGCGTTCATACGGCGGAATTCTTCCACATGCATAAAACGATTTTCAAAGACTGTTTCGGTAATGACGCCTGTTCCTTCTGCTTTCAGCATAAGAGCCATCATTTGAGATTGCATATCTGTTGGGAAGCCAGGATGCGGCATCGTTTTAATATCGACCGATTTCATTTTTTCAGGACCGATTACACGAATGCCATTGCTTTCTTCAATGACTTGGATACCCATCTCACGCATTTTAGCGATCAATGAAGACATATGCTCTGCTACAGCACCTTCAATCAGCACGTTTCCGCCTGTGATGGCTGCCGCTGTCATAAAAGTACCTGCTTCAATACGGTCTGGAATGATGGCGTGGTCTGCACCAGTCAAGACCTCAACGCCTTCAATCCGAATGGTTTCTGTACCGGCACCGATTACTTTGCCGCCCATTTTGTTGATTAAGTTTGCAAGATCCACGATTTCCGGCTCTTTCGCCGCGTTCTCAAGGATCGTTGTCCCTTCTGCCAGCGCAGCAGCTGTCATAATGTTTTCAGTTGCGCCAACGCTTGGGAAATCCAAATAGATTTTTGCGCCTTTTAAGCGTCCATCTGTTTCAGCATCGATAAAACCGTTTTCTACCTTAACACGGGCGCCCATTGCTTCAAACCCTTTTAAGTGCTGATCGATGGGACGCGACCCAATGGCACAGCCGCCCGGCAGTGCCACACGTGCTTTCCCATTTCGTGCTAAAAGTGCGCCCATCACTAATACAGAGGCACGCATTTTACGAACGTATTCGAATGGCGCTTCAATAAGAAGTTCTTTTGTCGCATCAACGGTTACGGTATTGTTTTCAAACGTGACTTCGCAATTTAAGTGGCGTAGTACTTCATTAATTGTATATACATCGGATAAAGTAGGTACGTCACGAATGACACACTTTCCTTCTCCTGCAAGCATAGTTGCTGCGATAACCGGCAGCACCGAATTTTTTGCTCCTTCAACTTTGACGGTACCGTTCAACTGACGGCCGCCGCGGACGATAATTTTGTCCAAACTGTTCCCCTCCGCGTCCTTTTCTATTATACATATTCAAATCAGTGGACTGACGTGCCAGTCCTGTCCAATGTCTTTTCGTAACTTCGACAAAACTTCTTAAAGTTTACCATTCAAATTGTTTGTTTAACAAGGGAAATTCCTCACAATTTGTAGAGACTTTGTGAAAAATTTCAAAAGAGGCGCCTTTTTTTGTTTTCCCGCCTAATGAGAGAACAAACCTAAATTGCTTGTTTTTTCACAAATTGTCTTCATCCAATTTAAATGATTTTCCCCAAAAAGGCAAGTATCCTACGTATACCCGGGCTTAAAACAGTAAAGGAAGCTGGCGGGCCCACTGCAGGTAGTTTAAAAAGAAGCTGCTGACGGCAGATCCGATCGCAATGGAAAGCAGCAAATACAGCATTCGTGCCCTTGCCACCTGGTTTTTGCGAAAGAGCTGGTCAAGCCGGAGCGACTGCAGCGCCCAGAATGACAAGCCGATGCAAAAAAGGCTGAGAAACATACTGAACAGTGCTTCCTGTCCAAATGATTCAATCATATGATTTCTCCTTAATTTAATATATTGTGATTGTATATAAGAGGTGATAGCAGCCTGCAACGCGAGTGGTTCGTCATCATTTGAAAGCTGCTGATCTAATGAGGCATGTGCTGCGTAATGCAGGCGCAGCTCAAAAAACCATAACACTTTTCTTCCCTATAATAAGAAAAAAGCTGTCACAATCGCCAAGCGACGGACAGCTTTTTTCTTATAAATTTCCTTGAGAAGCATTGATGCGGTTTATCGCACGTCTCAATGCCAATTCGGCACGTTTAAAATCGACGTTATCCTGGTTGTCTTGAAGCCGCTGCTCAGCACGACGCTGGGCTTCTTGTGCACGGGAAAGGTCGATGTTTTCCGCTTTTTCAGCAGCCTGCGCTAATATCGTTACCTGATCCGGACGAACTTCGAGAAAGCCGCCGCTGATAGCGACCAATTCCGATTGCTTGCCGCCTGTTACTAACCGGACTACACCGATTTGTAAGGGAGCGACCATCGGGACGTGGCCGGCCATGATACCGAGGTCACCGCTTTGTGCTCTTGCACTAAGGAGTTCAACCGTTGTATCGAGGACCGGACCGTCAGGAGTGACGATATTGACGTTAAATGTCTTCATAACTTAACCTCCTGATCCCTATATTAAACGTTTGCACCCATTTCTTGTGCTTTTGCCACTACTTCTTCAATGCCGCCGACTAAACGGAACGCATCTTCAGGAAGATTATCATGTTTACCATCCAAGATTTCACGGAATCCACGTACTGTATCTTTTACTTGTACATAAGAACCTTTTTGTCCTGTAAACTGCTCTGCCACGTGGAAGTTTTGAGAAAGGAAGAATTGAATACGGCGCGCACGCGCAACAGTCAATTTATCATCCTCTGACAACTCATCCATACCGAGGATTGCAATGATATCCTGCAATTCTCTGTAGCGCTGCAATGTTTGCTGTACAGCACGAGCTACTGAGTAGTGCTCTTCACCAACGATTTCCGGTGAAAGGGCGCGTGATGTTGAAGCAAGCGGATCTACCGCAGGGTAAATACCCATCTCAGAAAGTTTACGCTCAAGGTTTGTTGTTGCATCCAAGTGAGCGAACGTTGTTGCCGGAGCCGGATCCGTGTAGTCATCGGCTGGGACATAAATCGCCTGGATAGATGTAACGGAACCAACGTTTGTTGATGTAATACGCTCTTGAAGCTGACCCATTTCTGTTGCCAATGTTGGCTGGTAACCTACCGCAGATGGAAGGCGTCCAAGAAGGGCTGATACTTCAGAACCTGCTTGAGTGAAACGGAAAATGTTATCGATAAAGAACAGTACGTCCTGTCCTTGTTCGTCACGGAAATGTTCCGCCATTGTCAGACCCGTCAAAGCTACACGCATACGTGCGCCCGGCGGCTCGTTCATTTGGCCGAAAACCATCGCTGTTTTTGAAATAACGCCTGAATCGCTCATTTCGTGGAAAAGGTCATTTCCTTCACGTGTACGCTCACCAACACCGGCGAATACGGAAATACCGCCGTGCTCTTGAGCGATGTTGTTGATCAATTCCTGAATAAGTACCGTTTTACCTACACCGGCGCCACCGAACAAACCGATTTTACCACCTTTGATGTAAGGCGCAAGAAGGTCAACAACTTTAATTCCTGTTTCTAGAATCTCAACTTCTGTTGAAAGCTGGTCAAAAGTAGGCGCCTGGCGGTGAATCGCATCGCGGCGTGCTCCTTCTTCGAGTGGTTTCTCATCGATTGGTTCACCAAGGACGTTGAATACACGTCCAAGCGTCACATCTCCAACCGGTACCGAAATCGCGCTTCCTGTATCAATTACTTCCTGGTTACGCTGAAGGCCATCTGTTGATGCCATCGCGATCGCACGAACAGAATCGTCGCCAAGATGCGTAGCGACTTCTAACGTAAGCTCCGTACCGGCTTCAGAACCGATTTGAACTTTTAAGGCGTTATAAATGGCAGGAAGTTGACCGTTTTCGAATTTAACGTCAACAACCGGACCCATAACTTGAAGAACGCGTCCTTTGTTCATCTTTTTCCCTCCTGTTTGGTTAGCTTCATTCTATATAGGGACGTAAACCGCCCATTTTTAATCTACTCGAGTGCTGCTGCCCCGCCGACAATTTCCGTAATTTCCTGGGTAATAGCGGCTTGACGCGCACGGTTGTATTGAAGTGTCAACGTGCGGATAAGCTCTTTCGCGTTATCGGTTGCATTCTGCATGGCCGTCATACGCGCTGCGTGCTCACTCGCTTTTCCGTCAAGAAGTGCTCCATAAATCAAGCTTTCTGCATACTGAGGAAGCAAGACTTCAAGAATCTCTTCTGCGGAAGGTTCAAATTCATATGAAGAAAGACGCCCGCCAGATGCTTGAATATCTGTCAGCGGCAATACTTTCTTAGCCGTTACATCCTGCTGGATTGCATTGACGAAATGGCTGTAGTACATATAAAGCTCGTCATAAGCTCCCTCTGAGAAAAGATCGACTGTTTTTCGGACGATCTCTTTTACATCCGCAAAAGACGGCTGATCCGGAAGACCCGTAACGCTTTCAATGGTGTCGATGCCCCGGATACGGAAGAAATCCCGTCCGACACGCCCGATCGCAATGACTACGTACTCGTCTTTTGATGTATGACGTTCTTGAATACGTTTATAAACAGAACGCAAAATACTGCTGTTATAAGCTCCCGCCAAACCACGGTCCGATGTAATAACAAGGTACCCGGTTTTTTTAACGGGGCGGGAGACAAGCATCGGATGTTTTACATCTTTACTGCCGAGCGCAATTGACGCAACCACTTCCTGAATTTTATCCATATACGGAACAAATGACTTCGCATTCATTTCTGCACGGTTCAATTTAGAAGCAGATACCATTTGCATGGCTTTCGTAATCTGACTCGTCTTTTTTGTCGATGTAATACGTGTTTGTATATCGCGTAACGATGCCACTTTCTCTCACCACCCTTTTGTGTTTGATAACGCAGGAAGGGGCGGACGTCCGATGAGACGGTACCGCCCTTCTTCTGCTCTTATTCGGATTTCACAAACGATTTTTTAAACTCGTTGATTGCTGCTTTCAACTCGTCATCAGACGGAAGTTCTTTCGTTGTGCGAATATGATCATACACATTCGTGTGGTTTTTATCGAGCCAGTGCAGTAATTCGTCTTCGAAACGAGTGATATCAGAAACCGGAATATCATCAAGATGGCCACGTGTTAATGCATAAAGAATAACAACCTGGCGCTCAACTTTAAGCGGTTTGTTCAAATCCTGTTTCAATACTTCAACTGTACGTGCGCCACGGTTTAGTTTTGATTGCGTAATTGCATCAAGATCTGAACCAAACTGAGCAAATGCTTCAAGCTCACGGTACGCAGCAAGGTCTAGACGCAGTGTACCTGCTACCTTTTTCATCGCCTTGATCTGCGCTGAACCACCAACACGTGATACAGAAAGACCCGCGTTAATCGCCGGACGAACACCTGAGAAGAACAAGTCAGACTGCAGGAAGATCTGTCCGTCTGTGATAGAGATAACGTTCGTTGGAATGTAAGCAGAAATATCTCCCGCCTGTGTTTCAACGAATGGAAGTGCTGTAATAGAACCTGCACCAAGTTCATCGTTCAACTTCGCTGCACGCTCAAGCAGGCGTGAATGCAAGTAGAATACGTCACCAGGATATGCCTCGCGGCCTGGAGGACGGCGAAGAAGAAGGGAAAGTTCACGGTATGCAGCCGCTTGTTTTGAAAGATCATCATATACGATCAAAACGTGCTTGCCGTTGAACATAAAGTCTTCTGCCATAGAAACGCCCGTGTATGGCGCAAGGAACAACATCGGAGCTGGTGAAGAAGCAGATGCCGTTACAACGATTGTGTAATCAAGTGCACCGTGTTTGCGAAGAGTTTCCACCGCATTACGAACTGTTGATTCTTTTTGACCAATCGCAACATAGATACAAACCATATCCTGGTCACGCTGGTTTAAGATTGTATCAATCGCAACCGTTGTTTTACCTGTTTGACGGTCACCGATGATTAATTCACGCTGTCCGCGGCCGATTGGTACAAGCGCATCAATCGCTTTGATACCTGTTTGAAGCGGCTCATGAACAGATTTACGAGCCATAACGCCTGTTGCCGGGCTTTCGATTGGACGTGTTTTTGTTGTGTTGATTGGACCAAGACCGTCGACTGGCTGGCCAAGAGAGTTTACAACGCGGCCGATTAGCTCTTCGCCAACCGGAACTTCCATGATGCGGCCTGTGCGGCGCACTTCATCGCCTTCTTTGATGCCTGTATAAGGACCAAGAATAATAATACCTACGTTGTTTTCTTCCAGGTTTTGAGCCATACCCATAACGCCGTTTGAGAACTCAAGAAGCTCCCCTGCCATAACGTTGTCGAGGCCATGAGCACGTGCGATACCGTCCCCAACCTGGATGACAGTACCGACGTCGCTAACTGTAATATCGGTCTGGAAGTTTTCAATTTGCTTTTTTATCAGCGCACTGATTTCTTCAGCTTTGATGCTCATGCATGTCACCCCTCAATTTCTTTTTGTAAAATGTATTTTGCTTCTGATTTCGTTTATAAATTCGTCGTTAATTGCTTTTGAAGACGATCTAGCTTGCCTTGCAGTGTTCCATCAAAAATACGGTTCCCAATTCGAACTTTTAATCCGCCCAAAACATTCGAATCGACAATATTTTCAATAGTTAACGTTTGTTTGCCGACTTTACGGGCAAACGTTTGAGACACACTTGCTGCCTCTGCTTCTGTTAACGGCCGTGCCGAGTACACAATGGCCTCTGCCATGCCGCGTTCTTCATTAGAAAGCTGAATAAACTCTTCACATACTGTCCCGATCTCATCGGCGCGACGGCGCTCAACAAGAAGCTTCAGTGTGTTCAAAACCGCTGTTGATGCGTGAGCGGCTAGTGTGTTTACAAGTGCCTGCTTGTCTGCCAGCGATAAATTCGGTGACTCGAGTGCTTTGGCAACCTCACCGTTTTCTTCGATGACTTCTTTTACAATGCGCACTTCCTGATCAAATTTTGCTACCTGATTATTTTCTTTTGCCAGTTCAAAAAGCGCGATCGCGTAGCGTTTTGCCGCTCCGGATTTACTCATCGCTCTTCGCCTGCCTCTTTAATAAGATAGTCGTTGATCATTTTTTCCTGATCTGCTTCTGAAAGATCTTTTTCAATCACTTTCGATGCGATCATTACTGAAAGTGAAGCTACTTGCTCACGAAGCGTGCTCATTGCTTTGTCACGCTCTTGTGCGATTTCAAGCTTCGCCATTTCTTTTAAGCGTTCAGATTCAGCGCGAGCTGCAGCCAAAATGTCGGCTTTTTGTTCTTCTGCTAATTTCTTGGCGTTTTCAATCGTGTTTTGTGCTTCAAGGCGGGCTGATTTAGCTTCCGCACGTGTTTGTTCTAATAATTGATTCGCTTCTGTACGGCTTTTTTCTGCTGCATCGATTTCAGATGAGATTAAGTCCGCACGCTCCTGCATAATGCCCATTAATGGAGCCCATGCAAATTTTTTCAGCAATGCGAGCAAGATAATGAACATGATTAACTGGAAAAAGATATCACCAGTGTTTAATCCGCCACCTGCTCCAAGTACAAATGAATTTGTCGTCACGATTTTCACTCCCTTCAACAGCTTCATCCCCGAATGGGAAAAATATGTTCCTTTTTTACATAAAGGAATGGCGAAGGCTCGCATTTAGAATGTGATCTTCGCCATTCAAAAGGCCAGCCGGAATTCATGCCGGGGCTTTTCATATCCTTTATCTGCCTAACTTCAGGTGAATGACTGTCCTCTCTGCCGGAAGCCGGATCACGATCCGGGCAGAAAAATCATTCACCAATGTTTAATTGTCGTTATAAAACCGGCTTCTTGGGTATAACTAGATAAAGGCATGTGCGTCCATTTGTCAAAACCGCTTCGAAAGCGTGTTTATTACTGAGCGCTTGCCATGAATGCAATAACAACGGCGATGATAGGAATCGCCTCAACAAGGGCAATACCGATGAACATGATTGTTTGAAGAGTGCTGCGAGCTTCTGGCTGACGAGCTACCCCTTCAATTGTTTTTGATACGATAAGACCGTTACCTACACCGGCTCCAACGGCCGCTAAACCAACTGCAATTGCTGCTGCTAAAAAACCCATTGTAATTTTTCCTCCTTATTATTAAAAGCTTGATTTACTTGGAAATGAATCATTTCCAAGCAGCTAGATATATTAATGGTCATGACTCACTTTGTGCGAGATGTAAACCATCGTTAACATAGTAAAGATAAATGCCTGGATTGAGCCAACGAAAAGCGAGAAGCCCTGCCATGCAAGTGTTGGCAGAATGGCTGCTAAATGGCCTCCAACTCCAACCGCCAGGGAAGCTGACAGTAATGAAAGAAGGATTTCACCAGCGTAAATGTTTCCGTAAAGCCGCAGACCCAATGTCAGCGTGTTTGCAAATTCTTCAATCAACTTCAGCGGAAGCATAAACCACATTGGACGGAAAAAGTCCTTGCCGTATTCAGAGATCCCTTTCATACGGACTGCATAATAATGTGTAAGTGCGACCACCATAACCGCAAGTGTCATCGTCACAGCCGGATCGGCTGTTGGCGACTTCCACCATAAGTGATTGTCATAAACGATTGAAAATGGAAGGCCAAGCATATTGGAAACAAAGATATACATAATCAATGTAATTCCAAGAACGTGAAACCGGCCGCCTGTTTTCCAATCCATATTGCTTTTGATGATTCCTTTAACAAAATCCATAACCCACTCGATAAAGTTTTGCATTCCTGTCGGCCTTAGGGCCAACGTGCGAGTTGAGATCACCGCGAGCAAAAACACTATCACACTGGCAATTGTAATCATTAATACGTTCGCCAGATTAAAGGTCAGCGTAATCCCAAATAAATCGAGATTCGCTATTGGAGCCTCGTGATGCAAATTATTTCACCTCTTTCCGGATCATACGTTTTATAAAGTGCTGGATTACAAAATCTATCATAATCACTGCATAAGCAGTCATTAATCCCAAAATAGTACTGATCATATGAAACTGTTCGGGGTTTCGGAGGGCAATAATCGCGGCTAGTGCAGCGGTGGCGATTCGTGTTGATGTGCCAAGCCGCGGCGGTTTTAAGTCGTTATCGACTGCTTTGTTAAAGCGCAGCATCCGCCTGGAGATGAGCCAGTGATTGCACATACTGAGTATCGTGCCGAGAATCAGTCCGGCAAAAATACTTTGTGCTGACGTAAAGCCCCATCCGAGAACAAAAATAGACAAAAGGTAAAACAGATACATTCTTTGTCTTCTAATAGATTGCTGGAGTTCGGACATAAATGGCTAGTCTCCTGAATTGAAATAATGAAGGGTACGGAACATTGCATAAACGCCTGCAAAAAGGCCTGCCAGCAGTCCGACAATTAAAAAGAGGGGCATAGTACTCAACCGTTTATCAAGAGCAAGGCCCCCGAAAATGCCAATTAGCATAGAGCCAGCAAGCTGGGCAAGTATTGTGGTGTAAATGGCTATGGATCGGAATGGCTTTTTGTTGTTCATCCCGCACCTCGCTGATTCAGTAAATTGGCGAAAAAAGAACCAGAAAAAAACGGTTACACTATGTATAAAACCCATTGTCCTTACCCTTTGTTAGCATACAATAGGGCTTTTTCAATGTCAATGTGTTGGGAACGAAAACCTCAAGTTATCATGTACATATTTCACAAAATGCTCATACTTTTTTCATTTTTTTCCGAACATTTATGTAGAATAGAAAAAAGTCGTCCGCTATTTGGGACGACTTTTTCCTTCTTATTTCACTTCAAACCGTTCCGGCTTGTTTGGATCCGCTCCAAAATAATAGCGAATTGCATCGCAAATGCGCCGTGATGCTTCCCCGTCTCCATATGGATTAGAAGCTTTGGACATTTTGTCGTATGCTTGCTGATCCGTTAACAGCTCAGAAGCAAGAGAGTAAATCGTTTCTTCTTCTGTGCCGGCAAGTTTCAGCGTTCCGGCTTCAATCCCTTCCGGACGCTCTGTTGTATCGCGCAGTACAAGAACCGGTACACCAAGTGAAGGAGCTTCTTCCTGCACGCCGCCTGAATCTGTCAGGATGATATGGGCACGTTCAGCAAAGTTGTGGAAATCAATCACATCAAGCGGTTCGATCAAATGAATGCGCGGATCATTTCCTAAAATAGAATCCGCTGTTTCACGCACAACCGGATTTAAATGAACCGGATAAACAACTTGAATGCCTTCGTGATCCTCTACAAGACGCTTGATGGCACGGAACATGTTTTTCATCGGTTCGCCAAGATTTTCGCGGCGGTGCGCTGTCATTAATACAAGCCGGTCATCGCCCAGCTTCTCAAGCACCTCATGCGTATACTCTTCTTTAACCGTTGTTTTCAGCGCGTCGATCGCTGTATTGCCTGTTACGAAAATAGACTCCGGCTTCTTATTTTCATTTAATAAGTTTTGTTCAGACTGTGCCGTCGGTGAAAAATGAAGGTCCGCCATTACACCTGTCAGCTGGCGATTCATTTCTTCAGGGAACGGTGAATACTTATTCCATGTACGAAGACCCGCTTCCACATGACCCACTGCAATTTGATTGTAAAAAGCAGCAAGCCCCGCTACAAACGTGGTCGTTGTATCACCGTGAACGAGTACGATATCCGGCTGGACTTCTTTCATGACTCCATCAAGCCCTTCAAGTCCGCGCGTCGTTACATCGATCAGCGTCTGGCGGTCTTTCATAATATTTAAATCATAATCGGGTGTAATATTGAAAATGTTCAGCACTTGATCGAGCATTTGGCGGTGCTGGGCTGTTACCGTAACAATGGCTTCAAATTCGTCTGGACGCTTTTTCAGTTCCAAAACGAGCGGAGCCATTTTAATTGCTTCCGGCCGCGTGCCGAAAATCGTCATTACTTTAATCGGGCGATCCATTCTCTCCACCTGCTTTTCTTTATTTTGTTCCGAATAAACGGTCACCGGCATCGCCGAGACCCGGTACAATGTAGCCTTTTTCGTTTAATTTTTCATCCAGTGATGCAATGTAAATGTCTACGTCCGGGTGTGCTTCTTTTAATAGCTCTACCCCTTCTGGAGCGGCAATCAGGCACATAAATTTAATGTTTTTTGCGCCGCGCTTTTTCAAGGAATGAATGGCTTCAATCGCAGAGCCGCCTGTTGCAAGCATCGGATCCACCACGATAAAATCGCGAT
Source organism: Domibacillus sp. 8LH (assembly GCF_038806185.1). Classification (NCBI taxonomy): domain Bacteria; kingdom Bacillati; phylum Bacillota; class Bacilli; order Caryophanales; family Bacillaceae; genus Domibacillus; species Domibacillus sp. 8LH. The sequence goes on along the minus strand of NZ_JAVJNG010000002.1, from coordinate 314,930 downwards.
CCTCTACATCGGATGGCAGCTTTACATAATATTCAACCGGCTGAAGCGTTTCCGGATCACGGTATAAACCGACATGGCCTACTTTTGCAGCAGGGATCAGCTTAAGTACACCGTCTACCATTCCAATGCCTGCACGCAAAATCGGCACAATTCCAAGCTTTTTACCGGCAAGCACCATCGCTTTTGCATCACAAACCGGTGTCTGCACCGTTACTTCTTCAAGCGGCAGGTCCCGTGTAATTTCAAACGCCATCAGTGTGGCTACTTCGTCTGTTAGTTCACGAAAATCTTTCGTGCCTGTGTTTTTATCGCGAATCATTGTCAGCTTATGTTGAATAAGCGGATGATCGAATACATAAACTTTTCCCATCAAGTTCACTCCTCGTTTATACGGTCCTACAAAATCATCCTTATTTTACTCCAAAAGCAAAGGACGGGCAACCGAGGGGGATAAAGCGCTTCTTTGGAACATAAAAAAACTGCCGGCAAATGCCGGCAGTTTTTATTTGATTATGCTTCTTGGTAAAGTGAGTATTTTGATGTTAAAGCAACAACGCGTTCTGCTGACTCTTTCAACGCTGCTTCATCTTCATGATTTTTCAATGTTTTTGCAATGATTGAAGCCACTTCATCCATTGCAGCAAGATCGAATCCACGCGATGTAACCGCTGCTGTACCGATACGAATACCACTTGTTACAAATGGGCTTTCCGGATCGTATGGAATCGTGTTTTTGTTTACCGTAATGCCCACTTCATCAAGCACTGCTTCTGCTACTTTTCCTGTTAAGCCAAGGGAACGAAGATCGATCAAAAGAAGGTGGTTATCTGTTCCGCCTGACACGATATCGATGCCTTCTGCTTTCAAGCCTTCTGCAAGACGGCTTGCGTTGTCAATGATGTTTTGCGCATACGTTTTGAAATCATCCTGAAGTGCTTCTTTAAATGCAACAGCTTTTGCAGCGATTACGTGCATAAGCGGGCCGCCTTGAATACCAGGGAAGATTGATTTATCAAACTTTTTGCCAAACTCTTCTGTTGACAAAATCATACCGCCGCGTGGACCGCGAAGCGTTTTGTGTGTTGTTGTCGTTACAAAGTGAGCGTAAGGAACTGGGTTTTGGTGAAGGCCTGCTGCCACAAGGCCGGCAATGTGTGCCATATCCACCATTAAGTAAGCGCCCACTTCATCTGCGATTTCACGGAATTTAGCAAAGTCAATTGCACGCGGGTACGCACTTGCACCAGCAACGATCAATTTTGGCTTGTGCTCAAGTGCTTTTTGGCGAACATCTTCATAATCGATTACTTGCTCTTCTTTTGTTACGCCGTACTCAACGAAGTTGTACTGAACGCCGCTGAAGTTAACCGGGCTTCCGTGTGTTAAGTGACCGCCATGAGATAAATTCATGCCAAGAACCGTGTCGCCTGCTTCTAATACTGCAAAGTAAACACCCATGTTTGCCTGTGCACCTGAATGCGGCTGAACGTTTACATATTCTGCACCAAAAAGTTCTTTTGCACGATCGCGTGCCAAGTCTTCTACTACATCCACGTGCTCGCAGCCGCCATAGTAGCGTTTGCCTGGGTAGCCTTCTGCGTATTTATTCGTTAAAACCGAACCTTGTGCTTCCATTACTGCTTCTGATACAAAGTTTTCTGAAGCAATCAGTTCAATCTTTGTCTGCTGGCGTTTCAGCTCATCCTGAATTGCTGCAAATACAGCCGGGTCCTGCGCTTGAATTTTGCTCATCGTTGTTCCCCTTCCCAATCTATAAAATAGTTCATGCGAGTTGTCCTTAAAATCCTCTTTCATAATAACATGTTTCCCGAATCTTTCAACCGCATTTTTTGTTTTTTTACGCTTTTTCGTTAAAAAATGAGCTTTTTCTTTTTGAAAACGAGCTCATTTCTTAACATTCTGTTCCGTCGAAATCATTTACATTCGTTTTTTCATATACCGCTCTCGGCCCGCCGATCAATTTAGGACGTGTTCTGGCCATGGTGACATGCGCAGCGCCGACTGAATTTCCCGACGTCCGGACCGGCACGGCTACATGTTTTAAGTGCATGCCGATCAATGTATCGCCAATATCAATTCCACCGTCCGCTTTAACGAATTCAACGAGTACACAGTTTTTTTGCCGGTAGGCATAAGCAGCCATGGCTCCGCCGGCAGTCCGCACCGGCACAGCTGCTACTTCTTCATAGCCGAATCGCTGTGCCGCTTCCCGTTCAATTACGACCGCTCTATTTAAATGCTCACAGCATTGAAAAGCTAAATGAACACCTGTTTTTTCCGCGAAGGCATGCAGCACCTCATAAAGAGCAGCTGCTGTCTCATCTGTACCGGCTGTACCGATCCGGCCGCCGGCTACTTCCGATGTAGAACAGCCTACAATAAACAGCTGTCCTTTTTGAAATTGAGCTTGTTCCTGCAGCTCTGAAAGAAGGGACTCGAGTTCCTGTTTCCAAACCGTAAGCCGATCCATTACTGTCCGCTTCTTTCTTCATATTCGGCAATTTTGCCGATCCGCGTGGCATGTCGTCCGGCTTCAAAATCAGTTGTCAGCCACATTTGGGCAATTTCCCGTGCAAGCCCCGGTCCAATCACGCGCTCGCCCATTGCAATTAAATTTGTGTCGTTATGCTGGCGTGTCAGTTTAGCGCTATATACATCATGCACAAGCGCGCAGCGGGCTCCTTTTACTTTATTGGCTGCAATGGACATCCCAATGCCTGTTCCGCAAATTAAAATGCCGCGGTCAAATTCACCTGCGGCGACTTTTTCCGCTACTGGAAGAGCGTAGTCTGGATAATCAACGGATGTGGCGCACTCACAGCCAAAATCCTCATACTCAATGCCGAGTTCTTCCATTAGTGTTTTGATTTCTTCGCGAATATTGATTCCGCCATGATCTGATGCGATGGCTACCTTCATATCCAAGACTCCTTTCAAGCTTTTTTGTTTTATTTTCTCATACTTCGCAGGGAAACTACAGTTTAAAACGTGTAATGACAGACTTGAGCGCAGCTGCCTGCTCCTCCAGCTTTTGGCTGATGCTGCCGATTTCATGAATCACATCTGACTGCATTTGTGCCGCATGGGTCACTTCATTTGCTCCAGCGGAGGTTTCTTCGGCAATGGCAGCCACCTCTTGAGACTGGTGCGTCGTTTGTTCAATTTTGTCCATCTGCCGATCGACAAGCGTAGAAATTCCCTCGACTTCGGCAGCCATACTCATAATCGCTGCGCCAATTTGGCCAACCGCTTCCTGAGCCGACGCTCCTTTTTGAACCCCTTCTTCTGCCGCCTTTGCCTGATCCGTAATTTTCTGGACAACATGATCGACCTCAAGCTGAATCTGCTTTACAAGGTCAGAAATGCTTTTGACCGCTGTGGCACTTTCATCTGCAAGCTTGCGGACTTCTTCCGCTACTACAGCAAACCCTTTTCCATGTTCCCCGGCGCGTGCCGCTTCAATGGACGCATTGAGCGCCAATAGATTGGTTTGAGCAGCAATATCTCCTACCAGGCTGATCACGCTGCCGACCTTGCGGGCATTTTCTTCGAGCGACCGGACCGCTTCCAGCGACTCCGTGTTGTCAGCCGCAAGCCCGTCCATTCCGGAGATAAGCAATTGAAATGTTTCTCTACTTGTGTCTAGCTCGCCAACCATACTCCCCGCTTTTTGAGCGGACTCTCTCGCTTTTCTTTGTACATCTCCAGCAATTTCGGCTACTTCTTCCATTGCTTCTGCTGTTGCCTGTACAGCAAGAGCGGAACTTTCGGCACCGCTGGCAATTTCCTCTGCTGTTTGTGCCATGCTCCCAGCCTGATGCACAGCCTGGCCGCTGATCTGTGCGATATAGCCGACGCTTTCATCTGTAATAGCAAAGTTGCTTTCGATGCTTTGTACCATCATTCGTAAATTTGTAAGCATCTCGTTAAATGCTAAAGCGAGTGCACGAATTTCATCATCACTATTCGGAAGAGCGACTTCTTGTTCAATTCTTCCTGAAGCCGCCTCCCGAGCGGCTGCTTCAAGCCTGATAATCGGCTTTACAAAATAAGCCGCGGCAAAATAAGCTAAAACAGCTGACCAAAAAATACCGAACGCAAGTGTAGCAATCGTAAAAGCCATTTCGTTTATATGCGAAAAGTAAGCCGGATAAATAAAATACATAAATAATGCACTGAAGGTATACGTAATAAGGGCAAGCAGCGTCACAAGCAGAACCAGTTTTTTTCGAATGCTGAATGAATACGCCTTTTTTTCTCTCATTTTTCGGATTCTCTTTCCAGCCACCTGCTTATGTAGTGATCAAGCTCTTCAAATGTTTTTCGGTACTCCGCGTCTGGACCGCCAAATGGATCGACTACGTCTCCGTCCGCTTCCTTCAGCGGTCTTACTTTATCCCGAAACTGCGGGAAATGAACGTCAATCAGCTGTTTATGTGACGATGTCATCGTCATGACAAGATCTGCCCATTTGAGCAGTTCTTCTGTGACTTGGGCGGCGGCGTGATTGTGTGGAATCCCTTTTTCATTTAAAACAACACTCGTTCCCCTTGAAGCAGGTGCGCCTGGACTCGCGTACAATCCAGCTGATTTCACTTCCCAGTCTGGCTTCTTTTGGCGTAAAATGGCTTCCGCCATTGGACTGCGGCATGTATTGCCTGTGCATACGAATAAAATTTTCATAGTGACCACCTTTGCATACGTTTTCTTTCATTATAATGGATTAAATTACAGTAAAATAGTCCTTTTCTATTTGAAAAGGACTTCGTCATGTGAATATCCATTTTAACCCAATTAATAACAAAAACACACCTCCTGCTGCTTCTCCAACCTTTCCCGCTGCTGTACTAATCCGGCTGCTGAGCAGCAGGCCGGCCATGGTCATGACGCCGGAGAATACCCCAAAGCTCATCACCGCTATGGACTTGTCCATCCCGAGCACACCAAGCGACAATCCCGTTGAAAAGCTGTCCATACTTACTCCGAAGGCAAACAGCATTATACCGATACCGGCCGGCTTTTCTTGTTCTTCCTGCCTGAAAAAGGAAAGCACCATCTGCAGACCGGTAATAACAAGAACCAGCCCGCCCGCTGAAAACAGAATATCCCCAAATCTTCCGTGCAGGAAGTTACCTGCTGTCATGCTGGCAGCAGGAAGGATAACATGCATAATACCGACTGCAGCACTCAGCTTGAGTTTGTCCCATAGTCCCATACGTCTCATTCCAACAGCCAGGGCTGCACCAAATGCGTCTGCCGACAGTGCTAATGATAAAATAAAAATATCCATGCTTATCTATATGCCGAGCGGTGTTTTCTATAACCGGCGCCATGCAGGAATCATAACGATAAACACGCTCTCAGATTTACTTTTTCTTTCGTATAAAAACAATCTTTTAGCTGCTGTATAGGACGCTGCCGCCCAGGGTTATGCTTAAGGATAGAAAAACCTGATGTTGATTCCATTTTATTTGATGTATATTTCTCACACAGCAGACCGCTGAACAAGACCTGCGCACCAAATGAAAAAAGCAGGCTGTCTGGTCAGCCTGCTTTTTTCATTTGATCCATTTATGTCCCGCTGCTTTTTCAAGCCTGTTCATAATGGCTGCACCGACGCCTTCTGTCGGAAACGCTTCGGCAATGATTATATCAACCGGCTTTTCATTAAATGCCCGGAGTGCCCCGTACAATTCCCTGGCAACCGAAGATAAGTCACTTCTGCTTCCACACGCAATAACAGCCTCCGCTCTGTACGAGGCTGCGTTTTCTGATGCGGCCAGCACGCCGACTTTTTTGCCTTCTTTCTTCCATTCATCTACTTTTTTCTGAATAGCTTGAGCCGTTCCTTCCATTATGTAAAGAGGTGCTTCAGGCGCATAATGTGTATATTTCATTCCCGGCGCCTTCGGGGCGTCTTCCTGTTTCTTTAAAACAGTATTTGTATCCGCTTTTCCAGCTACTGCTTTAATATCCGCTTCGGTTACGCCGCCCGGCCGCAGGACAATCGGATAATCACCTGTACAGTCAACGACAGTAGATTCCAACCCGACTCCTGTTTCACCTGCATCTACCACTCCGGCAATCCGTCCCTTTAAGTCATCGAGCACATGCTGAGCCGTGGTCGGGCTCGGTTTTCCTGAACGATTTGCGCTCGGCGCCGCCACTGGCACTCCTGCTTCTTTAATTAAAGCAAGCGCCGCTGGATGATTGGGCATTCGAAGAGCTACCGTATTAAGACCGGCTGTGACCCGCTCAGACAGAACACCATCTTTTTTGGGAACAATAACTGTTAGCGGACCTGGCCAAAACGCCTCCATCAGCTTGCGTGCATAGGATGGAATAGAATGAGCTAATTCGTCCACATCTTTTTTGTCTGCAATGTGGACAATAAGCGGATTATCAGATGGCCGCCCTTTTGCTTTAAAAATTTTGTCCACAGCGTTATCGAGTTTTACCTGTCCCCCCAGGCCATACACGGTTTCTGTAGGAAATGCGACTACCTCTCCTCTTTGGATAAGCTCGGCTGCTTCTTTTATTTGTGGATAATGTTGATGAATTTCCTGAAAGTTATCCACAAACCAGTATTTCGTCTCCATATTCGTCACCTTTGCTTTTTTTATTTACAAAATCTAAGAATACTCTACTTAATTCTATATATAAATCGACTTTCAACGTTGTTATAAACAAAGTTATTCACAATATGTGTATAACTTATCCCCGGTTGTGTATAACTGTGTGGATGACTGTGGATTTTCTTTTACTTTCTCACATAATAAATCCAGATCTTCTTGCATCGCAAGGGCTTTTTCCTTTTCTTTTGAATCATCATCTTCTTTCAAATGATCCCATAACTCAATAACCGCCCATTTATATCCCGGATCTTCTTCTTTTTCTTCTGGAAAACAAAACGATGGATACAGTAAACACCACCAGTTATCCCCACGTCCATCCCCAATGGTGACAACAAGCGATTCATAATCGCCCGGCGGATATACATAACGGCCATACTGCTTGGCAGGAAATGCTTCCTTGCCCAGCGAAACATCAACAGGTGCACCGCCTGCCGTCTTTACGGCGATTTCTTTTACTTCTTTTATATTTTCTCCGATCAAGGTACGCGCTTCCCCGGGTGAATGTGCACCCGCCGCCCACTTGCTGATTTGCTCAGCAACCGCAAGGTGAACACGCTCTTTTCTTTCCTGCTCTGATCGGCTGTTGTCATGCGCAACGACCCTGATACGGATTGCCTCTTCTGGAATACCGCCCGCAGCGGGATCAGACGGGGCAAAATACATCATAAAGCAAACGGCAGCTGAAAGTCCATATACATATAGAATAAGAATTTTTGTTTTCATTTTATCATCCCTCCCGGCAATCAGTATCGCCGGAAAGGAATCATCTTAAACGTGCAAAAATACCATTCTATCTTTTTTATTAATATCATACATAATGCTTACTGTCCCATCTGGGAAAGCCGCCTGAAAAAGAGCGGCAACGTCTTCGGTTTGGCCGGCGCCTGTTTCCACGCCGACAATTCCTCCTGGCTTCATAACAAGCGGCAGCTGTTGGGCCAGCCTTCGGTACAAATCAAGCCCGTCTTCTCCACCAAACAATGCCATATGCGGTTCGTGATCCACCACAACCGTGGACAATGTTTCCCGCTCTCGGGCCGGGATGTACGGCGGGTTCGACAGCAGTACATCCACCAGCAGTCCTTGCTTGATGAGCGGTTCTGCCAGGTCGCCATGCCAAAACGTCACGTCCGCACCGAGAATATCGGCATTTTGGGCTGCCGTCTGCAATGCTTCTGGGGATAAATCCACTGCGTAGACAGAAGCATCCGGCCGTTCAGCTTTCATGGTTACGGCAATTGCACCGCTCCCTGTTCCAATATCCACAATCACCGGACTCTTTATTTTTTTTATTTTTTCGATTGTATGATACACAAGCTCTTCTGTTTCGGGCCGCGGGATTAAAACATGGCTGTTTACGATAAACGACCGTCCGTAAAACTCTTCCATGCCAATCAAATGCTGGACCGGCACTCCTTCTGCATGGCGTTGGACCATTTTTGAAAAAGCATCCCACCGCTCTGGTGCCAGTGGATCATGCAGCCTCGCCAATAGAGCGGAGCGGCTTACGCCCATTACATGCTTCATCAACAGTTCGCCCGCATTCGCATCGCGGCTGTGCTCGACTAAATAAGAAGAAGCCCATTTTAGGGCTTCATATATTTTTTGTTCCACTTATTAATCCTCCAGGTTTTCAAGACGGCTTGACTGATCTTCTACGATAAGAGCGTCAATTACTTCGCCGACTTTGCCTTCAAGAATTTGATCAAGCTTTTGAATCGTCAACCCGATACGGTGATCGGTTACGCGGTTTTGCGGAAAATTGTACGTGCGGATCCGCTCCGAGCGGTCACCGGTACCTACGGCTGATTTGCGGACAGCGTCGTATTCTGCCTGCGCTTCTTTTTGAAACTTATCGTAAATACGCGCACGAAGAACTTTCATCGCTTTTTCTTTGTTTTTAATTTGTGATTTTTCATCCTGGCAGGATACAACGATGCCAGTTGGCAAATGCGTCAGCCGGACAGCAGACATCGTCGTATTGACGGACTGGCCGCCCGGTCCGCTTGATGCGAATGTATCCACCCGGATGTCTTTATCGTGCACTTCCACTTCGACTTCTTCTGTTTCCGGCATAACCGCAACAGTCGCTGTAGACGTATGAATACGCCCGCCGGATTCTGTTTCTGGTACACGCTGTACCCTATGGGCGCCGTTTTCGTACTTTAATTTAGAGTAAGCACCGCGGCCATTAATCATAAAAATAATTTCTTTGTAGCCGCCAACCCCGGTTGTACTCGCTTCGATCACATCAATTTTCCAATTGTTCGCTTCTGCATACCGTGAATACATCCGGTACAGATCGCCAGCAAATAGAGCCGCTTCATCGCCTCCAGCAGCGCCGCGAATTTCCATAATGACGTTTTTATCGTCATTCGGATCTTTCGGTATAAGCAAAATTTTCATCCGGCCTTCCAGATCAGAAAGCGTACCTTCCAGCTCGCTCATTTCTTCTTTAACCATTTCCCGCATTTCAGCATCAAGCTTGTCTTCAAGCATCGCTTTCGCATCGGCATATTGTTCTTTTGCTTCTTTGTACTGCCGGTATACTTCCACTGTTTCTTGAATATCTGATTGTTCTTTAGAATAATCGCGAAGCTTAGCCGGATCATTTACAATATCCGGGTCACTAAGCAGTTCATTTAATTTTTCGTATCGGTCTTCTACTGCCTGCAATCGATCAAACATTGTCTACACCTCGTTTGTTAAAGCGGCGGGTTTTGATGGCATTTCCGACAAACCGGATAATAGGTATCGTTGCCGCCGATTTGAATTTGTTCCCCTGTATACACAGGTTTTCCTTCTTCATCCACGCGCAGATTCATCGTTGCTTTTCGCTCACAAAACCAGCAGATCGTTTTCATTTCTTCTACTTTATCCGCGTAAATAAGCATATACTGGCTTCCTTCAAACAGCTCGTTTTGAAAATCATTTTTCAAGCCAAATCCCATAACCGGAATGTTCAGTTCGTCCACAATCTGGGCGAGCTGCAGCACGTGCTTCTTTGATAGAAACTGCACTTCATCTACCAGAATACATGATGGCGATGATGGATCTCTTCGTACCTCTTCAAATACGTTTGTATCCGCGAAGATCGGACGCGCCGGACGCCGCAGGCCTACACGGCTTGAAATGTAGCCAACTTCATCCCGAGTATCGAGACCTGACGTAAACAAAAGCACGCCCTTATTTTGTTCTTCATAGTTATTGGCAACCTTTAAAATTTCAATCGACTTGCCGCTATTCATCGCACCATATTTAAAAAAAAGCTGGGCCATCCTGCCTGTCCCTCCATTTTATATCAAAGATCAAAGGCTAAAAACACGGCATCGTGCCGCCGCGCTCAAATCTGCCACGTCCTGTGGCAGTCGCCCGACTAGATCATCACGATCGTCGTAACGCCTTTATGACCCGCATCCTGCGTGCCTAAGCTTAAGGCGGCCGTTCAGGCCCGGCAGGCATAAGACGAACCGGCGAAGTGGCGCTCTTTGCCACATAGCCGTGGCGGCTTATGACAGAGGGGCTGGCCGCCTGAAGCTAAACAGCATAAAAAATCTTACCTTTTCTTATTTTTACATACAAAAAAACAGGCAAGCAGTTTGCACTCCTTGCCTGTCCCTTTTATCATTATCTTGCTTGATCTTTAAGGCCGTATTTTTTGTTGAAGCGATCCACACGTCCGCCTGCGTCAGCAAATTTCTGACGACCAGTGTAGAATGGATGGCATTCAGAGCAAACCTCTACGCGGATCTCGTCTTTAACTGAACCAGTTTCAAACTCGTTGCCGCATGCACATTTAACAAGTGCAGTTTTGTAGTTAGGATGAATTCCTGCTTGCATCTTTTTTCTCTCCTTCCGCCCTGAGTCATTCCGAAACAGAGTTAAATATAATTAGGTGTTAATCCTAATTATTTATTTCATTCACATAAATCACATTATAGCAGACACCCTCAAAAATTGCAATTAGGTTACAGCATTTTTTTTGAGGCGCCATTTTTCTTTGTTTCAGCAAGTAGCTGGGCAATAAATTCCTCGTTGCTTTTTGTCTGGCGCAGACGGCGCAATACTTTATCCGCCAAGTCTGGCGCATCTGACATTGTTTTACGAATTGCCCAGACCATATCAAGCTGTTCTTTGCCAATCAACAGCTCTTCTTTGCGCGTACCCGAACGGCGAATATCGATGGCCGGGAACACACGGCGCTCGGCAAGTGAACGGTCAAGGTGCAGTTCCATATTGCCCGTCCCTTTAAACTCTTCGTAAATCACATCATCCATACGTGAGCCCGTATCAACGAGAGCCGTGGCCAAAATCGTTAAGCTGCCGCCTTCCTCAATATTGCGCGCGGCACCAAAAAAGCGTTTTGGGCGGTGAAAAGCTGCCGGATCAATACCACCGGATAAGGTACGGCCGCTCGGCGGAATCACAAGGTTGTATGCACGAGCCAGTCGTGTAATAGAATCCATAAGGATGATGACATCCCGCTTATGCTCAACGAGACGCATGGCACGTTCAAGTACAAGTTCTGCCACTTTAATGTGGTTTTCCGGCACTTCATCAAATGTCGAACTAACGACTTCAGCTTGCACCGAGCGCTCGATATCCGTTACTTCTTCCGGACGCTCATCAATAAGCAGGACAATCAGCTCTGCTTCCGGATGGTTGGCCGAGATCGAATTGGCAATTTCTTTTAACAGCATTGTTTTCCCGGCTTTCGGCGGTGCAACAATCAAGCCGCGCTGGCCAAACCCAACCGGCGAAACCAAATCCATAATCCGGGTAGATAAGTGTCTGGACTCAAGTTCAAGCTCGATTTGGCGGTCCGGGTAAAGCGGCGTAAGCGCTGGGAAATGAACCCGTTCCTTTGCTGTTTCCGGATCTTCTCCATTGACCGCTTCTACATGCAGAAGTCCATAATACCGTTCATTTTCTTTTGGCGGACGAACTTTTCCGGATACTTTGTCCCCGTTTCGAAGATCAAACCGGCGAATTTGAGAAGCAGAAATATAAATATCTTCTGAGCTGGCTGAGTAGTTAATCGGACGAAGGAAACCAAAGCCTTCCGATTGAATGATTTCAAGCACTCCTTCCATAAAGAAGAAGCCTTGCTGCTCAGCACGCGCTTTTAAGATGGCAAAAATCAGTTCTTTTTTGGTGAGCTTGCTATAGTAGGAGATTTTGTACGTTTTGGCAAGTTCGTATAACTCTTTTAGTTTTAAGTTTTCAAGATGATTGATTGTAAGTTCTTCCATTATGGCACCACACTTTATTAAATTGATTTGATAGAAGGGAGGGGTGACGATGAAGCATGATAAACAAGTGGGCAAATCAAACAAAACAGCGGAGAACCGGACCGGCTGCACCGCTGTTGGTATGCTTATGGTTTAATAACAAGATTAGGTTTTTTGTGCAAGCTGTGACGTCCATCTACAAAACGGACAGTACCTGATTTGGCACGCATAACGACAGATTGTGTTTCTGCGTACTTGCCTTTAAATTGAACACCGCGCAGCAATTCACCGTCTGTTACACCGGTTGCCGCAAAAATAGCGTCGTCGCCGCGGACAAGGTCTTCCATCCGAAGAACTTTATTCACGTCAAGACCCATTCTCATGCATCGTTCAAGCTCAGCATCAGACTGCGGCAGCAAACGTCCTTGAATTTCCCCGCCAAGCGCTTTCAATGCAACAGCAGAAATAACGCCTTCTGGTGCGCCGCCCGAACCAAATAAAATATCAACGCCTGTTTTATCAAACGCTGTATTAATTGCCGCAGCAACATCACCGTCATTAATTAGTTTAATACGAGCGCCGGCTTCGCGCAACTCGGCAATAATATGCCGATGGCGTTCGCGGTTCAAAACCGTGGCCACCACATCTTCAATATCTTTGTTTTTCGCTTTGGCAACAGCTCTTAGGTTGTCCGTCACAGAGGCGTTAATGTCGATCATACCGACAGCTTCAGGTCCGACGGCAATTTTATCCATGTACATATCAGGCGCATTCAACAGGTTTCCGGCATCTGCTACTGCTAAAACAGCCAGCGCATTCCAGCCGCCGGCTGCGACAATATTTGTTCCTTCAAGAGGATCAACAGCTACATCCACACGTGGCCCATAGCCGTTTCCAAGCTTCTCGCCAATATAAAGCATTGGGGCTTCATCCATCTCGCCTTCACCGATCACGACTGTCCCTTTCATCGGGATCGTATCGAACACATCCCGCATTGCTGATGTTGCTGCACCATCCGCTTCGTCCTTCAGGCCACGGCCCATCCAGCGTGCTGATGCTTGTGCAGCCGCTTCTGTAACGCGGACTAATTCCATCGATAAACTTCTCTCCATGACTCTCCTGCCTCCCCCTGCGACGAACAAACAACGGCATTATGCCACATATTTTTTATATATTGTAACACATTTACCAGTTGTTTCGCTTAATACTATGAACTTTTTATTTCACTGTACTCTTCTTCTGTCATTTCTTCCCGCCAAATATTAGCGCCGAGAGCTGTCAGCTTTTCAGCCAGCTTGCTGTAGCCGCGGTCAATATGCTCGAGACCCGTTACTTCCGTAATGCCATCTGCCATTAAACCGGCTATCACAAGTGCTGCACCAGCGCGCAGATCGCTGGCTTTCACTTTTGCTCCTTGAAGCTGAACAGGACCGTTAATGATAGCAGAGCGTCCTTCCGTTTTCACATTGGCTCCCATACGGCGCAGCTCGTCAATATGCTTGAAACGCGCTGGATAAATCGTATCGGTTACAATAGCCGAACCTGATGCTTTTGTTAAAAGCGACGTGAACGGCTGCTGAAGATCGGTTGCAAACCCCGGATAAACAAGTGTTTTAATATCAACAGTTTTAAGGTTCTGGGCTTTTCCAACAAAAATGCGGTCTTCTCCGATTTCAATCGGCACATTCATTTCACGCAGCTTAGCCGTTAGCGATTCCATATGCAGTGGAATAACATTATCGACAATGACGCCTTCTCCTGCCGCTGCTGCCATAATCATAAACGTACCCGCTTCAATACGGTCCGGAATAATGGAATGACGGCAGCCATGCAGACGCTCTACGCCATCAATACGAATCACGTCCGTGCCGGCTCCTTTAATCTTTGCACCCATATTTGACAGAAGCGTTGCCACATCAATAATTTCCGGCTCTTTTGCCGCGTTTTCGATAATCGTCTGGCCTTTGGCACGAACCGCTGCCAGCATGATATTAATGGTTGCCCCCACACTGACTACATCCAAATAAATTCTGGCACCGCGCAGTTCATTTGCGCGCAAATAAATCGCGCCTTGTTCATTTGTTACTTCGGCACCGAGTGCTTCAAACCCTTTAATATGCTGGTCAATCGGACGAGGGCCGAGATGGCAGCCGCCGGGCAAGCCAATGACCGCTTTATTAAAACGGCCAAGCATGGCACCCATTAAGTAATAAGAAGCACGGAGCTTTTTGACTTTTCCATTTGGCAGCGGCATAGCAGTCATGTTTGTCGGATCAATTCTCATTTCCCCATCTTCAAACGTAACCTCTCCACCAACTTCCTCCAAAAGACCTTTTAACATATGAATATCGGATATATCCGGCAATCCATCGATTGTAATCGGAGATTCCGCCAAAATAGCAGCCGGTACAAGGGCAACGGCGCTGTTTTTTGCGCCGTCCACCTTAATTGTGCCTTTTAAAGAATGGCCGCCTTCAATCTTTAACTTTTCCATCATGTTGTACTCCCTTCTTTCTGCGTAAACGGAAAGCGGGAAAGCTTTCTTGGTAATCGTAGTTTAACCGATAAAAATGGTCTCATGTACAATTCTTACTTCGCTTTACGATTTTCCCAATCAGCCAGGAATCCTTCGATACCTTTATCCGTTAACGGGTGTTTAAACAGCTGAGCCAATACTTTGTAAGGAGTTGTCGCAATATGCGCCCCTTTTAGCGCTGCTGCTGTAATATGCTGTGGATGACGGATCGATGCTGCGATAATTTCTGTTTCGATGCCATGGATGGCAAAAATATCTGCAATCGTCTCGATCAACTCAAGTCCATCCTGTCCGATATCATCTAAACGGCCAAGGAATGGTGAAACGTATGTAGCACCGGCACGCGCTGCCATCAACGCTTGGTTAGCACTGAAAATGAGTGTAACATTTGTTTTAATGCCTTCTTTAGCGAACACTGCGACCGCTTTCAAGCCTTCCGGCGTCATTGGTACTTTTACTGTAATGTTTGGAGCGATTTGAGCCAGTTCGCGGCCTTCTTTAATCATGCCTTCTGCATCAAGCGCAATAACTTCTGCACTTACTGAATCTGAAACAAGCTCCGTAATTTCACGAAGACGGTCATGGAATGGAATGGTTTCTTTTGCAACCAATGATGGATTTGTTGTAACGCCGGAGAGAATGCCCCAAGAATGTGCTTCGCGGATTTCATCGATGTTGGCTGTGTCAATAAAGAATTTCATTAAATATTCCCTCTTTTCAGTTCATTTTATAATATAAACAACAACCGCCTATTCGTTAAAAAAGGCGGTTCTTGTCGTTATTTGTTTTGTTATAGGCATGCAGAATTAAGGATCAAAGGCTAAATTCGCGACGTCCTGTCGCAACGCCTTTGTGACCTACATCTTGTAGGCCCAAGGATCAAAGGCTAAATTCGCGACGTCCTGTCGCAACGCCTTTGTGACCTACATCTTGTAGGCCTTACGCTTGGCCTGAAGAACCAAATTCACGCATTTTACCGGCAACTGTCGCTTTAATTGCATCGCGAGCTGGTCCAAGGTATTTACGTGGATCGTACTCTTCTGGTTTTGCAGCAAGTACTTCACGAACTGCTTTTGCAGAAGCGATTTGGTTTTCTGTATTTACGTTGATTTTAGCAGTTCCAAGAGAGATTGATCTTTCGATGTCTTTTGTTGGAATGCCTGTACCGCCGTGAAGAACAAGTGGAAGACCTGTTGCATTTCCGATCGCTTCCATCTCAGCAAAGCCAAGGTTTGGCTCGCCTTTGTAAGGACCGTGAACAGAACCAAGTGCTGGTGCAAGGCAGTCGATGTTTGTGCGTTTTACAAGCTCTTCGCACTCTTGCGGATCTGCATAGATAACACCTTCAGCAACGATATCGTCTTCTTGTCCGCCAACTGTGCCAAGTTCCGCTTCAACTGAAACACCTTTTGAATGTGCATATTCAACAACTTTAGAAGTTGTAGCAACGTTTTCTTCAAATGGATGGTGTGAAGCATCGATCATAACAGATGTAAATCCTGCATCGATCGCTTCTTTACATTTTTCGAAACTTGAACCGTGGTCAAGGTGAATGGCAACAGGTACTGTCGTACCGTAGTCTTCCATTAATCCTTCTACCATTTTCACAACTGTTTTGAATCCGCCCATGTAACGAGCCGCGCCTTCAGAAACACCAAGGATAACTGGTGATTTTTCTTCTTCAGCTGCTTGAAGAATCGCTTGAGTGAACTCAAGGTTGTTTAGGTTGAATTGGCCTACTGCGTATTTCTTTTCTTTCGCAGTATTTAACATTTCTTTCATTGATACTAATGGCATTTTGTTTCCTCCTCTAAGGGAAATGTTTGCTTCATGAAAAAAACCACATTAGTATCATATCAAATTCGTCTTTTTATTACCAACACAATTTACTTATTCCATTAAAGCGTTAAATGCTCTTTGATGGTTTGGCGGATATCATCAATATCAAATGGTTTCGGAACATGCATAATGGCGCCGATATTCTTTGCTTCCTGAATCATATCCAGTTCTCCGTAAGCCGTCATAATAATGGCCCGGATGTTTGGATTTTCTGCCTTCATCCGCTTTAAAATTTCAATACCATCCATACCTGGAATTTTCATATCAAGCAGCACTAAATCCGGAACATTTTCTCTCGCCAGCTGAATTGCTTCCGGTCCATTTGCTGCCTGAAGAGTTTGATACCCTTCTTTTTTCAATACTTCATTCAACAAAATTCTGATTCCATATTGATCGTCCACTATAAGAATTGTTGCTGCCATCTTTATCTTCCTCCTAAATATAGCGCCTTCCGTTTTTATCCTTTTGTTTGTTACATTCGACAGAACCCTGCAAATTCCCTTTTTCATTTTACTTGAACAGGATGTTCTGGGTTCTCCGTTGCACACAGGACGTGTGCGTTTCAGTGTGTAGACAAAGTCTTTCTCCTTAAAAAAAGAGCCGATAAGTGAAGCCCACCGGACTTCGCGCATCCTAAGGCAGTGCGAGAGCCTCCTCGGCTGCGCCTGCGGGGTCTCCCGATTCACTGTACTTCCCGCAGGATTCTTCGTCTGGCAGGCTTCACTAAGTGGTGTGGAAGATCAACAAGCAAAGACTGAATAAACATTTTCTCTTTTTTAAAAAGAAAGATACGGCCTTATTCGCTCTATACAATCTTGTCACAAGCCACTTGGCGGCGGGAGAGAAGCGCAGACTCCTATGGGACGAGCGGGCAGCTGGGACCGTTGGAGCCGCCAGGCGAAGACGGGCGCAGCGCCTGCCCCATGGAAAGCGGAGCTGCCCGGACGCCGCCGATCCATCCCCGTCGTGTACACCGTCATCTATATAATTTGTCTACAGTCTGTATCACACGCAGGACGTGTGCGTTTTTAGGAGAACTTACTTATAATAAAGAAAACGAAAGAAGTGATTATGGTTGTCAAAAATGTTTACGACGCAGTTGAACGGACTGCTGAAACGGATTAGTGAAAAAGAGGAATTCTCCATCGAAGACGCGGGACGCCTTTTGTCTCAAGGGCTGCTTGGCGAAGGAACTATTTATATGAAGGGATTCGGCGAAATGGCTGCTCTTGAAGCAGAAGCCACTCACGGCGCCGAGCGTCTGCCTGACATCCGCAAATGGACAGAGGATGCCCGCTTAACCGAAGCAGATCGTGTGCTGATTGCCACCCGCTTTTCCGATGATGCAGAAGCTCTTGGCCTTGCTAAGGAACTGCAAAACGGCAATATCCCGTTCACTGCTATTGCCTCTAAACGGGAAGCAGCGGGCATTGAGGAAGCAGCAGACGTGTTTATTGATCTGCGCCTGACAAAAGGGCTGCTCCCTGACGAAGAAGGCGGCCGGACAGGATTCCCTTCGTCGATTGCCGGTTTGTACGTTTACTTCCTATTAAAAATGACGATCGAGGAAATGATGGCTGAATATGAGTGACAGTGCCCGGCCAGCTTAAAAAAGAAAAACTTTATTCCTATCGGGCTTCAGTCATTACATATAAAAAAAACAGGACCGGCGCAAAAGGCGGTCCTGTTTTTTATTAGCTGTGTTCGATTGAAGCTCGTACGAATTCTCTAAATAACGGTTGTGGACGAGTTGGACGCGACGTAAATTCCGGATGGAATTGCGCAGCGACGAACCACGGATGATCCGCGATTTCTACGATTTCTACAAGACGTCCATCTGGGCTTGTACCGGAGAAAATAAAGCCTTCTTTCTCCATTTGCTCGCGGAATTCATTGTTAAATTCATAACGGTGGCGATGACGCTCGTATACAATTTCCTCATTGTAAGCCGCACGCGCCAGCGTTTCAGGTTTTAATTTACATGCATAAAGACCTAGGCGAAGTGTGCCTCCAAGATCTTCGATGTCTTTTTGTTCAGGCAGAAGATCAATGATCGGATACGGTGTATTCGGCACAATTTCTGCTGAATGAGCATCTTTCAAATTCAATACGTTGCGTGCATATTCAATTGATGCAAGCTGCATGCCAAGGCAGATACCGAAAAACGGCACTTTATTTTCACGTGCATAGCGAATCGCAGCCAATTTTCCATCGATACCGCGATCACCAAATCCGCCCGGAACAAGGATGCCTGCTGCACCTTCTAAGCGCTCTGCTGCATTTTCCTCTGTTAATTCAGCGGAGTTCACCCAGTCGATCTCGATATCTGTATCAAATTGATAACCAGCATGCTTAAGAGACTCGGCAACAGAAATGTAAGCATCCTGCAATTCAACATATTTTCCGACAAGGGCGATACGGGCTTTGTTCGGCAGGTTGCGTACTTTATCAACGAGTGCATTCCACTCGGTCATGTCCGCTTCGTGGCATTGCATTTTCAACAGGCGGCAAACAAGTTCGTCCATGTTTTGCTTTTGAAGCATAAGCGGCACTGCATAAAGCGTGTCAGCATCTGTCGCTTCAATAACCGCTTCTTTTGCGATATCACAAAACAGTGCAAGCTTATCTTTCATATCCTGTGAAATTGGCATTTCTGTCCGAACGACGATAATATTTGGCTGGATTCCTAAGCTGCGCAGCTCTTTTACGCTGTGCTGTGTCGGCTTTGTTTTCATTTCACCGGCTGCTTTTAAATACGGAATAAGCGTACAGTGAATGTACAATACGTTATCCTGGCCAACATCACTTTTAATTTGGCGAATCGCTTCTAAGAATGGGAGGGATTCAATATCACCGACCGTACCGCCGATTTCCGTAATGACGACATCCGCGCCTGATTCTTTGCCAGCACGGAACACGCGGTCTTTAATTTCATTCGTAATGTGTGGGATTACCTGAACCGTACCGCCAAGATATTCACCGCGGCGTTCTTTGCGAAGAACGGTTGAGTATACTTTCCCTGTTGTGATATTACTTAATTTTGTTAAGTTAATATCGATAAAGCGCTCGTAGTGGCCGAGGTCAAGATCCGTCTCTGCCCCGTCATCTGTAACAAACACTTCACCGTGCTGATACGGGCTCATCGTTCCCGGATCCACGTTAATGTATGGGTCAAATTTTTGAATGAATACCTTTAACCCACGATTTTTCAATAATCGGCCGAGAGATGCAGCCGTGATTCCTTTTCCAAGAGATGACACAACGCCGCCTGTTACGAAAATATATTTCGTCAAAATGAACGTCCTCCTTCAATGGTTATAATGCTCAAAAAAATACAAAAAACGCCCCACTTACTTCTCAGTAAGAGGAGCGTTATCGACTAAATTCTTCGTCTCGTAAAGAGCCCAAATAACATACTACAATTCACGAATGAAATAGTCAAGAGAAGATTCTGCTTTATTTATCGTCAAGGTTGTACTCGTCCTCGGCGCCTTCTTCTTCTTCAAAGTCTTCTTCTTCTTCATCCAGGTCTTCTTCGATATCAACGTCTAAATCATCTTCCAGATCATCATCTTCTAGATCGTCATCCAGATCAATATCTTCTTCTTCTTCGTCAAAGTCTTCTTCTTCGAAATCGATCAGATCGTCTTCTTCTTCAAGAATGTCTTCTTCGAAATCATCTTCCACTGCTTTTTTCGCTTTTTTCTTGCGTGTTTTGACTGGTGCATTTGTTGTTTCTTCTTCCAGTTTTTCAACTGGATACCATGCACGAAGCCCCCAGCGGTTTTCACCGAGTGGCAAAAAGCTGCCATCGATGTTTAAATCTGTGTAAAATTGAACCATACGGCCTTTTACTTCCTGCTCTGAAATTTCCAGATGCTTTTGAATTTCAGACAGTAAATCGTTAAATGCAACCGGCTCCCGCTTATCGGCAAGGATCAAATGCGCCAGTTCAAGAAATGACATTTCCTTTAATTCTTCTTTCGAATGTTGTTGCAAGCTCACCATCCGCACTTCCCTTCTCTATTTGCACGCCCAAAAAAAGAGCAAAAACGTTTTTGGCATATTCTCCATTATAAACAAAAAGAAGGCCTCTACGCTATATTTATGTGATGATTTCTGCTTTTTTTCCTGCAGGAGCGATGGACGGGCTCATTTGCTTGCGTTCACGGCGTTTTTTCGCTTTCCCTGTTATCTCCTCGTACGCTTTATAGAAGAAGAAAAATGAAAGAAGCAGGAACGGCACAGCACCTAATTGTTTTATGTAAAGCCAATAAGAACCGACCGAAACTGCTGCAACGGTTACGCAGATAAGAAACTGTCTCACACTTTCCCACCCTTTCCTTCGACATTTTCCTACTCTATTATCTCTTCTTACTATAATAGGGATATGTAGGGAATGTAAATTTAATTATAATTATTCCCTTTTTTCTGGAGAAATAAAGAAGCTTTATCCGTATTTTCACCAAAAAAGAAACTTTTAGTACAAATATGCATCATTGTGACCAAATTTGCTTGGAATTGTTTCACCTGCAAAACACCGGGTATACAAAAAACAGAACAGCAAAACATTAAATCTTTCAGGAGGTAACACTATCATGGAAAACAAAAACTTTATTGGCGTATACCACAATGAAACAGATTTATTAGCAAAAATTAATGAGCTTAGAGCAAATGGATATGCAGAAGAAGACATGTATATTACTGTAAAAGACAAAGATGCGGTATCAATGGTAAGAGGACGCACAAACGCTGAAATCGAAACAGCAGGCGGCTCTTGGGGAGATCGCTTTATGTCCTTCCTATCGGGCGTAGATCCAATTCGCGAAGGCTTCCGTAACATGGGTCTTTCTGATGCAGAAGCGGACCGCTACTACAGCGAAATTGAAAATGGCGGCATGCTGCTTTATGTAGATCGTGATTACGGAACCCGCTATGACAACGATTATGATCCAAGCAGCACAGTAGGCCTTGCAAATGGAAACAGAGCAGACTTGGATGGAGAAACTTTGGATCCAATCGATTACGATGGTCTTGATTCAACAAGAACTGGCCGTTCAACGACGGGCTTGACGGATACAAACCTAGGCGGCAACGCTACGTTTGATACAGACCGTACTCTAACAGACAACCTGAGCGAGGAAGAAAAGCTTCGCCTTCATGAAGAGCGCTTAAATGTAAGCAAAGAGCGTGTTCAAACAGGTGAAGTTCAAGTAGAAAAAGAAGTAGTGGAAGAAGAGCAGGTCATTGATGTACCGGTTGAGCGTGAAGAAGTGTATGTAGAGCGCCGTCCAGTAAATGACAGCGATGTGTCTGCATTTGGTGATCGTGCATTTGAAGAAGACACGGAAACAATCCGGGTTCCTGTTACGGAAGAGCGTGTTGAAGTAACGAAAAAACCGGTTGTAACCGAAGAAATCGTTGTCGGTAAACGAAAAGTAGAAGATACCGAAACAGTCCGTGACACTGTGCGCCGTGAAGAAGCGCGCATTGACGAAGACGATGATGAAAGACTGCGTTCAGAACGCAAGCGCGGTTTACTATAAATAAAAAAGGCAGCAAAAGCCGTCCTCATTTGAGGGCGGCTTTTTTTTCATATCCTTTTACACCCTCAAACAATAAATCTATCTGCAGGTTAATGTATTCCTCCAGCGTAAAATTCTCCTGAAGCATCCAGCGGCGGAAGCCCCACATTTGTCCCAGTACAAAAATGTTTTGTGCCAGCATACGAACATGGTCTTTATCCATATCAAGCACGCCATTATCAACACATCGCTGAATAAGCTTTTCCACCATCGCTGTCATTTCTTCTTCTTTTTCTAATACATATGGAAGGACATCCTTTGAAAGGGATTTTACCTCTTGATACAATACTTGAACTTCATCCTGCATCTCATCAATCACGTAAAAAAAGTGGCTGATGCCAAGCTTAAGATTTTCAAGTGTCCCCTGTTCAAGATCCATTTGCTCGATTCGGCTCTTTACTTGATCATAAATACTGTCGCAAACAAGATACAGCACATCTTCTTTTGTCCGAATATATTCATACAATGTTCCAATACTGAAGCCGGCTGCTTTTGCAATTTCACGGGTTGTCGTCCGATGAAATCCTTTTTGCTTAAATAATTGCACAGAACCGCGGATCATCTCAGCCCGCCGTTTTTCAATCAGTTGTGTGTCTTTAACCGAAGTAGGTACCGGCCGTTTCGTTCGTTCCATCTTCACACCGCCTTACGTTGATAAAAACCTGGAAATAACAAGACGCTGAATTTCCTGTGTCCCTTCATAAATCTGGGTAATTTTCGCATCGCGCATAAATCGCTCAACCGGATAATCTTTTGTATATCCGTAGCCTCCGAAAATTTGAACAGCTTCCGTCGTTACGTACATAGCCGTATCACCAGCCATGAGCTTAGACATAGCCGATGCTTTTCCATATGGAAGGCCTTCTGACTCCAGCCAGGCTGCTTGGTAAGTCAGCAGTCTTGCCGCCTCAACGGATGTCGCCATATCAGCGAGTTTAAATGAAATGCCCTGGTTCGCCATAATGGGTTTTCCAAACTGCCTGCGCTCTCTTGCATAGGACAGTGCCGCGTCCAGTGCTCCCTGTGCAATCCCGACCGCCTGGGCTGCAATACCGTTGCGGCCGCCATCAAGTGTTTTCATTGCTATTTTAAAACCGCTTCCAATTTCACCTAATACATTTTCTATCGGAACGCGGCAATTGTCAAAGATAATCTCTGTGGTAGGGGACGAACGGATGCCCATTTTCTTTTCTTTTTTCCCAGTTGAAAATCCGTTAAAGTGTTTTTCTACGATAAAAGCAGTCATCCCTTCCTCTGCTTTCGCAAAAACAATATATAAGTCAGCAATGCCCCCATTTGTAATAAAGATCTTAGAGCCATTTAAAACAAAGAAGGCGCCGTCACGATGAGCCGTTGTTTTTATGCTGGCAGCATCTGAACCGCTTCCGGGTTCCGTCAGTGCATAAGCCCCTATTTTTTCTCCCTGGGCCAGCGGCTTTAAATATTTCTTTTTTTGCTCCTCTGTTCCAAACGCATAAATCGGCCAGCTGGCCAGTGAGGTATGAGCCGACAGGGTAACACCTGTTGAAGCGCATACACGCGAGAGTTCTTCAATGGTCACACAGTAAGCAAGATAGTCACTGCCGATTCCTCCATATGCTTCCGGCCATGGGATTCCTGTTAAGCCGAGTTCCGCCATTTTGTGAAAAATCCCTGAATCAAAGCGCTCTTCTTCATCGCGCTCGGCAGCAGACGGTGCAATTTCTTTTTCCGCAAAATCCCGCACCATTTTCCGGATCATGCTGTGCTCTTCTGACAATGTGAAGTTCATCTCCCCATCCCCTTTGCCAAATGCTTGCTGATCACAATTCGCTGAATTTCCGACGTCCCTTCGTAAATCTCTGTTACTTTGGCATCGCGGAAAAACCGTTCTGCCGGCCCGTTTCCGGCAAGCTGTTTGATACATTGGCTTGTGATGGTAACCGCTGCTTTTGAAGCAAAAAGCTTGGCCATAGACGCTTCCCTTCCGCACGCCTGGCCGGCTGCACGCAAACACGCAGCCCGGTAGACAAGCAGCCTGGCTGCCTCAACCGATACAGCCATGTCAGCCAGCTCTATACCTGCACGGTTTTTCTTTGCATACTCAAAAGCCGCTTCCGCGATGCCGAGCGCCTGTGCTGCAATACCAATACGCCCCCCATCTAAATTAGACATTGCAATGTGAAAGCCTCTTCCTTCTTCTCCAAGTCTGTTTTGGAGCGGCAGACGCATGTCTTCAAAGGTAAGAGCCGTCGTTTTTGATCCGTGAAGACCCATTTTTTTCTCATCCTTGCCAATGAGAAAGCCAGGTGTACCTTTTTCGGCTACAAAAGCCGTAATACCGGCTTCCGACCTGGCAAAAATAATATATAAATCCGCTGCCCCGCCGTTTGTGACAAACAGCTTGGAGCCATTTAAAACATAGACATCTCCATCGCGGCGTGCTGTCGTTTTTAAAGAAGAGGCATCAGAGCCCGACGATGGCTCGGTTAAACAAAAAGCACCAAGCCATTTGCCGGAGGCGAGCTTTGGTATATACGCGTTCTTTTGTTCCTCCGTTCCAAAAGCCAGAATAGGGGCTGTGCCGACGGATGTATGAACCGACAAAATCACACCGGCCGCTGCGCTTATTTTTGACAGCTCGTGAACAGCCGTAATGTAGGAAACAAAATCAAGCCCGGCACCGCCGTATTCTTTCGGTACCGTCAATCCCATCAGTCCATGCTCTGCCATTTTTTGAACGAGTGCGTACGGAAACTCGCCGGCTTCCATCTGTGGAACAAAGGCTGCCGCTACGTTTTCTGCAAAGTGCCGGGCCGCATCACGCGTTCTCTGCTGCACGTCGGTCAGCTCAAGATTCATCCCTCCCGCCTCCTTTACTCGTATATATAAAACCCGCGCCCTGCTTTTTTACCGACCCAGCCAGCTTTTACATATTTCCGAAGCAGCGGGCATGGCCGGTATTTATCATCGCCAAAGCCTTCATGCAAAATCTCCATCACAGACAAACACGTGTCCAGTCCGATAAAATCCGCCAGCTCAATCGGCCCCATTGGATGATTCATGCCAAGCTTCATGACATCATCAATGGCTTCTTTTGTGGCAGCTCCTTCATAAAGAGCATAAATCGCTTCATTGATCATTGGCATTAAAATCCGGTTAGATACAAACCCTGGAAAGTCATTGACTTCCACAGGTACTTTGCCAATCGTTCTAGCTACTTCTTCTACCTTCTTGTGGACTTCATCCGATGTAGCGAGCCCACGAACAATTTCAACGAGTCTCATTACCGGCACCGGGTTCATAAAATGCATGCCAATCACGTTTTCTGGCCGATCCGTCGCCGCTGCGATTTCGGTAATCGGCAGAGAAGAAGTATTAGAAGCCAAAATAGCATGGTCTTGGATGAGTTCATCCAGCTGCGAGAAAATCTCCCGCTTTACGTTCATATTCTCAACGACTGCTTCAATCACCATATCGGCCTCTGCTGCGTCGCCAAGAGAAGATGAGCCCTCCAGTCTGGCCAGAATATCCCCTTTCTCTTCCTCACTCATTCGCCTCTTTACCACTTGGCGGGCTAAATTTTTTTCGATTCTTTTCCGGCCCTCCTCCAAGTTCGCCTGGCTTATATCATATAAAATAACTTCATAGCCTGCCTGCGCACATACCTGTGCAATGCCTGCGCCCATTTGTCCGGCACCGATCACCATGATTTTTCTTATCTTCACCTGCTCCGTCCTCCTTTCATTAAGATACGTCCGCTTCTTTTTGTCGCCCTAAAACAGCCCTCTCCAGCAACTCAGCCACATCATAAGTGGCAACCGTCTCTTCTATTTCTTTTGCTTTCGTCCCATCACTGAGCATCGTTAAGCAAAACGGGCAGCCCGAGCTGATCACAGATGGAGCCTGCTCTAACGCCTGCTCCGTACGTGCCACATTAATGCGGTGACCTGTATGCTCTTCCATCCACATCAAGCCTCCTCCTGCCCCGCAGCACATGCTGTTCTCCCGGCTGCGTTTCATTTCGACGAGCCGCACTCCAGGAATCGCAGCCAGAATATTTCGAGGCGGGTCATATACATCATTATACCGGCCAAGATAACAGGAATCATGGAAAGTGACTGTTTCGTTTACCGGATGCACCGGCTTCAACTTTCCTTCCCGTACAAGCATATCTAACAGCTCGGTATGATGGTACACTTCCGCCTGAAATCCAAAATCCGGATATTCTCTTTTAAAGACGTTATACGCGTGCGGATCGATCGTTACAATTTTTCGTATACCATGCTTCTCAAATTCAGCTATATTCGCAGCTGCGAGTTCCTGGAATAAAAATTCATTGCCGAGGCGCCGAGGCGTATCGCCCGAGTTTTTTTCCTTGCTGCCTAAAATGGCAAAGGAAATGCCTGCTTCATTGAGCAGTCTTGCAAACGATAGGGCGATCTTCTGGCTTCGGCTGTCGAATGCACCCATAGAGCCGACCCAAAATAAATATTCCGGCTCCTCTCCGGCTTTTTGTGCTTCTTTCATTGTCGGAATGTAAACATCACTGCGCAGCTCCCGCCACTTTTCTTTGTCCTTCCGATTCAGTCCCCACGGGTTGCCCTGCCGCTCGATATTTTGCATGGCCCGTTGTGCATCTGGATTCATCTTTCCTTCTGTCAGTACCAGGTAGCGGCGCATATCAATGATTTTATCAACGTGTTCATTCATAACCGGGCACTGATCTTCACAATTCCGGCAGGTTGTACAGGCCCATAGCTCTTCTTCCGTGATGACGTCTCCAATCAGCTGCGGGCTGTATACAAAAGCTCCTTCAGCAATTTGATTGCCCTTTGTATTGGAAAAAGCAAATGCCGGGACCCATGGCTGCTTTGAGGTAACCGCTGCTCCAGTAAAGGTCAGATGGTCGCGCAGCTTCACAATCAAGTCCATCGGTGACAGCATTTTACCCGTTCCGGTTGCCGGGCACATAGAAGTACAGCGGCCGCATTCTACACAGGCATACAAATCAAGCAGCTGCGCGCGGGTAAAGTCTTCTATTTTTCCTGCGCCGAAACTCTCCTGCGCCTCATCTTCAAAATCAATTTTCCGAAGCGTCCCCGCCTGTTCGAGCCGGTGAATATACGTATTAACAGGACCGGCAATCAAATGGGCGTGCTTCGACTGCGGCACATACACAAGAAAAGCGAGCAGCACTAGAAGATGCACCCACCACATAACATAAAACAGACCAACGATGGCCGGTTGCGTAAGCCCGGCAAAAGGAATAGCAATGAGCGAGGCAATTGGCTCCGACCAGCCGAAACCGACGGCCTTTTCCTGCCAGAGAAGCCACATGCCGTTCCCTATTAAAACAGACAGCATAAGGGAACCGATAAAGACGAGCACAAGACCGCTTTTCCAGCCGCGCTTTAAGCGAACGAGCTTTTCAATGTAGCGGCGGTAAAATGCCCAGACGACGGCAGCGAGAATGACGAGCGTAACCATTTCCTGAAAAAACGTAAATGTGCCGTAAAGCGGACCAAGCGGCAAATGTGCACCCGGCACCACCCCTTTTATAATAAAATCGAGCGCCCCGAGCTGTACAAGCAAAAAGCCATAAAAAAACATCACGTGAATAGCCCCGCTTTTTTTATCTTTCAGCAGTTTTTTCTGGCCAAACACATGAACCACCATGTTTTTTAAACGTTCGTTTCTTTTGGAATGCCATTCTTCTTTCTTACCGAGCCGAATGAATGTGTAACGTGTTTTCAATAAATAAATGAACAAAAAAATGGAGTAAGCGATTACAAATAGCGCCGCAGCTGCATTCAGCCATAGCCATCCGTTCATCTTCATTCACGTCCCCTTCCATTCCTTTTCTTTATCCTAATGTATGAATGAACATTCAGTCAATAAATAAAAAAGAAGAGCCTGTTCTTATTTTAAGAACAGACTCTTTCATTTATTACATCTTTTCCGGTGCTGATACACCGATCAGTTTTAGTGCATTTTTCAATGTAATTTGTACAGCCTGCACAAGAGCAAGGCGTGCTTTGGACGCTTCTTCATTTTCCTTGTCTACCACTTTATGTGCTCCGTAGAAGCTGTGGAAGCCTGCTGCAAGATCATGCACATAGTTTGTAATGCGGTGCGGAATGCGTTTGTCTGCTGCTTCGGCTACTACCTGCGGGAAGTCACCCAATTTCTTCAGCAGGTCTACTTCTTTTTCGGATGTTAACAGCGATACATTTGCTTCTGCCGATGCCGTTAAGCCTTGTTCAGCTGCCTGGCGCAGAATGCTGGAAATACGCGTGTATGCATACTGTGAGTAATAAACCGGGTTTTCATTAGACTGTGATACGGCAAGATCAAGGTCAAAGTCCATATGTGTATCGCCGCTGCGCATTGCAAAGAAGTAACGGACAGCATCCAGGCCAACTTCTTCTACCAGCTCACGCATCGTAACAGCTTTGCCTGTACGTTTGCTCATTTTCATTTTTTCGCCGTCTTTATACAGCTGCACCATTTGGATCACTTCTACTTCAAGCTGCTCCGGTTTCATGCCAAGTGCTTCAACGGCTGCTTTCATACGTGGAATGTAGCCATGGTGGTCGGCACCCCAGATGTTGATAACTTTATCGAATCCACGCTCAAATTTATCACGGTGGTACGCAATATCCGGCGTTAAGTATGTGTATGAACCGTCCTGTTTGCGAAGAACGCGGTCTTTATCATCGCCAAATGCTGTAGAACGGAACCAAAGTGCACCGTCTTCTTCGAATGTATGGCCATTTTGGTCAAGCGCTTTGAGCGCTTCATCAATTTTGCCGTTTTCGTATAAAGAGGTTTCGGAGAACCACACATCAAATTTCACACGGAAGTCCGCCAAGTCTTTTTGAAGCTTCGCCAGCTCCAGCTTTAAACCGTGAGCACGGAAAGCCTTGTAACGTTCATCTTCCGGCATATTGGCAAATTGATCGCCAAATTCTTCCGCCAGCTCTTTCCCGATATTGATAATATCCTTGCCATGGTAGCCGTCTTCCGGCATTTCTTTTTCAAGACCAAGCGCCTGAAAGTAACGGGCTTCAACAGACAGGGCCAGATTATGGATCTGGTTGCCGGCATCGTTAATATAATATTCACGCGTGACGTCATAACCAGCTGCATCCAATACGTTGCACAGCGAATCACCAACGGAAGCGCCGCGTGCGTGGCCCAGGTGCAAATCACCCGTTGGATTAGCAGAAACAAATTCCACTTGAATTTTTTCGCCTTTGCCGGCATTGGATCTTCCGTATTCGTCTCCCGCTTTCAGCACAGCCGGAACGAGATCCGTCAAGTAGCTGTTATTCATGTAAAAGTTAATAAATCCAGGTCCGGCGATATCAATTTTTTCAACGGAACTCT
The DNA here is from genome assembly GCF_038806185.1 of Domibacillus sp. 8LH. Taxonomy (NCBI): domain Bacteria; kingdom Bacillati; phylum Bacillota; class Bacilli; order Caryophanales; family Bacillaceae; genus Domibacillus; species Domibacillus sp. 8LH. The sequence continues at coordinate 285,712 of NZ_JAVJNG010000002.1, read as the reverse complement.
TTGACAGGTCCATGTTTTCCTGAATCGCTTCCGCAATTTGGCGTGGTGCTTTTTTGGCAATCCGCGCCAGCTGCATCGCCATATTTGTTGAATAATCACCGTGTGATTTATCTTTTGGTGTTTCAAGTAGGACAGCAGGAATTTCGCTCTCTGCGGCAAGTCCTGCTTTCAGGACAGCTTGTTTAATTTCTTCTTTGAGCTGTGCCTGCATTTGTTCTGCAATGTTCACAATTGTTCCTCCAGTTCATAGTGGATATTCATCTTATACGTGCCGACTGCATCGCCCTGCATAAGCAGGCTATATACTAACTCGGCTTGTCCGGTGCCCGCATCGTTCATGTTGTGGGTAAAGATTTTGGTGTCGGTTGTCAAAAGAAGCGTGCCGAACTGGCTTTCATATGAGCCGTTCAGCCGCTGCCCTTCTTCGAAAATCATCCGCATTTTCAAAGCACCGCTCCGCAAAATAAGCGCCCCTGCGTCTGCGAGCTTTACGATGGTGTGCACGACCCCCTCATCCTGCACTTCATCATATTTTAAAAATGTGGACCCATCTTTTTTAAAGAGCCGGCCAAACAGCGACAGCTCAAATGTTTCCTTTTCCCCTTCGTGCGCTACATCCGTCTTCACCCGGATTTTCACGGGCATCTGCTCATCTGCCACGCCGAATCACTTCCTTGTTGTAATGTGTGTTTATTTTAACACAGAAAGCGTGCTGGCTAAACGTCTGTTTTTGGCAGCCCATTCACCGTATCTGCCACACGTCATAAACAAGCCGCCTTACCACAAACAAAAAAGTGTCCGGCAAGAAGCCGGACACATGTTTAAAAGAAACCGAGCAGCATTTCCCGAATCAGCTTCGATGCTGTATTCGCTGTTTGTTCAGAGTTATCGTAGATCGGCGCTACCTCAACAAGATCGGCACCGATGACATTTACATCTGAGCCGGCAATGGCATGAATGGATGCTAAAAGCTCTTTCGATGTAATACCGCCAGCATCTACAGTTCCCGTACCTGGTGCATGAGCCGGATCAAGTACGTCGATGTCAATCGTTACATAAACCGGGCGCCCCGCAAGCGTCGGCAGAATTTCTTTCAGCGGCTCCAACACTTCAAATTTAGAAATGTGCATACCGTTTTCTTTTGCCCACTGGAATTCTTCCTTCATACCGGAACGAATACCAAATGAGTATACATTTTTAGGACCGATATGCTCGGCAATTTTGCGAATTGGCGTAGAGTGTGACAAAGGCTCACCTTCGTAATCTTCGCGCAGATCGGTATGCGCGTCAAAATGAATGATCGCCAAATCTTTATACTTTTTCGCCGCTGCTTTCATAACCGGCCATGATACCAAGTGCTCGCCGCCCATACCAAGCGGCTTTTTGCCGGCTTCAAGCAGTCCATCAATATATTCTTCAATGATGTCAAGGCTTCTTTGCGCGTTGCCAAATGGCAATGGAATGTCCCCTGCATCAAAATATGCGACTTCGTGCAGCTCACGATCTAAATAGGCACTGTATTCTTCAAGCCCGATCGATACTTCGCGAATGCGGGCCGGGCCGAAGCGCGAACCTGGACGGTAGCTTACCGTCCAGTCCATCGGCATGCCATACAGCACGACATCACTGTCTTCAAATGATGTTTGCGTTCCAATAAATACATTTCCTGAATATGCTTCGTCAAATCTCATCTTATGTTAAATCCTGCACGAATTTTGGCAGCGCAAATGCCGCTTTGTGTAGCTCTTTCGTATAGTATTTTGTTTCGATATCGTGGAAACGGCCCTCTTCCACTTGAAGCGGATCATGTTTTTTCGAACCAATTGTAAAGCACCAAAGGCCGCTCGGATATGTTGGGATATTGGCTGTGTACAGACGTGTAATTGGGAAAATTTCTTTTACATCTGCCTGCACCTGACGGATAAGCTCTGCTTTAAACCAAGGATTGTCACACTGCGCCACAAAAATACCGTCTTCTTTCAATGCTTTAGAAATGCCGGCATAAAAGCCTTTTGTAAACAAGTTAACAGCCGGGCCGACTGGTTCTGTTGAATCGACCATAATGACATCATACTCATTTTCAGACTCTGCGATATGCATAAAGCCGTCGCCTACTTTTACTTCAACGCGCGGATCATCCAGGTCGCCTGCGATGTCAGGCAGATATACCTTCGAATACTCGATGACTTTGCCGTCGATTTCAGCAAGCGTTGCTTTTTCAACAGATGGGTGCTTTAGCACTTCACGGATTACACCGCCGTCGCCGCCGCCAACAACCAATACATTTTTCGGGTTTGGATGTGTAAATAATGGTACGTGTGCCACCATTTCGTGATAAACAAACTCATCACGCTGGCTCGTCATAACCATGCCGTCCAAAAACAGCATGTTACCCCACTCTTCTGTTTCCACCATTTCTAAATATTGAAAATCCGTTTGTTCTGTATGCAAAGTACGTTTCACTTTCATCGTGATGCCGTAGCTGCCTGTCTGCTTTTCGGTATACCATAGTTCACTCATGATATTGCCTCCTTCTTAATGATAAGGATATTACTTTATTCTCTTGGAGAACAAAGGCTAAACCCATAGCATCCTGCTAGGACGCCTTTATGACCTGCATCCCGCAGGCCTCAAGAAAAAAGTATAGAACAATTTGACGAAAAATCATAGTGAATTTATATGAAGACGTTTAAAAATTCGCCATTTTTTTCATACTAATAAATAAGCAAGATACCTGGAACTGGACAAAATTTAAAATAGAGCTTTTTCATCTAAAGAAAAACGAGGTGATGCAGCATGAAAAAGTGGCTCATGGCGATACTTGTTTCAATCATCGGGGCCGTTATTGTCTTTTTTTACGCGTTGTATGCGGCCGGTCCCCCAGATATAACAGTGCCGCGTTCGACCCTTTTTTATGCGGCTGACGGAACAAAAGCCGCTGAAGCACATGGAGGAGAAAAGCGGTACTGGGTAAAGCTCGAAGACATCTCCCCTTATGTGATTGATGCGGTGATCTCCATTGAAGACAAGCAATTTTACAATCACTTTGGCCTGGACCCAAAGCGCATTGCCGGTGCCGCTTTGGCTGATATAAAAGCAGGGGCAAAAGTCCAGGGGGCAAGTACGATCACGCAGCAGTATGCGCGCAATATTTTTTTAACCCACGATAAAACGTGGACACGTAAAGCAAAAGAAGCCTGGCAGGCGCTTCGTCTTGAAGCGTTTTACTCAAAAGATGAGATTTTAGAAGGGTACTTGAATACCGTATATTTTGGCCATGGCGCTTACGGAATAGAAGCGGCCTCCCAATTTTATTACGGCAAGCCGGCCGCTGCCCTGAGTGTTTCCGAGGCAGCGCTTCTAGCCGGTATTCCAAAGGGGCCTTCGGTTTATTCTCCACTCATCTCACGAGAAAAATCTGAGCAGCGCCGCCGGCTTATTTTATCCGAAATGCATTTGTCTAAACATGAATATGAAAAAGCAGTAGCGGACGCCCCGCGGATCACCGGCGCTTTTGCCGATGACGAAAACAGTGCGCCTTACTTTATAGATGCCGTACGGGGTGAGCTTGAGTCACTTGGTTTTCGGGAGCAAAGCGGCTTGAAAGTGTATACAACCCTTCAGCCACGGCATCAAAAAGCAGCCGATCAAGCGATGACAGACGGCATTGCGAGCGGCGCTTCCATTCAATCCGCCCTTGTTTCCATTGATCCGGACACCCATTATGTAACCGCCCTGTCCGGCGGGCGCAACTATCGGGAAAGCCCTTTTAACCGGGCTGTTCAGGCGTTCAGGCAGCCAGGATCCTTAATAAAGCCTTTTTTGTATTATGAAGCGCTTGGGCATGGGATGACCCCTCTTACAAAAAGAAAAAGTGAGCCAACGACGTTTGAAGGAAATTATTCACCAAAAAATTTCAACAGCCAGTATGCAGAGCGTGCTGTGACAATGGCTGAAGCACTCGCCGTTTCCGACAATATTTATGCGGTCAAAACCAATATGCTGCTCGAACCGGAAACACTCGTGCAGACGATGGAAGAATTTGGGGTTACCTCCAAGCTTCAAGCCGTTCCCTCTCTTGCACTCGGTACCTCTGGGATGACCGTTCTTGAAACAGCGAATGCCTACGCAACCATTGCATCGGGAGGCACATTTGCGAAGCCTGTCTTTATTACAAAAGTGGAAAGTATGGACGGAGAAGTGCTGTACCAGTATGACAAGCAGCAGGAACAGCGGCTTGATAGAAACAAAATGGCCGTACTGACACGGCTGATGACGGGGATGTTCGATAAAACAATGAGTGATTATGCCTCACCAACGGGAACGGTGATCGCTTCTTCTCTGACACGGCCTTACGCCGGCAAATCCGGGTCCACTCCTTACGATTACTGGATGGCAGGCTTTACGCCTTCACTTGTATCCGTCGTGTGGACCGGCTATGACAATGGAGGGGAAATCACGAAAACCGAAGACCGGTCACGGGCAAAAGTGATCTGGGCAAAGTTTATGGAAGAAGCTCATAAAGGACAGAATCCAAAGGAATTTACCTGGCCGCGCGAGCTGGTTGAAGTTGAAGTAGATGTTAAAACGGGCACAGCCTGCAGCGGAGGGCACAAGCTTTTGTTTGAACCTGGCACCGAGCCGGAGACGAAATGTCCGAAGGATGAGGACCATACAGAAGATATGCGGTATCCCGAGCTGCCTGAATGGTTCCGATAATAAAAAACCCGGGAATTTTCCCGGGTTTTTCTGCGTTTCGTATAGGCTGTTTAAGCTTCTGACACGGTTAAACCGTTTTTTAGCTCATCCGAAGAAAGATGCCACATTTGCTCATTATGATTGATGAGGAAATCGCGCAGTATGGTTTTGGAACGATCATCCATCACATCTACAATAATGTGGCGCTTGAGCGATTTGTCCATCCGGTTAACATGCTCCGGAAGCGACTTGTACCCGCGCCGGATGTCGCGATTAATTGTCATTTCACATGCGGTTACCCCTGCATAATAAGGCCCTTCTTCTTTTCGGTCTACGGTTACCCAAACGAGCCAATAAGGTTTGGCATCCGGCACTTCTTCTTTTGTTTTTAAAAATTTAATGCCTTTTTCCACAGCACTCCGGGCATGCATCGCACCGATATCGATATGAGCTGATCCTTCTTCTACGTCAATAATGACCGGTGAAACCTCCTCTAAGCTGAGTGCACCTTTTCCAAATCCTTTATGCCCGTCGGTCGGATCATTTTTAATGATATTAAAGCCGACTTTCTTTTTTTGTTCCATTGTTTATTAGCCCTCCTTACAAGAATACGCTAAAAATAGCATTAAAGCCTGCTAAAACAGCTGAAGTCAGCTGGCTTAAAAATGGACTTACCGTATAATCTCCCAGCGGTGTAATTACTAAAATTAAAAACAGCAGTACACCATATTGTTCATACTGTGTCATTTTAACCCGCAGATTGGCCGGAGCCAAATCTTCTAAAATCCGGTAGCCATCCAGCGGCGGGAACGGAAGCAGGTTAAACACAAACAGAAGCACATTCAAATACATCATCATATATAACAGCTGAAAAACAAACTCATTCGCGTTTGCCCCGACCCCGTATAGAATGCCCATGGCAATAAACGCAATTAAAAAATTGCTGAGCGGTCCGGCAAGCGATACAAGCACGCCGGCCAGCTTCGGGTTTTTAAAATGGCGGCGGTTTACCGGCACCGGCCGCGCCCAGCCAAACCCGGCAATAAGGATAAAGATGGTGCCGATCGGGTCCAAATGATGCACCGGGTTCAACGTAAGGCGCCCTTGATTTTTGGCCGTATCATCCCCAAATTTATACGCCGTATACGCATGAGCAAATTCATGCACCGTAAAAGCCACCAGCAGCGAGACGATCACAAACGGCAGCTGTTCCAATTCAAATGCCAAAAATTGTTCCAATCCGTTGTCCCCTTTACTTTCGATATAGTTCTAATATACTTTTGATCTTCCGTTTAGCTGTTCGGTTTGAAGATTCATCCCGGAGCAGATCAATCGGGAAATAAAGCTTGTGATCTGTGCGCCGCTTGCCGGAGATCGCTTCGACGATGTCAGAGCGCCCGGATAATTCCTGCAGCGTTTCCCCGTCTTTCATCAATAGATAAATCGGCTGCCGTTCCGTTTCAATGCCCGGCCGGTAAAAGTCATACGGCAGGTCGGAGGAGGAATCATGAACGAGGTAATATTCCGGATCGATGCCTGCTTTTCGAAACAGCTCTTCCAGCTCCGCATATTTTTCCTGCTCGGCTTCCGGATCAAATTCTACGTATTTAAATAAATTCCGGTTCATAAACCGGCTGCATAAATCCTGCAAAATGGCATCATCTTCATCCTGCCAGACGTGAAAATAAAACATAATGACGGACTCATCCAAATTCACATATTCTTCAAGCGAGCATTCCCCGTCAAACAGGGAAATAAAGTGAACCGGCTTCTGTCGGAACGAATATCCCTGTTTATACAGCTGCTTTGCCCGCTGCAGGGTTTTAGAAAGCAGCACTTCGGCACTGCGCGTAACAGGATGGAAGTAAATCTGCCAGTACATTTGATAGCGGCTCATAATATAATCCTCTACCGCATGCATGCCGCTTAATTTAAACACAGCCTGCTCTTCGCGCGGACGAATCACCCGCAGAATGCGCTCCATATCAAAATGTCCGTAGCTTACACCCGTGTAATAGGCGTCACGCTGCAGATAATCCATACGGTCTGCGTCAATCTGGCTTGAAATCAAGCTGACTACCAGCTTATTCGGATATGTTTTGTTAATAACCGCTGCTACCTTTTCCGGGAAATCGTCGCTCACCCGCCGCAGCACCCGGTTAATATCCGTGTCACCGAGCACAATCTTTTTTGTATATTCTTCGTGATCGAGGCCAAACACTTTTTCAAATGAATGAGAAAAAGGCCCATGCCCGACATCATGCAGCAGTGCTGCGCAAAGGCTGACCAGCCGTTCTTCCGGGTTCCATTCTGATCTGCCCCGAAAAATGTCATCAACGATCCGGCGGACAATTTCATAGACACCGAGAGAATGATTAAACCGGCTGTGCTCCGCCCCATGAAAAGTAAAGTACGTCGTACCGAGCTGGCGAATTCGGCGCAGCCGCTGAAACTCTTTCGTGCCGATCAAATCCCAAATTACTACATCCCGCACATGAACATAGCGGTGAACCGGGTCTTTAAACACTTTCTCTTCTTTCAACTTCTGCTTCGCGTAGCTCACATGCGCGCCCCCCGTCTCTTTTTTGTTCATTATAACGGAAAAATCAATCATTATGGGAAAATTCGCATTGACAAATGCATATACTGCTAGCACATAGAAAAAAATCACCTTTTTTCGAAAGAAAAGGTGATTCACATTATGACTTTAATTTTTTCTGTATTTTCTCCATCAATTCATCTTCTGTCAATGCCGCAACTGGACGATTATTGACAAAAGCAAACGTTTTTTTTCGGCCAGGGCCGCAATAGGATTGGCATTTTACATCAATGGATGCATCCGGATCCAATTTTTCGAGCTTTGGAATCAGTGTTTTCAGATTCACTGCCTGGCAATCATCGCATACGCGAAATTCATTCGCCATATTAACTCTTCCTTTCCGTTCATTCATCCCGATATTTTACATGGAAAAAAGCATGTTTGCAAGCTTGCCGCGTATAAAAGAAATCCTATCTGGCAATCCTGTTCATAGAGACTATTTTCATAAGGAGAGATGATAAGATGAAAGTTCGTCAAGATGCCTGGTCAGAAGAAAACGATTTGCTGCTCGCCGAAACCGTTCTTCGTCACGTACGCGAAGGAAGCACGCAATTAAACGCATTTGAAGAAGTCGGCGACTTATTAAACCGCACGTCAGCTGCCTGCGGATTCCGCTGGAACGCTGTTGTGCGCACCCAGTACGAAAAAGCACTCAGCCTCGCTAAAAAGCAGCGCAAGCAGCGCAGCCGTACCATCGAGAAAAAGACCTTGTATACACCGCCGGCAGAAGGTTCGCTGGCGATCACAATGGCTGATGTGATTGGCTATTTGCAAAGTCTTGATTCTATCGATGCAGTTAAAGCAGAAAACGAGCGGCTGCGTGCCGAGAATGAGCAGCTGCAGTGCCGCTTGAATAAAATTGAACAGTCATCTGAAATTATGCAGGAAGACTATGAAACACTAATGAAAATCATGAACCGCGCCCGCAAGTTTGTCGCATTAGATGATGAAGAAGGCGCTGCGGTTACCTTTAAGATGGAACAAAACGGAAACCTGGAAAAAGTGGCAGAGTAATATTAAGCAAGGGCCCGGTCGTTTCGTTCGATTACACGCTGCAAATAACCGTCAAAGACATCTGCTTCAAATGACGTCATAGAGCCGCTTTCAAGCGGACCGCCAAGTTCTTGCAGCGACTTTAAAAATCGTATGATGACATCTTGGATGGTGAGCGGTTTTCTGATCAGCTCTTCAAGTGAAGCCATCACCTCGGGCTGAATATCAGGGTACACCCATTTTGTCTGAGCCTGCCGCTTGGCTGATTCGTAAAAAGAACGGACAGCTGCGGCACGCTCTGAGCCGCTTCCATTTACACACAAGTAGATTTGAACGGCTACACCTTTTTTCAAGCGGCGCTGCGAAATGCCAGCGAATTTCTTGCCGCCAATGCTAAGATCATAGCTTCCTGGACAGTAGGATCCAACAATTTCATAGGCATCGATATCGGCCTCCGGAAACATATGGCGAACGAGTGTATACATCGCTTCATAGCCGCGGTCAATATCGATGCCTTTTTCCGTGTCCGGCACCAAAAGCGATAAGTTCAGTACACCTTCGTCCAAAAGCACCGCAAGCCCGCCTGAATTGCGGACAATGACCCGATAGCCCTCGTTCTCAAGCACCTCCACCCCTTCTTTTAAATAAGGCAGCTTTGTATCTTGAATGCCAAGCACAATGGTGTCATGATGCACCCAGGCACGGGCCGTTGCAGGGCTTTGCCCGGCGCCGATCGCTGTTGCAAGGGCGTCATCAGTAGCAAATGAATGAATAGGGTTAAATCCTGGCCCGTAAGCGGATTGGTCGATAAACCGCCAAAGCGGACGGCGCAGAAGCGCTTCTGATTGATCCATAACGATTCTCCTTCACAAAATGTTCTTCTTTTACTGTAGCCTTCTGGCGGGAGTCGTTCAAGCTTTTTATGATATAGTAAGTAGGACTATACTACATAGGAGATGAAGAACATGAGTGAAGCAGCAAAAACGCTGGACGGCTGGTATTGCCTGCACGATTTCCGCTCGGTTGACTGGGCAGCATGGAAAATGCTGTCAAGCAGTGAACGAGAAGGTGCTCTGGCCGAATTCCGCAAATTCTTATATAAACTGGAAGAAACACAGGAAATGAAAGCTGGGAGCCACTCCTTCTACAGCATTATTGGCCAAAAAGCTGATTTTATGCTGATGATTCTGCGCCCGACAATGGCAGAGCTAAATGTAATTGAAACAGAATTCAACAAGCTGAAAATTGCCGAGTTTACCATCCCGGCGTATTCCTATGTATCCGTTGTCGAACTAAGCAACTACCTGTCTTCTGATGAAGATCCGTACCAAAATCCACAAATTCGCGCTCGTTTGTATCCGGAGCTTCCTAAAACAGAGTATGTATGCTTCTATCCAATGGATAAACGCCGCCAAGGCGAAGATAACTGGTACATGCTGCCAATGAAAGACCGCGGCAATTTAATGCGCAGCCACGGTATGATTGGCCGCCAGTATGCCGGCCTCGTGAAACAGATTATTACTGGTTCGGTTGGATTTGATGATTACGAATGGGGTGTCACGCTTTATGCGGATGATGTACTTCAGTTTAAAAAGCTCATCTATGAGATGCGCTTTGATGAAGTAAGTGCCCGCTACGGCGAATTCGGTTCTTTCTTTGTCGGCCATTTGCTGACAGACGAAAAGTTTACACAAATGATGCATATCCAATAACCTTTTCAGACGGTGTCTTTCAGGCATCGTTTTTTTATGTGCATTTTTTGCCGGCACTCCCCTTTTATTGTACGGCACATAATGGTTAGAGTTTATGGATTCAGGCCTAAGCCCAGCACCGACTTTACGCACTTTGCATAAAGTAAATCGGGAGGTGTTGATGTGGCTGTTGTTGCTCATACGGAAGAGGATGTAAAACTTCTGGCACGCTTGGCATGCTGATGGTTGGCAATGCCGGCGTAAACCGGACACGGTCTGACTGTCTTGATTTCAAAGATATCCGCACAATCCGCCAAATGGTTTTTCAGTCACCCGGCGGCTTTGAAGCAACACAGAAAGGCTATTTTTATCAAGGTGCCCGCCAGCAGGACATCGACCTGGCACGAAAAGTGTTAAGAGGCGGCCGCTATCATCCGGCTTCCAATGCCCTTTGGTTTTTTGAGCCAGCCGGCGGATGCCCTGCCCAGTGGTTTAACCAGCCGAATACCGGCCGATATAAATCCCACTGCTTTTTTAGTCCGCTTCGTTCTGTTTGTCCATCTGTTTACTAAATAAGGAGGCGTTTTTTTTCATGAATCCATTTCAGTATGTACCGGCCCAGGGACCGATGAATCAGGGAAGCATGAATCAAGGAAGTATGAACCAAACCGGGCCGCAGACACTGCCTCCAGTAGGTATGGGCCAAGGCCAAGGTATGGGCCAGGGCATGGGCATGGGTCAGGGTATGGGTCAAGGCATGGGACCGGGTATGGGCCAGGGCATGGGGCCTGGTGGACCTGGCGGAGGAGCCGGCCTGCCGCAAGTTGAAGAATCCTACATTGAAAATATTTTCCGTTTAAACCGCGGCAAAATGGTGACCGTGTATACAACGTTTGAAAACAATAAAGAATGGAATGCTAAAGTGTTCCGCGGCCGCATTGAAGCAGCCGGGCGTGACCATCTTATTTTAAGCAGTCCTTCAACCAACCAGCGCTTTTTAATTCCGCTTCTTTACCTTGATTATGCTGTCTTTGATGGAGAAATTGCTTACGAGTACCCGTTTAGTTAAAAAAGAGCGGCATGGAGGCCGCTCTTGTGAGCATGTAGACAAAGCAAGAAAACAGGCTGATTGAAAACGTCTGCTCTTCAAGGAGGGCCGCCTGCCCGGAAGCAAAGTGACCTCTTGGGTGAAGGTCATGAGCATTTACAGCCGGCAAGTGATGCCGAAAGCAGGCGATTGAGGACAGCTTGAAAAGAGCGGCATGGAGGCCGCTCTTTTCCTACATATTTTTAACGGCCGCTACAATAAGCAGTACCCAGGCAGCAAGAAATGCCACGCCGCCAATCGGCGTAATCGCACCAAGCTTACTGATGCCTGTAAGAACTAACACAAATAAGCTGCCGGAAAACAGCATGATTCCTGCAAACATAAGCCAGCCTGACCAGTTCAGTGCAGAGCTGCCCGCAAACTGCCCCATTAAAAAGCCGACGATTATTAAACCGAGCGCATGAAACATTTGGTATTGAACCGCTGTTTTCCAAATGTCTAAGTACTTCGCTTCTACTTTTCCTTCAAGCCCGTGGGAGCCAAAGGCGCCAAGCGCAACCGCTAAAAAGGCATGGATCGCCCCTAAAATAATAAATAATTTCATGAATCTGCTCCTTTAAAAATCAAAAATTGAATCGCCATTTGAACCGTCTTCTGTCGCGATCCGCTCTTTCTGGCCAACAATCTGCACAGGCTCCTGGACTGGCGGCGGCATGACGGCTGGCACAACAGAAGCCTGCTTCGGCGCAGGCATGTCCATTCCAGCTCCAATAAGCAAGTCGCACATCGACTTGATCGCATAAATATGCCGTTCCATTTCTCCTGGACCGGCGTTTCTTGCCGCAGCTATTTCCTGCTCCATTTTCTGTAGCACTTTCTCATGGGATACATTCACTTTTTAACACCTTCTTTCGGAGAAAATTGAAAACATGGATGGCCTGATGACCGTTTTACAACCATAGACGGCATCTGCTTTGTTTTAAATCCAAATGCCCGGCAGCCACGAGGAGCCTGCGCATCCCATGTGACAAAAAAATGCCGGCATTTCATACAATTCGGTTCCGCTGTCAACACGTCCCTTCCCCGTTTCACGTGAAACATCAGGCCGCTGGAAATATACGCACGTTTTTTTAAAGCAGATAACCTGAAAAAGGCTGGGCTGCATAGTGCAAAGCTTTGCTTATAAAAGAACAGACGCTTCCAGACAGCCTGCTTTTTTGCTTTCTTTGTTCTTTGAACAATTTATACGTTTGAATCGAGGCACCAATTAATCGGGCTTTCCCCTATAGAAGCGAGCGCTTCATTTGCCTTGGAGAATGGCCGGCTTCCGAAAAATCCGCGTGATGCTGATAATGGACTTGGATGAGGCGATTCAATAATAACATGCCTGTTTATGTCGATTAAGGCTTTTTTGCTTTGTGCCGGTCTTCCCCAAAGTAAAAATACAACCGGCTTCTCCCGCTCGCTGATAAGTCTGATTACCTGATCCGTAAACGTTTCCCATCCCTTGTTCCGATGAGAATTTGCTTTTCCCTCTCGAACAGTTAAAACAGTGTTTAACAGCAGAACACCTTCATCTGCCCATTGTTTTAAATATCCATGATTCGGAACTTCACATCCAATATCTTCCTTCAATTCCTTATACATATTTTTTAAAGATGGCGGCGGTTTAATGCCAGGCTGAACCGAAAAGCTTAAGCCGTGCGCCTGGTTCGGTCCATGATACGGGTCCTGGCCAAGAATGACGACCTTTACATTTTGGTACGGCGTAAAATGAAGGGCATTAAAAATATCATCCATATCAGGATGAATCACCTGTGTACTGTATTCTTCTTTTAAGAATGACCGCAGCTCCTGGTAATAAGGTTTTTCAAATTCACCTTCAAGCAGCGGTGCCCAGTCATTTGTTAAGATTTTTTTATTCATGCGGCTCACCTCCTTCTTCATTATAAAGGAATGAGCCGCTGTTTAAAAATAAAGCGGGCGGGTATAAGAAAGCGAACGTGAAAATACGAGGAGGTCTTTCTGTGTATACCGCAAAAATTGTTCGAAACCATACAGAAGCGGCCAGTGCCGTAACGGCTTTTTCACAAAATGGATTTCCCAAAGAAGCGATTTATGTGTTTGCCCGCGATAAAGCTGAATCTAAACAGTTAACCGACGCGACCAACAGCGGCTCAGTCGGCTTCAAGGAGCAGGGCTTGGCCGACACAGTCGGCAATGTATTTAAAAACCGCGGGGACGAGCTGCGTTCGAAGCTCCACAGCCTCGGAATGAGCGAATCCGAAGCAGCCGAGTATGAAGAACAGCTTGACCGGGGGCTTATTGCCGTCGTTGCGACAGATAAAAATCCGGAGGACCGAAGTTCGGCCAATTCCAACGATCAAAGCGTCCTTTAAAAAGGGCGTTTTTTCTTGTACATTTCCCTTTTGTTTCTTAAACTAAAAGAAGTGTTAAAAAGGAGGAATTGCATCATGAAAAAAACATTAACCATTGCAGGATCAGATACAAGCGGCGGCGCTGGCATCCAAGCCGACTTGAAAACCTTCCAGGAGCACGGCACATATGGCATGACAGCCCTCACAACAATTGTCACAATGGACCCCGATAACGGCTGGAACCACGGTGTGTTTCCACTAGCGATCGACACGCTTCAGGCTCAGTTAAAAACAGCCATGTCCACTGGCATTGATGCGCTGAAAACAGGAATGCTTGCTACGCCTGAAATTATCGAAACGGCAGCAGCTTCTATTAAAGAGAACGATATTCAAAAAGTCGTCATCGACCCGGTTATGGTCTGCAAGGGCGAAGACGAAGTACTAAATCCGGAAGCAGCCGAAGCAACACGCGACTCTCTTCTTCCGCTTGCGACCGTTGTCACACCAAACTTATTTGAAGCATGGCAGCTTTCTGGTGTCGGTCCAATCCGCACGATCGATGATATGAAAGAAGCGGCTCAAAAAATTCATGCACTTGGCGCAAAAAACGTAGTGGTTAAAGGCGGCAAGCAGCTGCAAAGCGAAAAAGCGGTTGACCTTTTCTACGATGGTAGTGAATTTGAGCTGCTAGAAGGTGAAAAGCATAACACCACATACAATCATGGTGCAGGCTGCACGTTTGCGGCTGCTATTACGGCCAACCTGGCAAACGGACAGGACGTAAAAACAGCAGTCCATAATGCGAAGGATTTCGTAAATGCGGCGATTAAACACGGCTGGAAACTGAACGAGTATGTCGGTCCTGTTATGCACGGTGCTTACAACCATAAATAACACATAAGAAAATCCCGCCTGCTTGGACGGGATTTTCTTTTTATTTAAAATACGTAATTTTCTCTTGAACCGGCATCCGTTCTTTTGCTTGCGGCAATTCGTCGTAATAGCCGAATTGCAGCAAGGCCAAAATCCGCTCGCCCGGCTTTACACCAAGCGCTTCACGAAACTTTGGCGCATCCAGCCAGGCTGGTGTTTTCCAGCATGTGCCGATGCCCTGCTCCCAGGCAAGCAGCTGGGCGTTTTGAATAAGGGCGCTTGCAGCCGAGAAATCTTCCAGCCGTTCTTTTTGGCGCGGATCCTCTGGCACAATGACAAATACAAAAGCGCCAGGCAGTGCGAAGCCGGCTGCTTTTTTCCTTAGCTCTTCCTCCGGAAGCATATTCCATTTTGGGATCGTACATTCTTTCAGCGTCTCCCGCATCGCTTGGAGTCCCTCTTCAGCTGCAACAACAAACCGCCATGGCTCGCGGCAGCCATGATTCGGCGCCCACACTGCGTCCTCTAATACAGCCGTAACATCGGAAAGCGCTACAGGCTTGCCGTTAAACTTCTTGATGGAACGACGTTCACGAATAATATTTTTCAGCATATGTACCACCTCTATCTATTAGATTTCTTTTTTTATCATACTGAAAAAGCGGGATTTTCGCCATTCGAACTATTTTTTAGTACAATAGGGCAAGAACGAAATTCGACGGGAGGGCAACGGACATGGAACCGATTTTACCTGAAAAGGTACAGGAGCTTATTAATACGTTTGCCGGCCAGGAAGTATACCTTCACATGGAAACGACAAACGGTGCTTATGCATCACATTTTAATGAAAAGTTTTTCTCTGCGGGTGCGTATATCCGCAATGCGAAGCTTACATATGAACACGGCAAAATTGTCGGCGATGGGCCGTTTCGTGTTGGGCTGAAGCTTGCAATTGGCTGGGTCTACGCAGAAGGATTAACTCATTATGGGTTTGATGAAAATGGGCACTTACTGATGGCTGGACATGATTTTGATGGAAAACTGGCAGTCGCTCTGCAGCTGGGCACGACGCCGTTTAAGTAACGAAAGGACTGAAGACGATGACCAAAACAATGGAAATTGAACAGGAGCGCCACGTCCTTGTCATCTTTCCTCACCCGGATGATGAGGCATTTGGTGTATCCGGTACGATCGCTGTTCATACTGGACGAAAAACACCGGTCACTTATGCCTGCTTAACACTCGGCGAAATGGGCCGCAATCTTGGCAATCCTCCTTTTGCTAATCGCGAGTCTCTTCCAGATGTCCGCAAGGCCGAGCTGCAAAAAGCAGCCGAAGCTATCGGCATTCAAGATTTGCGCATGATGGGCCTTCGTGATAAAACGTTAGAGTTTGAAGATGATCAAAAAATGATGAACCTCGTCACGGATTTGATTGATGAGCTGAATCCTTCCCTGGTTATTACATTTTATCCGGGCTACTCTGTTCACCCGGACCATGAAGCAACCGCACGTGCGGTTGTACGGGCGGTGCGCGCGATGGAAGAGAGCAAACGGCCGAAGCTTCACTGTGTGGCCTTTGCGAATAACACGCTTGAAGAAATCGGGCCGGCTGATATCCGTTACGACATCCGGCACGTGTATGATAAAAAACTAGAAGCCATGAAAGCTCATATTTCCCAGACCATCTGGATGCTGAAAGATCTGGAAGCAAGCGTCGCCGAAGAAGGAAGCGAGCTGCATGACCGGTTTAACTACGAGCATTTCTGGACATACACATTCGATGAAAAAGACAAAGTAACCGAAATAAAAAGCTGATCTGCGTTTGCAGATCAGCTTTTTAATGCTCGTTTAAATAAGCAGGTTAAACAAGAGAGGATCACTATTGATTTCCATATAAGGGAAGCCATTTTCCTCCATCCGCTTAACAAGCGGTGCATAGTCTTCTTTATGTTTCAGCTCAATACCAACTAGAACAGGTCCTTCATCACGATTGGTGCGCTTTGTATATTCAAAGCGGGTAATATCATCGTGTTCTCCCAGCACCTGAGCCATAAACTTGCGGAGTGCCCCGGCACGCTGCGGGAACGTGACGATAAAGTAATGCTTTAACCCTTCATAAATGAGCGAACGTTCTTTGATCTCCTGCATGCGCTCAATATCGTTATTGCCGCCGCTGATCACACAAACCACGTTCTTTCCTTTGATCTCGTCTTTATAAAAATCAAGGGCAGCAACAGACAGCGCTCCTGCCGGCTCTGCTACGACTGCATTTTCATTATACAGCTGCAAGATCGTCGTGCACACTTTGCCTTCCGGAATCACGGAAATACCGTCGAGCACATCCATGCAAATATCCATTGTCAGGTCACCGACTTGTTTAACGGCCGCCCCGTCGACAAACGGATCGATCGTGTCCAGACGGGTTACCTGTCCGCTGTTCAAGGAAGCTTTCATGCCAGCTGCTCCCGCCGGTTCAACGCCAATCAGCTTCGTGGATGGGCTGATGCCTTTTAAATATGAGCCGACACCGGCTGCAAGGCCGCCACCGCCAATGGAACAAAACATGTAATCAATAGGTTCTTGCATATCGTTCAAGATTTCAACCGCCACGGTTCCCTGCCCGGCAATCGTCCGGTAATCATCGAACGGATGAACAAACATTTTTTCTTCTTCTGTGCAGTAGGCCATTGCTGCAGCATACGAATCATCGAACGTATCTCCTGTCAGCACAACCGATACTTTATCTCCACCGAACCGTTTCACCTGCGATACTTTTTGACGCGGTGTTGTGGACGGCATAAAGATCTTCCCTTCAATGCCGAGGGCAAGGCAGGAATACGCAACGCCCTGCGCATGGTTGCCGGCACTTGCGCATACTACGCCTTTTGCCCGCTCTTCTTCCGTCAAGCTCCGGATAAAGTTATACGCGCCACGCAGCTTAAAGGAGCGGACAATCTGTAAATCTTCACGTTTTAAATACACGTTACAGCCGTAACGGGCTGATAAAAGTTCATTTTTTTGAAGCGGTGTCTTGGTAACCACGTCTTTAAGCACCTGGTTTGCCACGACGATTTCTTCTACTGATACTTTAGACACGGTGAATTCTCCTTCTTATTGCGAATTGTATGAATTATTTTATCATTTGACCGCACTTCGTTCCAGTGCATCTTCAATCGCCTTGGCCACTCCGCTTTCTTCATTGCGGGACGTCTCAAACCGGGCTGCTTTTTTAATATTGGCGTCTGCGTTACCCATCGCATATGAATATCCGACTCTTTCAAGCATAGACAGGTCATTATAGTTGTCTCCCACAGCGAGCGCATCTTCGAGCGAGAGTCCTTTAGAAGTCAGGTAATTCTCAAGCGTAATGCCTTTTTGCGCCTGGTCATTAGTAATTTCAAGGTTTTCATTCCCAGATGAGCTGACAGCTATTCCGTCAATCCCATCGAGACGGTCCGCCGCCCGCTGCAGCAGCTCGCGGTCTGTTGAAAACACGAAAAACTTATAAATGTGCTGGCTCGTGTCACGAATGATTTCTTCGTAATCATTCACTTGTTTAGCAAGGCCGTGCTCGATCCGCAGCTTAGCGCGTTCGCGAATGTCTTCTACATTTGCGTCTGGATGTGCGGAAAGAACAATATCAATCAACAGCTCTACCGCTTTTTCTGCATCATCTGTGTACGTTGCTTGATTCGTATACACTTCAAAATAAACGCCGACATCTTTTAAGCGGCGGTATAAATCGTATGCCAAATCATCTTCAATCGCCGTAAATTGAACGATTTCGCCCCTTGCATCCCGCACTTCCGCTCCGTTCACTGCAATAATCGGACACTCGATCCCGGTTCCTTCTAGTGCAAAGCGGGCTTCTTTGTAAGAACGCCCTGTTGCAACAATGACTTCGATCCCAAGCTCCTGCGCTCTTTTCATGGCGGCTCGGTTTTCTTCACTCACTTCCATGTTCCCGTTTAATAGCGTTCCGTCCATATCTGTTGCGATGCTTGTAATCATTCGGGTCACCTTCTTTTTCATTTCATTCTTTCCTATTTTAACATGAAAATAGTTCGGAATCCGGAAAAATACCGGGAGTATACAGCGCCAGAGTTGTAAGCGCAATCAAAATTCTGTATTTTATGAATATGTGCTGAAACGTAGATTTTCAAAAGCGAATGAATTAAAATTGCACATGTTGAATCTTTATACAAAGAAAGGGTTTATATATGCGTAGATCTCGTTCCCTTTTGCGGTTTGTTCTTCCATCTGCAATTGGGATTTTATTGTTTATGACTCCCGTGCCGATGGAAGATGGCATGACCATTCCGATTGCTGTTTTGTCATCCTGGCTTCAGGATGCTCTCGGAGATGCCATTCCTAGTATTGTAATGGTGCTGATTGTGCTGTCTGCTCTGTTAACACTCGTTGTGAAACTCGTTCGTCCGGCGTTTGTAAGGCATTCTGCTTTCTTGACCGCTCTTTTTGATATTTCGCCGTTTTGGCTGATTGTCCGCCTGGCCGGCGCTGTGTTTGCGGTGTTGACTTATTTTCGTCTTGGTTCTCAAGCCATCTGGTCAGATGCAACAGGTGGAACGCTTTTGTTCAGCCTGCTGCCTGTTCTGTTTGCCGTCTTTTTATTTGCCGGCATCCTTTTGCCTCTTTTGCTTAATTTTGGCTTGCTTGAATTTGTCGGCTATTCCTTAACGAAAGTGATGCGGCCGCTCTTTTTGCTGCCTGGACGCTCTTCAGTAGACGCACTTGCTTCATGGCTTGGCGACGGGACGATTGGCGTTTTGCTGACAAGCAAGCAGTATGAAGAAGGATTTTACACAAAAAAAGAAGCGGCCATTATTGGAACCATGTTTTCAGTCGTCTCTATTACTTTTTGTCTTGTCGTCATCGGCCAGGTGGGCCTGGACCAGTATTTTGTTCCTTTTTACTTAACCGTTGTTTTAGCCGGAATTGCCTGCGCGATTATTATGCCGCGGATTCCGCCGCTTTCAAGAAAGCCCGATACCTTTGTAGATGGAACACCGCGTCGTGCTGATGATGAATCGATTCCATCCGGGTATACCTCTTTGTCATATGGATATGAACAGGCTGTGAAGCGGGCCGGTCAAAGCAAGCTGTCCGAAACCGCGATTGATGGGGTGAAAAATGTGCTGGATATGTGGCTCGGTGTTATCCCGATTGTCATGGCGATCGGTACAACAGCTTTGGTTATTGCGGAATCAACGCCCGTTTTTCAATGGCTTGGCCTGCCGTTTATTCCTCTGCTTGAGCTTTTAAACATTCCATTCGCCAAAGAAGCATCTGAAACGATTATGATCGGGTTTGCCGATATGTTTCTGCCAGCAATATTAGGCGAAAGCATCCAAAGCGAGCTGACACGGTTTGTAGTTGCAGCTCTATCTGTCTCACAGCTTATCTATATGTCAGAGGTAGGCGGACTGCTTCTCGGGACAAAAATTCCCGTTTCCTTTAAAGATTTGTTTCTTATCTTCATTATCCGCACGCTGATCTCTTTGCCGATTATTGCAGGAATTGCGCACCTTTATTTTTAAAAAGCCGGAACTTACCGGCTTTTTTTTCGTATAATCGGGTAATGATATATGTTGCCTAGAAAGGAAGTGTCTCTTTTTGACAAACAAACTTTGGTTTCAAACAGGAATTGGTATTTTACTGGCGATGCTGATTATTTTTATGTTTCAGCAAATTCATGATGTCTTTAATCCTCTTATTATTATCGCCAAAACAATTTTTCTGCCTCTTTTAATTGGCGGGGTGCTTTTTTATTTAACGAGGCCGCTCCTCCACTTACTTGAAGCAAGAAAGCTGCCGCGCTGGGCTTCTATTACATTCGTGCTTGTTGTGGTCGTGGCCGTATTCTGGCTGATTTACGCGATGATCGCGCCCGTTATCGGTGAACAGGCCGGTTCTTTAGCAAAAAACACACCGCAAATGATCGAGGAAGGCGAAAAATGGGTGGATTACCTGCTCAGTCACCGGGATGACCTGCCGCCTCAAGCGCAGGAATCTGTTGAAAGTACGATCAGCAATGTTTCTAACAATCTAAATGAATGGACTGTTGGATTCGGCTCCTGGCTGTTAACGTTTCTTCAAAACTTTTTCCAAGCCTTGTTCCTTTTAATCCTGGCGCCATTCTTTCTTGTATACATGCTGAAGGATCATGAAAAGTTTGTACCGTTTGTTGCCGGCTTTTTCAGCGGAGAACGAAGAACATGGATCCGCAAAACACTGCATGACTTGGATGTGACGCTTCGCTCTTACATTCAAGGACAGCTGTTGGTCAGCTTCCTTGTCGGTGTGATGCTCCTAATTGGGTACTTAATTATCGATTTGAATTATGCCCTGCTACTGGCGCTGTTCGGCATGATGACAAATGTGATTCCGTTCCTCGGCCCTTACTTGGCCGTTGTGCCAGCTATGTTTATCGCTCTTCTGCAGGAGCCGCAGATGGCCTTGTACGTAGCGATTATTATGCTCGTTGCCCAGCAGATTGAAAGCAACTTTATTTCACCAAATGTAATGGGCAAAGCGCTTGATGTTCATCCGCTTACCGTTATTACGGTTATTTTGGCGGCAGGAAACATCGCCGGCATCTGGGGCGTTATTCTAGCCATTCCGTTTTACGGCGTTGTCAAAACGATTCTGTCTAACCTTTATCAAAAAAGAACAGAAATCCGTGAAGCTGCTGGAAAAGAAATCGATTAATACAACACAACTGTCTCTTCGGAGGCAGTTTTTATTTTTAGCATGCGGACCGGATAATAAAAAGAAAACCCCTTTTTAAACGAAAGGGGTTCAGACTGTAGACAAAGTCTTTATTTTGAAGATGATGTCTACAAGCTTTTTTTGTACAATAAAAACATCAAAATCTTGTGGGGGAATTTGTATGTTATCAAAACGGCCAGAAAACCGCCGGAATCAAATGGAAGTTGTCGCGCTTGACCAGCTTGTGCCGGCTGACCATCTGGTCCGCAAAATTGAGGCGGCGATCGATTTCGACTTTATTTATCCGCTGGTGGAAGATATGTATTCTGCCGATAACGGGCGGCCAAGCGTCGATCCTGTTGTCCTGATCAAAATGGTGCTGGTTCAGTACCTGTTTGGCATCCGCTCTATGCGCCAAACAATTAAGGAGATTGAAACCAACGTGGCGTACCGGTGGTTTCTTGGGTATGGATTTTCGGAGAAAATTCCCCATTTCTCTACCTTCGGTAAAAACTATGTCCGACGTTTTAAAGACACCGACCTATTTGAGCAGATTTTTTACCGGATTCTGAAAGAAGCGATGGAGAAAGGGTTCGTTGATCCATCCATTGCTTTTATTGATTCCACACATGTCAAAGCGAGTGCGAATAAAAAGAAGTTTAATAAAAAAGTGGTGCGTGTTGAAGCACGTAGCTACCAGGCGCAGCTTGAGGAAGAAATCAATGTTGATCGTGAGGAATATGGAAAAAAGCCGTTTCCCCCACAGGAAAAGGAAGAAATGAAGGAAATCAAGGCGAGCACGACTGATCCAGACAGCGGCTACTATGTGAAAGATGAGCGGGAGAAAAATTTTGCCTACTCCTTTCACACAGCCTGTGATGCTAATGGGTTTGTTCTTGCCTCCTGTGTGACAGCTGCCAATGTCCATGATAGCCGTGTGTTTACAGATGTTCTCGATAAAGTAATGGAAAAAGTGGCGAAGCCTGATGCTGTAGCTGCCGACGCTGGATACAAAACGCTTTTTATCGCGAAGTACATAACGGAACTCGAGATCCGTCCGGTTCTTCCTTATTCAAGGCCCCGCACTCCAAAAGGATATTTAAAGAAAAGAGACTTCGCCTACGATGAGCACTATGACTGCTATATCTGCCCGGAGGAACAAGTGCTTTCTTATCGGACGACTACCCGTGAAGGGTACAGGCAGTATGCTTCTGATCCCAAGCAGTGCCGAGACTGTCCGCTCCTTTCTATGTGCACACAAAGCCAGAATCATACAAAGCTGATCCACAGGCACGTGTGGGAGGGCTATTTGGAAGAAGCTGACCACCTGCGCCATACGGCGCAGAATAAAAAAGACTATGCAAGGCGCAAAGAAACGATTGAGCGTGTGTTTGCGGATGCAACAGAAAAGCATGGCATGCGATGGACAACCCTCAGGGGACTGGGGAAATTATCCATGCAGGCGATGCTTACTTTCGCTGCCATGAATCTTAAAAAGCTGGCCAGCTGGTCATGGAAACCAGTGCAGCCAGCTTGAATAGGGCTGTGAAAATGAATAAAAAAGACAAAGCGGCCTCAAATCGGAGATTTGAGAACCACTTTGTCTACAGTCTGAACCCCTTTTTAAACGAAAGGGGTTCAGACTGTAGACAAATTACATGAATGGAATGGAATGGATCGGCGGCGTCCAGGCAGCTCCGCCTTCCATGGGGCAGGGCGCCGAGCCCATAGGAGTCTGCGCCGCCCTCCCGCCGCCAAGTGGCTTGCGACAAGATGGTATAGAGCTCATAAGGTCGTATCTTTCTGTTTAAAAAAGAAAATTTTTATTCGGTCCTTGCTTATGGTTCTTCAACACCAATTAGCGAAGACTCCTGTGGGAAGTACAGTGAGTCGGGAGACCCCGCAGGCGCAGCCGAGGAGGCTCCCGCACTGCCTTAGGATGCGCGAAGTCCGGCAGGCTTCACTTACCGGCTCTTTTTTAATAGCGAAAGACTTTGTCTACACACTAACCCCTTTTTGAACAAAAGGGGTTTTCTTTTTTACTTCTGTGCGAACCAAGTGTAAAATTACACGTAAGGAGTGATGTTCGGTGAATAAAGAAGCGATAACAGCTATAGTTTCTTCTAAATTAAAGCTGATCCGCACAGAACGCGGATACA
This sequence comes from Domibacillus sp. 8LH, assembly GCF_038806185.1. Taxonomy (NCBI): domain Bacteria; kingdom Bacillati; phylum Bacillota; class Bacilli; order Caryophanales; family Bacillaceae; genus Domibacillus; species Domibacillus sp. 8LH. The sequence goes on along the minus strand of NZ_JAVJNG010000002.1, from coordinate 262,542 downwards.
CACAGGATAAAATGGCCGATGTAATCGGCTTGTCTAAAAAAACACTTGTGCAAATTGAAAAAGAACGCTCCACTGCCGGCTGGACAACAGCGGCAGCGGTATGTGCGCTGTTTCGGAACAGCGATATCCTTCAGTCTGCGCTTGGCGGTGACCCGGTTGAAATAGCCGAGCTTGCTGCGCACAAAACGATCTCACGGCCAAATGGCCAGGAAAAAACAATGGGCGGCCGCGTTTGGTGGCGTGAGTTAGACAGTCAAAAAGGCATCCGTCTTCAGCAAAATGTCATCAGCGGCCACTACCGCGTGCTGGATGCCGAAGATTACCGGCTTTTCAGCACGTACGATGCAGTCGAAGCAGAAGAGCATTTCCAGAATCACGTGAAAAGAACCGGGGACGAATAACCGTTATTCGTCCTGCTCTTCACAATCGAAGCAAAACAGCTCTCCTTGTTCTTTTACCCCATTTAAAAATCCGTCCAGACAATAAATATCCTTGCCGCATACGATACATTGACCGACCCATTCTTTCAGGACCATCTCCCCCTTTAAATTCCATTATATCCCGCTATGTATCTTTCTGTCGAAATTATATATAATAAGGATTACTACTTTTGAAGGAAGCGAAGTGACCGTTTATGCGGAAGTATGGACTGTTTTTAGCAGCGGCTCTTTTAATTTACGCCAGCTTTTTAACGCTTGAAAAAAGCGATCATGCAGTGTCAGACAGCCAATTCACCGACCCGGTTTTGTTCGTTCATGGCTTTAAAGGAACCGCGCGCTCTTTTAATACGATGATTGCCCGGTTTGAGGAAAGAGGCTGGGGAGAGCGGGCACTGACCATGAATGTCACGCGTACTGGCAGGCTTCTCGTCCGGGAAAGTCCTTTTTCTACAGAACGGCCTGCACTTATTCAATTAATTATGGAAAACAACCGGGCTTCCTTTGAGGATACATCACGTGCAGTAGCTGCGGCTATGCAGGTGATGAAGAAGGAATACGGTATTGAACATATAAAGGTAGTCGGCCATTCAATGGGCGGCATTGTATCGGTAAAATTCTTGCAGGATTTATATGACCCTGCGCTTCATCCGGCAGTTGACCAATTAGTCACGATTGGCAGCCCCTTTAACGGCGTAGCCGGCGGACGATGGTTTACACAAAACGAAGGTGAGGCGGTATACGACCTTATGCCCGGTTCGCCGGCTCTTGCTCAAATCACTGCCAACCATGCTCAGTTTCCAAAGGAAACACAAGTATTAAACATTGCCGGAACCGGTGATCAGGTAACGCTGCTTCAAAGTGCACTCAGCTTAAAAGCCATTGTTCCAAAAGACCAATATCAGCTTGACATCCTCTATGACACAACCGTTGATCATAGCGGCCTGCATGAAACACCTTTGGTCGACGAGAAGATCGGTGCTTTTTTTCATTATCAGTAAAGCAGCCTCTGCCAGGCTGCTTTTTTTATAAAAAAAACGGCTTCCCTCACAGGGAAACCGATGTATTTATCTATATTATCCTTTAAATATATCGCTGTGTGCTTCACGGATACGCGCTAACACGGCATCTACAGTAGCCTCAGCGTTTACGGGATATTCTTTCACTCGAGTAACGGAGCACGCGTCTCCTGTCTGGCACAATATTTTTACACATTCCGCTGTTTCTTCTTCGAGTTCATGCCATCCGCCCTCTTTGAAAAATGCACCTGACTTGGCCATTTTTTCATACTGTACAACATAGTTCTCTTTTACTTCTTCGGCAAAATAGCTTTTCACATCAAGAAGATTTTCAACGACCATCATGGTTATGGGTCAACTCCTGTTTCTTTGATGGCACTAGTATACGACGTTTTTTTTCGAAAAAGAACCGGCATTCGCATAAAAATCTCGTTATATACAATTTGGTAACACTTCGTTCACGAATTGTTCACAATTTTACAGAAGAAAGCGTTTACTACCCCTGCCAGATCTCGAGGAGACAATTCTATTTGCGCTCCGATCCGACCCGCACTCACGACAATAGACTCAAATTCTTCCGCCTGTATATCTATAAAAGTTGGATAAAGCTTTTTCATTCCTACCGGCGAACAGCCTCCCCGTATGTACCCCGTTTGTTTCTGAATCTCTTTTACGGGAAGCATATCAACTTTTTTCTCACCTGCTGCGCGTGCCGCCCGCTTTAAATCAAGCTCCGCTTCGACCGGCACGACAAACACGAACAAGCCGCCTGTCCCTTCGGTAACCAGTGTTTTAAAAACGCGCCCCGGTTCAATGCCAATCTTATGGGCAACGGACACCCCGTCTATCTTCCCGTCTTTGTTATCGTATTCGTGCATCCCATACTCAATGCCTGCTGCATCAAGCAGCCGCATTGCATTTGTTTTTCCTTTTGCCACCGTGCTTCCCCCTTTTTCTATGGTACACTTATTGTACTATAGTCAATGTGAAGAGGTGGAGCAAATGGACCAACTGACCGTTTCCGGCTTAATGGAAGTGATGAAAGAATTTTTTCCGCCGAATACGTCTGTTGCCGTGTCAAATCACGAAACATTTATTTATTACCAGCCGAGCCGCCTGATTGATTTGCATATTCGGGTAGGCGACCCGATCAAGCCGGGCAGTGTTACCCAGCAGGCTATCGAAGAAAAGCATCAAGTGTCTACGTATATTGACAGTGATGTATATGGTATTCCCTACTATGCGATGAGTGTGCCGATTTTTAATAATCATGTGCTCACTGGTGCCGTCACAACCATCCATCCGGCCAAGCCATCGCCTATTTCACGCAATCTACTAACGATCAAGGCGGAAGACCGGTGGTATCCTATTCCGTACAGTGACGTTATGTATTTAGAATCTGAAGGACGTAAAACCCGCGTGCAGGCCCGGACAGGCAGCGGCTATCATAAACTTAATTTAACGGAGCTTGAATTTATGCTGCCGGATGATGCTTTTATCCGTGTGCACCGCTCTTATATTGTAAATGTGAACTTTATTCAGGAAATTCAGCCGGACTCGCATTCAACTTTTTTGCTGATTATGAAAGACCGCACTAAAATTCCCGTCACCCAGACGTATACGAGTGCTTTCCGCAAATCGCTCAATTATTAACAAACTTGCTTCATGACGCGAAATTTCTCCTTCGCGTCTTTTTTGCGGTTTTTTGTTACAAAGAAAATGAAAGCCCTTTCAAAATTTGCTACACTTACCAAAACAACCTGGGGGGGTCGAATCACAGTGAAGGAACGTATTCGCATGGAGGAATTAAGAAACAGGATTGTGAGCGCCGATGAAGCGGCATCCTGGATTGAAGACGGGATGACATTGGGGTTAAGCGGATTTACACGAGCCGGGGATGCAAAAGCCGTACCGATGTCTCTTATAGAACGAGCTAAGACGGACCCATTTAAAGTCAATATTTTTACCGGTGCCTCTCTCGGCTTTGACTTAGATAAAATGATGGCAGAAGCCGGGATTATTCATAAACGCCTGCCCTTTCAGGCAGACCCAGTTATGCGAAAAGAAATCAATGAAGGGCATCTGCTTTTTGTGGACCAGCATTTATCCCATACGGCCGAATCCATCCGCAGCGGGATTCTCGGACCAGTCGATTATGCCATTGTGGAAGCAGTCGCTATTACAGAAGACGGACTCATTATCCCGGCAACTTCTGTCGGCAATTCATCTATATTTGTTGATAGAGCGGAAAATGTCATTGTGGAGCTGAATACCGCCCAGCCGGCAGAACTCGAAGGCCTTCACGATATTTTTAATCCGAACGATCCGGGAAAACGCGGACCAATCAGGCTAACATCGGTAGACGAGCGTATTGGGGAAATCGGTATTCGAGTTGATCCAGCAAAAATTAAAGGGATCGTTTTAACAAATGCCCAGGACTCACCCTCTACGATTGTGCCGCCAGATGCGGAGACAGCACAAATGGCAGACCATTTAATTGCCTTTTTCCGTGAGGAAGTAAAAGCGGGACGCCTGACCAATGAACTCGCTCCTCTTCAGTCTGGCATTGGCTCGGTTGCCAATGCAGTAATGCACGGATTGATTGGATCGGAATTCGAAAACTTGGAAGTGTACTCAGAGGTGCTGCAAGATGCCGTATTCGATTTGTTTGACTGTGGTAAAATCCGCTTTGCTTCCGGCTGTTCAATCACTCTTTCAGAAGAAAAAATGCAAGATGTTTATTCAAACTTAGCAAGGTATCGGGATAAGCTTGTCCTTCGTCCACAGGAAATCTCTAATCATCCCGAGCTGATCCGCCGGCTTGGCTTGTTATCGATTAATACGGCTCTTGAAGCAGACATTTATGGAAATGTAAACTCTACCCATGTACTCGGCACAAAGATGATGAATGGCATTGGCGGATCGGGCGATTTTGCCCGCAACTGCCGGACTGCTATTTTTGTAACAAAATCAACCGCGAAAGGCGGCGCGGTTTCCAGTATCGTTCCGTTTGTTTCACACGTGGATCATACAGAACATGATGTGGATGTGATCGTTACAGAGCAAGGCTATGCCGACTTGCGCGGTCTCGCCCCGCGTGAACGTGTGCTCGTTATCATTAAAAATTGTGCCCATCCAGCTTATAAAGAGCAGCTGAGACGTTATTATGAGGAAGCACTATCGCGCGGCGGCCAGACACCGCACGTGCTTGAAAAAGCGCTTTCCTGGCATACCCGCCTCGCCGAGACAGGCTCGATGCTTGAACAAAGTTCTCTGTCCCTTTCGTAACGTCTGTCCAGCCGCTTTGGAAAACGACTTCCAAACTCCTGTCTCAAAACGATTTTCTTTAAAAGCGGCGTGACGTTAACTATATATTTTTCCTCAAGGAGCTGTTTTTAACGCAGCTCCTCTTTTCATTATAAGTGGGACAAATACAGCTTATTCTTACGCTAAAACGGCCCGTTTTTTCTCCTGTTTAAAAATTCTACTTCACGTTAAAAATTTGCTGCTTTGTGTCAAAAAAATACGGTTTTGTGTGTTTTATAATGAAAGCACTTTCAAAATATTTTATACTTATACACATGAAGCCGCTTGAAGCGGCTCAATGTATAAAATACAATTCCATACTCTCTCTGATTTACTGTCAGAAAAAAGCGGCCCCGGTGAAGGCCGCTTTTTTCGTCCTACTGACCGCGGCGCTGCTCCGCGATTTTTTCTTTTGCTTTCGCTATTTCCTTTACAGGCGGCATTAAACTTACTACGATATCTCCCGCTTCTCCCCGAGGCGAGGCGTCGCGTGTGTAAAAAGCCAGCTTGCCGGAAGGCTTTACCAGGAACAAAAGCAGCGTATTTTCGTCCAGCTCTTTTAAATAGCTGTCGTAGCCGAAGCGTTCCGTCAGCTCTGTTTTTCGAAAAACGTAATCAGCCGCCCGGGATGTTAACGCCTGATAATGGGCAGATGAATCAAACAGCACTTTTCCACCCACCGTTTTATTGAATTCTTTCGCTGTTTCTGTCCGCTCTGGTCCTGAAGCAATTTGATACAAATTCACACGGCCCATCTCCGGAACAAAGGTAGAGCAGACAAGTGCGTTATACGCCTCATCGCTCGTTGCAGCAATCATGTACTCATACGGCGTCAGTTCAAGATGATATTCGGTGCTTTCCGATAAAATTTCACCGTGGTAAACCGGCAGATTAGCCTGCCGTGCCGCGTGAAGCCGTTGCCATGAGTCGTCCGCCACGAGCACGGGAATATTTAAATCCTGCAATGTTTTACCGAGCTTTGCCGTAAAGGTATTGCCGCCAACAAGCAGGACACCCGGCTTATCGGTTGAAGCCAAATGAAGCTTTCTAGCCAGCCAGCCGATTGAAAAGCCATGAGCTACAACAGTAGAAAACACAAGGGCAAACGTGAGCGGTGTCAGCAGTGCAGCATCCTCATACCCCGCTTCAAAAAGCGACTGGGCAAAGTAGCCGGACACCGTGAGTGCCACAATGCCGCGCGGCGCAATCCAGCCGACCAGCGTTTTTTCCCCATTTGTCATATCCGTCCCGATTGTAGAAAGCCAAATCGACAACGGGCGAACGACAAACAGCATGATCAGTACAAAAGCAATAATACGAAAATCAAAAATCTGCATCAGCGTTTCTCTTGTCAGGGACGCTGTCAGCATAATAAAAATGGTCGAAATAAGCAGGATAGAAATGTTTTCCTTGAAATGGCGCATGTCTTTAATAGAAGAAATGTGCATGTTCGCCATTACCATCCCCATCGCCGTTACCGCAAGCAGCCCCGTTTCATGCATCGTTTCATCAGCAATCGTAAAGCAGGCGATCACGACAACAAATACGGACGGCGACTTTAAGTATTCCGGCACACGCCCCTTTTCAAGCGCTTTGCCAAGACCAAGGCCAAACACTACGCCCAATATAACCGCAAAAGCGGAGCCGAACAAGAAATTAATAAACGTAGCGGCTGTCTCTTCTCCTGTAAAAAACTTAATAAGTTCAAATGCAAACAGTGCAAGAAGAGCGCCAAACGGGTCTACAACGATCCCTTCCCATTTCAATATGGCGGACGTGCGCGGCTTCAGCTTCGCCTGGCGCAGAAGCGGAAGAATAACAGTCGGGCCTGTGACAATAAACAAACCGCCAATCACAAACGAAACGGCCAGGGACAGCCCGGCTACATAATGCGCAGCCAGCGAGCCGGCGATCCAGGCGATAAAAGCGCCTAATGTTACGATCCTGCGAATCGGCTGTCGAACCGTTTTAACCTCGCGGAAATCAAGATTTAAGCTGCCTTCAAATAAAATAATGGCAACCGCAGCGGAGACAATAGGACCAAACAAATCGCCAAACACATCTTTCGGGTTAAACCAGCCGGCCAGCGGGCCAATTAAAAGACCTGCCACCGACATGACCACAATCGCCGGAAGCCTATAGCGCCAAGCTGTCCATTGAGACGCGATTCCAACGACCAGCGTGATCATTATATAAAACAACAGAGAATCAAACATCACATCTCCCTTTCTTCCCATGTTTCTGTCCATACTACCGTGTTTGTTCCCATATTTCACGTCTGAGAAACTGGGCATACCCTCATCTGCTAAAAATAAAAAAAATCGAAATATTTCTTATTCACTGACTGCAATCCTGATTGTACGCATGTAAATGTAAAAAAGCTGCCCTGAACAGGACAGCTTTTTCTTATTGAAACACAATCGTTTTGTTGCCGTGCACGATAATGCGGTCTTCTAAATGCCACTTAACTGCCCGTGCCAGAACACGCCGTTCAATCGAGCGGCCGATTTTTTTCAAGTCCGCCACGTGATCGCGGTGATCTACACGTTCAATATCCTGTTCAATGATTGGTCCTTCATCCAAATCATTGGTTACATAGTGAGACGTCGCACCGATCAGCTTCACGCCACGGTTGTACGCACGCTCGTACGGACGCGCACCGATAAACGCCGGCAGAAACGAGTGATGAATGTTAATAATTTTGTTCGGATACTTCTCTACAAATTCTGGTGTTAAAATTTGCATGTAACGTGCCAGCACGATGACATCGACATTATGCTCTTCAATCAAGCGTGACTGTTCCTCTTCCACCTGCCGGCGAATGTCTTTGTTTGCCGGGATGTGATAGAACGGAATACCGAGCGATTCAACCATCCCCCGAGCTTCTTCGTGGTTTCCAGCTACGAAGGCGATATCCGTCGGCAGATCGCCGCTTTGCCATTCCCATAAAAGCTCCAGCAGGGCATGCGGTTCTTTTGAAACAAAAATGGCTGTTTTCTTCCGCTCGCTTCCGTACGCAAAGCGGAACTCCATACTAAAGTTCTCCGCAAGTGACGAAAATTCTTTTTCCATAGCATCCCGCTTGTCCGTTAGTCCTTCGCAGTCAAATTCGAGCCGGATAAAAAAAGTGCCGCCTTGCGGATCACTCGTATACTGGCTTGACTCAATAATATTCGCACCCTGCTCAAACAAAAATTTTGACAGAGTAGCGACAATCCCCGGTCCATCTGGACACTTTACAAGCAGGCGGCCCCGGTTTTCAGGACGGCTCTGTCCACTCGGTACGTTTTCGGGTGAATTTATATTTGCATTCATCATGTACACTCCAGTTTTTCAGTTTAATTTCAATTTCCTCATTATATACGATTCCGCCTGCTTTGAAAATATATTCAGCCGTTCGCCTGGATTCGTGCTATAGTAAAATAACAAAATGACTTGTTATTGGAGGCAAAGCAATTGGAGAAACAAGAACAATGGTCGTCGAAGCTCGGTTTTATTTTGTCCTCAGCCGGCGCGGCGATTGGACTTGGGGCGATTTGGAAATTCCCTTATGTAACCGGTCAAAGCGGCGGCGGTGCTTTTTTGCTTTTATTCGTTATTTTCACTCTTTTAATCGGGCTTCCTATGCTGATTTCAGAGTTTATTATTGGACGCGGTTCCGGCCGGGAAGCGGTTGGTGCTTATAAAAAATTAGCGCCGGGTTCTTTTTGGACACTCACAGGTAAAATTGGCGTAGTCGGCTGCTTTTTACTGCTTTCTTTTTACAGCGTAGTCGGCGGCTGGGTACTCATTTATACCATCCGTGCTCTTTATGGCGGCGTCATCGGCAGCGGTGATCCGGGCGCCATATTTGGCGCGATGACCGAAAACGGATGGCTGACGATTGGCGGCCACGCTCTTTTTATGCTGCTGAATATTATTGTCATTGCAGCCGGCGTCCAAAAAGGTATCGAGTTTGCCAGCAAATATATGATGCCTCTTTTATTTATTTTCTTCATTATTTTAGTGATCCGTTCCTTAACACTCGACGGAGCAATGGAAGGCGTGGCATTTTTCCTGCAGCCGGACTTTTCGAAAATTAATGCAGAAGCCGTCTTATATGCCCTTGGACATTCCTTTTTCTCACTGGCTGTCGGATTTTCCTGCATGGTCACCTACAGCTCGTATTTAGGTAAAGATGTGAGTATTCCGTCGTCTGCTGGTTCTGTGGCGATTATGAATATTTTTGTTTCCGTTTTAGCGGGACTTGCCATCTTCCCGGCCGTTTTTGCATTCGGCTTAGAGCCGACAGCTGGGCCAGGACTTCTGTTTGTCGTACTGCCGGCTGTTTTTTCGCAAATGCCTTTTGGTGAATTGTTCTTATTTATGTTTTTACTGCTGTTTTTGTTTGCAACGCTTACTTCTTCGTTCAGCCTGCTTGAAATTATCACCGCGGCTTTTACGAAAGGCGAAGCAGCATCACGTAAAAAGATTTCACTTCTCTCCGGTATCATTGTTTTTCTGGCGGGTATTCCTGCGGCTCTGTCCTTTAGTGCGTTCGCCGATATTTCCTACTTCGGCCGCAACATTTTTAATATGACCGATTATCTCGTCAGCAATATCCTGCTGCCGCTCGGCAACCTGCTGATTGCACTGTTTATTGCCTGGCGGATGGATCAGGTGATTGTAAAAAGTGAGTACGAACTCAATGCCGGCCGCTTTGGCTCTACGTATGCGTACTGGCTGCCGCTTATGCGCTGGATTGTGCCGATTACAATTGCGGTCGTATTTGTTTATACGATGAGCCAATTAAAAATGTAACCCAAAAAGCGTTCACGAACCCAAAACGGATTCGTGAACGCTTTTTTATTTTTCTTCTATTCGTTACATACCTATTCATGCTTTAAAGTGAGGCGGCATATACTTCTTCCCTTGTACATCCTTGTACAGCCGCTGTTTGATCCGTTTCTTCCGCTGCCTTTTTTTCCTGCTTCGGTTCACGTTCCAGCATCTTTTGCCGCTGTTTGATTAAATCAGCCAGCGGGATTGGCTTCGGCAGCTGCCCTAAAACGGAGGAAGGCAGCTTTGTACCAGGAGCATATACAGCTAAAAAGGCATTCGCCATTTGTAAATATCCTGCGCCGTTTGGATGCACATCGCCCGGGTTCGGTACATACTCCACTCCGTCCAGTCCAAAACGATCCGCTACCGGAACAAAGACGACACCCGCCCTCTCTGCTTCTTGTTTAATGATCTGGTTCAGCAGGTTCAGCTGCTCACTAACGGCCGGCTTGTGCTGGTCGAACACATGAGGATACGGGAAATAATAACCCATTGCATAAATATCCGCATGTGGGTTCAATGCTTTAATTTTCTTAAGCAGCACTGCATAGTTTTCCCTCACGCCATTTAAGGCGAAAGCAGCCGTTACTGCGTTAAAGGTAAGCAGACCGCGCTTTGGGTCATTTTGAATAAGCGGCAGCAGGTCATTCGCACCCGCTGAAATGGTAATGAGGTCAGCCGACTGAATGGCCTTTTTCCCCGCTGCACTTTCCACCTGGCTGATCACCTGACTTACTGTGTAGCCGGGAATCGCCAGCTCCTTTGAATAAGAATCCGGCCGGATCGCAAGCGCAATCATATCTGCATACCCTGCTCCAATTTCCCGGTTCGGCGTCTGGCCCGCCGCAAGCGAATCACCAATCGCTATATAATGGATGGCCGCCGCCTGTCCAGGGCCGGCGATACTGCCGAAAACAAAAAAGAACAACAGCAAAGCCCGTCTGATCATACGCGCCACTTCCTTTACTCATTCTTCTCCTTATTGTATCAAAAGAATGAGCTTTTACGCTTGAACAAACTGTTTTATGCACCAGTCATTGTAAATGTAAAAGCGAGATCAATGCCGTGGATCTGTTTTTCTTGAAAATAAGCAACATAATAAATAACCGTATCGTCCACATGATACACAATTCCGTCAAAAGAGTGAGCCAGAAGATAGTCTTTGGTAATCCGGCCAATCCATGCATGAACATGTTCCGGGCGAACAGCAGGCACCGCTCTTTCGGCATATTTCCACTCAAGTGCATCCCGCCTAAGATCTGTTTCTGTGTACCGGCAGTTGATGACCATAGGCCGATCCAGCTGGATGTCCTGCTTCAGCACGGCCGCCCGGCTGCTTCCTTCGGTTTCCGCGTGACAAAATGCGTAGTGGGCAGCAAGCTTTGCATCGCTGATTAAATAAAGACCAGGACCAAAAATAGACCGCGCTTGAACGCCGTCTTCAAACTGCCGCCTTTCCATCCGCTCGTAACATTGAGTGGCGATTACGCGTTTCGCTTCTCCAAGACTCACTCCACGATAACCCATTCTTTTCATTCTCCCAGCCTCCATTTCACGCTTTATTGACCGGCAGGCAAACGTTGCAAGGTAAAATCGAGTTCAGCTTACCATATTCGCCCAAATAGATTTCAGTTATTGGCAGAAAATCTCACCTTAAAATGAACGGAAAACAATAAAAACCTGCCGCTCTTTCGTTTTGAAAGAGCGGCAGGTTTTTATTTGAATTTTGTTTTAGTATTTATCGAAATACTGCTGGATTTTCTTCGGATCGCTCGTTTTTGTTAAAGTTAACATTAACAAAATACGGGCTTTTTGCGGATTTAAAGAATCGGCAGAAACAAGGCCGTCTTTGTCGTCTGAAGGGCTGTGTGTGACAACTCCGCTGCCTGTGCGTGTAGAGCGGACAACTGCTACTCCTTCTTCTGCCGCATCTTTTACTCCTTCTCTTGCGATACCCGACATGGACCCATTACCAGAACCCGCTACAACAAGTCCTTTGGCTCCCGCTTCCACAGCGGCATCATACAAATATCTTCCTTCATTTTGGTAAGAATATAAGATATCTACTTGAGGAAGCTTTTCAATTTTTGAAATATCAAAAGCAGTCTGTGTAGTATGCTTCTTATTTAAGATGGAGCTGAAATAAACACTTTCACCTGCAAAACCGCCTAAATAGCCCTGCTCTACGGATTTAAATGTATCGAGAGCTGTTGTGTTTGTTTTTGTTATGTAACGCGCTGCACCAATTCGGTCGTTAAACGCGACCATAACGCCCTTTTTCTTCGCATATGGATTCGCTGCCAGTTTCACAGCATTATATAAATTCATCGGCCCGTCAGCGCTAATGGCTGTAGCCGGACGCATCGCACCGACCACCACGACCGGCTTTGTGCTTTTCACGACCAAATTAAGAAAATAAGCTGTTTCTTCTAATGTATCTGTCCCGTGTGTGACGACAATTCCGTCCACATCATCGGACGCAAGCAGCGTATTAATACGCTTGCCAAGCTTTAGTAAAATATCGTTGTTAATTTCCGGACTGCCGACGTTGACAATCTGCTCTCCGCTCACATCAGCCAGCTTTTTCATTTCCGGAACTGCTTTGATCAAGGTTTCCACACCGAGTTCCCCGGCATTATAATCCGTTGTATCCATATTACTCGCAGAAGAGCCTGCGATCGTACCGCCGGTTGCTAAAATTTTCACGTTTGGCAGATCGGTGTCCGCACTCTTAACCGTTGTAGAAGCAGTTGTTGTGGCTGCCTGTACGGATAAACCCGTATAAACCCCTGCTCCTGGAGCTAATAAACAAACAGACATAACAGATGCACCTATCATTTTTTTAAGCTTCATCAAACCGTCTCCTTCCGCTGCTACGAATATATTGTACAATTTTCACTATATACGCTTTACACGTTTAATCTTCATTTAGTGTAACATTTTCTAACATCAATTTTATTTGTGTTTTCGTTTTTCAAACAGAAAACAGCCTTTATCCGTATAAGTAAAACGGATAAAGGCTGTTTTGAGATCTTTTACTGCTGATCTTCCATGAGAAAGCGGTCAGGATCCGGCTGCACCCGCTTCTTCGTATGTGCCTCCGTATGAGTTTTTACTTCCCCTTTTCGCTTCGACAATGAGCGTTCCAATGTATTTGCGTGCATCAGCTGTTAAAAGGTGTAGTTCCTTTCGTTCAATATGCCGTTCAAACTCGATAAAATCCCCTTCAAGCGTTTCTCTTACCGCGATAATCCGATAGCCGTCATCGATAAGTGCATCGATGGCTTCCTTTTCTTTTATAAACCCTTTGTAATCGGACATTCTCCCTCACCCCTTTTTACAATTTTTCAATCGCAGCCGGCGGCAGTTCATCAGCTGCCGTTTCGCTTTCTGGTGGAATGGTCCAATCACGGCCGACCGTCACGCCAAGGTATTTATCGTCACTTGGGTCTTCCAGCTCAGCTTGCTTGTATGAGCGGAACCACCAAAACTTCGCTAATACATAATATGCAGCGGCGCCGACCGCAAAGCCGACAAAAAACGAATAGGTTGAAAAGATGACGGCAAGCGTGCCGCCTATTACCCAGGAAATAATGCCAGCCCAGTTCACGCCGTAATGATAGCGGTACTGTCCTTTCATTTCATACAAGTCCGGCACATTCACACGGCGTTTGCGGATCAAATAATAGTCTGCAAACAAAATGCCGACAATGGCGGCAAGCACCCCGCCGACAACAAGCAGAAACGGCATTAAAACGTTAAATAAATTCCACGGCTGGGTGACCATGCCGATCACGCCTGCTGCGATTACACCCGCACAAAACGGTACTTTCGGGCCGCCAATGTTTGAAAACACAGTAGCAGCCGGGACAAGATTGGCCGCTGTATTCGTGGACCACTGGGCAAAAACGATAAGCAGCAGCAAAACGGCCAGCACAAGCCCGCTGGATGTTTCCTGTAAGGCGGCAACCGGATCATAGTTGCCGACTGCAATAAAAGCAACACCGCCAATCGCTACCACAAAGGTTTGCGTAAGCGGCATGGCAATTAAACTGCCGACCAGCACACTTTTGTTGCGTTTGATCCAGTTCCGCTCAAATTGCGGCGCTTTAATAAAACGGGAAATCGAAGAAATATCGGCCGCCAGCGTCGACCAATACCCCATGTTTCCAAGAACCACGACCATAAAGGCATTAAACAGCAAACCGCCGGCAAGCGGGTTTTCCACCCAGGACCAAACATTTTTATCAGCCGCCGCCGCCTGATCGGCCAGTGTGACATACATCCAGAGTGAAATTAAAATAATAATAGGCGCAGCTAAATCTGCAAATTTTTCAATTGATTTGATCCCAATAATTGTATTGGCGACCTGCACCGCCACAAAAGCTAAAAAGCAGACGAACCAGTTGTCAAAGCCAAATATCACATTTAAAATACCGTTGATCGCCATAGCGCCGAAATACGTGTTGATTCCGAACCACATGGATGCGGCAATACCGCGGATCGCTGATGGGATATGTGTTCCGATTGTTCCAAACGGCGCCCGCATATAAACAGGAAAAGACAGCCCATGCTCGATCCCGATATCTGCAATAATGGAAATAAACAGGCCAATCAGCACACAGCCGATAAAAGAGGCGGCAAGCACCCATGAAAGCGGCATTTGTTCCACCGCCGCTCCGCCGATGGCAAAAGCAGCCAGCACAACCGCCATCCCAATCCACATAAGCGCAAAACCAAACGTCCCAATTTTACGGTCACGGTGAGCAATCGGCAGTAAATCCGGCGATTTTAAATAACGGCTGGGCTCTTTCATTTATGATTCCTCCTCTTTCGTTGGATGATTATTGGGCAATGATAGCCTGACGCGCCTGCGTACTGTTATAGCGGCTTCTTTTAAGGTACTGTCCGCTTCCCGGCTTGCCGGTAAATTCTCCTTCCCGAATGACAAATTCACCACGTGAGAGTACGGAGACGGGCTCACCTGTTACTTTCATTCCTTCAAAAGCGCTGTAATCGACGTTCATATGATGGGTTTCGGCAGAGATCACCCGCTCTTTATTTGGATCAAAGATGACGATATCCGCATCGCTGCCGACCGCAATCGTGCCTTTTTGCGGGAACAGGCCGAATAGTTTTGCTGAACGGGTCGACACGAGATCAACAAACTGGTGAATGGAAATGCGTCCTTTTTTCACCCCTTCCGAAAACAGCAGGCTGAATCGGTCCTCAATGATCGGGCCGCCGTTTGGAATTTTTGAGAAGTTGTCCCGTCCGAGATCCTTCTGCCCATTAAAGTTAAAAGAACATTGGTCAGAGCCGATCGTTTGCAGCTGGCCATTTTTCAGTGCGTCCCACAGTACATCCTGGTTCCACTTTTCACGGAGAGGCGGTGACCAGACGTATTTAGCGCCTTCAAAATCCGGCTTTTCTAAATCATGTTGATCGAGCAGCAAATATTGCGGACATGTTTCGCCCCAAACTTGGAAGCCTTTTTGACGTGCCTCTGCAATTTTATGGGCAGCTTCCGCGCACGACACATGTACAACGTACAGCTGGGAATTTGCCAGGCCGGCCAGCACGGTTGCACGTCCGGTTGCTTCTCCTTCTACTTCCGGCGGGCGTGTAAGCGCGTGGTAAATCGGTTCCGTGTGCCCTTTTTCCAGGGCGTCGTTTATGAGGTAATCGATCACATCACCGTTTTCCGCATGAACCATCACGAGAGCACCATGCTCCTTTGCTGTAAGCAGCGTACGGAATAGCGTTGCGTCATCCGCCTGGAAAACATTTTTATACGCCATAAACACTTTAAACGATGTAATGCCTTCTTTTTCAATCACCTCCGGAATCTCCGCCAGCACCGCGTCATTGACTTCTCCGATCATCAAGTGGAAGCCGTAGTCAATGACGGCTTTATCCTTTGATTTCTCATGCCACGTACGGATCGCTTTTTGCAATGGCTCCCCTTTGTTTGTCAGACAGAAGTCAATGATGGTCGTTGTGCCGCCGAATGCCGCTGCCATCGTCCCCGTTTCAAAATCATCTGCTGTGACTGTGCCGCCAAACGGCATGTCCAGATGTGTATGAGGATCAACACCGCCTGGGAACAGGTAAGCACCTTTTGCATCAATCACTTCATCTGCCGCTTCCTCCAGCGCAGCACCAATTTGGGTGATTTTGCCGTTTTCAATGAGCAGATCCGCTTCGTATTGATCCACTGCCGTTACAATGACGCCGTTTTTAATGATTTTTTTCATGCTTATCCGCTCCTTTTCTTTAGGCAATTGGCTGTTTAATAGCCGCCTGGCGTTCGTTCCATGTCATTGGCGGGCCGCTTGGAACTTCCATCATGTCGATGGCGCCGTCCACCGGGCAGACAATGGAGCAAAGATTGCAGCCGACACAGTCTTCCTCACGAACCTGCAAATATTTGCTGCCATCTGAAGACGTCAGCATCTCGATACATTGATGTGCTGTATCTTCGCAGGCGATATGGCATTTATTACAGTTGATGCATGTATTGCGGTTGATATGGGCGACCACTTTGTAATTTAAATCAAGATTGCCCCAGTCGGAATAACGCGGAACGGTCCGGCCCATTAACTCTTCAACAGAAGCAAGTCCTTTGCTGTCGAGATAATTGCTTAAGCCGTCGATCATATCTTCGACAATGCTAAACCCGTGGTGCATTGCCGCTGTACATACCTGAACGCTGCCAGCGCCCATTAAGATAAACTCGGCCGCATCTTTCCATGTGCCAATGCCGCCAATGCCCGAGATCGGAACGTTAATTTCCGGGTTGCGTGCGCATTCCGCCACCATATTTAAAGCAATTGGCTTTACGGCCGGGCCGCAGTAGCCGCCGTGCGCTCCTTTTCCTGCCACATGTGGAACCGTATTCCATGAATCCAGATCCACACCGGCGAGGCTGTTGATCGTATTAATCATGCTGATCGCATCCGCCCCGCCCTGTACAGCCGCCCAGGCAGTAGCCGTAATATCGGTAATGTTTGGTGTCAGCTTGACGATAACCGGTGTGCGGGCGGCTTCCTTGGCCCACATCGTCTGCTTTTCTACCAGCTCCGGCACTTGTCCGGACGCCGCACCCATGCCGCGCTCTGCCATGCCATGCGGGCAGCCAAAGTTTAATTCGAGCCCATCCACACCGGCCGCTTCTACTTTTTTCACAATTTCATTCCACTTTTCCTGCTTCGGTTCAACCATCAAGGAAGCGATGACAGCATGATTTGGAAAGCGTTTTTTCGTTTCGTAAATTTCTTTTAAATTCACTTCAAGCGGCCGGTCTGTAATGAGCTCTATATTGTTAAAACCTGCGACACGCTGGCCGTTAAAGTGCAGCGCCGCAAACCGGGAGGATGTATTAATAATCGGGTCACCGAGCGTTTTCCATACGGCGCCGCCCCAGCCGGCTTCAAACGCCCGCTGCACCTGATAGCCGGAATTGGTTGGCGGTGCGGATGCCAGCCAAAACGGGTTAGGTGATTGAATCCCCGCAAAGTTTATACGTAAGTCTCCCATCTAAATCTCCTCCTTTTAAGATGTTTGCGCCATGCCAGAGCCGACAAGCTGTTTGTAAATCGAGTAAGCCGCCCGTTTTCCCTGTTCTGCTGCTGTAACGACCATCGCATCCCCCTGCCCATCACCAAAAATCACATCTCCTGCCGCATACACTTTCGGATTAGAGGTCTGGAGTGTGTCCAGGTCCACTTTCACGGTGCCCCATTTATGAGTTAACCCAAACGCTTCAATCAAGCCGGTATAACGCTTCTGCCCAATCGCACGAATGACCGCGTCCGCTTCGACGGTAAACTCGGAACCCTCAACCGGTACGGGCCGGCGGCGGCCGGATTCATCAGCAGCGCCAAGCTCCATTCGGATACACGTTACGCCTTTTACCGCCCCCTTCTCATCCTGTACAATTCCAACCGGCTGTGTAAGCCAGCGGAACTCCACTCCTTCCTGCTTGGCAAATTCGTACTCAAATTCATAAGCGGTCATTTCGGCTTCAGTTCGCCGATACAGCATTTTCACATCGGCGGCACCGAGCCGGACCGAGCATGTCGCTGCATCAATCGCCGTGTTGCCAGCACCAATGACGACTACCTTCTTTCCGATCAAATGGGTATCCACCGGCGGTATTTTCGTCGATTCTACAAATTCAATCGCATCGTAAACGCCTTTGGCCCCTTCTCCCTGGATGCCGATAGGCGGAACACTGGCCATTCCAACCGCGAGCACCACAGCATCATAGCTCTCCAAAATGTCGTCCGGACTGATATCGCGGCCGACAATGGTGTTTGTACGAATGGTAACGCCCAGGCTCTCCACCTGCTCGACCTCCCACATGGATACGCGCTGCGGAAGACGGAAGGATACGATGCCATGAGTATCAAGGCCGCCCGCTTTTTCTTTCGCTTCGAAAATGGTAACTTCAAATCCAAGGCGCGCCAGTTCACGCGCTGCGGACAGCCCCGCCGGACCGCCGCCGATAATCGCGGCCGACTTTCCATTTTTCTCTCCCGCCTTAAACAGCTGCGCGTGATTATGTATCGCCCAGTTAGTGGCATGCCGCTGAAGGTTGCCGATCATAATTGGCTGTGACGCGTAGTTAAGGACACAGGCACCTTCACACAATTCTTCTGTCGGACAAACACGCGCACAGCTTGCCCCGACCGGATTGGCTTCCATAATCACTTTGGCCGACCCTTTCAAATTGTCTGAAGCAATTTTTTTAATAAACGACGGAATGTTAATCGAGGTTGGACAAGCTGTAATACAAGGTGCGTCATAGCAATACAAGCAGCGATTTGCTTCATCCATTGCTTCCTTGGCCGTTAAATCGGGTTCAATTTCGAGAAAATTTTGAGACAGGTCTGTTAGTGAAACAGAACGGTTCTTCATTCGATTCATGTGCATCGTTCGTTCCCCCTTGCATATTTTCTGTCTATTGATTATTTATTGATTGCATCTTAAAATATTTATACAGCAAACAAAAAACGCACACATCATTTTTGGTATATTTTCTGACAAACGAACTTTAGTTAGTGTAGGATGAAGAGAATACCAACGGAAGAAGTGACACATGTGAACAGGAACGAATTGGAGCAGCGAATCAACGAATATGAGTCCCAGCTTGAACAGCTTCGCGGCCAGCTGGCGGCTGTTTCCGAGCAGGAAGAAGAGCGTAAACAGTTCGTCTCATCCAAAGAAATCATCGAGCTCATCCGGCAGCACACGGGCCGTGAATTAAATATGTCTACAATCAAAAGATGGGCAGATGAAGGCTATCTTGGCGAGGTGCTGGATGAAAAGCAGGCATTCCCGGCGCTCCGCACAAAACAGGGCAAGAAGCGGTTTATCTATCCGAAAGAGAGTGTGTATCATTTCTTGTTTGAAAAAGGCTATTTGTCCCCTGCTTTTGAGGTGCTGGACCAGGTATGGATCGGATCGGAGCGTGCGATGGTGATAGATTCCGTTCTTCAACAAGGGGAGTTTCATTACACAGTGCAGATAGAATCAACCTTTACTATACAAAAAGGGGTTAAAGAATCCTGCTTGCGAGGGGGAGAGGTGTAACGTGAAGGCTAAAATTTCCATTCAAAATACACGAGACAACCAGGAAAAAGCGCGACTTATCCGGGATGAAAACCGTAACAGCGGGCATTCGCTGGCCATTTCTTTTTCAGAAGATGCCAAAGAGATCTTTTTTGAGGGCAGTATGATCCAAGTGCCGGACAGTGTTCCTTTTGGCGACATTACTGTGCTTGAAGGACAGGTAAAAAAACGTGAAGGCGGCTTTGATGTGCAGCAGGCCGACAAAGGAAAAACCGTCAACCTGCACTTAGATGCCGGCCTTGTTGCGGAGCTGAATGAAATTCGCCAGCATGTGATGAGCAAAACCCAGCATGACATCATTTTAGAAATCTTTAAAAAAGGGCTCGATCATTATAAATGATCGAGCCCTTTTTTCAGATCAAAGTAAGGACCGTTTCAAGCAGCACATTCACGCCTCTTTCACAGTCTTCCCAGGACGTTAATTCGTCTTCATTGTGGCTTTTCCCATTTACGCTCGGCACAAAAATCATCGCCGACGGAATGTAAGAAGCCATGAACTGCGCATCATGCCCTGCTCCGCTCACCATCCGCTTATAAGAAAAACCGAGTGAAGCAGCCGACTGCTCAAAAGCATCGCAGAGCGCCGGCTCAAACCAGACCGTCTCACGTCCCCACAATTTTTGAACTTTCACATTGCATGCTGCTCTTTCGGCAGACCCCTGCATCTCCCGAATGATGTCCTCTACTTTTTGGATCTTTTCTACGGAAGTATGCCGTGCTTCCAATGAAAAAACCACTTTGTTCGGAATGACTGTGTGAATGTTCGGCGACACGTTCATCCGTCCAATCGTATAAACGAGGTCATCACCAAGCGCAGCCAGCTTTTCTCTCGCTTCTTTGATTAAATCCACCGCCGCAAACAAGGCATCGTTGCGCATCGACATCGGCGTGGTGCCAGCGTGGTTCGATTCACCTGCTACTTCAATTTCATAACAGACCATACCGAGCACACACTCAACGATGCCAATCGACAGCTTCTCTCTTTCTAAAATCGGTCCCTGCTCAATATGTAATTCCAAGAAAGCTGCCGCTTCTTTCATCCTGTTTTCCACTTTGCCTTCATAACCAATCGATCGCAATGCTTCTCCAAACGTGATGCCTTCTACATCTTTTTTGGCCATCATTTCTTCTTTGTTAAACTTTCCGGAAAGCACACCGGAGGACATCATCGACGGTTCAAAGCGGGCACCTTCTTCATTGGTCACATTCATGACGACAACCGGCACACTTGGCTTTACGCCGTTTTCTGTTAAAGTCCGCATGACTTCAAGCCCCGCCGCTACACCAAGCACACCGTCAAAGCGTCCACCTTTTTTAACAGAGTCAAGGTGAGAACCCATGACAACCGGCGGTTTGTTTTCACGGCCCGGGAGCATCCCATACATGTTGCCCATATCATCCACCGATAAGGAAAGACCTATCTCTTCACAGCATGCGCGAAAATAATTGCGTACAAGGCGATCTTCTTCCGATAAAGCAAGCCGTGTCACACCGTTTCGAGCTGTCCGCCCAAACCCGGCAAACGTATCAAGTGATTCCTGCAGGCGCGCACCATTAATCTTTAGTTTTTGATCATTCATATTGCACCCTCCTTTAAAAATATTTTTAAAAAATAATGCAATCAATAAATCATGTTTTTTATTATGACACAGATAGAGAAAATTGAATAGATTGTTTATAGAAAATTCTGAACAAAAGTAAAAAAAGCCCTCTGTTAAAGGGCCTTTGTTTTAAACTCGTTTCATAAACGCTTCATAAATTTTTTTCGTTATGTTGCCTGGCTTTCCGCTGCCAATCTTTTGATCGTCCGCATTTGTAACCGGCACAATCTCAATCCCGGTACTCGTTAAAAATACTTCATCCGCTTTCAAAACAGCATCGGGTGCAAATGTCTCCTCTTTTACCGGAATGCCAAGCTCTGCAGCGATATCAATCACAGCCATGCGCGTAATACCATGCAAAATATGCTTTGTCGCAGGCGGAGTAATTAATTCTCCTTCTTTGACGAGAAATAAATTAGAGCTTGATCCTTCTGTTACCACACCATCGCGGACGAACACTGCCTCAAATGCACCAGCTTCAAACGCTTCCTGCTTCGCCAGGAGATTCGGCAAAAGATTGAGCGTTTTAATCCAGCAGTTTTGCCAGCGTTCGTCAGGCAGAAGCTTGATGCTGGCGCCATTTTCCCGCAGCGTTTCATCCATTGCCCGGAACGGCTTGACCGTCATGGAAATCGACGCGGGCACATTCGGAAACAAGTGGTTGCGCGGAGCAATGCCGCGTGTGGCCTGCATGTATATATCGCAATCAGACAGCTCGCTTCTCTTGATCAAGCCGGCTGTAATCTCTTCAATGTCTTCGCGTGAATGATCTAGATTCAGCTTGATCGCTTCAGCACTTTTAAAAAAGCGGTCCAGGTGCTCCTTCATCATAAAAGGACGTCCGCTGTAAACACGAATATATTCATACACTCCGTCACCAAATTGATGTCCGCGTTCATCAATCGGCAGCACGGGATCATCTGAGTTTATGATTTTCCCGTTCAAGTACCCAATTGCCATTTTATCCGCCTCACTTTAGTTTGTTTCCTTCATTATATCTATTTTTTTGAAAAATTTACACAATACCAGCTTCCTTCGCGCACGACCGTTTTAATCGATTTTAGCTGGAGTCCCGCTTCCTCTGCATCCCGGATAAGTTCATCCTTTTTTGGCAGCGGGTATAAATTTTCATGCGCTTCCATAAATGAATTAAACGCAGCTGAAAAGCGCTGTCCGCCTCGTTCCAGATAAAGGGGGGTAATAATAATAACGGTCCCGTTTTGGCTGATCAGCTTTGAGACACGCGCGAGCAGCTCTTTTCGCGCATCCTGTGAATAGTAATGAAGAAGGTTATTCATCATGATCACATCAAAAAAACGGCTTGGCACTTCCCATGTATTGATATCTGCATAATAAAACTTTACTTTTTCCCCCAGGCTCTTCTTCCGGATTTTTTGGCGTGCTTCCTCAATGCATTCTTTACTGATGTCCACCCCAACGAAAGTTCCTTGTTTTATTTTATCGGCCAGTTTCATTAAATAGCCGCCCGTTCCGCAGCCAATATCCAGCACCCAGCGCGGTTTTTGTGCATTTATCTCCGACAGTACATGTCCAAATGCTCTTTTTTCAATTAAAGCGGAGGTGGCCGCAACTGTTTTGCCAAAATCCTCTCCGTTAAACCGCCCTTTTTGATTGGATGTGATCATTTGGGGATAGTTCATCAGGGAAGGCATATGCATTTCAAATAATTCTTTGAGCAGCTCACCAACCGAGTGATCACTTTCCTGTGAAAAAAACTTCAGCATTTTTTTAGAAGGAATAA
Organism: Domibacillus sp. 8LH; assembly: GCF_038806185.1. Lineage (NCBI taxonomy): Bacteria > Bacillati > Bacillota > Bacilli > Caryophanales > Bacillaceae > Domibacillus > Domibacillus sp. 8LH. The sequence continues at coordinate 239,960 of NZ_JAVJNG010000002.1, read as the reverse complement.
GCCGGCCGCCGGCCTGTTTTAAATGACCCAGTACGATTCCTGTATCGGCCCAGGAACTCAGAAGCGTTTCTTCATAGCCGTAGTCTTCTGCAAGCGATTGGAGTGTCGCGCCGCCTGCAAGTTTATGAAACAAATCAAGCCGGTAGCCGACATATGCCTGCCATGTCGGCAAAAAGGGTTCATTTTTCTTCAGCCAGTTTCGTGCTTCCCACATTTTTCGATATTCAGCAATCATGTTACTTCCCCCCATTTTCCCATGGATAATCATCATCGTCTGTACATGGATGCTCTGCGCCGTTTGCACAAAGCGGCCCACTTCCCTTCATCTCGTTGTATTCTTCTTTTTAATAAGGAGTATCGTGCGTATCTGTAAATCAGGAAGAGGAAAAAATCCAGGAAAAGAATGGCCGCATACAATCATTTCGCCTTCTGTTATGCTTTCAGGCTGGGGAAATGTGGTGGTCAGAAGGCAGTGGTTGTATGCCGTTTCAGTCCATCGAAGGCGCAGCGTCTCTTTCGGCAGCAATCATGTCGACGCCGCTTTGTGCAAGCGACATACCGAATAAAAGGCCGGATACACCACCGCCTGAAATACATATATTTGTTTTCACAAGGGGCCTTCCCTGTATAACTTTTGTTCATCGTTTTTACAATTGCTATTCCCTTAAGAAACGGTGTGAAAACATTTAAAAGCGGGAAAAGAAGGGAAAAAGGAGCTGAGATCATGAATCCGAAACTTGTAGATGTACGTGCAATCACGGTAGTGGGATTTGAAATGAGCGGTACAGAAGAAGAAATTGCTGCTATGCGCCCTGAATGGAAAAAACGGTTTTTAGAAACAGCCAGCCAAATTCCCTCTCAGACAGACGGCTACTTAATGGACATTTGCTTGAAGCGAGCTGGCCAGTTGTATACGCACTGCATCGCCATGGAAGTGAGCCATATCGACATTATTCCGTCCGGCATGTCGAGTTTAACGATTCCGGCTGGTTCCTATGCCTTACTTGAGCTTGACGGACAAGAGAGAGATGTGAAAAACGGATTTCGGTCTATTTTGGCATGGGCACGCGAGCATCATATACGGCTTGATCCTAATGAATTTCGGATTCATGTAACCATACACGGTGAACAACATCATTTATACTGGCGGCTGGCGAATAAACGCAGCGAAGCAGTTGAAGAAGCAGTTTAAATTGTTTGGAAGGAATTCTAACAGACTCGCTGACAATCCTTCTCCGCAAGTTCATACTGAACGTATGAACTTGCTCGGACGAGGAGGAATCACCGTTGACAGACGAAAATGTGGAACGAAAACCTTCTATTTATTTGCCCGGCTTAAGCCTGATTATTTTTTATGAGCTAAAAAGAAAAAAAACAGCGCCTGTTCTCCACTGAGAATAGGGCTGTTTTTTCTTTTATCGGTATCAGGTACGGGCCTGATCCAGCTCCAGGCACCATAAGCGCGAAGGCTCACAAGATGTGAGTCACAAAGGCATTGCAGCAGGATGCTGCGTTTTAGCCTTTACTCTTTATAGTCAGCTCCTTATGCTTGTCGCTGATAACCAGGTACCTTCCGCTTTCTTATTATCCGAGCGCGACATCGAGCACCATCATCAGGGCAAAGCCGACCATAACACCCATTGTGGCAAGGTCTGTGTTGCGCGAGGATTCTGCTTCCGGAATCAGCTCTTCGACCACGACAAAAATCATGGCTCCTGCAGCAAAAGCAAGGGCGTATGGCAAAATAGGCTGAATAAATAGGACCGCCGCCGCTCCAATAACAGCTGAAATCGGCTCAACGAGCGCCGAAGCCTGCCCGTAGTTAAATGCTTTCATCCGTGACATTCCTTCTCCGCGAAGCGGTACTGACACCGCCGCTCCTTCCGGCATATTCTGAATGCCGATTCCAAAAGCAAGCGCCAGAGCAGCCGCTATAGTGGCTCCATCCATATTCAGCGAAGCCGCTCCAAATGCCACACCAATGGCAAGTCCTTCTGGAATATTATGAAGCGTAATCGCTAAAAATAAGAGCGTCGTTTTTTTCAATTGTGTAGACGGGCCTTCTCCTTTTTCCCGCCCGATGTGCACATGCGGCACAACGACATCAAGCAGACGAATAAAAACGCCGCCCAGCAAAAAGCCGATTACTGGCGGCAGCCAGGCAATCTGTCCGCTTTTTTCGCTGAATTCAATGGCTGGTGCCAGCAGCGACCAAAAAGAAGCGGCAATCATCACACCCGCTGCAAATCCTAACATCATTTTCATGATGGATTCTTTAATATTACGAAAGAAAAACACGACCGCTGCACCAAGCGCTGTCATTCCCCAGCTGATCATGCCGCCGGCTAACGCCTGCAGCGCGGGGTGCAGGCTGCTGAATGTTTCCATTGTTTTCACCACCTATTTGTTATTCTTTTTTTCTTTTCCCCATTGTTTTGTAATTGACTCTCTTTTTTGCAAAAAAGAACAATTGTAGGACATGGGCAACTTGTTAAGCCAGCGGCAATCATGTTGCCGTAGACCCAACCGAATGAGGGCTGGTATAGTATAAACACTAACTTTTCTGGAGGAACCACAGGTGGAAACAGCATACGAAGATTTAAAAAAAGGAGAACGCGGTGCATGGATCAGCATCGCAGCCTACTTATTCCTTTCCGCAGTAAAGCTGACCGTCGGCTGGATCGGCAATTCTGCAGCGCTGAAAGCAGATGGTTTAAATAACTCAACGGATATTATCGCTTCCGTCGCTATTTTGATCGGCCTGCGCATTGCCCGTAAACCGCCGGATGAAAATCACCGGTATGGCCACTTTCGTGCAGAAACGGTTGCTTCTCTTTTAGCCGCTTTTATTATGGCATCCGTTGCCATTCAAGTCTTGCTTTCAGCAGGACAATCCCTGTTTGAGGCGAATCATGAAACACCTGATATGTTCACCGCCTGGACAGCTCTGGGTGCTGCACTGGTAATGTATGGCGTTTACCGCTACAACAGGCGGCTTGCCAAAAAAATTAACAGCCAATCTATTTTAGCGGCTGCCCAGGATAACCGTTCAGATGCTCTGGTCAGCGTAGGAGCCTTTATCGGGATTATCGGATCGCGCCTGGGTCTTGGCTGGCTTGATACGCTCACTGCTTTTGTAGTCGGCCTTATTATTTTAAAAACCGCCTGGGATATTTTTTCTGACGCATCTCTTGCCCTGACGGATGCATTTGACCTTAATGAATTAAAAGGGATGCAGAAAACTGTTGAAAAAGTACCGGGTGTCCGCGGTGTGCCGAGCATTAAAGCCCGCTCGCACGGAAACATTACGCTTGTAGACGTTGTTCTTCTTGTAGACCCGGGTTTAAACGTAATCGAAAGCCATGATATTACCGAGTATGTAGAGGAAGCCCTGCTGCAGGAGCATGGCATCCGCTTGACCCATATTCATATCGAACCAGACGGCCACAAATAAGTGTGTCGTCTTTTTTGAGCACAAAAAAAGCGGCTGCTTCAGAAGCACACCGCCTGCGTTAAGAATGTTTAGACTGTTTGAGTACTTTTCTCGTTTCGTTAACATATTTGATGAGTCTGTATGGCTTGCTGATCACCCGCAACGGCATACCGGAAACAAACTTGCTTAAGTCCTGCTTATATTCCTGTGTCATTCGTGAAGGCTTTGTTGAAATACGGTCGTACATTTCTTTATATAATTCTTTTTTTGCATCGATTTTCATGCCAGTCAGCCGATGGCATTCCTCACATTCAATGCTTTGAATTTTATTGTTCACATACACAACCCGATGAATGGTTTCATCATGACAACGCGTGCAATAAAGGCCGGCTTCCATTTCGGAAATTTTCACTAAGCCTCACTCCTTCACACCTATTTCTTTCCCTCTTTATTATATGCCAATCAGCGGGACCGGTAAACCAAGCTGTTCAAAACAATTGAAGGGATGCCCCGATATACGGCAGCATCCCCTTTCGTTCCTTAAAAGCTCTGTGCTTGAAGCGAGCGCAGCTTCCAAATCGTTGACTCCCGCTCCTGTTCGATATCATCATACGTTAAAATGTCGCCTTTTTTCACTGCACGTTTTACGACCACATTCGGATCTACAAGTCCGATTGGGAAAGCATTGGCGGCTTTGGATTCTTCCTGGCTGTACAGCGTGCCGTATACCGTAAATCCGCCGATGCCGTCAAGGCGGTCACCTGGCTGCAGATCTTTTTTCGCTGTTGCGACAGTTTCTGCCTGCAGGCCATGCCAAGGTGCGATGGTGGCTGACTGGTTTAAATATGCCCGAGCCACTGAAAGCGGCGTTTCTAAGCTCGTTAAGTGGTAAGGACGGAACAGAATATAATTTGGTCCCGGGCCCATTTTTAAGTACTGCATTTCATGGTTTACTTCTTCTTTTTCGGAAGAAATGATGGCAAAGACGCCCGGCGCAACGCCATTTACATAGTCGACAATCTTTTTGCTTTTTAAAATGCCGCCTTCTTCCTGCAGACGGAAAATATCCGGCAGCTCTTTCACCGTGCCTTCCGGGCCATGCATGCCTGGTTTATCCGGTAAAAATCCTGTTGCATTTGCGACCGCGTTCATTTCAACCATTGTTTTCGTTCCATCCTGGAAGGAAGCGAGCATTTTCGGGCTTGAGCCTTTTTCTTTTGCTTCTGCTGCCGCTGAATCCGGATTTGCTTCATAGTTTAATGGGTTGTTTTTTCCTTTTCCAAGAGCAACGATGTCAAAGCCAAGCGCATCGGCAAAGTCATACAGCTCCATAATACAGCCTGGCTCATCACCAGCAGATCCTGTATAAACAACGCTGCTTGCTTCTGCCATTTGATGAAGCAATGGACCGACTGTAATATCAGCTTCTACATTCAGCATAACGATATGCTTTTTGTTCATAATCGTTTTCCAGGCAATTTCAGCACCAAGGTTCGGGATGCCTGTTGCATCTACAATAACATCAATGCCCGGCAGCGCGATCACCATAGACACATCGGTAGTGGCCACCACTTTGTTTTCTCTTAATGCTTTTTCTGCTGTTTCGATTTCTGTTGTGGTAACGATATGCTGCGGCTCCACACCGGCTGTCATGTACGCATTTTGAATAATATCTGTTTTCAAGTCGGCTGTTGCGGCTACACGCATGCCCTTCATGCTTTCAATTTGCGAAATCATGCCGCGTCCCATTTGGCCGCAGCCGATCAAGCCGACTTTAATTTCCTTTCCTTCTTTCTCAAGCTGCATCAGTTTTCGGTTAAGTCCCAACATGTTTAGGCCCCCTCAGGCTTTTGAAATGTAATCGTTGTTGATATCGAGATGACCGGCATATCTTTATCCTCTACACAAAGTGTTCCTGGCAGATCTGCATGATCCGCTCCGTTAAACGTAATTGTGCAGTGGCCAAGCTCTGCAACCGTCTCGTTTACTTTGTCCCCTACAAACGTCACCTTGTACGCCTGATCGCCAAAAGTCAGAATATCGCCCGCTTCAATCACGCCTTCAAGCGGCGCAATGCTGTGCACAACCGCGATGTCGCGCAGGTCTTTCGGTGCGCTTTCATTGAAAATAATCAGCATTTTTTCTTCCGCAAACATCTCCACGTCTGCACCAAGCTCTGTAACAGTTGACTGATAAATCGTTTTCATTTTTACGCCTCCAAGTACACTCAAAGTGACCCCTCCTATTATTCGTATAAGCCAAAGCTAAAGAAGTATGCAATCACGACCGCAAGCGGCCCTGTAATTAAACGTGACATTAAAACAGCCGGCACCCCAACTTCTACTGTTTCCGGTTTTGCTTCCCCAAGTGTTAAGCCTACTGGCACAAAATCTGCGCCTACCTGCGGGTTAATCGCAAACAGGGCCGGAAGAGCGAGGCTTGGCGGGATATTCCCTTTGCCGATTTCCACCCCGACGAGTACACCAACGACCTGGGCAATAACGGCACCCGGCCCGAGCAGCGGCGACAGGATCGGCACGGCACAAATCACCGACAGAACGAGAAGCCCGAAGATATTGCCGGCAAGCGGCGATACAAAGTTGGCAATAACATCACCGATACCTGTGTACAGGATAATCCCGATCAAGGTGCTGACAAGCGCCATAAATGGGATGATGTTTTTCAATACCTGCTCAATCGTTTCCCGTGCTGCCTGGTACAGCACCCCGATCACGCCGCCCATCGAACGGCCCAGCTTTTCGATAATGTTCTGCTTGCGCGGTTCGCCGCTGCTGGTTTTCATCTGCGCGACTTTTTCACGCGCTTCTGCTTTCAGCTGCTGGGCATTTTTCGGATGAGCTGCCGCAGTAACGGACGGTGCTGCTGTTCCATCTGCCGGCTGAATGTCCGGCTCTCTGACACCTGAAACAAAGTTGTCTTCTTTAATAAATTTCATTAATGGGCCGGATGGAGATGTGGGCGTCAGGTTGATCGTCAGCACACCCATCTTCGGATACACACCGCAGCGTGCGGTTCCGCCGCAGTCGATGAGAACGCATGCCATTCCCTCTTTTTCAATCGACGTTTTAAAGCCGTCAACCGCCTGTGCACCGGTTAAATCTGCAATGCGCTGGGCAACCGGGTGAATGCCTCCGCCTGTAACGGATACGACATACTTTTTCTGCTCATCCGGCTGGATGACAAGCGGCCCTCCCCATCCGTTGCTGCCTTTGGTAATTTTGACTGCTTTATATGCTGGATTTACTGCTTGATTTTCAGACATGTGCTTCTCCTCCTCTCTTCGTTAGTCCGTTACGGAAATACCCTGACGTTTCATCATTGTAATAGTAATACGTTCTGTTAAAATCCCGCGGATTAAAATAACAATCATGCCGACAAGGAAAAACCGGATTGCCAGTGGTCCTGTTGAAAGGCCAAGCGTCGTAATTCCCTGGGCAATTCCCATGTACACGAACAGCTCCGCCGCATTCGCATGCGGGAAAAGCCCCGTAATCGGATGGACGAGTGAAACAGCTGAATCATAGAAAGCTGGTTTCTGACGCTCTGGCAGGAACTTCCCGAATGTATAAGCCATCGGGTTTGTTAAAAAGAAGACGGCCAGGAGTGGAAACAGCGTATAGCGTAAAATAATATTTTTCGTTGTTTTACGGGCGAAGCGGTCAATCCGCTCTTCTCCGATAATTTTAATTAAAGCGTTTACAGCAAGAATCAAACAAATGAGTGTTGGAATGATACCGGTAAACATGCCCATAAAGGTTTCTCCGCCTTTTTGGAACATCCCGATAAATCCTTCTGCAAATTTTACCAAAAAGTCCATCTTACATTCCCTCCTCTTTCTTGTATAATGAAAATTAAATGGTCACAGCTGTATTCATTTGCTGTTTGATTTTATCAGTGGCCATTTTGAGCGACTTTTCCCATTGTTCATCATGCAGTACGGAAATATGCTGACCTATAAACCGCTTACATTTTTTGAATTTAGCAAAAACCGTGACACCGCTCATGACCCGGCATTCTTCAACAATCCCTTGTTCATTTGTAACAAGAATCAGCACGGTACCGGAACCAAGTTTCTTTTTCTCAACACCAACACCTAAGTAACCGCTTTCTCTTCTGCTCATATGTTGAATCGTCATTCGATAATGCTTCATCTGACGCATTGTCAAATAAATTTGAAGCAGCCATAAAACGACAAACCCCGCAAGAAGATAACCCCACATTGAAGATCACTCCTTTACATTTGTTCTTATGTGTTACCTTTGTAATGATTGTAGTCCATCCCATGAATTAAAGTCAACAGTAATTCACGGATTTTCTGAAAAAATTTTCAGATAAAAGGAAACAAGCTATTTTTACAACGGTTCAACCCTGTTGCAAAAATAGCTTGTTTCCTTTTTTATTGGTTTCCTTGATACGTTCTTCCGCCATCAAGAAGAAAGATTTGGCCATGAATATAATCCGCTTGAGTTGAGCTAAGATACTGCACCAGTTCAGAAATATCGGCCGGCCTGCCCAGTCTTCCGATCGGAATTTTACTCCTGACCGTTTGTTTTAACTCGTCCGTTGGATAAAGTGAATCTAGCATTTGTGATTCAATGACTCTCGGGGCGATCACATTAATATTGATTTGGTGTTCTCCAAGCTCTTTCACAAGCGATCTCATAAGGCCAAATGCACCGCCTTTTGAGGCGTAATATTGAATGCCTCCTCCTGATCCTGTAATAGCAGAACCAGAGCCGATAATAACGATTTTTCCTTTTTTTCTGCTGATCATATGCGGCACGGCGGCTTTGATGCTGAAAAACAGACCATGTAAATTAACGGCCATTGTTTTTTGCCATAAAGCCCAGTCTATTTTTTCCAGCTTCCCTTTTTTCGTTATGCCTGCCGAAAACACAAGCGTATCGATGCTTCCTATCTTATTGATAACTTGCTCGATCATTTCCGAAACACTGTCCCATGAGCTGACATCTGCTTGAAATCCATGTATTCGATTTTGCTGGGTCATGTCTGTTAGAGCTGACTGGTCAATATCCGCCACAGCTGTACAGCATCCTTTTTCGGCAAAGTCTAAAGCAATCTGACGTCCAATGCCTGCAGCACCTCCAATGATGAGTACATTATCCAACGCTTTTCCCTCCATCAACGAGAATTGATTCGCCGCTTATATAGCCTCCGTAGTCTGAACAAAGCAGCAGTGTCATGGCAACTGTTGAAGAAATGACCTGCTCATTTTCTTTTTCTCCCTTTGCCAACAGAGCAGGTGCTATGCCGCTGACACGTACATTTTGCTCTTTATACTCACGGGCCAGGCCGCGCGTCATTGATTGTAACGTACTGCTTATTGCGGCAAAAGGAGGACCTCCTTCACCTGTCACCGCTGCGGATGATGAAATATTGATCACAATGCCACCGTGTGCTGTTGCCATGTGAGGCATGATTTCCCGGCACGTCAGAAAAGTCACATCCACATGATCCTGGAACAAAGACAGCCATTCTTCTGGATCTGTCTCCAAAAGAGACCGGGCTGGAGGGGCTGGAAAAGAATGAATTAAAATATCAATCTTTTTATCTTTTTCCAAAATACATTCTGCCAATTTTTTCACTTTGTTCGGCTGGCGAACATCTGCTGCAATAACTTTGCTGGAGGGGCTCATCACGGTTTCTTTTTCTTGAAAAACTTGATGCCATACTTTGGCACCTGCTTCAGCCAGTGCTTCACAAAGAGCTTGATTGATTGGACTGATTCCTCCAATCAGCAGTACCGTTTTTTCTTGCAATGTAATATTCATAACACTTCTCCTTATGAAGGGGTAATGAGTACCTTGAGCACTTTTTCATTCGGATCGTGTGCACAGCGGATCGCTTCATACAGCTGTGAAAGCGGAAAACGATGGGTCACCATTTTATCTGCTTGAATGATCCCTTGTTGAATCATTTGAAGCGCACTTTCATAGTTATAAGGGTTGGATGAATAGGAGCCGATTATTTTAATTTCATCATTAAAAAATCGTTCAGCTGGTATCTGTACGAACTCCTTTTTAAACGGAGCAAAAACAAGAATCGTGCCACCTCTTCGTACGCATTCCACCGCTTGAGGAAGCAGGCTGCTGATGCCCGCGGAGATAATTACGTGGTCTGCTCCGTTTCCGTTCGTCAAACGCATCACCGTATCCAGCAGGTCTTCTTCTTTACTGTTGACCGCATGGTCTGCACCAAACTGAAGAGACTGTTCAAGCCGATAGGGATTAATATCATTGACAATGATTTGTCCGGCTAAAAGATGACGGGCAATTTGAACCTGCAGACAGCCAATTTGGCCGGCTCCTAAAATAAGAAGCGAGTCTCCCGGCTTGACTTGAATCGATTCAAATCCGTGCAGGCAGCAGGCAACGGGTTCGACAAGTGCTCCTTCTTCAAAGGTGACGCTGTCTGGCAGTTTTCCCATCGTGTGCTTAACGTGAAGCTCTGGTACACGAATGTATTCGGAGAAGCCTCCTGGATCCAGGTTGGTTTCTTTAAACTGCCTGCACAGGGTATACATTTTCCGCTGGCAGTAATGGCATGTAAAACAAGGTACATGATGGGCCACGAATACCCGGTCTCCTTCTTTAAAGTTCGAAACCCCTTGTCCTGTTTTTACAATCGTACCGGATACTTCATGGCCGAGAATACTTGATTCTGGTACGGATTCGTCAAGCACCTTGTGAATATCCGTGCCGCACAGTCCGCACACTTCCATTTTTAACAGCACTTCTCCAGGCCCTATTTCCGGAATGGCGCGCTGTTCGTATTGAATGGTTTGTTTATCATAGAAAACGGATGCCTTCATGCTCTTTTCACGTCCTTTTGGCTTTTCTGTTCTAAAAGGCTGAGGAGCTCCTTATAGTCATTCATTTCATGCGTAATCCAGTACCTGCCGCCTAAAATACTCGGCTTGCCAAGCCGGATAAACGTCTTTCCTACATACTCATACTTCCGGATAAAGATAACACCGGCTTCTTCCCATGTGTACGTGTGACTTCGGCCAAAGCCGCTGAAGGTAATCGATTGGTCGGTCACTTTTACACTCGATGGATTGTGAAGCCCGATAAAAGAAGACAAGAGAAGCACCGGCATTGTATATAGAATCAGCTCATCTAACGGAAACCTATTTTCTGACAGAAATCCATAAATGGCCCAGACGAAAAGGCCGGCCATAACCAACACAGGCAAAAAGATTGTCATGTTTTTTGATGATTTGCTGTAAGTGTAAATAGACATCGAAAACACCTCCCCATCGCATCATAAGAAGAGGGGAGAGTCTCCCCTCCGCTTTTTTATCCTAAGTACTGAATGATTTTTTCGATATCTGTGTCGATTCCAACACCTGTTAGAAAGGAAATGGTTTGAATAACAGGGGTGCTTCCCGCATCGCTGATTGGCGTAGTCGTGACAATCACGTCGGCACCTGCTGCTTTATATGGAACCTCTGATGCTTTACATTGCTCGACAACGACGTCATACCCTTTGCTTTTCAATGTCTCTTCTACTTTTTTAGCGACAACCGTTGACGTAGCGACTGCTGTTCCGCATGAAACCAATATTTTTTTTGCCATTCTTTATTCCCCCTAATAATTAATTAATGTTTTCAAGCTTTTTATCTGCTCCATTTTCCTGCTGTGCATCAAGGCCCATTTCCTTGGCGTACTGCTTGCGGATATCGTTACGTACCCAGTACCAAAGCAAGGCGTACACAACGGCTGCGCCGATTGCGGCAAAGAAATAAGGATTAGACGGATCAAGCAGGCGAAGGATAATCCACGGAAGAACGTGTGATCCAAGGTCAATCCCCGAAATTAATGTGGCCCCTTCAGGGAAAGCAAAGCCGACTGCACGTCCCATCGTCGTTGCAAGATCTGCCAGGTTTGTTGCCAAAAAGAACACAATCATCAGCGTAAAGATACTGTTAATCAATCCGCGAATAATGTTGCCTCTAGCAGCAGCAACTGCCCAGACAACGGTAAATGGAAGCACGGATAAATCAGCAAATGGAAGCATGTTGTTGTAAGGCAGAATCACCGCCAGCAGGATTGTGATCGGAACCATTAAAAGCGCTACAGCCATATTAGCCGGGTGCCCGATGACGATGGCTGTATCAAGCCCAATGTACACGTTTTTACCGGGGAATTTCCGGTTAATATAATCGCGCGCGCCTTCTGAGATCGGGATAAGCCCTTCCATCAGCAGGGCAACCATCCGCGGCATTAAAATGAGGACAGCCGACATTTGCACGCCCAGCGTCAGAACGCCTTTCGCGTCATATCCGCCAAGAAGGCCAATTAACATCCCCAGCACAAGCCCCATAACAAGCGGTTCGCCGAAAATACCAAAGCGTTTTTTCAAGGTTTCAGGATCGGCATGCAGCTTATTCAGTCCAGGTATTTTGTCAATGACTCGGTTGGATGCATACATGAGTGGTGCAAAGTTAACGGTTTCGGAATGGGCCATCGATACACCCTTCAACCCGAAGTGATGCTCGATTGTCGGAGCCGTCCAGTCCGCCAGCTTCAAGGTAATCGCGGAAACAACCAGGCCGACTATAATAGCGAGCAGCATATTGTCGTACGCATAGTACGCAATAGAAGCAGCGAAAATAAGGTGCCAGAAATTCCAAATATCGACATTTAGTGTTTTCGTCCAGTTTAACGAAAGCATAATTACATTTAATATGAGAATAAGCGGAATCATAAGCGGGGCCACCGGTGTACCGAATGAAATAGCCGCGCCGATCGGCCAGCCGACATCCAGGATGTCCAGGCTGAGCCCTAATGATTTGACCATGGCTTGTGTGGCGGGCCCGAGCGCTTCCATAAGCAGACCAATCACAAGATTAATTCCGACGAAGCCGATACCGATGGTTAAAGCCGCTCGGAACGACTTATTAAATCCCTGTTTTAAAATAAGTCCAAACGCAAGCATAATAATGGGAAGCATAATGGATGGCCCTAAATCTAATACAAAATCCACAACATCTTTAATCATGTTTACACCCCCTGATTAGTATGAGATTGAAGCGCTTTCATCTTACTTTATTTCGATAAGCTGCAATTTATTATTCAGCAGCTCGACAATTTTTTCTTCTGCCTTGGCATTTTTAATGGCTTCCATCGCTTGTTCATCCTGAAAAACATTCATCAGCCGCTGCAGCATGGCCAGCTGCTTTTTCGGATCAGATATTGCCAGCATCAGTACAATATCGACACTAATTTGTGTGTCCGGGCTGCCCATCATATTGAATACAACCGGGTTTTGCAGAACACTAACCGCGATAGCCGGCTTCAACACATGCTCTGAGTCCGTGTGCGGAATTGCCACACCCATTTTTGAAAGCGGCAATCCGGTCGGGTAGATTTCCTCCCTCTTCAACACGGCTTCTAAAAAAGACTTTTTTACATACTGGTGTGTATGCAGTTTTTCAAACAAGTGCTTAATAACAGCTGAGCTTGAGCGGTGACTTGCTTGAAGTTCAATCAGCTGTTTCGTTAAGGTAATGTGACTGTCCATTTTGCTCACCCTTTTCTATATACATTTTAATTCTCCCGGCAGCGTCCGCTTTGCTTTTTGCTTTCGCTATTCGCTGAACTTCTTCGTGCTCAAGCGCCAGCTGTGAAAGCTGAAACAATGCTCGAATATGCTTTTCTTTGTCTTTTGCCGCAATTACGACTACTAGATGAATATGAAAATGGTCTGAAAATGGCACACCATCCTCGATGCACAGCAGGCCCATCGCTGTTTCGTGCACGCCTTTTTCCGGGCTCGCATGAGGGATAGCGACATGTTTTCCCAAAACCATATAAGGGTTTTCGTAGTTGTGTTCTTTGATCACCGCTTCTGTGTATGCCGGCTCGATTTTCCCGGCTTGAACGAGCGGAGCTGCGGCCAGGCGGATGGCCTCTTTCCAATCGGACACAGACGGGACAATGGTCAGCGTGCTTTCGTTGATAAAATGGGTCAAGTCAAGCCGCTCCTGTTTTTTCAGCGTTTGAATCCCTGCCCCTGCCTGCTTCGCCTCGAGCAGTGTCTGTAATTCTTTTTTTAGCTTTTTTTCGTCTTTGATCTGGCCATGCTTGTGAATAATTGAAAAAATTTCTTCCACATTCAGGGCGGATGGCACATATCCATATAACTCCTGCATCACCCGTTTCCTAAGCTGCATTTTCTCTTCTTCCGTCGGCAGCTGCTTTACAATAAACAGGGGTTTATCCGTCAGCAGTACATGCGGGGCAAAAACCAATTCGTACTCGCGCGTATACTGCTGAAATTCTCTGATCGATAGAGAATCCCAAAATAAAAACTCCGGAAAAATGGTTTGAAGTGTTTGTCTCATCAGCTTTGAAACTGACAATCCGTTTGGACAAACCACGACCGCCCGTACTTTGCTGTCGATCCGATCCCCCTGCCGTTCGAGCCATCCCCCTATAAACATCGTTAAGTAGACGGTCTCACTTTCTGGAATAGGCTCTCCAATCAGTTCTTCTAACGGTGCGATAGACTGCTTAATTAAAAAATGAAGTTCTCCAAATTCTGCATCAATTTTTTCGGCGTACTGGTTAGAAGTGGTCAGATGATACTTAATCCGGTAATAAGCCGGCTTCATATGAATAAAAATAAGCCGGGTTAAGTTTTCTTTTTCCTTTAGCTCAATGCAGGCATTTTTTTCAAACAAGTGCAAGGTGGTTTCTACTGCTTTTACGAGTTCAGGAAGATCTGTATCTGTCAGGACCTCATAGGAAGAAACATTGGATGCCAAGAGGTTTAAGGCGATAAACAGCCGCTCTTCCCTTGGAATGGTTTCATCCCCTTGCAAAAGCAGCTCGACCGCCTGATATTCTTTCGTATCTGACAGTTCCTCGTAATGGATACAAAATGCCGCATCAATTCGTTCAAATTGCTCAATTCTCTCTAGTGTAATCGCAAGGATGTAAGGAAGCTGCTTCATTTTTTCATCGGTAAATGTTAAATTCAGCTGCTGTTCTACTTGCTCAAGCCATTGCTGAATATCCACTTTTCTTTGTTTATGAATTTCTTTGACACTTTCAAGAGCCCATTCTCCATGCTCTTTTTCAAGTATTCTTTGCACAAGATGAATCAGAAATTTTCTTTTTTGAATTTCACTTCCGATCATTTCGTACCCGCTCTGCCGGGAGTAATCTACTTCAAGACCATGCGGCTTCAGCAGCGTTTGAGCCATTTTCAAATCATTTAAAATGGTATTCTTGCTTACACATAGGGCACTCGTAAAATGGATAAGCGACAATTCCTCCCTTTTGCTTAAAATCATAAGTAAGATGAGCTCTGCCCGTTCATTCTCAGAAAAAATGTACGGCTGCCCGGCGGCCTCTGCTTGATGATCCATTTTGAAGTAGGAGCGGACTTCTGCTTGAATGATAAAAAATCCATTTTTTGCCCTTTCAATGACGGGCAAATTATTTGAAGTCAGCCAGCTGTTAATTTTGTTAATACTGTAACCGACCTGGCGCCGGCTCAGCCCGTACTTTTCCTCTAAATCCTTGTTTTTAACATGAGGATTGAAAACGAGGTCTTTTAACAATAAGCTGCTTCTTTCGTCCAGATACATCAATATGACCTCCTTGCTTAATTACATGCTATCACGATTTTTTCTGAAAATGTATGCGTTTTCATCACAGTTTTTATCCATCGCTTTGTACACAATTGTGCTGAAACGAAACAAATGAAAAAACTGCCAGAAACCTCCGGCAGCTTAAACAGCAATGATTTAGTTTAAAAGAGCTAATGCGGTTTGTTCATCGGTAATGAGCGTTTGTACGTAGCCGCCTTTCAGGGCCGCTTCGATGCTTTCCGCTTTGTAGGTTCCCTCGACAATGCCGATCACGTACGGAATGTTCTTTAAGTCTCTCAGCCGGAGACCGATAATCCGCTTGTTTAATTCATGTTCAATCGGGACACCATCCTGATCGAAAAAGCGGGAACCGATGTCTCCGATGGCGCCTGCTTTTTTCAAGCTTTGGATATCTGTTTCATGGATATAGCCGATGTCTTTCATCGTAGATCCCTTGTGCGGGTTCCCGATTCCAACAATCGCTACTTCTACATTTTTTCCTTCTTCGAGCACCTGGGCAATATCCTGCATTTGTACGAGCCGCTCGGTTAATTCGACTGATTCTACAATGGCCGGTGCGTACAAGTATGAGCAGGTGCCGTTCATTTTTTTCGCCAGCTCGTACGCCAGCTGGTTGGCATGAATCTCTACACTTTTTGTTCCCATGCCGCCGACAAGCGGCACAATATTCATATTCTCCCGCCGTTCAAATGGATATTCCTTTACAAATTCAGACAGTGTCGTCCCCCAGGAAATGCCGAGCCGCTCCACATCTGTTTTTAAATGACGTGACACGTAATGAGCAGCAGCCTGCCCGACCGCTCGGCGCACCATATCTGGTGTAAAGCCAACCGATGGAACCACGACGGTATCTTGAAGGCCGAACTTTTCTTCCAATCCTTTCTCCAGCTCTACCGTATGCACGCTTTCGTCTTTTATGTACACTTCTACAATGCCGGCGTCTTTTGCCCGCTGCAGCATTTTAGAAATCACTGGACGGGATACCCCGATTTTTTTGGCAATCTGCTGCTGTGTCCAGCCTTCCGTATAATATAAATTCGCCACTTTCACAAGTTGACGGCGCTCTTCCCAGCTTAACATTGAAATCCCTCTTTTTGTTTATGTCATAGATAATATTTTGACAGGACGTAATACGTCTCTTTCTATTTTATTATAACAATTACACGCAAAAATGAGAGCGTTTTCTTTAAGAAAAGGAAGAAAAAGACACACCTTGTTTCAGATGTGTTCTTTTGTAAGCGCCTCAATCAATTGTTCAGAAGCGTCAAGGCTAAGCCTTCATCAATGACTAATATATTGACGATTCCACTTGCGAGAAGACCCTTCATGCTTCTTTGTTTGTTCGTTCCATCTGCCACCGCCATGACGGATGGAATTTGTTTAAGCTGCTCAAGCGGAATGCCGACCACTCTGTTGTTAAAAGGGTGATCAATGGCGGAGCCGTGGTCATTAAAAAAACGGAATCCAACATCACCCGCTGCTCCTGCTTCTTTAAGAGATTCCGCTTCTTCTTTACGAAGGTAGCCTACTTTCTCAAGCGTCGAATTTTCGTGCGGATTGCCTACGCCGATAATCGCCATTTCCACGCCGGCTCCTTCACGAAGCACACTTTTAATGTCAGCCATCTTCATAAAGTGATCTTTCATTTCTTCTGAATCCACAATCGCCGGCGCATATAAATACGAACAGGAGGCGCCGCTTTTTTTCGCCAGCTCATAAGCCAGGTGATTCGCGTGAATATCGATCGATGCCCTTCCCATCCCGCCTTCAAGCGGGACAATGTGCAAATCCGGACGCTTATCAAACGGAAAATGCTTTACGAGCTCCGCCACGGTGGTTCCCCAGGAAATACCGAGACGATTCACATTCCTGGTTTTTTTAGCGGCATAGTACGCACCAGCTGCTGCAACAGCACTTTTCATAGAATGGCCCTGCGCCCGGCTTTGAGGCACGACGACTGCTTCGTCAAGGCCGTATACCGCTTCAAGCCGCTGTTCCAAGGCAACTGTGTGAACCGTTTCATCCTTAATAAACACTTCGACAATTCCCGAATCCTTTGCCCTCTGAAGCAGCCGGGAGACAATGGGACGGGACATGCCGATTTGCTTGGAAATTTGCGCCTGTGTCCATTCATCGTGGTAGTAAAGCGAAGCGGTTTTCACCATCAGCTTTTGTTCGTCCCCTCCCATGTTTATGCCTCCTTTTTTGGTTATGCCTGCTTCTTCAGCTTATTGACCGCGTGAACCGCTGCTTCAAAAAATGTTTCCGAGATCGTTGGGTGCGGATGAATCATTTTGGCTGCTTCATCCAGTGTGCCTTCTAAATACATAAAGGCAGAGGCCTCAGAGATCATTTCCGTTACGTGCGGGCCGGCCATCACCACACCAATGATTTCACCGTACTTCGCTTCGTAAATGATCTTCGTAAATCCCTCCGGCTCGCCGGCTGCCAACGCTTTGCCGCTTCCGGCAAAATCAAATTTCTCAACCCGCACGTCTATCCCCTGCGCTTTTGCTTCATCTTCTGTTAAGCCAACCCCTGCAATTTCCGGCAATGTATAAATACAGCGCGGCATCACTTTGTAGTCGATTATATCCGGGACACCGGCTGCATTGTTTGCCGCAACGACTCCTTCTGCACTTGCCGCGTGGGCCAGCTGCCAGCCGCCGATTACATCACCGACCGCGTAAACGTTAGGACTGCTCGTTTCCATTCGCTCGTTTACAGCGATAAATGGCCCATTCATGTTCAAGTTCAGCTCACCGGCTGCAGATACATTTGGCCGTCTTCCTGTGCTGACAAGCAGTGTATCAGCTTCCACCTCAAACTCTTTTTCTTTCGCATCCATACAGGTGACGATTTTGATCCCGTTTTCTTCCCGCACCGACTGCACTTTCGCTTTTGTTTGAATCGCGACGCCTTTTTTCTTCAGCGCTTTTGCTAACAGCTTGGCAGCTTCCGCGTCTTCTGTCGGTACAATTCGATCCGCTGCTTCCACAATCGTGACCTTTGACTTGAGAGAAGCGAAGATGCAGGCAAATTCTACACCGATCACCCCTCCGCCGATAATGACAACGGACTTTGGAATCTCTGGAATATCAAAAATCGTGTCACTCGTATCAAAGTGGACTGAGTCAAGGCCAGGAATCGGCGGTACAGCCGGTGTTGAACCGGTGGCGACGATCACTTTCGCCGCCTGGATCGTTTCTTCACCAGATTCCGTTTTGACCGCTACACGCCCGCCTTCTTTAACAGAGCCGAAGCCGTTATAGACATCAATTTTTCCCTGTTTCAGCAAAAACGCAATGCCGCCGCGCAGCCGTTCAATCACGTCATTTTTCCGCTTTTTCATTTTATCGAACGAAAGCGTCATTTCCCCGGTTTCAATACCCCAGTTCCTTGCTTTTTCGATGGATTCTATGATTTCTGCATGCTTGAGCAGCGTTTTAGACGGAATGCAGCCGCGGTTTAAACACGTGCCGCCTAAAAAATCTGGTTCTACTAATGCTGTCCTTTTGCCAAGCTCCGCCGCGTGAAGCGCGGCGACATAGCCCCCCGGCCCGCCTCCTACAACGACGATATCGTATGATGTCATAAGTTACACTCCTTATACAAGCAGCTCATATGGATTTTCTAAAATGTCTTTAAGCTCCGTTAAAAAGGCGGCTGCCGGTGCTCCATCAATCACACGGTGGTCAAATGACAAGCTGAGTGTCATCATTGGCCGGATTTCAAGCGCTCCGTTTACCGCGACTGGCTTGTCCTGCATCCGTCCTACGCCTAAGATGGCGCTTTCCGGCTGATTAATGACCGGCGTAAACATATCAACGGCATACATACCAACATTGCTGATCGTAAACGTGGACCCTTTCATTTGATCAGGGAGCAGCTTATTTTCACGCGCCCGCTGGCTGATTTCTTTTGCATCCTGTGTCAGCTCCGCCAGCCCCTTAGCGAGCACATCTTTAATGACCGGCACCATTAAGCCGTCCGCCACCGCTACGGCAAGGCCGAGGTGAACATGGCCGTGCTGGACGATTTCATCGCCTTCAAGCGATACGTTGATTTCTGGATGCCGTGCCAGAGCTGCGGCTGTTGCTTTCATTAGAATTTCCGTGTATGACAAGCGGAAGCCCGTCTGCTTTTCCACAACCGGCAGAAGCGATGCACGCAGTTCTTTTACTTTTGTCATATCAATCTCGCTCGTCATCGTGACGTGAGGTGCTGTCTGCTTGCTTTGTACCATACGTTCAGCAATCACTTTACGCATACCTGACATTTTTTTGCGCGTCGATGTATCCGCAGCAGGCGCTGTTGTGCGTTTGGCGGAAATCACATCTTGTTTCACGACTTTGCCATTGGCGCCGCTTCCCTGTACAGTGGATAGATCGACACCTTCTCCTGCCGCAACCTTGCGGGCAAGCGGTGTTGCTTTTGCCTCGACTGGACTGCTTTCTGCGTGAGCGGTTACATCTTTTTTATGCACGCGCCCATTCGGGCCGCTTCCTTGTACGTCACGAAGCTCGATTCCTTCTGTCCGGGCAAGGTGCCGGGCAGCCGGTGTAGCCCGCGGCTTTTCGTCCGTGATCACTGTTTCTGCACTTCCCGCTGTAACAAGCTGCGGCTCTGGGTTTTCTGTTGGAGCGGCTTCTTCTGTTTCAGCACCCGATACACCTGGTGCTTCTTGTGGCACGTCTTCCCCTTCGGTTCCAATATAGCCGATTACATGATTCACCGGCACCTGGTCGTCTTCTCCAAAGTATTTCTTTAATAAAACGCCTTCCTCATACGACTCTACTTCAATATTGATTTTGTCCGTCATAATTTCAAAAAGCGGCTCGCCAATCTCGACGCTGTCCCCCTCTTCCTTAAACCATTGAAGGAGGGTTCCTGTTTCCATCGTGCTGCTCAGCTTTGGCATAAAAATTTCTTTAGCCATCGTTCTCCCTCCTTCTTACTTGTTTTTCACCGTTTCTTTTACCGCTGCAATAATATCCGGTACCTGAGGAATCGCCGCTTTTTCAAGTGTCGGATTGTACGGAATCGGCACTGCCAGTCCGCCCAGGCGCTTGATCGGCGCGTCTAAGTAGTCAAATGCTTCACTTTCCGCAATCATGCTGGCGATTTCTCCGCCGATGCCGCCGCGCTTCACCGCTTCATGTACCACAATGAGACGTCCCGTTTTCTTGACAGACTCAATAATGGTTTCTTCATCAAGCGGCACGATCGTACGCGGATCGATAACTTCAACGCTAATGCCTTCTTTTTCAAGCTCCGCTGCTGCTTCGAGCGCTTTATGAACCATAATGGCTGTTGCGACAATCGTTACGTCTGTTCCTTCCCGCTTTACATCAGCTTTTCCAAGCGGAATAGAGTATTGTTCTTCCGGCACATGACCAGATGTTCTGTATAGTAACTTATGTTCATAGAAAACAACCGGGTTGTCATCATCCATCGCTGCCTTTAAAAGTCCTTTTACGTCGTAAGCCGTAGAAGGCTGAACCACTTTCAATCCTGGAATATGGGCCATCCACGCTTCTAGGCTTTGCGAATGCTGGGCAGCCGCGCCTGTTCCAGATCCAGCCGGTGTACGAAGCACCATTGGCACTTTTCCTTTACCGCCAAACATATAACGTGTTTTGGCGGCCTGGTTGACCATCTGATCCATGGCAATTGTAATAAAGTCCGAGAATTGCAGTTCTAAAATCGGACGCATCCCTGTCAAAGCTGCCCCGACCGCTGCACCAGAAATCGCTGCTTCTGAAATCGGTGTATTGCGCACGCGCTCCGGACCGAACTCTTCAATCATGCCGCGCGTTACACCGAACGCGCCGCCGTATACTCCTATGTCTTCTCCAAGAATAAATACATCGCTGTTTTGACGCATTTCCTGGCTCATGGCTTCCCGAACGGCTTCTAGATACGTAATTTCTCTTCCTGTTGCTGGCGTAACTGTTGTCATGGTCTCCATCCCTCCTGTTTTTACGCGTATACGTCTTCTTCTAAAGTATCAATGGACGGTTCTGGACTCGCTTCCGCAAATCGCACCGCTTCTTCAATCTCCTGATTTGCTTCTTTCTGCAAGGCTTTCGCTTCGTCTTCTGTTAAAACACCCGAGGCAATCAGTGCTTCCTTAAACCGCTTAATGCCGTCTTTCGCTCTCCACTCGTTTTCTTCCTCACGCGTACGGTACTTTTTCGCGTCGCTTTTTGAGTGGCCTTTCCAGCGGTATGTTTTCATTTCAATCAACGTCGGCCCGCCGCCTTCACGCGCACGGCGCACAGCGTTGTCTACACTGTTCATAATGTCGATCATGTCACAGCCGTCTACAATTTCTCCCGGAATTCCATATGCTTTCGCGCGGTCTGCAATATGTTCAACGCGGGTCATGTCTTTGACCGGGCCCGACATGCCGTACTGGTTATTTTCGCAAATAAACACAACCGGCAAATCCCAAATAGCCGCAAGGTTGACCGATTCATGGAAACTTCCTTCATTGGATGCCCCGTCTCCAAAGAAGCAAAGCACTACATAGTCTTCATTTCTCATTTTGGATGTCAGGGCTGCTCCAACTGCAAGCGGAATGCCGCCGCCTACGATCCCGTTTGCACCCAGGTTGCCTTTTTCTACGTCTGCAATGTGCATCGAGCCGCCTTTCCCTTTACAGTAACCGGTTTCACGACCGAACAGCTCAGCCATCATTTTATTAACATCGCCTTCTTTGGAAATACAGTGTCCGTGACCCCGGTGTGTAGAGACAATTTTGTCCCGAGGCTCGAGTACAGCGATCGAGCCAGCTGCTGATGCTTCCTGTCCGACACAAAGGTGCGTCGTTCCATGAATAAGCCCCTTCGCAAAAAACTGGTCTACTTTCTCGTCAAAATAACGGATCAGCCACATTTCTTTGTATAAGTCTCTTAGTTTTTCATCTGTGATCGAAGTGGGCAGGTTTAATTTGGTTACCATGATTGTTCCTCCCTTTACTTTTGTTCGTATGTGTTACATTTGTAAATAGCATATAACCTTCTCTTCTTTTCGTCAAGAGGTTAAGCGAAAATAAAGCGATTACTTTTCTGAAAATTAAAAGCGGTTACATAATGTTTCAATTGTTCGATTGACTTTCGTTTGCTAGTATATAAAGGGAAAATAAAACGTGAAGGGGATTTTTATGAGCCAAAAAATTATTTTTTTTGATATAGACGGCACATTGTACGATCATGACAAAAAGCTGCCGGCTTCTACCCGGCAGGCTATCCGTGAGCTTCAAGAGCACGGCCATGAAGTAGCGATTGCCACAGGGCGTGCGCCATTTATGTTCGAAGGTCTGCGCAAGGAGCTGGGCATTGAAACATTCGTCAGCTACAACGGTCAGTATGTTGTTTTCAAAGGAGAACCGCTCTATAAAAATCCGCTTAATAAAGAAGCTCTGCTCCGCTTAACAGATGTAGCCATTGAACGAAAGCATCCTGTTGTGTTTATGGATCATGAAGATATGAAAGCCAATACGCCTGAACACGAGCATGTTACAACGGGTATTAACTCACTGAAAATCAATTACTTCCCTGAGCATGACCCGACCTACCATGAAGGGCGCGACCTGTATCAGTCTCTGTTGTTCTGCCAGGACCCGGAAGACAAAGAATATGAAAAAGCGTTTCCTGAGTTTGATTTTGTCCGCTGGCATCCTGTCTCTGTTGATATCGTGCCGGCTGGCGGATCAAAAGCAAAAGGAATTCAAAAAGTCATTGATAAACTTGGCATTTTACCAGAAGATATTTATGCATTTGGAGACGGCTTAAATGACGTAGAAATGCTGAAGATGGTGGTAAACAGTGTAGCAATGGGCGATGGACACCCAGAAGCGATTAATGCCGCCAAGCACGTGACGACTAATGTTGATGCAGACGGGATTTTAAAGGGTTTAAAAATGGTTGGACTGCTTGATTAACATAAAAAAACCACTCTCTTCATGAAGAGAGTGGTTTTTTTATGTTATTTATCGGCCGGCACGGAGCTTCTCGACACGTAAGCAATCCAATACACCATGGCAACAAAAACGAAACCACCGACGGCATTTCCCAAGTATACCGGTACAAAGTTTCGCAGAAAGTCCATCCAGGTTAACTCTCCGGCAAAAATTGCTGCCGGAATCACAAACATGTTGGCGACAATATGCTGGAATCCAATCGCGACAAAGCCCATAATCGGAAACCAGATGGCCAGAATTTTCCCGCCAATATCGTCTGCGCCGTACGCGAGCCAGACAGCCAGCCCTACAAGCCAGTTGCAGCCGATGCCGGAAATGAAAGCCGGCCAAAAAGCTGTATCTACTTTTGCGTGGGCGGTTAAAACGGTTTTCTCCAAGTATGGACCGGTTTCTGTCAGTCCAACTACGTGGCCAAAAAAATATGCGACAAACAGGGCACCGATAAAGTTGCTGATCGTAATCCAAAACCAATTATGCAGCAATCTTGAAATGGTCACTCTTTTAGCCAGAAATGCCATTGGAATGGCCATCATATTGCCGGTCAGCAGTTCTGCCCCGCCAATGAGAATTAAAATAAGGCCAAGCGGAAAAACGGCTGCGCCTAAAAAAGAAGCAAACGATCCCCATTCATGCGGAACATCAGCTGATACCCGGATCGCTAACAAGTATCCAATTGAAATAAAGGCGCCTCCTAAAAATCCTAATACAAGCATTTGAGGAAGCGGGAGCTCAGTTTTTGTTTTACCTGCTTCTATGGCCACCTGGGCAATTTTCTTAGGGGGATAATAAGCCATCTGAAGCCCTCCTGGTCTGTAATAGAAAAGCAGTGCGTTCAACCGGTATTCTTAAACGCACTGCTTTTTCTTTTTACTGATGATGAACGACGTCGTACTCGAGAGATTCTGAATCTGTTTTACTCGACTGTTTTGATAAAAGAACGACGCTGGCAAGTGACAGGCCTGCGGCTACAAGCCAGCTCTTTTTCCCTTTTTTCTTCTTTGGCACAGGCCGCGGCTTCGGTGCACCTGCTCCCATTCCTTTGAGGAACGAAAGAAGAAATACGAGCGCTTCTTTTGTTTCCGGAGCGGCTAAGGTTCGAAGCATGGAACCGTAGCCCGCTTCTTTATTCTCTGAGCGGACAGCGTGATGTAAGCCGCCGTTGATTTTTTCAATAAATGGATTCATGTCTTCAATATTGATTTTTCCAAGCGAGCCAAGCAGAAGCAGGCTGTTTTTAATCATTTTCGCGACTTCAGGCTTGTCCGTTGCTTTAACCAGCACATCAAGTACCTCATCGCCTTTATCAAACAAGCCGGTTACCACATCTAGGCCGCTGCGGTCTTGAATTTTATTCAGCATATGCAGAAAATCTTTAATGACTTCTTTGTGTTCAATGAGCAACGTTCCCAATTCTTCAAGGTCTCGGCGGCGCTGTTCTTCTTCACTGATTTCTAAGCGGCGTATCGCCGTGATTGCTCTAGCCACGCTTCGACACTCCTTTCGTTACCAAGTCACCAGGGAACACATAATCCGGCCGCGCCCATTTTTTCTCGACTTGTACACCGATTTGCGGCTGCGGATTGCCGTTGCGGTGATTGATGCTTGGCAATGGGTTGTCTCCTTTAGCTGATAAGATTTCCATTTTCGCACTGATTTCTTTGTAAGCCGGCGTATCTGTATCTTTGTCAGCATAACTGCTCGTCAAATAGTTGATCGCGCCTTCTCCCTGGCTGTTCATCGGCAGGTACACTTCTTTGCCTTTCACTCGGTCTGTGACAAGACATGGAACTTTTACGCTTCCATACGGTGATGTCAGCCGGACAACGGTTCCGTCTTCAAGCCCCCGCTCGGCCGCAAGCTCCGGCGATACCTCCAAGAAGACGCTCGGTGTTTTTGAAGAAATACCAGCAGATTTATACGTCATGTTACCTTCATGGAAGTGCTCTAAAAGCCGGCCATTGTTGACATGAAGGTCATATTCTTCTTCGTATTGGAGCGGCTCGCTCCACTCGACCGGATAAAGCCGTGCTTTGCCGTCCGGGAACGGGAACAGCGTTTTAAAGAGCAGCGGTGAATCAGTCCCGTCTTCCGCTACCGGCCACTGCAGACTGTTAAAGCCTTCAAGGCGGTCATATGTGACACCTGAATAAATCGGCATCAGGCTTGCTGCCTCAGCCATAATTTCGCCTGGATGTGTGTATTCCCAGCCGGCACCAAGTCGGTTCGCTATTTCCATGATGATCTGCCAGTCCGGTTTTGAATCACCCATCGGCTCGAACACTTGATACAAGCGCTGAATACGGCGTTCTGTATTTGTAAATGTGCCCTCTTTCTCAAAAGACGGGGAAGCTGGCAGAACGACGTCGGCAAACTGAGCCGTTTTGGACAAGAAAATATCCTGTACCACGAAGAAATCTAGTTTCTCAAAAGCGGAATGAACATAGTTTAAATTTGAATCTACTAAGCCCATGTCTTCGCCTTTTAAGTACATAAGTTTCACGTTGCCTGCATGGATGCCGGACACCATTTCATGGTTGTTTAAGCCTGGCTCCGCTGGGATTTTTGTACCCCAGCTTTTTTCATATTTAGCGCGTACAGCGTCATCCTTCACGCTTTGGTAGCCCGGGAATCGGTCCGGCATACTGCCGAAATCACTTGCACCCTGCACATTGTTATGGCCGCGCAGCGGATAACTTCCGGCACCTGGTTTTCCGTAGTTGCCGGTAATGAGCAGCAGGTTCGAAATCGCTGTACTTGTGTCACTTCCGCCCACGTGCTGTGTAACACCCATTGCCCAAAGAATACATGTTGATTTTGTATTGTGAATCGTTTCGGCAATCGTAATCAGTTCCTGCTGTGAAATACCGGTTACTTGCTCGGCGTACTCGAGTGTATATGGCTGAATGCTGGCAATATATTCTTCAATGCCGTTGACCCGCTTTTGCAGGAATTCTTCATCAGCCCAGCCCTGGTCCACAATATATTTTGTGACCGCTGAGAGCCAGACAAGATCCGTACCGGCTTTTGGCTGAATAAACAAGTCAGCCCGGTCTGCCATTTCATTTTTCCGAAGGTCTGCAACAATCAGCTTTTGGCCAAATAATTTATGGGACCGTTTAACCCGTGTAGCAAGTACAGGGTGAGACTCAGCACTGTTTGCACCGACAATCATCACAAGGCCGGCCTGTTCAATATCCGTGATAGAACCAGAGTCACCGCCGTAGCCGACTGTCCGGAACAGCCCGACTGTTGCTGGTGTCTGGCAGTAGCGTGAGCAGTTATCGACGTTGTTTGTACCGATGACGCCGCGGGCAAGTTTTTGCATTAAGTATGATTCTTCATTTGTACATTTTGAAGAAGAAATGAAGGCCATTGATTCAGGACCATATGTTTCTTTTATGTTTTTAAATTTCGATTCGATCAGTGAAAGAGCTTCTTCCCATTCTGCTTCGCGGAATGATTCGCCGTCTCGAATCAACGGTTTTGTCAGACGATCCTCGCTGTTGACAAAATCCCAGCCGAACTTTCCTTTTACACAGGTAGATACACCATTTGCCGGTGCTTCCACTGTCGGCTCCACTTTTAAAATATGCCGGTCTTTCGTCCATACTTCAAAGCTGCAGCCAACACCGCAATATGTGCAGACCGTTTTTGTTTTCTTAATGCGCGTCTGGCGCATCGCTGCTTCCACATCAGAAATTGGCATAATGGAACTAAAGCCTGTTTCTGCATTTTTCGTCAATTCAATCATAGATTTCAGCGTGTCTTGTTTAATGCCTGTTAGAAAGCCGGCTTCCCCGACCATTCCTTTTTCCATCATGGCGTTACATGGGCAGACAGTAGAACAGTGTCCACACGATACGCATGAAGATTCGTTAATCGGACGCCCATCATCCCACACAACGCGTGGCCGCTCCAGGCTCCAATCAATGGACAACGTTTCAGTTACCTGCAAATCCTGACACGCTTCTACACAGCGGCCGCACAGGATGCACTGATCCGGGTCATAACGGTAAAAAGGGTTTGTATTGTCAACTGCATATGGCTTTTCTTCATAAGGTTCGTTTTGATGCTCGATTTTCATTTGTTTAACGGTATTGTGCACTTCACAGCGTCCATTATTGTAATCACAGACCGTGCAATACAAGTCATGATTATGCAAAATCCGGTCCATCGCGATATTCTGAACCCGCTTTACTTCACCTGAAGTGGTGTCAATGACATCCCCATCTTCAATAGGAGTAGAACAAGAGCGGACAAATTCCCCATTCACTTCAATCAAACACGTGTCACACGTTTCGATGGCACCCAGCTGCGGATGATAACAAACATGCGGTACCTCTACCTCCTGCTCTTGAAGTGCCTGCAAAATAGATACGTCTCCTGGAATACTCATTTTCTGCCCATTAATCGTCACTTTCACGTAATCGGTCACAACAAGAACTCCCCCTTTTTCATGATCATTGTGCCTGCCCATTTTTAACATTTTCTATCATTTCAAAAGACTTTGTAAAAATACCCTTTCGGGAATAGAAATAAACAAAAAAAGACAGCATGCTCTTGTGAGCATGCTGTCTGCTTCTTTCGTTTCCCGTCGAAAGAAATGCCATTACTATCATGATAGAAAAAACAAGGTGGCTCGTTTTCTATTTCCTTCATCACCGAAGGAAGCCTTTTCATGTAAGCGTTATCTATTATAGCAAAGGGCCCTTTTTAACGCAAGATGATTCGTTCAGGCCTGGTATACACGTTCATAGAGCCGCCCCGGATAAAGCCAACCGTAGTAATGCCGAGTTCTTCGGCTGCCTGCAGGGCCAATTCTGTCGGCGCTGATTTTGACAAAACCATCTCACAGCCGATCTTGGCTGCTTTAAGTAAGATCTCCGAGGAAATCCGGCCGCTGAACACAAGGATTTTCCCCCTCGTCGACACGCCATTCCGCAGGCAATATCCATATAATTTATCGAGAGCGTTATGCCGGCCAATATCCATTCGATGCAGCAAAATACCGGATTCATCACAAAGTGCTGCGTTGTGAACACCGCCTGTTTCTTTAAACACATCCGCATCTTCCTGCATCTGCTTCATCAATGAAAAACAAAGATCCGGTGTTGCTTTCACATGAATATCATGCATTTTTTTCGCGGTAAGCGCGTCATTGGCAAACACGAATCCCTGCCGGCTCATGCCGCAGCATGATGTGATATACCGCTTGTTTTGGAGATGTTCAAAAAATGGATTGACACGCGCCAGCTCTACATGAACAAAGCCCGAATCTTCTATTCGCATTTGCTTCATATCCTCATAACGGCGAATAACACCTTCTGACGCTAAATACCCAATAACCATATCTTCTATGTAAGACGGTGTACACACCATGGTAACAAATTCGTTTCCATTGATTTTGACCGTTACCGGCTGCTCGGTCACAATGCGGTCTTCCGTCTGCTCTGCTGTTCCTTTATGAAAACGGAGCACTACCCGTTTCGTTTGGACATCTTTCATTTTGTGCTCCTCCTTTTCTTATCTTTAGCATTTTACCACCTACAGTAAAATCTAAAACAACCGCCCGGTTTTTTTGATACAATAAAGAAGGAAGAAATTTTTGGAAGGAGTCGATTACATATGAGCAAAACGGTTGGATTTATCGGAACAGGTGTAATGGGAAAAAGCATGGCCGGCCATTTAATGAAGGCAGGCTACCCGGTTGTCGTCTATAACCGGACAAAAGAACGGGCGCAGGAACTGCTCGACGCAGGCGCTATCTGGAAAGATACACCGGCAGAAGTGGCGCAGACAGCGGATGTAATCATTACGATTGTCGGCTATCCGAGTGATGTAGAAGCCGTTTATCTTGAAGAGGATGGCATTTTATCAAACGCTAAACCAGGATCGTATGCCGTTGATATGACGACTTCAAGCCCCCTTTTAGCTGAGAAACTGTATGAAGAAGGCAAAAAGAAAGACATTCACGTTTTGGATGCACCGGTATCGGGCGGGGATGTGGGCGCCAAAAACGGTACATTAACGATTATGGTCGGCGGGGATCAAGCTGATTTTGACGCAGTAAAACCCGTCCTCGAAGCAATGGGGCAAAACATTATTCTTCAAGGACCGGCCGGTGCAGGCCAGCATACGAAAATGTGCAACCAAATCGCCATTGCGTCGAACATGATGGGTGTCGCAGAAGCGATTGTGTATGCGGAAAAAGCAGGACTTGATCCAGAGCAGGTGCTTGGCAGCATCGGAAGCGGAGCCGCTGGCAGCTGGTCACTGGCAAATCTTGCGCCGCGCATGATCAAAGGTGATTTTGAACCTGGCTTTTACATTAAGCACTTTATTAAAGATATGAACATTGCGATTGAATCAGCTGAGGCCATGGGCATGAATACACCAGGCCTTACACTCGCTAAATCGCTGTACGACAAACTGTCAGAGCAGGGCCATGACGATAAAGGGACGCAGGCTATTTATTTACTGCTGGCGGGCGAACGAAAAACCCTGGTTTAAGCCGGAAACATAACAAATAGGCCGGATTTTAGCCGCTGATGGCCGGAAACTTCTTCTTCCAGCCATCGCAGATAGAAATCCGGCCCAAATTCTTTTTATCCGGCCTTACACAAGCACCAATTCACGAATCGCATGGGCCACGCCATGCTCGTTGTTGGATTTTGTTTGAAAATCAGCCGCTTCTTTTACCATCGGAATCGCATTTTCCATCGCTACGCCACATCCTGCAAACTGAATCATCGACAGGTCGTTTCCGTTGTCACCGATTGTCATGACTTCTTCCTGTTTAATGCCCAGCTTCTCAGACAAACGTTTCACCGCATTTCCTTTGCTGACTTCGCGATGTAAAATCTCCAAATAAAACGGTGCACTTTTCACCATCATGTATTTATCATTGATTTCAGCAGGAATCGCCGCAATGGTCCGGTCCAAACGTTCCGGTTCATCAATATACATTACCTTTGGCATGGCAATGTCAGTCGGCACTTCTTCTACCGTGGTATGAAGAAATGGAATTTTCGTAATAAACGCTTCATGTACGGTATACGGGCTGATCAGTTTGTTCGTCGTGTATAAATACTCTGCATCAAAAAAGTGCATCGGCGTATCAAGCGTCAGGCTCAGATCGTGCAGTGCGCGGAAATCTTCATAGCCAAGCGACTGCTTAAACACTACTTCATTTGTATGTGTGTTTTGCACGATAGCACCATTATAGGCAATCACATAATCCTCTTCATCTTCAAGACGAAGGTCCTTTAAGTAGCGGCGCACGCCGGCAAGCGGACGACCTGTGCAAAGAACCACCTTCACACCGCGTTCCCGAGCTTCATCAAGGGCGCTGCGCACTTCATCGGTTACTTCATGGTGATCGTTTAAAAGCGTGCCATCCATATCAATCGCAATTAATTTGTACATTTCCCATACTCTCCTGTCTATGCAATCTACTTTTTATGATAAACGAGCGGCGGAGCCGCGGCAAATCCATTTCTTTCTTTTTGGAAAAGACCGATCTCTCTTGAAAAAAGTCCGCGCTCTTGGCGCAGGTTTTCTTTATGGCAAATTCACGCCGCGTGATGCGACATAAAGGGTATACCATTCATCCCGGCTCATTTCTACATCGACTGCTTTTGCCGAAGCCTGAATTCGTTTCGGGCTCGTTGTGCCGATCACCGGCTGAATCATGGCCGGATGCTTCATCAGCCAGGCAAGTACGATCGCTTCTGTAGTCGTGTTCTTTTCCTCCGCCATTCTCTTTACAAGTGCGGCTGTTTCCTGCACCGTCTCCGGTTTTTCTTCAAGTGATGCCCCGGAATACATTCCCTGTGCCAGCGGACCCCAGGCTTGGATTTGGATGTTTTCCATCCGGCAGTATTCAAGTGTGCCTTCAGGAAAAATCGTTTCACAAAATGCCGGCTGATTTACATGCACGCCGGATTCGAGCCAGCCGATTTTATGCAGGCTCATTTCCAGCTGGTTCACAACAAGGCGGTCACTGATCGCACTTTGCAGCAGCTTAATTTGCCCGGCACTCATATTTGATACGCCAAAATAACGCACTTTTCCAGACGATTTCAGCTGATGAAACGCTTCTGCTACCTCTTCCGGCTCCATTAGCGCATCCGGCCGGTGCAGAAGCAATGTGTCCAAGTGCGTCGTATCCAGCCGCGACAGGATGCCATCGACACTGTTTAAAATGTATTCTTTTGAAAAATTGTAGCGTGTCGGCAGCCCTGCTTCTTTATCCGGAAACGTAATCCCTGTTTTGGATTGAATTAAAATGTTGTCACGCAGTGATGGACGTTCCTTTAAGACACGGCCAAATACTTCCTCCGCTTTTCCATATGCATAGATATCCGCATGGTCGAAAAAGTTAATACCGGACTCAAGTGCCGCATCCACTGCTTCATGTGCCTGCTTGACCTGCTCCTCAGTAATGGCATCACGGCTCCATCCTCCGCCGAATCCCATACAGCCAAGTACTAGCCGGCTTGCGTTTACTCCGTGCTTTTGAATCGGTAACGTTTTCAAAGAACCATCTCCCTTATTCAGTATGTACACTCTCTTTCATTGAATCATAAAACTGCCCGGAATGCGATCCAGACCGTTTTTTTGGAAATACTATGTTCAAGCCGTGCATACGTTATTTGAGTAAAGCATGAAAAGGTGATATAGAATGAGTAGAAGGCAAAACTTTGAAAAACGGGATGTGTTTGGAGAATGAACCAGGAAACAGAACAGCAGAAAGAACAGCAGCGTGTAAACGAAGTGATTGATCTGATCGACCGAAAGGAAGAAGACATTAAAGAAAAAACAGGCTCTTTGAAAGAAGGTATTATCGGTCTTCGCAAAAACTTTTGGGAAGATGTAACTGTCAATATGGACGAGCCAGATGATGTCATCGAAACACAAGCCGGCATTAAGCAGCAGGCCGAATTGCTTCAGGAAAGAGAAAGAAGCCACAGGCAGCTGTTTAACGAGCTGAAAAAGCTGGATCGGCTGCGCCGTTCCCCTTACTTTGGCCGCATTGATTTCCAGGAATCCGGCGAACCGAAGCCGGAACCTATTTATATTGGCATCGCTTCCTTAATGGATGAAGCACAGGAGAATTTTTTAATTTATGACTGGCGGGCCCCTATTTCAAGCATGTACTACGATTACACAACAGGGCCCGCTGCTTACGATACGATGGAGGGCCGGATTGAAGGAGAAATATCGCTAAAACGGCAGTTTATCATTCAGCAGGGGGAGATTACCGGCCAATTCGATACAAGCTTAACGATCGGCGATCATATTTTACAGGCGGTGTTGGGCGGAAAATCAAGCGCGCAAATGAAAAATATTGTGGCCACCATTCAAAGGGAGCAAAATCAAATTATCCGCAATCAAAAAAGCCAGACGCTGATCGTGCAGGGAGCAGCCGGCAGTGGAAAAACATCGGCCGCGCTGCAGCGCATTGCTTTTTTGCTGTACGCCAACCGCCGGACATTGCGGGCAGAAAATATGCTTCTATTTTCCCCCAATCCTCTTTTCAATAGCTATGTGTCTACGGTACTGCCTGAGCTCGGAGAGGAAAATATTCTCCAGACAACCTATAAAGAATATGTAGAGGACCGGATTGGTAATGTCTTCACCGTTCAAAGCCCGTTTGAACAGCTGGAACAGTTTTTGCTGGAGGGAACAGAGCAGGAGAATCCTGCTGAAGCAGCATCTGTTCAATTTAAAGCGAGTCTCGATTTTAAAAAGATTATTGATGATTATCTCACTTCTCTGTCGCAGAAAGGCCTCCTTTTTCACGACATTGTCTTTCAAGATAAAGTTCTCATTTCTTCGGAAGAAATAAGAGAGCACTTTTATACATTAGCCACTTCCATTTTGCTGCCGAACCGGTTAGAGCTTGTATCGGAATGGCTGCTGAAAAAGCTTCAAAAATTGGAGCGCCTTGAACAAAACGAAGAATGGGTGCGGGACGAAGTAGAGCTTTTAGATAAAGAAGATTTTTTAAACGCATACCGCGCGCGCCAGAAAAAACAATCGAAGGAAGAAGATACCTTTAACGATGTAGACATGGAGTGGCGTATTTTAAGCAAAAGCGTCGTGCGCAAACAATTCCAGCCTTTAAGAAACAAGATAAAGCGGCTTGGCTTTGTGGATGAAAGAGCCAATTTCCGGCAGCTGTTCGAGACACGTACGCAGCCGGCCCCGCCTATTTGGGCTTCTGTTTGTGCCAAGACACTTGAGACACTGGACCAGCACACCCTTGACTGGGAAGACGCAACCGCTTATTTGTATTTTCAAGACCAACTGAAAGGGAAAAAGTCTTTTTCCCATATCCGCCACGTTTTTATTGATGAAGCACAGGATTATTCACCCTTTCAGCTTGCGTATTTAAAAACACTGTTTCCATACAGCAAAATGACGCTGCTGGGAGATGTAAACCAGTCCATCTTTGTGCAGGCCTTGAATGAATCATCCGTTTTAACGGACACACCGGACAACAAGGAATCGTATGAAAAAATTACACTTACGCGCAGCTACCGATCCACCCGGCCGATCGTCGAATTTACACGACAATTGATCGAAGGCGGCGAACAAATTGAAGCGTTTAACCGGGAAGGAAAAAAACCGACTTTAACATATGCGAATCATGAAGAAGACCTTCAGCAAAAGCTGTTAACGCGTATTCGCTCAATGCTTGAAGGAGACCACCATCAGACGATCGCTGTGATCTGTAAAACAATGCAGGAGAGCCAGCGTGTACACGCGTGGCTGTCGTCTCACATTCCCGCTCAACTACTTGACCAGGAAACGTACACGTTTGAGCAAGGGCTGGTTGTCATTCCTGCTTATTTAGCGAAAGGGATTGAGTTTGATGCGGTTCTTCTTTTTAACGTATCTGAAGATGTATACGGACGGGAATGGGAGAGAAACTTGTTTTATACTGCCTGCACCCGCGCGATGCATGAGCTTCACCTGTTTTCGTCAAGAAAAGAAACGCCGCTTATGCAGGCCGTCCAGCCCCAAACATATACGATCATCGAAAATTAAAAAACGTGCCCCGGCCATTTTGAGCCGGGGCACGTTTTTTCTTACTGTTCACTATAGCTGATCTGCCAGTCAATACCGAACGGATCGCGGACCTGCCCATACAGTTTGCTCCAGAACGTTTCCTGCAGCGGCATGGTCACCGTTCCGCCTACAGCTAGTCCTTCAAAATAAGAACGCAGCTTATCCACATCCGAGCCAACGAGCGCCAGGCTGATTGCGCTGCCCGGTGCATATGGCGTACCCGGGAATGTATCGGAAAACATAAGCGTTGTACCCTCTACTTCCAAATTCGCATGCATAATGCGGCTTTTTGCTTCTTCCGGCAGTGGATGATCAGGATGCGGCGGCGCTTCACCGAATGTCATTCGCTTAGCTTCTGTGCCGAATACATTTTCATAAAAAGAAAGAACGTCCTCGCAGTTTCCATCAAACACTAAATATGGCTGAACCGCCATTCCAATCACTCCTGTTTCTCATATTCATTCTTCCAGCAATCAACGGAAGGTACTGCTTCTATACGTCATTCTTTTTCCACACAGCCATTCGAAAGTCCTTTATTTACAAACCATAAACTCTTTTAAACTTTATAAGAGCCGGGATGCAAGAGGAAGAAGAATATGAACCGTTGTCCCTTTTCCTTCCTCACTTTCAACCCGCATCATTCCTTTATGTTCTTCGATAATTTTGTAACTGACCATCAGCCCCAGGCCCGTTCCTTTTTCTTTAGTAGAGTAAAAAGGTTCAAACAGATGCTTGATTCTTTCCGGCGAAATTCCTTCTCCCTGGTCTTGAAACTCAATATGAAGATGGGAACTCGTTTTTTTGCAGGTAATGGTCAATGTTCCTTTAGAAGCAGTGGCCTCAATCGCATTTTTTATCACATTAATAAACACCTGCTTCAGCTGATGTTTATCGGATTGAAATAAAGGAAGACCCTCCTCTATCACCGTAACAATCTCCACGTTATGCATAATCGCCTGGGCATTCATTAAATGGACGGTTTGCATAAGGATAAGCCCTATATCATTCTTCTGAAAGTTCAGCGCCTGCGGTTTAGCGAGGGCCAAGAATTCACTAATAATGCCTTCAATCCGCTCAAATTCTGATCTTATAATCGAGAAATATTCCGGCTCACGCTTGTCCGTTTCTTCCAATAATCGAATAAACCCTTGAATGCAGGTGAGTGGATTTCGAATTTCATGAGCCACTCCTGCCGCCAGCTGTCCGGCCATTTCTAATTTTGCTGATTTCAGCAAATATTCTTCCGCCATTTTCTTTTCTGAAATATCTCTAAAAGCAACCACAACCCCCCGAATTTCTCCGTTTTCCAGGATAGGAGAAGCGATATAGTCGACAGGGAAGCTGGTACTGTCTTTTCTATAAAAAAGCTCGTCTGTTACATGGCGGTTCTTCCCATCAAGCAATGTTTGATAGGACATACAACATTCCAGATCATATAGATGCTTGAAAGTATCTTTTGGTGTTTTACCTAAAAGTTCCTGCACATCATAACTAAGCATTTTTGCGCCCGCCGGGTTGATTAAAGTGATTTCCCAGTTTTCATTCATTGCGTAAATGCCGTCACCAATTGAATCCAATACCAGCTCCATTTGTTGCTTTAACGAAAGAATTTCCTGCTGCGCTTTCTTCTGTTCGGTTATATCTTTTGCAATTCCATAAACGCCGACAATTTGACCGTCTACCATAATCGGCATATTCGTCGCATGAACCATTACTTCTTCGCCGTTTTGATGCATACCGACTGTCTCATAGCTTTGCGGCGTTCCTTGTAATGCCCTCTCAAAATACTGCTTCGTTTCTTTAAAAGATTGCTTCCCTACAAATGTTTCCCAGCCTTTCCCTTTCACTTGCTCAGGCGTATAGCCCCATACTTGATGAAACGAAAGGTTTGTATTGAGCAGAGCACCATTCACATCCATACTATAGACGATGTCCGGATTAAAGTAGAAAAGAGACTCATAACGCTGTTTGTTTTCCTTTAACTCTCGTTCAGTCCTTTTCTGCTCGCTAATGTCCCGAATGATGGCGGATGCCCCGGTTACCGTCCCATTTTTATCCTTGAGCGGAGATTGTGTCACACTGACCGGAATGATTTTTCCATCTTTACTTAGCCGCTCCGTCTCAAACTGGCTTACCTTTTTTTCTAAAAAGGTAAGCTCAGCAAGATGAGTAAATGTTTCCTTACAATGCTCCGGCACATTTAAAATCTCTTTGCCCAGCAGCTCGTCTTCCCGCCAGCCAAACAAATCCACATATGCCTCATTCACATAGGTGATCTGGCTGTGACCGTTCACCGTCACGATCGCATCGGCGGTATTGTTTACAAAAGACTCTAAAAGCTCCTTTGTCTCCCGCAGCTCTTCATGGGCTTTTTTCAGCTCTGTAATATCATTGCACGTCACAATCACTTCTGTAACCTGGCCATCCTTAAAAACTGGATTGAGCACGGCATTGTAATGAATATCTTGCAGCTCTACTTCATAGGCAGCTTCTTTTCCTTCCCAGCCCATTTGATAAAATTTCTCTTTTCGCGCGGCGAGCTCTGCCGGGAAAAAATCATACAGCGTTTTTCCAATCGCTTCTTCTATCTTTAAACCCATCCGCTTGAGCAGCTGTCCTTCTCCGAATGTATGGATAAACTGCCCATTTTCTTTTTTATATTTAAAAATAAGTCCTGAATGGTTTTTAAAAAGGTAGTCCATTTCTTGATGAGTTGTCATCAGTTCGTCTTCCAATTCCTTCTCGCGGGTAACATCGCGGCCGATTCCGTATACACCTACAACCTCGCCATTCACCATAATTGGAACATTGGTCAAGCTTACAATTAAATGATTTCCTTTTCTATGTTCAACCCTGCATTCATAATGCTGGACGATTCCTTTCTTTGCCTCATTAAAATGACCCCATACTCTTTCTCTATCTTGAGAGGCAATGAACGGAAGAAAGCCTTTCCCGAGCAGCTCCTCTTTTCTATAGCCGGATAGTGGCTCTGATTCTTGATTAAAATCTAGGAAATGACCTTCTAGTGAAAAAATATAAGCAGAGTCAGGATAGTAATCAAACAGCGATTTAAACCGCTGCTCACTTTCCTGCAGTTGCTTCTCCAGCTTGATCCGCCGGTCCCGCTCAATCGCAAGCCCTGCCAGGCTGGCACACGTTTCAAGCATTTCGATTTCATGAGCAGCAGGCGTGCAAACCTCTGAGTGGTAAACAGCAAATGTACCGACAACACGGTTTTCTACTAAAATCGGACTCGACCAGCAGGCTTTGAGCCCAAAACGAAGAGCATCCTCGCAAAAACCTTTCCAAAGTGGATCATTCTCAATATCAGGAGAAATAACGGTTTCTTTTCGGCAGACAGCAGCTCCACATGATCCAATTGTCGGCCCTGCTTCAACAAGATGAATCGCCTGCTGATACGCATGAGGAAGGGTCGGTGCATATTCAACAGTAAGCCTGTTTTCTTCGTTCACCATTAAAAGTGAACAGTGCGTTTTCCGTTGAAAATGCTCCTCAAGCTTTGATGTCAGTGCTTGTATCGTTGTCTGCAGTGAATCGCCGCTGGCGAGTGTTTTAATCATCCATGTATGTAAATCTATAATAGACGCCATTTCATCTGTCGAGACGTCGTTTGTACAACAGTTTTGATTAACAGGCTTCCCTTTGAATATCTCCATGATGCCCCTCCTGCTTCACATAATGTTCCTGTAAAGAAATGGATCCCTTATGTACTTTTTTCCGAAAAAAGATAACGCTTACATACCGCTTTTTATATTCCATATTAGGATGATTATAACATGATCTAAGGATGGAAATATGACTATTCAGACAGTTATTATATGTAATAAATTTACATATACAATTGTGAGAGAAACGCAGCTGGAGGGGTTCTGCAGGCGGTGGAAATGGAAGAAAAACGGGGAAAGCTGTATAGTTCAACCAATTTGGTAACTTTTCTATTAAACTATCTTTTTTTATCTCTTAATAAAAGCTACACAGACCTTGCCACAAATGTAACAGGGTCTGTGCTTTCTCTGTCGCGGAGTTCCTTTCCTGAGTTCCCACTCCAGCAAAATTAATATCCGTTCATCAGTTGGGTAATAGTAGGAATGTCGGCAGGGGCCCATTCTAAATCATTCAATCGATCTCGCGAAACCCAGCGCAATTCTGCATGCTCCTCAGCTGTTGGAAGGCCGCTTAAAATACGAGAGCGATAGGTTAATAAATTCACGATCACTGCTTCATATTCATGCATGACTTCTTCAATTTTCTCTCCCACTTCAATCTCGCAAGCTAACTCTTCTTGAATTTCACGCTTTAAGCTTTCTTCAGGTGTTTCGCCCGCTTCAATTTTCCCTCCTGGAAACTCCCATAAGTTTGGCAAGGTCATGTCTGGAGAACGTAATGCACATAAAACTTCATTTTTTTCATTTTCAATGACCGCTCCTACTACACGGACTGTTTTTTTCATTTTAATTGGCTCCTTCGGTTAAATAGTGATACAAAGAATGCTCAACCGGATGTTCCATTACCATATTCATACGGACAACCGGAATTTCCTTTTGATTTTTATCATACATAGTCGCTTGCTCTACCGTTTTACTGTCTGGCATTGCTTGTCCCAAATAATAAAAATCCGTACCTTCATCGTTATCTTTTTTAACAAAAATATGAATATCAAGATCTGTTTGTTGTGCATGAATAATTTTACGCACTTCATCGGATTGAAGCGTTCGGTTGCTTCTCGTATACCATTTTAACAATTCTGGACTAATAAATTCATCTCCGTAATTTACACTCGCTTCTACTTCTTCGTTTTTATGGTAGGTGATAAAAATGGGACATGTCCCGTTTTTTGGTTTGTACCCGTAAATAGTAGAGCTTTCGTCTTTTTCCCAGTTTAACAGTTTACACACATCTTTGCGGGAATATTTCTCATAAGGTGTTAATCGCTGACTGCATTCATACTTTTTACTTTTTTCAACGGCTGTTTGAAGGATATCTTTTACAAGATTTTTGAAAAATACGTTTTGTGAAAGGCTGGCGTATACTTTTTCATTCCAGCGATATATATGGTTTTGTAATACAATAACCGGTTCATCACCGTATTTTTTACGTGTGTTTTGTGTGAAAAAGGACAAATCGAAAACATGTTGTATAGATTGTAGGATTTGCTTATCTATTAAACAGCCTTCTTCTCTTAGATTGTCCAAATAGATTTCTTGTTCCACTGAATCTTCTTGAAGCAATTTTTCTATCAAGACAAGCTCATGACGTCTTTTCCCATTTAACAGCTCTAACGAAAGCATCGTTAAAATTTGTTGCTCGTATTCTGTTAAAGCCATTGGTACTTCTTCTTTTATATTCTTTAAAAACTGATAGTAATTGTTATACGTCTCGACAAGCACAACAGGATCAATTGAATGATTGGCCATAAAATCATGTAAAAGTGGTGTATGGCCAATTTTATTTCTTAAATTTATAAAAGCTTCTCTTAAAAGCTTGGCCGTATTTAACGTGCTGTTGTTAATGGCTTTAAAGATTTGCTTTTTCGCGATTTCTTCAAAGTTAATCGTCGAGGTGCCAGAAATATAATTCGTTTCCGCGGTTTTCCGTCGAATGTTATCTTTGTTTTGTGATTGATCACCTGAAAGAGCAACCGGGATCATGTAGTTATTTTTATAGTTTCCAATAAAATCAATGATCGTAACAAAATCTTTTGATTCGTGCTTACGCAGTCCGCGCCCAAGCTGCTGAATAAATACAATGCTCGACTGCGTTTGCCGAAGCATCACAACTTGATTGATACATGGAATATCAATTCCTTCGTTAAAAATATCTACGGTTAAAATGTAATCTAGCTCCCCATTCTCAAGTTCTACTACTCGCTGAAGGCGCTGTTCCTGAGAGTCATCTCCTGTCAAAGCCACTGTGCGGTATCCTCGCTCATTTAACTTAGAAGACAACTCTTTTGCTTCCTCTTTTCGGCTACAGAACATTAATCCTTTCACTGCCTGACCGGAAAAGCCATAGTACTGAATTTTATCTAAAATATGCTGAATTCGGTTCTCCGAAATGAGCTCCGTAAAAGTGGCTGCTTCATCAATAAGTTCGCCATTAATCTCTAAATCCGTGACGCCGAAATAATGAAACGGACAGAGCATATCTTCTTCTAACGCTTCTTGCAAGCGAATTTCATAAGCAATGTTTTAATCAAATAGCTCGTAAATATTAAAATCGTCGGTCCGTTCAGGCGTTGCCGTCATCCCCATTACAAAAGCTGGCTGAAAATAATTCATTACATTGATATAAGATTTTGCCCCTGCTTTATGTACTTCATCTATTAACAGATAATCAAATGCTTTAGGATCAAACTGATTCAATACATCTGTCTTAGCAATCGTTTGAATGGTCGCAAACAAATACTTTGCATGTACCTGCTTGGAAGTTCCAGAAAGAATGCCAAAATCGGCCTCATCACCACCCAGCACTTTTTTAAAGTCGCTCATTGCTTTTTGTAAAATCTGCTCCCGGTGCACAATAAATAACATTCTTTTTGGACGAAAAGCCCGCACATCAAAAGCCGATAAATAGGTTTTTCCTGTGCCGGTCGCTGAAATGACCAATCCTTTTTGCTTTCCTTCATCCCGAAGAGCTTGAATTTGCTGAAGAGCAGCTTGTTGCATTTTATTAGGCATAATTTCGAGAGCTGTTTGTACAGCATTACTTCCATAATGGGTTGGTGGCTCAATTACTTGCTGCATGGCTCGCTGCTCCTGGCTTACCGCGTACGTCACTGCATAACGATCAATCCAATCCTGCGTTAAAACTTCAGCCTTTTCCCATATATCTTCGAACTGGTCTTTAAAGTGATGAACAATTTCCCCATTTTCATGTGAGGTAAGTTTAACGTTCCACTCATAATTTACTTTCAAGGCATGCGCTGTTAAATTAGAGCTGCCGACAATTAGGGAAAACGAACTCCCATGATCAAAAATATACCCTTTTGCATGAAACCCTTTAATAGCTGTGGTGCGCACTTCTATATTTTCGATTTTCATTAGCTCACTAAACACTTTTGGCTGATTAAAGTTTAGAAAGGTTGATGTTAAGATACGTCCTCGAATCCCTTTGTCCTTTAAATCAAGCAATTTGGATTTTAATGTCGCTAAGCCGCTTTCTGTAATAAATGCTACTGAAAAAAGAAACGACTGACTTTTATCCAGTTCTTCTAAAAGTGTCGTTAAAACATTTTCTCCTTTTGCTGCATTGTTAACGAGAAGCTGTGGCTTGAAGCTTCCCGGTTTTGCTTCATGCTGATTGATGAATCCTTTATATAAAGAGCCTTGTAGGTTTTCAATAAAATTTTCCATGCTATCACCAAATTTCTCTTTTCCTCCATATTAACATTTTCGGTTTATAGTGGGATATGACCTTTCACAAGAACATACCTAAGCACTGTTAGATCGGATTTTTTATTTTGGGCCGCAATGGTGTTTGTTTGAGCCGAAAAAACTGTAATCCGGCCTTAAACAGAGACTTTCCGGCCCAAAAGTTATTTTTCCGGATCAGAGCATCCAATTTTCGGCCGAAAAATGTGAAAAAGCCAGCTCCCCGCAACAGGAAGCTGGCTCTTGTATTAAAGTCCGTATTCTTTCATTTTGTTGTAAAGCGTGCCTCTGGAAATGCCGAGCAGAGTGGCGGCTGCGGACTTGTTGCCGTATGTTTTTTGCAGTGCCTGCTCGATGGCGGCCGCCTCATCTGTTTTAGCGGGGCGGGCCATATCCTCCGGCAGGTGCTTTTTGGTGAGTACCGGCCCGTCGCCAAGCAGAACGCAGCGCTCGATGACATTGCGGAGCTCGCGTACGTTGCCAGGCCATTCATGCTCAGTGAGCATGAGCGCCGCATCCGGACTGATCGTATCCATTGGTTTGTTGTATTTGGCGCTAAATTCTTTTAAGAAGGTTTCTACGAGGGGCAGAATATCTTCTTTCCGATTTCGAAGCGGCGGAATGTCAATGGTGATCGCCATTGTTTGATCAAGTACGATTGGGCTGCTGGAGGCGGTAATAAGCCGGACGTGCTCCGTGGAAGCAAACAGCCGGTCCCGAAGCGGTGCTGGCAGCTTGTCGATATCTCCAATGAACAATGTGCCGCCCCACGCTTGATTCAGCTTGCCCGTCTGGCTGTCGTTTCCATAGCCGAACAGCTCCATTTCAAGCAATGATTCCGGCACCACACTGCAGTTCATCGCAACGAACGGCTCGGCTGCTTTGGAGCCGCTGAAATGAATCGCCTGGGCCATCATTTCTTTCCCGGAGCCTGGCTCGCCCATTAAATGAACCGGCATGTTAGCGTGCGCTGCTTTTCGCGCAGCTTCCAGAGAAGCCGCAAGCTTCGGATCACTGCCCGTAATAGAGGAAAAAGGATCTTTCGCCTGTATATGCATGGGCAGCGCTGAATCGAGCTCGTCATTCAGCTTCATCATATTGGTAATATCGTGCTCGGTCGCAATGCCGCCAGCTATATTCCCATCTATCACAACCGGAGAAGCGTTAATGAGCACGTGGTTGGTCTCATTCGGACGGTGATATTCCCCCCGGATGTTCTGGCCATGCTGAAGAACACTGTTAAGTACAACCGACTCGGCCTGGAAATGGTCACCGATTTTTTGCCCGATAATTTTTCCCCGGGAAATGCCGTACGTTTCTTCAGCCGTTGTATTCCAGAAAAGAACGGTTCCTTCTCTGTCAACTGCCGTCACGGAATCATTAATCGTTTCGGCCAGTGTATGAAAATATCCGGTTAAAAGGCGGATCCGCATAGCCGGGGTGACAATCTGGTCAATGCCATTGTCCCGTACGTAAAGGACAGGCCGGCGCCAATCCCAATCGCCTTCTCCTTCTGCCTGAACCGCTGATGATGGAAGCCAGCCGTTTCTCTCCAGCCATTCACCAATGGTGCCCTCGTCTGAAAGCAGGCCCGCTTCGTGCTGTTCGATTGTATAATAATTCTCGCCTTTTTGAATGACGATACAATGGCAGTTTGCCAGCTGCTGCCCTGCATCGGCCGCTGCTGTGTCCGGATGAACCGTCTGAAAGGTGATGCGTTCCATAAAAAAACCCTTTCTTCCTTTTTATTTAACTTACCATAAAAGGAAGGGTCCTTTCTACCGGGGGTGCTGGCCCATAAACTGATTCATCTCCCAAATAGCAAGAAGAAGGCGGGCAGACTGAGGAGGTTTCCCATCTTTTATTTCGCTGCCGTAGCTGAATGATTCGATCCAATCTGCCAGCTCTTCGTTCGATTCATGAAGCGGAACGACATCCAGAAAGCGGCGCAGCGCGGCCAGCTTCTGCTCAGCCTGATTAAAATAAGCACAGAAGCTGTCATCTGAACGGCCGAAATGGTTTTCCTGCTCCCGTGCTGCCAATTTCTGCGCTTCCTTGATTAAATGGTCCGTATGGAAAAGATCCGCCTCTTTCCAGCAGGGATTCCCGTCCCGCAGTGAAAGAACAACGTCAATCAGCAGATGTTTAAAGCGTGCTTCAATCGTTTCTTTTTGAAGGGCGAGCTGGCGTTCAAGCCCTGGCATATACAAATTCGCCAGCAGTGCCGCGCTAATACCAATCACCACGAGGCCGATTTCATTTAACACAACCGCTGCTGTCATATGGCCAAACGCGTAAATATGCAGGAGAATGACCGTGCTTGTCACGATGCCTTCATTGATTTTCAGCATAACCGTCAATGGAATAAAAACCAGCAGCAGCGCGCCGATCACAGGCGGATGGTAGCCGAATCCTTCGAAAAAAACAAATGAAAACGGGATCGACAGCATGCAGGCAAAAAAGCGGTCACGGGCGCTTTGAAGCGACTTCTGGCGTGAATGCTGCACACATAAGATTGTAATGATTGCGGACGATACATAAAACTCAAGCTGAAGAAACCCTGCGGCGGCAATCGCTGCCGACACAGCCACAGCTGTTTTCACCGTGCGAAAGCCTATTTTAAAAGACACCCTGCATCCTTCCTTTCTCCTTCATCCATCTTTTTCAGTAGAAAAAAGGAGCACCCAAAGGGCGCTCCTTTATTAAACCCATCCACGGTACGTGCAAGCTTCAACCATTTTCTTCAGTCCCGCCATGTAAGCGGCAAGGCGCATATCTGTTTCGTGCTGCTGGGCTGTGTTATACACACTCGTAAAAGCAGCTGTTAAGATCGCTTCAAGCTTTTCATCTACTTCCTGTTCTGTCCAGTAGTAGCCTTGATTGTTCTGCACCCATTCAAAATAAGAGACGATCACGCCGCCGGCGCTTGCCAATACATCCGGCACAAGAAGGATGCCTCGTTCGGTGAGGATTTTCGTTCCTTCCAGCGTCGTCGGACCATTGGCCGCTTCCACTACCACTTTTGCTTGAATGTGAGGCGCATTGGCTGCTGTCAGCTGATTCGAAATGGCTGCCGGCACAAGAATATCACATGGTTTTTGCAGCATCTCTTCATTTGTAATGCAGTTTTCTACTAAATTTGAAACCGTTCCGAACGAGTCGCGGCGGTCAAGCAAATACGGAATATCGAGTCCATCAGGGTCATAAAGAGCACCGTATGCATCAGATACACCGACGATAATCGCGCCTTCTTTATGAAGAAACTGGGCCAGATAACTGCCCGCATTTCCGAAGCCTTGAATGATCACCCGTGCT
The DNA here is from genome assembly GCF_038806185.1 of Domibacillus sp. 8LH. NCBI lineage: Bacteria > Bacillati > Bacillota > Bacilli > Caryophanales > Bacillaceae > Domibacillus > Domibacillus sp. 8LH. The sequence continues at coordinate 195,093 of NZ_JAVJNG010000002.1, read as the reverse complement.
CCCTGCACAGAAAAACCAGCGAGACGAGCAGCTTCTTTCATTACGATGGTCACACCTTTAGCCGTTGAGGAATCCCGTCCAAGTGAACCGCCGAGTACAAGCGGTTTACCGGTAATAAACCCTGGTGAATCAAATTCGCGAATGTGGCTGTATTCATCCATCATCCAGGCCATGATTTGTGCATTGGTATATACATCCGGTGCCGGAATATCCTTTGTCGGTCCGACAATTTGGCTGATCGCCCGGACATACCCCCGGCTGAGGCGTTCAAGTTCACCCATCGACATAGCCCGCGGATCACATTGAATGCCGCCTTTACCGCCTCCATACGGCAGGTTGGCCAAGCCGCATTTCATACTCATCCAGATCGACAACGCCTTCACTTCTTCTACCGTTACGTCCGGATGAAAACGAATGCCGCCTTTTGTTGGGCCGACTGCATCATTGTGCTGGGCGCGCCAGCCGGTGAAAACAGTCGTAGTACCGTCATCCATTCGAACTGGAATTCGGACCGTCAGTAAGCGCTGCGGTTCTTTTAACAATTCGTAGACGTCTTTTCCGTAGGACATTTTATTCAGTGCCTGCTCCATCACAAGTTGTGTACGTTCAAGTACATTAAGCTGCTCTGTTTTTGCTGCCGCGATCATTGGATTCATCCTTTCTTTTATGCCGTTTCCTCGTATTTTTCATATGAGCGGGTTAGTTGTGCGCTTGGCGCAGGTGTCATTAAGCTGACTGCCCAGACAGCGACGGTGCTGACAAAGAAGCCTGGGATAATTTCATACAGCAGTCCTGCCAAAGACGGAATACTTGCCCAAACGATAACCGTTACAGCGCCGCCGATAATACCAGCCAGTGCTCCCCATTTGTTCATTCGTTTCCAATACAAACTCATTAAAATAACCGGGCCAAATGCAGCGCCGAACCCTGCCCATGCATAGCCGACAAGCGAAAGAATGGTACTGTTATTATTAAGTGCCAGGCCAACAGCCACAACAGCAACCACCAACACAGCACCGCGGCTGATCAGTATCAATTCTTTGTCGGATGCAGACCTGTGGAAAAACGTTTTGTAAATGTCTTCTGTCAATGAGCTTGACGTCACAAGAAGCTGCGAAGAAATTGTACTCATGACAGCCGCCAGCAATGCCGCCAGCAAAAAGCCGCTTATAAATGGATGGAACAAAATTTCACTCAATGTAATAAAGACGGTTTCTGGATCGGCAAGCTCTCCCTGCTGCTGCGAGTAATAAGCGAGACCAAGGAACCCAGTCAGCATGGCACCGCAGACCGAGAAAATCATCCAGCTCATGCCGATATTGCGTGCTTTTTTAATTTCTTTCACAGAAGTAATCGCCATAAAGCGGACGATAATATGGGGCTGCCCGAAATAGCCGAGTCCCCATGCCATTAATGAAATGATGCCAAGAACGCTTGTCCCGGTAAAGATATTAAACAGATCTGGATTCATCGCATTCATTTCTGTGAAAACCGGGCCGATGCCGCCAATTTTCATAATGGTTACGATCGGCACCAAAATGAGAGCGCTTACCATAATAAGTCCTTGAACAAAGTCCGTCCAGCTGACGGCTAAAAACCCACCAAATAATGTGTATGCGACAACAACACCGGCAATAATCCACAAACCGACTTTGTAATCGACCCCAAACGAGGTTTCAAACAGCACGCCGCCGGAAACAATGCCTGATGATACATAAAATGTAAAGAAGACGATAATGACAAGTCCGGATGTCAGCCGGAGCAAATTAGAGCGGTCCCCAAATCTGTTTTCCAAAAAAGATGGAATGGTCATTGAATTGTTCGCAATCTCTGTGTACACACGTAAACGAGGTGCGACATACAGCCAGTTTAAAAAAGCTCCGATCGTCAAACCGATCGCAATCCAGGAAGCACTCAGCCCCTGTACATACATTGCCCCGGGAAGCCCCATTAACAGCCATCCGCTCATGTCAGAAGCGCCTGCACTAAGAGCTGTAACAGCCGGTCCAACCGAGCGGCCCCCAAGCATGTAATCTGATAAATTCGATGTTCGTTTGTACGCTGCGTAGCCGATCAATAGCATCCCCACCATGTATATGCCAATTGGAATAAGTAATTGGATATCCATTTCTCCTTCTCCCCCTTTTGATAAAAGAAGAGCTGCCTTTCAAGACCTGAAAAGCCAGAAAGGCAGCTCGAGATTCACTCTTACAGCTTGCGTGCCAGCATTTTCCCTTGCGTGAAGAGAAGAAGGTAATCATACCCGCCCGCTTTTGAATCCGTGCCGGACATATTAAATCCGCCAAACGGGTGCACGCCAACCAAAGCGCCTGTGCACTTTTTATTTAAATACAAGTTACCGCAATGCATGTTTTCGAGTGCATAGCTCAAACGATCTTCTTCTTTAGAGAAGAATCCGCCTGTTAAGCCGTATTCTGTGTCATTGTAAATCGCAATTGCTTCTTTCCAGTCCGCGGCTTTAGCCATTGCCAGTACAGGGCCAAAGATTTCTTCCTGCATGATACGCGCTTTTGGATCTACATCTGCGAAAATCGTTGGCTCGATATAATAGCCGTTTCCTTCCGCTTTTTGGCCGCCTGTTTTTAAAACGCCTTCTGATTTGCCGATTTCAATGTATCCCATAATTTTATCGAATGATTTTTGATCAATTACCGGTCCGATTGATGCATTTTCTTCCGGAAGGCCCACTTGAAGTTCTTTCGTAAGCGCGACTACTTTTTCAACCACTTCGTCATAAACAGATTCAACGATAATCGCACGGGAGCCCGCTGAACACTTTTGACCCTGGAAGCCGTATGCTGAAGCAACGATTGCCGCTGCTGCTGCATCTAGATCAGCTGTTTCATCTACGACGACGCCGTCTTTTCCGCCCATTTCAGCTATGACACGCTTCAGCCATAGTTGGCCTGGCTGTACTTTTGAAGCACGCTCGTAAATACGGCAGCCAACAGCACGAGAGCCTGTAAAGGAAATAAATCTTGTTTTCGGGTGCTCTACCAAGTATTCTCCTACTTCAATGCCATCGCCCGGTACAAAGTTCAACACGCCATCCGGCAGGCCGACTTCTTCCATCAGCTGAACGAATTTCGCCGCAACGATTGGAGCAGAATCTGCCGGCTTTAAGATGACTGTGTTTCCTGACACAATCGAAGCAACCGTTGTTCCAGCCATAATCGCCAGCGGGAAGTTGAATGGTGAAATCACGATGCCTACGCCAAGCGGAATATACGTTAACTCTGTTTTTTCCCCTTCTACTTGTGTTAACGGCTGGTGCTTGCTCGTTTCGCTTAAACGGATCATTTCACGTGCGTAAAATTCCATGAAATCAATCGCTTCTGCTGTATCTGCATCCGCTTCTGCCCAGTTCTTCCCTACTTCGTATACAAGCGCTGCAGAGAATTCATGCTTGCGCTGGCGCATCAAGTCTGCCGCTTTGAACAAATACTCAGCGCGCTCTGCCGGTGCTGTGTGCTTCCATGATTCAAATGCTGCTAGTGCCGCCTGCATCGCTGCTTCCGCATGCTCTGATGTTCCTTTTGATGCGTAGCCGACAATTTCATCTGTGTTCCCTGGATTAATAGATGTTAGTACTTCTTCTGTTTCTACTCGTTTTCCGTTGATTACAAGTGGGAATGTACCGCCAAGTTCACTTTTTACTTTTGCCAGTGCATCCTGCATCGCTTTTTTGTTTGCTTCATCCGCGAAGTTTGTGAATGGCTCGTTTTTAAATGGTGTGCGCTCGATTGTAGTTGTCATCTTTACCGTCTCCTTTTAATTAAAATAAGTTTTTTAGTACAAACCAGACGTTTGCCGGGCGTTCTGCCAGACGTCTTGTAAAATATCCAAACCAGTCATTTCCGTATGGTACATATACACGAACTTTGTAGCCTTCTTCTACCAGCTTGTTTTGCAGATCCTCACAAATTCCGTACAGCATCTGAAATTCAAATTGCTCTTTTGGAATGTTATGTGTGCGGACAAGTTCTTTCGTGTAAGCGACGGCGTCCTCGTCATGTGTCGCTACAGCCGCATAATTTCCATTCAGCAGATGCTGCTTGATGATTTTTTTGAAATTATCGTCTACATCTTTTTTCTCTGGAAACGCAACCTCCGGTGACTCTTTGTAAGCGCCTTTTACGAGGCGAAGATTGGCTCTTTGCTCGTTTAAGTCCGCAATGTCCTGCTCTGTACGATATAAATACGCCTGAATGACAATTCCGACGTTATCGTAATCAAGGCGAAGCTCTCTATAAATATCAAGAGAGATTTGGGCGTGTGCGTAATCTTCCATATCGATTCGGACAAAATTATTGTGAAGTACGGCGCGGTCTAAAATTTTCCGCATATTCCGCATGCATAGCTCTTTACTGATATCAAGACCAAGCGATGTCATTTTCAATGATAGATTCGATGTAACACCCGCTTCAGCAATGGCATCAAGTGTCTGGATACACATAGCGGTTGATTCGGCTGCTTCTTCTTCTGTAAAAACAAATTCACCTAAATGGTCCAGCGTGACCACTTTGCCTTCTGTATTTAATTTTCTTACCGCCTGAATGGCCGTGCTGATTGTTTCCCCGGCAACAAACCGGCCGGCACCGAAACGCAGTCCATATTTCTTTGCTAATTTATTAGCCGATTGATTTTGTCCAATGAATTGAAATACGTTACGCATCATCAGTTCCATTCTATGTACCTCCTTTTCTATTTATACATTATTGTTCATTTATTATTTTTTGAACAACTTTGTTTATTTGATGAATTTAATATACCATAAATTCTGCCTTAATGTTGCGAATTGTCAGATTTTCTAACAAAAATTTAAAAAAATATGAAAAAAGCAGGTATTGGGCAGTGTGAAACACTCCTAAATACCTGCTTTTCTCTTATCTTTTTTTAGATAAAGAACTTTTCTTCTCAGAAGATGCTGCTTTTCTTTTCGCCCGTCCGCTCTCTTCTCCCTTTTCACTCGATTTTTTTCCAGGACGGAAGTTAGGATTTTTTTTGCAACCGCATCGACGACAGCCGCATTTTTTCATCTGCTGCCACTCCTTTCGTTTACTCACACGGTATGAAAGAAAGAAGCGAACGACACGGCGGACGGCTTACATTGATTGTGAGAATGACATTCATTTATAATAAAGAAAAAAAGGGGGCGGCCGGCGTGGACCGTGCTATGTTTGCTTTTACGGATGAGGGCCAAACAATAGGGACCGTAACAGAATGGACTGATCACATACAGCTGCTGATGACTTCGGCAGAGCAGAAATTGAAGGTAACGTCTCTTCCAGCAGCGGCATCGATGTTTATGCGGCGGTATGGGCTGTTTCTTGCCGGCCACCTGGCCGTTTTTTCAAAAGAGCGGCGCATATGGGACGGTAATCCTGATGAAGTGGAGATCGTCATGGGAGGCGGAGACGGATGGCCTCTTTTATTTCGGCTGAAGCATGAAAATTGGATTTCCTGCGGTGACGAAGGAGCGGACTTTTTGCTGAACCGGCTGGCCGAGCCGGTGATCCAAACCATTGCGAAAGAAGCTAAGCTGCCAGCAGTTATTTCCCGGGAAAATATTTTCGGTTATGCGCTTTGGATGTATGTGCATATTTTAAAGGATACCCGCGACCTTGCGCTTCTGCCGCAATATGAACGATTTTTACGCAAGCAGAAACCAGAGGAGGCAATGGCAAACTTTAGCCGGCTGACGTGCTGCTTATACAAGGAAGTGCCGGGGTGCAAGAAATGCCCCTACTGTCCGCTTTTGAAAAAGAAAAACTGTGAAACCGCGCAAACACTTTAAAAAAGCCCGGCTTCCGTTTTAAAAACGGAAGCCGGGCTTTTTTGTTTATCTTACAGCGCGCCTGCGCCTGCGAATCATTTCTTCTAGTGCGCCTGATCCCATTAACACACCCGGCACAATCAGCAGCAGCCCGAGCCAGTGATAATAGTAAATCGGTTCACCCAGAATTACCGCAGATCCGACGATTGAGAAAAAAGTATTTAAGTTTAAAAAAATCGCCGCTTCGGCCGGGCCGATTTTTGTAATCGTATTATTGTACACTAAATGGCCGACCGCTGTTGCTCCGACTGCAGAGACAAGGAACACAATGACGGTTTGGAAATGGACGTTTTGAAGCGATGCGAGGCCATTCGGCTCCAAAAGGAAGCTCGTCATAAACAGTCCTAATGAACCGAACAGCTGCATATAACCGGTCAACAAAAGCGGATCGATATCACGCGCAGCGCGGCTCACTAAAATAAAGCTGAAGGCCTGGGCTGTAATCGAGAAGAAAATAAACAAATCGCCAAGCACAAATCCTCCTAATCCAGCTCCTCCGCCCAGTACTGTCACCAGCACACCTGCTGTTCCTGTTAAAAAGCCAAGCACCCGCAACGCGGACAATCCCCGCTGGAAAAAAAGAACGGACATGAAGGCCGTTAAAATCGGGCCCAGTCCCAATATAATGCCTGTATGAACAGAGCTTGTTCCAGCTGCACCAAGCCCTAAAAACAAGTGATGAAAAAAAACGTTAAACAAGCCGCCGCCTAAAATGTACTTCCAATGATAAATAGCGGGCCAATGAACTTTTCCCATTCTGGTCAAAATAATAAATACAACAAGTGATGCCGTGAAAATACGAAATGCGGTGATCGTCACCGGCTCGACTGTGCTGACCAGTATTTTAATAAGCGGCACGTTAAATCCCCAAATCATCATCACTAAAATAAGCAGTAAGTATGGTTTTATTTTTTGCAAAGTGCCCCTTCTTTCTATGCCTGCTTTTTTTCGGCAGGCGCTTTTTTCCTCAAAATCAGCTGGTAAAATACATCGGATAAGATCAGTCCGAGTGCAATAGAACCCGAAATCATAAATGCCTTTGCCGCCAGATTAATGCCGGCATTGTAATCGTTTTGTACAAACGAACGCATCGCTCGATACGCCGTGCCTCCAGGAACGAGCGGAATAATCCCGGCAATCGTAAAAATGATAACCGGCGTTTTGTACACCCTCGCGTATACATGGCCGATCAATGCGATGGTAAAGGAAGCAGCAATCGTTGCGGGCAGCGAATCAATGCTGTGCTCGGATAAAAAATAATACACCATCCAGCCGGCCATACCGACGGTGCCGCACTTGAACAGCAGGCTTCTCGGTACATTAAACATAACCCCGAAGCTTGCGGCTGCCACAAAACTGAAAAACATATTTGTTAAAACGGTCATGCCCGCACCCTCCTTAAATAAACGTCATGACAACAGCGATTCCTGTTCCGATGGCAAGAGCGGTTAACAGCGCTTCTGCTCCTTTGGCCAGTCCGGAAAGAAAGTGGCCAGCCATTAAGTCACGGACCGCATTTGTAATTAACAAGCCGGGAACGAGCGGAATTAGTGTACCGACAATAATTCGATCAAGATCACTGCCCAGCCCGAGCCGGAATAACACGTACGCAGCCGCGCCGCCGGCAAGAGCCGCAATAAATTCGGAGAAAAACATCGTCGGGACGATATCCGCTACTTTTAATAGAAGAAAATAAGCAAGTGCTCCAGACAGCATCGCCGGAATCATATTGTCCCATGATCCTTTCAGTAAAATCACAAAACAGCCGCTCGTTGAAGCCGCCGCTGCAATCTGTACCAAAAAAGAAAAAAACATGGGCGCTCTCTGAATGGCTTTTAACTCCTTGTATGCTTCGGAAACGGTCAGCTCCCCCGCACTGATCCGCCGGGAAATAGCATTCACCGCGCTTACTTTATATAAATCCGTCGTTCGTTTTGAAATCCGTATTAATTTTGTTTTTGTCGGTTCGTCTGTTTCAATCGAAAACATGATGCCTGTCGGCGTTACAAAGCTGTGCGATTCTTCAATACCGTATGACAGGGCAATTCGCATCATTGTATCCTCTACCCGGTACGTCTCGGCGCCGTTTTCCAGCATAATTTTTCCCGCCAGCAGGCTGACGTCCATGATGTCATATTGTTTCTCAAGCAAGGCGTCCAACCGAATCACCCCAATCGTGTTCAATGCCCCCATTATAGCCCTTTCACTTCATAAAAAAAAGCCCGCCGGCCAAATCGCCGACGGAACATCCTTTACCCTTTTTTAATGATGCCAAACGGCTTGCCAACCGGAAGAAACTCGCGTCCGAAATGCGTGTTCAGCACAGCCGCGCCTGCTCCGTAGAACGAGAACAGTGAAATAAGCAGCTCTGAGTAGGCAGCGAGCTGATGCGCCGCATGCTCCATAATGCCAAATGAGCTAAGGGACAGCCCAATAAATAAGAAATCAATTAAAAAGAAAATGATAAACAGCACTTTATTTGTTTCTAGTGCGCCAATCGTCATAAAGACCGTAAAAATAAGATAACCGATAAATGCAAAACCAAGCTGGTGCATATCCGCATTTTCCTGCAGGATCTGGCCAAATACACCGAGATTCATCAGCCATGATAAGCTGACTCCCATCCAAAACAGGCCATATGCTGCAAAAGCAGAGGCACCAAATGTGTTATTGTGCTTTGTGTCTAAAATAGATGCGTAAAACTGCGCAATACCGCCGAGAAAAATGGCCCACGGAATCACTAGAGACAATCCATCTGTCCAGCCCAGTTTTTGGGATGAAGCGACAAGTGTGACAATGGCTAATCCGAATAAGCCGATTGCTGACGGATCAGCTGTTACAATTTTTACTTGTTTTGTTTCGTTCATACTTTCCTCCAACATATATTTTAACCGACTAGTCGGTTTTTTCAGATAATTTCTCTCTACTTCTGAAAAACAACATCTTGTATTGTACACGAATCAGCTCCGCTCGCCTATAGCAAGGAATGGAAATTCGCCTGTTTTCGACAAAAAATTTTGGTATGATAAAGAAAGAGTTGAAATGGGACGGAGATGATCTCGTTTTGGAATTATTTATGATTGTGCTGCCAGCATTCCTGATTTTTTTAACTGGTTATCTCGGACAAAAATGGATCGGATTTGAAATTCGCTCAATTTCGATGGCTGCACTTTATTTAATGTCGCCTTTTCTTGCCTTTCGAACCTTTTATGCCAACAAATTAACGATGGAATACGTGTACATTACGGTTTTCTGCCTCGTTTTATCGCTTGTCCTCATTGTCGTCGTACTCATTACCGGCTTTTTTATGAAAGCCGGCCGCCAAAAAATGGCGGCGATGGTATTGGGCGGTGTTTTTATGAACAGCGGCAATTACGGAGCACCCGTTGTGCTGTTTGCTTTTGGCGCTGTAGGCTTTGAATACGCGGTTATTATTATGGTCTTTCAATCATTTCTAATGAATACAATCGGCTTATTTGCGGCGTCTCTTGGCGGCGAAGAAGAAACGACCTTAAAGCAGTCGCTTCAGCGGGTCGTGCGGATGCCTGTTTTGTACGGAGCCTTTCTCGGCGTCTTGCTTCAGCTGCTGCATGTTTCGATTCCGCCATCGTTTATGGACGCGATCAGCTTAGTGGCAGATGCTTCGATTCCAACCGTGATGATTGTGCTGGGCATGCAGCTGGCAGTGATTGCAACAAAGCGGGTCGAATACAAATACGTAAACGCGGTCTCTGTGATCCGTATGATTGTATCACCGCTTCTCGCTGCCGCCATCGTCTCTTTTATACCGGCCAATGATTTATTAAAGGACGTGATGATTCTTCTGGCAGCCATGCCGGCTGCAGCGAATACGACCATGTTTGCGATTCAATTCGGCACAGAACCCGACCTCGTTTCCTTTACAACATTGATTACAACGCTGTTGAGTATTCTCACTATTCCGATCGTCTTGTTTTTTCTTGGCGGTTAACTGAAAGAACCCTCTTTCTTTTCCTATAGAAGGAGGGTTCTTTTCAATTCAAACGTTTTTTGGAATGAACCCTGTTGTTTAGATGGATTGACCGATTCCCTTTTTAATGTGTTTGGCACATTTCTTTTATGCTGCTATGCGGCGCGTTTTATCATGTAAAAATCAAAAAAACAAAATAAATGAATCTGGAAAAACAGGAAATACAGCTGAATTCAAATAAAAAAACGCTGCTTTAAATAAAAAACACGACAAGCCCATTATCGTGTTTTCTTATTTACAAAGCTTTCATAAATGTAACGGTCCGCGCCGTCGAATCGTACAGCACCCATTCACGGGACTGCCAGACGGCACCGACGTTAATCCCATACCGCTTTTTCTTTAAAAGGATCGGCTTTCCATATTCGAATGGCAGCGGTTTTCCTTTCCGGTACAGCCCGGCTGTATGACTGTGCCCGAAAAAAACGAGCGGCGGATCAGTTTTGGGCAGGACCGGCAGCCAGCCCTTTGCCCATTTCCATTGATGTCCATGCATTAACACGGCGCCGTCGATTGTTAATTCCTCCGGCAGATGAGCAAAATCATGACAGCCGGTCACAAGCATAATCCGCTCTTCCTGGTTTCCCCGGACAGATGGAAAAGTGAGAAGCGGTGCAAACTCTTCCGGTATCTGCGCCGCTTTTTCCATTGAAATACCTCTTGTTGTGGCTGCTTTTCGCCTGCGGATGCTGCATTCATATAAATCACCAAGTCCCATAATTTCTGCATCTGGTGCACAGCATTCAATCTGCTTCAGCACTGCTTTTGTATCCTCTACACTTGAGTGCAGATCGCCCAGGATCGCATATCTCATGTTCTATCTTCCTTTCTGAACGAGTTTAACATTGCAAGATTTCTTTTCTTTCTTCACACTAAAGAAAAGAGGTGATTTTGTGCATACACTTATTATCGGCGGCGGTATCGGCGGATTAACAGCAGCAGTCATTTTAGCTCAAACCAGGCATAACGTGGCGGTGCTCGAAACTTCTTCTGAATGGGGCGGATGCGCCTGAAAATTCCAGCGGCGGCATGCTCTTTTCCCGGTGGGTGCAACACTTGGCATGGGTTTTGAAAGAGGAGGTCTTCACGAGCGGGTGCCGCGCCTGCTTGGCAAACAAGTTCCCGTACACCTGCTTGATACGATGACGCTTCATTTCCCAAACAGTCTATTCCTTATTACCGGGACCGTGCACAGCATCTTGAAGCTATTTGTGCCCATTTTCCACATGCAGCCAGCCGGATCCGCTCTTTTTACAAAGAATTATGGGAAATAGCGGCATCCATCCGCCAGCTCATGAAACCCCTTCCTGCTCTTCCGCCTCAAACAGCCGGCGAATGGGCGTATTTGCTTTTGTCTCTCCGGCCCTGGCATGCAAAGCTTGCGCCATTTGCGCGCGCCACACTTGAAGACCGGCTGCACAAGCATGGACTCGGCAAAGAAGGTCCAGTTGTTCATTTGCTTGACGGCCAGTTAATCGACAGTATGCAGACAACCTCGAAATATGCTTCCTATTTGTTGGCAGCGACTGCACTTGATATTTATCACGAAGGCGCGTACTACGTGGAAGGCGGCTTGTACCGTGTCGCTGAAACATTGGCAGATTCGATTCGTGAAAACGGAGGTGTCCTGAAAAAAAAAACGACGGATTGTATTCATGAAAAAAAACAGCGGCTGGACCGCTGTTGACGAGCGCGGCAACGAATACCACGCCAAGCATATTGTCTTTAACAGCGCCATCCAGCACCTGCCCTCCCTCGTAAGCGGTCTTTCGGGCCGGCACCGAAAGCTCGCCGGCAGGCCAACCTGGGTTACGCATACCCTCTATTTACTGCTGGACGAGGCGCTGATCCCGGATTCATTTCCGCTGTTGGGGCAGATTTCCTCGGATTCAATGAGTGAAGGCAGCCCCTGTTTATGTCTCTTTCTGCTAAAGACGACCGCCTGCGGGCACCGGAAGGCAAACGAACGATGACCGTTTCCACTCATTCCTCCCCGGGTCATTGGCAGACGAAGCAGGACTATGATGCGTACAAAGAAGAGCTGACCGAGAAAATGCTGGCGATGATCGAATCCGTGTACCCGAATTTCCGCAAAATGATTATTCATATGGAAACTGGTGCACCAAAAGCATGGGAACGGTATACGAAGCGGTCAAACGGGTATGTAGGCGGCTTTCCGCAAATCACTGAGCACGCGCTGTTTGGCTCGCTGTCTCACCGCTCCGGTCTGCCGAATCTATGGCTGTGCGGCGATTCGATTTTTCCAGGCGGCGGCACAATCGGCGCCACCGTGAGCGGTATTCATTGCGCACGCTCCATTGCGCCCGGCTTGTTTGTGCTTTAAGCCTGCCGTTATCCTATAAAGGGCCAAAGCCGTTAGCGGCTTTGGCCTCTTCCTTCGTCCCATAAACAGCTGAGCGACGCTTTCTTATTCTCTTCTGTTATAGAAGTCTATTTTTCAGGCATTCAATCCTGGCTGCTTTCCCCATCCGTGCAGTCATCATCCTGGCACCATTCGGTTTTGCCTGCTGTTACTTCTTCATCAGCCGCTACCTGGTCAAGCACCTGCTTAAACGCCTCAACAGACTGCGCGCCGGAAACAGCGTATTTATCATTGAAAATAAAAAATGGAACGCCTTCGATACCAATGTCGCGCGCTTCTTCTTGATCAGCGCGGACACGGTCGCTATATTTGCCGCTTTGCAGTACTTCCTTTGCTTCAGCCCGGCTTAGGCCCACTTCTTCTGCCCATCCAGCCAGCAAATCTGCATCTGCAATATGCTCGGATTCAGTAAAGTAAGCCCTTAATACCCGCTCTGTAAATTCATTCATTTTTCCTTTTTCTTTGGCAAAATGGGACAGGCGGTGTGCATCATGCGTGTTTGCTAAAACGATAGTATCCATATTATAAACGAGGCCGGCTTCCTTTGCCTGCTCAGTCATTCGGTCATTCATTGCTTTGGCACTTTCCACTGTCATACCGTACTTTTTCGCCAGTGCGCTGTGCACACTTTCCTCTGACTTAACCGGTGCATGCGGGTCAAGCTCATAGCTGCGAAACTCTATCTCTATGTTGCCATCAAATTGTGCCGCCGCTTCCTCAAACCGGCGTTTGCCAATATAGCAAAACGGGCAGGCAAAATCAGACCAAATTTCTACTTTCATCTTTCTCCACTCCTTTTCTTTAGAGTAGGAGGAAAAAGAAGAAGCCGCAACTATTCTGCCTGCAATAGAGGAGTAGAGTGGATATTCACCTTTAATATCCCAGGCGGTACAGTTTATCGTCGCCAGCTGCCGGGTTTCCGCGCCCGTCTGTATTGTTCGTCACAAAATAAAGATAATCCCCGTCAGAAAACACATCTCGAATACGGCCGTAGCCTTCAATCTCTTTTGACACCTTTCCTGTTTTGGGGTCGATTTTCAGCACCGTTTCACCACGGAGTGAAGCCGCGTAAAGCACTCCTTTATGCCAGGCCATCCCTGAAGGAGCCCACGTTTCATCTGTCCCGGACACAGCAAGAGGCACTTCAAGCCCCTCGGCTTCTTCCGTTCCTTCAATGTCCGGCCAGCCGTAATTTCTTCCTTTTTGGATGAGGTTTATCTCATCGTTTGCAGACTGTCCGTGTTCAGAGGCATACATCGTCCCGCCTTCATCCCAGGCAAGGCCCTGCGGGTTGCGGTGGCCCATGCTGTATATCTCCGCCTCGCCTGATTCGTCAATCCGAATAATTTTTCCGTTCCATGAATCAGGATTTTGAGCGGTTTCTGGATTGGACGCATCTCCAATCGTCGCGTAAAGAGCTCCATCCGGTCCGATTTCAAGCCGGCCGCCATGATGAAAGCTGCCGGATGGAATGCCGTCTAGGAGCGTATCCGCTTCGCTCCAGCGGGAATCATGCTGTTTAACGATCACAATCCGGTTATAGGGCTTTCCTTCCTTATCATACGTGTAATAAGCATAGGCTTCTTTTGACTCGGCGAAATCCGGCGCCAGCACGAAACCGAGCAAACCGGCTTCCGCCGCGTCCGAAAGCGGTGCCTCCAGCTCGACCGGCTGATGCTCTACATCACCATCTTCCACTTTGGCAATGGTGCCGTTCCGCTCAGAAATATAAAACACGCCTTCGCTTTCGGTAATCGACCACGGAACATCCAAATTTTCCGCTTCGACCTCCAGTTCTTTACGTTCCGGGCCATCTGCCGGCTCCGTCTGCTCTGGTTCCTGTATGCCGCAGCCTGCTGCTAACAACACGCCTGCCAGCCATTTTTTCGTCATCGAATCAGCCCTTTCGCTTGTAGTGAATCGATACGATGTCTCCCAGCTTTTCTACACCAGCAAGTGAAAACGCGGCTTCTGTGCCGGGTGGAAACAGCGGAATGCCGCCGCCCAGCACTTTTGGTATAACAGCGATAAACAGCTCATCAAGCAAATCATGAGCAAGGCATTCCTTCACAACTTGTCCACCGCCAACCACCCAAACGGTCCCTTCTTCCCGTGCCAGCACCTCCGGCAGCGGCTCGTCTGTAAAAAAAACATGGTTTGTTTTTCCTTTCATCGTTCGTGACAGCACGCAGCATTTCTTGCCCGCATATGGAAAATCATCCGTCAGCTGGAGCACTTTCTCGTACGTGCCGCGCCCCATGAGAAGCGTATCAACGGTTTTATAAAAATCCAGGTAACCGTTGTCTCCTCCGTCTCCCTTTACGGCATCGAGCCAATCCACTGACCCGCCCTCTCTTGCAATAAAGCCATCAAGACTTACGGCAATGTACAACACACTTCTGCCCATTTCTCCATCTCTCCTTTATAATAAAAATCAAAAAGGGGATTTTACATTGACGGTGACCTCTCTTTACGAACGCGAACTGTTGGCGGTTTTAAACGGCTTTTCTGATTATGTCGAGAAGCATGCAGACCCCGAACAGCTTGAACGGCTGTATCATACATGGATTCCGCTTCTCAGCACATACGTCACGCACGATGCAGTTGAATCTGCCCTTGATGAATGGTACGCCATGATCGAGAACGATTTCTTATGGCTTCATTATATCGAAGAAAAGCAGGTGCTTACAGCAAAACCCATTATTCAACACATATTGGAAAGATGGAAGAAGCCATTTGCGTTTGCAGGCTCCCGGCTTCCAAATGACAGATACGAGCACTGGGCAGACGGCATAAAATGGAACATAAGAACTGAATGTGCGGAGTATATCATCGGCATCGCGCTGCCGCTCGGAGAAAACGAGGCACTGCTTGTTCATTGGTTTGAAACAGACGAGGGATTTCAAGAGCTGCTGGAGGACGGTTTTTCTGAAACAAAGGATTTAACCCGGCAGCAATACTTGAACGGCCACTATTTAACCTGTTTGTCTTTTCAAAGCGACAACCCATAAAAAAGGAGCCCTGCCTAAAGAGCTCCTCAGTGTGTAGACAAAGTCTTTCGCTTTTAAAAAAGAGCTGGTAAGTGGTATTGCAGATTCACAAGCAAGGACCGAATAGAACTGTTCTCTTTTTTAAACAGAAAAATACGACCTTATGAGCTCTATACAATCTTGGCGGCGGGAGGGCAGCGCCTGCCCCATGGAAAGCGGAGCTGCCTGGACGCCGCCGATCCACTTCATTCATGTACACGGTCATCCACATCATTCTTCTACAGTCAGAGGAGCTCTGCCCAACGAACTCTTTTTTATTTTTGTTCTTTTTCCGCATTAAAAAGGCCGCCAAGCAAAATCACAACAGCCGTTAAATAAAACCAGAGGACAAGCACGATGATCCCTGACAGCTGCCCGTACAAGCGCGTATAGCTGACCGCCGCTGCATAGCTTTCAAACAGGAAAGACACGATCTGCCAGCCGAGTGCCGCGAACAGCGCGCCCGGCAGAACATATAAAATAGGCACTTGATCATTTGGGATAATTTTATAAAAAGCGATAAAAAACACCACTAAAAACAGGGTTCCAATCCCCCATTGGGCTGCCGGCCATATATCCAAAAGCCTTGACAGCTGCTCAAGCGTGCCCGATTGCGATACAAGCCAGTGCAGCACTCTTTCCAGCAAAGGAATCACAAACGACAGCGGCACGATGATCATAAAAATCAATGTAACGCCAAAATCGCGCAGAAGGCCTTTCCAGAAAGGGAGGTCCCGTTCAATTTTGTAGGCGTCATTTAGTGAGCGGCCCAATGACTGGACTGCCATCGAAGACAGCCAAAACGTAGAAACTAGGCTGAGTGACAGCACCTGCCCTTGTTCAGCAGAGAGTACAGCCGCGACGTTTTCTTCAATTAAGGTGAACGATTCCCCCGGCGCATACGGACGGATAAAATCGAGAATGGCCTGCTGATCCACTGGAAAAAAGCGAATTAATGAAAGCATAAAAATGATAAATGGAATCGCCGACAGCAGCAGGTAGTAAGCCGTTTGCGCCGCCTGATCATAAAAGCGCTCAGCAAAAAAGCGCCCTAAGATTCTCTGAGCAGTATTCATCTATCCACCTCCTTTTTTTATTTTTCCCGTTTCCGTGCAGAAGTAAGCCCGCTTGAGCGTGCCCGCCCGCCCCATTGTAGTGGAAAATCAGTATGAACTTTTACCTTCCCTTTTATAACAATTCGATAACAAACTGGGACATACCCCTTATTTTTCTTTTCATTTCCGTAACAACTCTTTTATCCTTTCTTTCTCTCACTATAATTAAGAACAGCAATTGTCGAGAGGAAGCTGTTCTATGAATCTATTGGTTTTTATATTGTTTTGTCTCAGCATTCTGTTTCCTGTTTTACATGTATTCTGCAGCACTCCGTCCCAGCGCGGGCGGTCTGGTCAAAAGCCTTCTGCCCCGAAAGGCATCAGCGTGTTAATTCCTTGTTTTAATGAAGCGGCGATTATTCAAACGTCGATTGATCACATACAATCTCTTTCTTATCCATCCCGTGAAGTCATTTATATTAATGATGGTTCGAGCGATGAAACCTTTGCGCTTTTAAAGGAAAAATTGGGCCTCGTTGAGTGTCAAAAACAAGCGCTCGGCCAGCTGGCCCATCAACCGATCCACGGTGTGTATCAATCCGGCTTCCTGCCGCATGTATTTGTGATCAACAAAGAAAATGGCGGCAAAGCCGATTCGCTCAATGCCGGTATTGAATACGCTTCTTATGAGATTGTGGTGACGCTGGATGCGGACAGCATTTTAAGTGATGATGCCCTGCCTTTGGCAAATGAAGCGTTTCAAACGCCAGATGTGATTGCTGCCGGCGGCATGGTGCATGTGCTGCAAACAAAAGCCGGCGGCCATTTCGGGCGCTTGTCTTTAAAAAGTGCCAACTGGCTGATTCGGGCGCAAATGCTCGATTTAATGAAAGGCTTTTACATTACAAAAGTGTCTTTAGCTCGGTTTCGTGCTCTGTCGATTATCTCAGGGGCGTTCGGTATTTTCGATAAGCGGGTTCTGCTCGAAGTCGGCGGCTACCGCACCACGCTGGGAGAAGATATTGATATTACCCTGCGTATCCAGCGGTACATTTCAGATCATCCGGCCAAACGCATTGTGTTTCTGCCGGAGGCTGTCTGCTATACCGAGCTGCCGGAAAACAACCGGGATGTTTTTAAGCAGCGGGTCCGCTGGCAAAAAGCGTTCGTTGATTGCATCATTCATTTTGCCCCTTTTTTCACTCGCACTCTTTTGCGAAAGCCTGTTTCTTTTTTTTGTGTGTTTGAAACGTTTATTGGCGGCACCGTTACCGCGTATGTTATGACGGCGATGCTGATTCAGCAGCTTACGCTCGGCTCAATGTTTATGATAGAGCATCTCGCTCTTTATGCTGCTGTGACCATGATGTTCGGCTCGTTTTGTGATATAGTCGCCATCACCCGCTCTCATCATTATGGCGTCTGCTTTAACCAAGGCGAAAGAGGGCGGCTCTTTACAGGCATCCTGTTTGACGTGACGATTTTTCGTTTCCTAAATCTGTTTTATGTGATGTACGGTACTATCGCTTACTTCTTTAACCGGACCGGCTGGAACAAAGTAGCCCGGACGGGACGGCGTTACAAAACGGCACCACCGGTACATAAAAAAGCAGTGTAAAACACTGCCCGAACAAAAAAAGGTTTGATCCCGGAGAGGATCAAACCTTTTTTATGTAAACTTACGCCCAAATGTCGCCTGTAGCGCCTTGAGAGATAAAACCGGCATTCGCTTCATCTGTATCGATATGCATTTCAAGCGCATAGCTTTCAGATACGCGGATCACGACATTGCGGAATGCGATTGGACGGTCGCCGCCGATTTCTACAGTCACGATCTGGCCGTTTTCTACATTGTATTTTTCTGCATCTGCTGGTGTCATATGAACGTGTGCCTGGGCAATGATTAAGCCTTCTTCAAGCTCCACTGTACCTGCAGGACCTGTGATCGTCACAGCTTCAGATCCTTTAATATCGCCTGACTCACGAAGCGGCGGACGTACGCCAAGCTTCATGGCATCTGTCCAGCTTACTTCCACTTGTGTAGCAGGACGGCATGGGCCAAGAACACGAACGCGGGCAATTTCACTTTTCTTACCAGCAATCGTTACCGTTTCTTCTGCCGCGAATTGTCCTGGCTGCGATAAGTCCGCACGCTTTGTGAGCTCGTGGCCTTTTCCAAATAAAATTTCAAGGTGCTCCTGTGATAAGTGGATGTGGCGGGCAGAAACCGCTACAGGAATCGTTCCATGGTTTGTTAATGACATCTATCTTCCAGCCTTTCTGGTCTTAAAAATTTTATACAGCACTTATTCTACACTATTTTCTTGTGAAAATACGAGCAATAAATGTTTACTGATGTTTTTTTTCCAGCAGTACCAGTTCTACACCCGGCTCCGGCAGCAGCGTATCCAGCTCTTCAAATCCAAATTTCTTATATAAATTGCGGGCAGGCTCATTTTTTGCGCCGGTTGTAACAAGAACCGTCCGCCCTGCTGATTCTTCCTGCAGAAAATATGTCAGGAGCTTTGAAGCAACCCCTTCATGAAAGTGTCCTGGATGAACAACCAGCCGTTGAATAAAGGCCGACCCATCTTCGTCTTTATAAGAAAGAAAGCCACACAGCTCTCCTTCTGTTAAAAATCCGATAAAAATTTCATCACTGTTTTTAATCATCTCTACCGTTTCATTTAAATGTGGAATGCCGTCATACCCAATTAATGACGCTTCCACTTTATAAGCAGGTATTTGCAGTGCCAGAATTTCCGCTGCTGTTGCTTCTTCCCCATGATGCAGCCGCTCAATCATCCCCGTAAACCCCTTTCATCGTTCTTTTATCCCTGATTATACACGCTTTTCCCTTTCATTTCAGAATTTACTCTCTTTTCACAGTGGAAAAAATAATTTGTGAAAAATGTCACAAATCATTCAAATTCTACGCTGAAACCCTATATCTTTTGGCAGAAAAAGAGAGTAAATTATAAAGCAGATAGAGAATGTGAACTAATTCACAATATAATATATTATTACTGTGTAAATAGGAGAAAGGGGATTTACGGGATGGATGAACTATTTTTAGCCCGGCTTCAGTTCGGGTCTACCACCATTTTTCACTTTTTGTTTGTACCGCTTTCAATCGGTCTTGTGTTTTTAGTCGCATTGTTTGAAACACATTACGTTTTAAAAGGCGACGAACGCTACAAAAAACTGGCTAAGTTTTGGGGGCATTTGTTTTTAATCAACTTTGCAGTCGGCGTTGTGACGGGAATTATTCAGGAATTTCAATTTGGGATGAACTGGTCAGAGTATTCCCGGTTTGTCGGAGACGTGTTTGGTGCTCCGCTTGCTATTGAAGCGCTGCTTGCTTTTTTTATGGAATCTACTTTTATTGGTTTGTGGATTTTTGGCTGGGACCGCCTGTCCAAAAAAGTACATCTTGCCTGCATTTGGCTCGTATCGCTGGGAACGATGATGTCCGCGCTTTGGATTTTAGCAGCCAACTCGTTTATGCAGGAGCCGGTCGGCTTTGCTATCAAAAACGGCCGGGCAGAAATGAATGACTTCTTTGCTCTGTTAACCAATCCGCAGCTTGCGGTAGAATTTCCGCACGTGATTTTCGGTGCGCTTGCTACAGGTGCTTTTTTCATTGGAGGCATCAGTGCTTATAAAATCATTAAAGGCTATGAAGTAGACTTGTTTAAACGGTCCTTTAACCTTGCTATGACCGTCGCCTTGATCTCAGGGCTTGCCATTGCATTTACCGGCCACGCTCAGGCGAAGCACTTAATGGAATCACAGCCTATGAAAATGGCGGCCAGTGAAGCGCTTTGGGAAGACAGCGGTGATCCGGCTTCATGGACAGCATTTGCATTCATTGACTCTAAAAATCAAGAAAACTCATTTGAAATTAACATTCCGTTTGCGCTCAGCTACCTGGCATATGAAAAATTCCAGGGGGACGTGCCGGGGATGAAAACTCTACAGGCAGAATATGAAGCAAAATACGGAGAAGGCAACTACATCCCGCCGGTTAAAACAACTTTCTGGAGCTTCCGGATTATGGTGGGTGCCGGTATGGTGATGATTCTTGCATCGGTGCTGGGCCTTTATTTCAGCTATCGGGAAACACTTGTCCAGAAAAAATGGTTCCTGCGCGGCATGGTGGCGCTTATCTCGTTCCCATTCATCGCAAACTCTGCCGGCTGGATTATGACGGAAATTGGCCGTCAGCCGTGGACGGTGTTTGGACTGATGACAACGTCGGCATCTGTTTCACCAAACGTCAGCGCCCAGAGCCTGCTTCTGTCACTTATTGCTTTTTCTCTTGCATATACGATTTTAGCGATTGTTCTTGTTTACTTGTTTGTCCGCGAAATTAAAAAAGGCGTTGAGCATCACGAGGCGGCGCCAGAAACGCAAACGATTGATCCGTTTGATCAGGAGGTGTACATGTAATGGGCTTGAATGAGTTATGGTTTTTATTGATCGCGGTCCTCTTTGTCGGCTTTTTCTTTCTTGAAGGATTCGATTTCGGCGTGGGTATGTCGACACGCTTTCTGGCGAAAAACAACTTGGAGCGCCGTATTATGATCAACACAATCGGTCCGTTCTGGGATGCGAATGAAGTGTGGCTTTTAACAGGGGGCGGCGCTATTTTCGCCGCTTTCCCTCACTGGTATGCGACGATGTTCAGCGGCTACTATGTTCCGTTCGTCTTCGTTCTGCTTGCGTTGATCGGCCGCGGCGTAGCGTTTGAATTCCGCGGTAAAGTCCACAGTGAAAAGTGGACCAAAACATGGGATTACGTTGTGTTTTTCGGCAGCATCCTGCCGCCATTTCTGTTCGGTGTCTTGTTCACAAGCATCCTCCGTGGTATGCCGATTGACGCTGACATGAACATGTATGCAGGCTTTAGCGATTTCGTGAACATCTACTCTGTAACAGGCGGGGTTACTGTCACAATTCTTTGCTTCCTGCATGGCTTATCCTTTTTAACACTAAAAACGGTCGGTGACCTGCAAAACCGTGCCCGCTCACTTGCGAAACGAGTGGTCTGGCTGGCGGTCGCCGCGCTCGCTCTGTTTGTTGGATTGTCTTATATCTACACAGATGTTTTTACGGTTCGCGCAGCTGTAACCATCCCGATGATCGGTGCAATTGTACTGGCTTACGTGCTGGCAGCCGTATTCCTCATGAAAAAACGGGACGGCCTTGCTTTTGTTTCAAGCGGCGCCGGTATTGTATTAACCGTTGCGCTCATTTTCGCTTCGCTGTTCCCGCGGGTGATGATCAGCTCTATGTCTGCCGCTTATGACTTGACGGTATACAACGCAGCATCCGGCCCTTACTCACTTAAAGTCATGACGATCGTGGCGGTGTCCCTGCTTCCATTTGTAATCGGCTATCAAGTGTGGAGCTATTACGTGTTCCGGAAACGAGTCGACGGTAAGGATTTGACATACTAATGGGAAAAGATCTATTTCGCTATAAAGGTGTAGTTCCGGTGCTTGCCGGACTCACCTTTTTCACTATTATCCAGGCAGTGCTGATTATTCTTCAGGCAAAATGGCTTGCAGGCGCCCTTACCCGGCTTTTCAACGGTGAAACGCCGAATGCGGTGTTTCCAATGATGATGCTGTTTTTCGGTGCGCTGGCCGGCCGCTACTTTATTGGCTTTTTAAAACAAAAAGTGGTTGAGCACTACTCGGAAAAAACGAGCACGGCGCTCCGCCGTGATGTGCTGTCAAAACTGTTTGCACTCGGCCCCCGCTATTCAAAACAGGAAGGAACCGGGCGGCTTGTCACATTGATTATAGAAGGAACAAACCAGTTCCGTACGTATTTGGATTTGTTTTTACCGAAAATGATGAACATGATGATTCTTCCATTGGCGATTTGGCTGTTTGTTCTGTGGACCGACCGGACATCCGGAATCGTCTTGGCCATCACACTCCCTGTTTTACTCGTTTTCATGGTGCTATTAGGACTTGCAGCCCGGAAAAAAGCAGACAGCCAGTGGGAGGGCTACCAGCGGCTCGCCGGCCACTTCACAGACTCGCTTCGAGGGCTGGAAACATTGACGTTTTTAGGGCGCGCGCGCTCACATCGTAAACAGATCGAGCATGTAAGCGAACAGTACCGAAAATCAACGATGAGCACTTTAAAAGTCGCTTTTCTTTCTTCTTTTGCGCTCGACTTTTTCGCGATGCTGTCTGTCGCAACCGTTGCGGTGTTTCTCGGTCTTGGGCTTGTAGATGGAAAAATGACACTTCTGCCGGCGCTCACTGTGCTTATTTTGGCTCCTGAATACTTTCTTCCGGTTCGGGAGCTCGGCACCGATTATCACGCCACTTTAAATGGTCAGGAATCCGGCCGCGCTATGCAGGACATTTTGGATACGCCTGCTTACACAGAGGCCGCTGGTTTTTCCCTTTCATCGTGGTCAGAGCATGATGAACTGACGTTGTCAGGCGTGAATACCGCTTCCCTGCAAAACATCTCTCTTTCTATTAAAGGACGGGCAAAAGTCGGCATTATCGGGGCAAGCGGCGCGGGTAAATCCACTTTAATCGACGTACTGGGCGGTTTTTTAGGGGCTGATGCTGGAACCATTTCGGTGAACGGCCAGACTGTTTCCCATCTTCAGCAGCCGGCCTGGCAAAACCAGCTGACTTATATTCCGCAGCATCCGTATATTTTCAGCGGAACATTGGCAGATAATATCCGCTTTTACGAACCGGATGCATCAGACGAAGAAGTCATCGAAGCAGCCAAAAAAGCGGGTCTGTCTTCGCTTGAGGAGCTGCTGCATACAACGATCGGCGAAGGCGGACGCCGCCTGAGCGGCGGGCAGATGCAGCGTGTAGCAGCAGCCCGGGCTTATCTCAGCAACCGGCCGGTTGTACTGCTTGATGAACCGACTGCGCATCTGGATATCGAAACCGAAGCGGCTTTAAAAGAAACCATGCTTCCTCTTTTCGATCAAAAGCTTGTACTGCTGGCCACGCACCGGCTTCACTGGATGCAGGAAATGGACTGGATTATCGTGATGGAACAAGGACAAATTGCCGAAGCAGGAACACATGATGAATTAATGAAGAAAAACGGCTTGTACGCCTCCCTCGTACAAGCCGCACGAGGTGATACACATGGGGTGGCTGATTCCTTACCTGAAAGAACATAAACGATTGCTCATTCTGGTTGTTCTGCTTGGCGGACTGACCATTTTTGCAGCCAGTGCGCTGCTGTTTGTATCCGGCTATCTGATTTCAAAAGCCGCTTCACGCCCCGAAAACCTGCTGATGATTTACGTGCCGATCGTATTGGTACGCACCTTCGGCATTATGCGGTCCGTTTCTCGTTATGTAGAGCGGCTGGTGAGCCATAGCCTCATTTTAAAAATCGTCTCCCGCATGCGCGTCCGGCTGTATGAAGTACTTCGCCCGCAAATGGCACGTTTTAAAACCGGTGACGCGCTCAGCTTGTTTGCGGATGATATTGAGCATTTGCAGGATGTATATATTAAATTGATTTTCCCATGGTTAAGCGCCCTGCTTTTATATGTCGCTGCTGTTGTGGCGCTTGGCTTTTTCTCTATTCCGTTTGCTCTTGTGATGGCGCTGTACTTTTTCATTTTTACTGTGCTTGTTCCGCTTGTTTCGCTGCTGGTTATGAAAGCAAAGCAGGCGAAGCAAAAAGAACAGCGTGCTGCGCAGTATGGCCGGTTAACCGATGCGGTAATGGGCATGGGCGACTGGCTGTTCAGTGGACGCCAGCAAGCGTTTGTGGATGACTTTGAGCGTGCTGAACAAAAATGGACAGAGCTTGAATCGGCTAAACGGGCTTTTGCCCGCAGCCGCGACTTTGGTCTGCAGCTGCTTGTCGGAGCGGCGGTTGTCACCATGATGGTATGGGCAGGCGGCCAAAGCGTTAACAGTGAAATGGCACCGATCTTAATTGCTGCTTTTACACTGGTGCTGTTTCCGATTATGGAAGCTTTCCTTCCCCTTTCTTCAGCAGCACAGGAGTGGACCGGCTACGTCCAGTCCCTCGGCCGTCTTGAAAAAGTTGAAGAAGGAAAAACGGAACCAAACATTATTCAGCCGGTTTTCGTAAAAGGAGTGCCGGCACTTTCTTTTGAAGATGTATCTTTTTCTTACAGCGAAACAGAACCGGTATTGAAGCATTTTCAATTCTCTGTGCCGGCAGGGGAAAAAGTAGCGATTCTCGGTCCGAGCGGCGCAGGGAAATCAACAATTATGCAGCTGGCAGAAGGATTAATTTCTCCGCAGGCCGGCACAGTATTGGTAAATGGAAATGAACCGGATGAATACATTTCCCGGGAAATAGCAGTGCTGAACCAGCAGCCATACTTGTTTAACACAACGGTTATGAATAATATCCGGCTCGGCAGCCCGCAGGCAACAGACGAAGAAGTCATCGAAGCGGCCAAACGGGTGCATATGCATGAGTATATTGAATCCCTTCCAAACGGATATGGAACGGTGATGCAGGAAACCGGGGCCCGCTTTTCCGGCGGAGAGCGTCAGCGGATTGCCCTGGCCCGTATTTTGCTGCAGCAGACCCCTATCGTTATATTGGATGAACCGACGATTGGGCTTGATCCTATGACGGAACGGCAGCTGATTGATACCGTATTTGAAGTGCTGGATGGAAAAACCGTTATCTGGATTACTCACCACTTGGCGGGTATGGAAAAAATGGACCGGATTGTCTTTTTAGATAACGGACAGATTCAAATGAACGGCACACACGAAGAGCTGTTCCAGCAGGAAAAACGCTACAAACGGCTTTACGAGCTGGATATGGGGATGAAGTAAGAACAGTCTTTACGGCTGTTCTTTTTTATTGTAAAAAATTAATTAACTTAAAAAATCAGAAAATACGCCCTATTTCGACTTATTTTATGCTATTCTACTATAACGGAGGTGAATACGAATTGAATACATTCGTAAAAGTTAGTCAATTTGCCGGCAAAACATTTGCTATTTGGGTGCTTTTGTTTGCGGCACTCGCATTTTTTCTTCCCGCACAGTTCACATGGATTGCGCCCTATATTTCTATTTTACTTGGTGTGATTATGTTCGGGATGGGGATGACTATTTCGGGAGAAGACTTTAAAGAAGTCGGCCGGCATCCTGTAAAAGTGATCATCGGGGTTTTAGCCCAGTTTATTGTGATGCCTTCTTTGGCTTTTGCTCTCGCAAAAGGGCTTCGGCTGGAGCCGGAAATTGCGATTGGTGTAATTTTAGTAGGCTGCTGCCCGGGCGGTACTGCCTCTAACGTCATGACGTTTTTGGCAAAAGGAAACACCGCTCTATCCGTGGCCATTACATCAGTATCTACACTGCTGGCACCGATTTTAACGCCGGCGCTTATATATCTTTTAGCGAGCGAATGGCTTGAAGTGTCCGCTTCTGCCATGTTTATGTCAGTGGTGCAGGTTGTGCTTGTGCCGATTATTCTCGGCTTGATTGTGCAGCGGTTCTTTAAAAAACAGGTGCAAAAAAGCGTGGACATTTTGCCGCTCATTTCCGTTATAGCGATTGTGCTGATCGTCGCAGCTGTAGTGTCAAATAGCAAAGAAAAAATTGTAGAATCCGGACTGCTTATTTTTGGTGTTGTGATCTTACATAATGGTCTTGGTTATTTGCTTGGATACTTAGCAGGAAAACTATTTAACATGCCATATGAAGACCGAAAAGCCATGGCGATTGAAGTCGGTATGCAAAATTCTGGACTCGGCGCTGCTCTTGCAGCCGCTCATTTCAGTCCGCTTGCTGCTGTGCCAAGTGCCATTTTCAGCTTCTGGCACAATATTTCCGGCCCGCTTTTGGCCACCTACTGGGCGCGAAAAGCAGACCGGAAAGCGGAACGAAAAGCAGCATAGAAATCGTATTTTTTATTAGATGAATGCTTTGCCCGACAAATAAAACAAGTCTCTCATACAAGAGAGACTTGTTTTTGTTTGGTCCATTTGGATAAGCAATGAAGTATCCCCGGTTAACACCTAAACTAAAAAACGCTCTGCCATAGTACTGGCAGGGGTCCAGTCTTTGCAAAGCGCTTTTTAGTTTAGGTGTTCGATTACGTATAAAAATCTTACCATGAACTTTTTAAAAAATCTTTTTTACTGTTATATTATCTTACAAAAAATTTCTATCTAACAAATACACGTTTTTCTCTTTTTACCGACTGCCTTTCGTTCTTCTATTTTTTGAATGTACGCTGTGGCAAGCGGAACTTTGCAGGCCGTATCCCCAACATCGACGTGTACGCTCCCTATACGTGCTGCAATTTCCTTCGCCCGCTCTGAAAGCGGCTTATAATAAGCACCCACGCAAATCACAAAATAATTCATCACGTACCGAACGCGGTTTTGCTCCGTATGAATGTTTTTTTCCACTCTGTTCAACAGTTTATGGACTTCTTCCCTGTCTACCTCGTCATCTGGAGCGATCGACAGGTAATTGCTGTAGGTGCTCCATCCGGCAGCCGCAATCATTTCTTCACCCGACTGCATCCACTCTCGCGCAAGCTCAAGTGCAAAAAGGGATTCCGCTGCAACTTGTGCGACTGTATATTCACTGATCATATACCAGTAAGCACCCTGTACCCATTCGTTCAGCCGTTCTTTCGTCATTTCTTTCGGCTTCACTGTCAAACCCGCTAAATACATAGCATCGCTATTGCCGGATGCGTACAAGTCGTAGACGAGCTGCTGATCTTTTTTTACCTCCTTGACAAAATGTTTTTTTAAATCGCCGACTTTGACACCAAAAAACGGCTCTTTGGCTCCGTGACGGGCAAGTGTTTTTTTCGTTTGATCTGAACCGAACTGCTCAAGCTTTTCCATTACTTCTTCATACGTCATGTTCAAGCCCCCTTTTCTTTATTATAAAGAAAAGCCATTCTCAAAAAGAGAATGACTTGGATTATTTCACAATTAATACAGGGCAGTTTACACGCTTCGCCACTTTATGGCTGACGCTGCCAAGCACCATTTCCTGCAGACTGTTCAAGCCGCGGCTGCCGAGCACTACATAGGAAACAGCTTCCTTATTCGCGTATTCTACAATCGCCGGTCCCGGCACGCCGTGAAGCAGTTGAATTGAATATGAGACGCCTGCTTCTCTTATTTTCTGTTCTGTGCTTTGAAGCTGTTTTCTTCGCTTTTGTTCCAGATCAATAGCGCCCGCACTGTGCAAGACGTCCCTTTTGGATTGATCAAAATCAACGACGAATACAATCACAATCTCTTTGTTCAGCACTTTGGCCAGCTTAATCGCTTCCTCCGCTGCCCGAAGCGCGTGGCTTGATCCGTCTGATGCCAGTAAAATACGACCGTTCATCAACATCCCCCTTTGTTTAAAAAAAGCGCACTGCTTTTACACAATGCGCTCATTTACATGTTAATGTCCAGACAGCTTTGCGTCCTGCTTATCGTGAACAGCCATCCGTTTCACCATGGATGAACTTGCTTCATTTAAGCCTGTCAGGACGGCTTTAATGCCATTATCACGGTATTTCAACACAATTTTATCCACCGCCGCCACGCCAGAATCATCCCAAATGTGTGCCTCAGAAAAATCAATATGCACATTCTTAATTCCTTCCGGCTGATAGTCGAATTCATTCACAAAATCCGTAACGGATGCGAAAAAGATTTGTCCTGTTGCTTTGTAGTGAAGCGTATCCCCCTTGTGGAAAGACGATACAGTTACCTTTGAAATTTTCGCTGTAAAGAAAATCGCACTAAGCAGAATGCCGGCGAACACTCCTTTTGACAGGTCATGTGTGAGCACGACGGTTATGACCGTCACGACCATGACGATGCTGTCCGTGATCGGAATTTTCGTGACGGCTTTAAGAGACGACCAGTCAAATGTGCCAATTGAGACCATAATCATGACACCAACCAATGCCGCCATCGGAATTTTTACGACTACATCGCCGAGCACCATAATTAAAAACAGCAGAAACGCTCCTGCCACAAAGGTAGACAACCGTCCGCGGCCGCCGGATTTCACATTAATAACCGATTGGCCAATCATGGCACAGCCCGCCATGCCGCCAAAAAAGCCGGTTACAATGTTTGCAATTCCCTGTCCGCGTGCTTCCCGGTTTTTATCGCTTGTCGTATCCGTCATATCATCCACAATGGATGCGGTAAGCAGTGACTCTAAAAGGCCGACCATCGAAAGTGCTAAAGCTGTCGGGAAAATAATCGACAACGTCTCCATATTCAATGGTACATCTGGAATCAGAAATGATGGCAAAGACTGAGTAATGTTTCCAAGATCACCGACTGTCCGTAAATCGAAGCCGCCAGCTACTGCAATGATCGTCATGACAACGATCGCAACAAGCGGAGAAGGAACGGATTTAACGAAGCGCGGAAGGATGTAAATGATAGCGAGCGTTGCCGCCACAAACACATACATAACCACTGAACTGCCTGCGAATTGGGGCAACTGGGCAGTGAAAATTAAAATAGCGAGCGCATTGACGAATCCAACCATCACTGAACGCGGCACAAATTTCATCAAGCGCGCAATTTTTAGCCATCCGAAAATCAGCTGCAGCACCCCGGTTAAAATGGTAGCCGCAAACAAGTACTGAAGCCCATGGTCTTTCACAAGTGTTACCATCACAAGCGCCATCGCTCCGGTCGCAGCAGAAATCATCGCCGGGCGTCCTCCCATAAAGGCAATCACAACCGCCATCGAAAATGATGCGTACAGACCCACCATTGGATCTACTCCCGCAATAATCGAAAAAGCGATCGCTTCCGGAATAAGCGCAAGCGCTACGACAATCCCCGACAAGATATCCCCGCGGACGTTGCCGAACCATTCTTTTTTCAGTTGTGTAAACATAAAAAAACACGTCACCTCTAGTAATTTATTTTTTTGACCTCCAACTCTCATGGAAGTCACTACCCGTTTGAAGTTCTTTTATCATATCATGAAACTAGCTCGCTTGAAAACGCACGCTCGTTTTTCCCAGACTGGCAGCCTGGGCCGGAAAACGACAAAAAAAGCCGGAATCTGCTTTGTTGTGGCCGGATTTCTCATTTATCCGGCCCAAATCAAGCATTTTCCGGCCCAGCCGTGAAAAATCCGGCCCTGGGCATACAAAAAAAAGCTGATGGAATCAGCTTCTTTTTAAATTCCTTTTTCCCGCATCGATTCGTATTGTTTCATAACTTCAGCAAAGAGCGAGTCTGACTCATCCAGCTGCGTAAACTTTTTCAGCGCGGATTCAATCCCCCTATGTTCAATTTCCCCTTGCACTTCTACCGCTTCCGGATCCTGTGCATAGTCATATAAAAGCGCTGCTGCAATACTTTTGGCTAAGTAAACCGGCGTTTCACCGAGCAGCTGCTCGTACTGCTTGGCCGGACTGAGGAGACGGTCATTTCCCCCCAAGCTTACGAATCGGCGCACGGCCCACCCGGGTAATATCGTCGCGAATATGCGGGTTAGCAAACCGGCCGATGATTTTTTGGATATATTGGTCATGTTCAGACTGATCAAATCCGTATTTCGTCACTAAAAGACGCCCGGTTTCATTCAAGACTGCCTGGAGCGTCTTGGCAACGTGCTTCATTCTGAGTGCTTCATCAATCGTTTGGGCACCGGTCTGCCAGCCAAAATAAGCTGCGGCTGCATGACCAGTATTAACCGTAAACAGCTTCCGTTCAATGTACGGCTTTAAGTCCGGCACCCAGGTGATGCCTTCCACTGCCGGCTTATCGCCAATCAGCTTGAGTTCTTCCACTACCCACTCGTAAAATGGTTCAACGACCACCGTCAATTTATCCTCATTTGACTGGTTAGGCACAATCCGGTCAACGGCCGCGTCCGGAAATCCAGTTCGTGACAAAATAGCATTACGCTCTTCTTGTGGTATTTTCTCCAGTACCTTCTCTTTTAAGAGCGTACTCCCTCCGATCATGTTTTCACACGCAATTATATTAACAGGTGATGTCCGCTTCCGAAGACCTTCTGCTACAAGCCGCGAAATGTGCGGCAAAATCACCGGGCCAACTGCGGCTGTAATGAGGTCTGCCTCAACAATAGCTTGTATTACACGATCCGCTTCCTCAGCGCTGTTAATGGCCCGGACATTTCTCACCATATGCTCCTCACGTAATTCATCCGCCATTACAACCCGGTATTCCTTTTTTTCGTTCAGCAGGTCGACCACTTCACGATTTACATCTATAAAACACAATTCATATCCTGATTGATATAAAAGACTACCGATAAAGCCGCGGCCAATATTTCCTGCACCAAAATGAACAGCTTGCATATTCATTCACCTCTTCAACTATTCTCGTCATTTTTCTTGTAAGCAGCTCATTCTTTGGGCTGCTTACCAAGTGATGATGAAGCTTTTCTTCATTTATTTTATTTCTGGCTAAAAGCTTACCGATCTGATACTGCCCCTTTTACATTATCTCCTTCTGCTTTAATCGTAAACCTGCTCACGACTTGCTCTTCGAACGAGAAAAACGGCTCTTTTTTAAGTTGTTTGTTTTTTCCCTTCTACTTGCAGCTGTTCGTCTCCCATAAAGTAAACCGCCATAAACGCAAGCGCAATCGGGATAAGTGACCACAAGAATGTTGCCGCAATCGAATGGGACATCGCACTGATGATCACGTTCAAAATATCCGCTGGGATTTGAGCGCGCTGCTCGGACTGAAATATAGTCTGAAGGTTATCAATGCCGAACGTTCCTGTACCGCTTCCACCCAATTTATCCTCCAGCTCATTTGTTAACAGCTTCGTCTGGATAGAGCCGAAAACGGTAATACCCAGCGCCAGCCCAAGTGATCGGAAAAAGGAGTTGGTGGAGTTCGCCGAGCCGCGGTGCCGGTAATCCATTTTGTGTACACTCGCAGATGGCAGCAGCGAAAACGAAAAACCGACGCCAAGTCCAACTGTCACCATATAAACCGTCAGCAGCATACGGCTTGTCTCCGGAGAAATAGTTGCCATAAGAGCCATGCCAACCGCGTAGACAATCACAGAAATCCACATAATACGGCGGTAGGGCATTTTGGCCTGCGCGATTCCTGCAAAAGCACTTCCGGCAACGGACCCAAGCAGCATCGGCATTAAAATAATTCCGGCATTGGTTGCCGATCCCCCGTACACCGCCTGGACAAAAATCGGGATAAAAATCGTCAGCCCGACAAACGTAGCCCCGTACAAGAAAGCAAGTACCTGGGAGGACGCAAACAGCCGGCTGCGAAACATCCAAAACGAAATAATCGGCTCTTCCGCTTTTGTTTCGATCCATAAAAACAGCCCAATAAATACAGTAAACAAGCCAAACAGCAACACGCTCTGCCATGAAGTCCAGGCAAACTCTTTTCCGCCAAGCTCCAGCGCAAACATTAAGCTGATAACGGCTGTTACCAGTGTAACCGCGCCAGCCCAGTCAATTTTCTGCTTTGTATGCACCGGCGTTTCCTTGTAAAAGCGCCCAATCAGCAGCAGGGCTATCAGTCCAATCGGTACATTGACATAAAATACCCAATGCCAGCTGATGGCGTCCGTAATAAACGCACCGAGCAGCGGACCAATCACGCTCGAAGCGCCAAACACAGCACCAAGCATGCCGG
This sequence comes from Domibacillus sp. 8LH, assembly GCF_038806185.1. NCBI lineage: Bacteria > Bacillati > Bacillota > Bacilli > Caryophanales > Bacillaceae > Domibacillus > Domibacillus sp. 8LH. The sequence goes on along the minus strand of NZ_JAVJNG010000002.1, from coordinate 163,110 downwards.
TCATTTTCCCGCGCTGTTCGGCTGGAAACACATCAAATACAATCGTAAACGCAATCGGCATCAGTGCACCGCCGCCAATTCCTTGAATGGCCCGGTACACCGCCAGCTGTGGGATCGACTGGGCAACGCCGCACAGGGCAGAACCGATTAAGAATACAAGCAGTCCAAATACAAAAAAACGTTTCCTTCCATACATATCCGACAGCTTTCCGAAAATCGGCATGCCGGCCAGCACCGCTACTGCATATGCAGAGGTAATCCATACATAGCTGTCTACTCCGCCTAAATCAGCCAGAATGGAGCCGAGCGCTGTTGCCACAATCGTGTTGTCCATCGCAGCCATTAAAATGGCCAGCAGCAGCCCCGCCAGGACAAGCCGTAAATTTGTTTGTTCCGTCGTCATTCCACTCTTCCTCTCTTTTTTTACCTGATTACTAGTATAGCAACGAACGACAGAGCCGAACATTAAAAAGCGGTTTTGGGCAAAGAAAGCGGAACTCTTGCAGCAGGACGATTTCTTTGTCAGATAATCTAACCGGCTTGTTGTTCCGCTGCGCTCCCTTTCTGTATACTGAGGGTGTCATCTTTACAGAAGTATTGCCTCTAGGCAGAAAAAAAGCAGCCGGCTTACCGGCTGCTTTTTTATCCTGCGATCAGTCCTGAACCCGTCTCTATAATGTAATAAAGACCGTACAAAACGCTGATTAATGACGTGATCCGCATTAAAAAAAGCGGAATCGTTTTATGTGATGTAACTAAAAACGGAAGGCCCAGCAAAGTTGTAAAAAGCAGCATGCCGACAACTGTTCCCGCTCCGAAAATCAAAATAAACTGAAAGGCTTCTGAGCCGCTGTCAGCTTGTGTCGCTGTTAACAGCACCATGGCCGCACTTCCGGCAAGCCCGTGGATCACGCCAATCGTAAATGATTTTTTGTGGGTATGCTCATAATCTGCTTCGCCCGCCTTAAAGCTTCCACGCATTCCGTTTACACCTAAATAAACGAGCATGACTCCGACAAAACATTCGAGCAGAGCTGCAAGATTCTCAGGAATCTGCCGGCCCAGTGCGATCGCGGTGACGCCGATGATCAGCAGCGTAGCCGTATGCCCAAGCCCCCAAAACACACCCGTTAATGACGAGCGGTACAGCTTTTTTGTCCGGCTTGCAATAGTCGAAACCGCAATAATATGATCCGGTTCTGTTGCATGCTTAATCCCTAATGTAAATCCAAGCAATAAAATCGATAAAAGTCCGCCTTGAATCATAAATAGTTCCCTCTTTCAATACTTTCTAAGCTGCAGCGGCTCCTGGCCCAGTTTCCGGCGCAGCCAGTTGGTGCACTGCAGAATGATTTCTTCGGTGACATGAGAGGCGTGAGCCAGAATCCGTACGGTACAGCCGCCATTTTTCAGCGTAGAAAACCCAATCCGTGCTCCATCGTTATACGGAGCCAGAAGCGGCTCCAGTTCTTCCTGCCAGCCGGGCTCAAGCAGCGGCGAAACAATAAAAAGAGAGCCGACATGTGTATAATCCTCCATTTGCATAAGAGAAAACAAAGGCTGCTGGTCCGGTTTTAAAAAAAGATGGTCATACACCTGCAGCTGGCCGTCTTCGTACATTTTGAGCTTCGACCGAATCCACTCATAACGAAACGGCCGGCCGCTCTCAGACCAGCCCGGTGTTATGCTGTCGCTGTAAAGCAGCGTCGCCCCTTTTTCCATATAGATCGTGGTTGTCTGCTCAAAGCGTGCCTGCTCATACGCAATGAGCGGGTCCGGCATATACATAAACACACTGCCCGCCGCGAGAGATACGTTCATCGACTGAAAAACCGGCTCATGCGGTGTTTTATACACTTTTGCGGCAGACTGCGTCGTCAATATCATTCTCGCATCCTGTTCGAGAATCACCTCTGTATGATAGCGGTCGCCTCCTACGTATCCGCCGCCGACATGAAGGCTGTACACCGTTGGCTCGCTTTCATTAAAATAGATCGGGCGTGCTACTTTAAACGCGCCGTCAAAATACGTATCAGCTATCACCGTTTTATCGCCCCGGCAGACTGCTTTCATCCGCAGCGTGCCGGTCATGCTCATGCTTCCAGCCCCATCAAAAGCGCATTTTCTTTAATCCATTTCACCACGTCTTGAAGTCCCGTTTCCTCTTTTAAGTTCGTAAAGAAAAACGGCTTGTCTGCTCCACGTGATTTTTTCGTATCTTCCGCCATCACATCCAAATCGGCTCCTACATAGGGGGCGAGATCCGTTTTATTGATAATAAACAAATCTGATTTAATCATGCCCTGGCCGCCCTTACGCGGAATTTTCTCGCCCTGCGCCACATCGATAATGTAAATCGAAAAATCCACAAGCTCCGGGCTGAATGTGGCAGCCAGGTTGTCCCCTCCGCTTTCTACAAAAATAATATCCAAATCCGGATGTGCCTCTTTTAATTCATCAATTGCTGCAAAGTTCATGGAGGCATCTTCCCGAATCGCTGTGTGCGGACAGCCTCCGGTTTCCACTCCAATAATGCGTTTTTCCGGCAGAACCCCGTTTTTAATAAGAAATTGGGCATCTTCTTTCGTATAAATGTCGTTCGTCACAACGGCCATGCTGAATTCATCGTTCATCGCACGTGTGAGCTTCTCTACAAGCATTGTTTTGCCGGCACCAACAGGTCCTCCAACACCGATACGTACTGGTTCCATTCTGCACCACTCCTTTTGTTTTTCACGACATAAAAAGCCGAACAGGCAGCTGTTCATGGCGCATTTGTGCGATTTCAAGCCCCGGCATATTCATACCGAGCTCTTCTTCCGTCATCTCTTCTGTTTGGTCTGCAATCTCTCTTATCAACGGCTGCAGCGCCAGCAGGATCCGCTGGCCGTCTGTCTGCCCAAGCGGAATCGCCCGGACAGCATTTTGAATCAAAGACTGAACACCCGAAAAAAGGTGTGCAGCGATGGCATCTTTTTTGCAAGCCTGAAGATAATGGGCCGCCAGGGCAAACACAATAGACGGATGGCCGACCGCTTTCTTTTGGCGGATTTGTTTGTAGTACATATTGATCAACGGGCTTTCATATAAGTCCACACATAGCTTGGCCATTCGTTCACCAATCCTCCGAGTGCCTTCCCGTGTTTCTTTTGGCAGTGCCAGTGCGGAAAGCATGTGGTCAAGCTCCGTTAAATGATCAAAGCGGCCGGCTGCCACACCCTCATAAGCAAGCCGGCAGGCGAGAGCATCCGTATAAGCCATTTGATTGGCTATATAGATTCGCATGGCTGATTCGAATGTTTCAGCATTATGAATGCTGCCTTCGTAAATGTACGTTTCCAGTCCAAACGAGTGCGAAAACGCACCCGAAGGAAAATTGGAATCACACAGCTGCATAAAGGACAGCATTGGATTAATCATGGCTGTGGCCGATATGGCGGAATGCTTTTTTCACCTTGCGCTCTTCGCGGCGAAAAGGAATGCCGAGCTGCTCGAGAAGCTGTTCGACTAAATAGTCATACTGCACAATCATTTCATCGCCTTCAAACTGAGCCGGCAGATGCCGGTTGCCAAGCTGATGGGCAATGTCTCCCATTTGGCCGATTGACTCCGGCATAATAGTTAGAACATCATCGGCCAGCACTTGGATGACAATCATGTTTTTATCATCGCAGTATAAAATATCACCGTTCTGCAAGTCTTTCGGCTCCCGCAGCCGAATACCGAGCTCGCGTCCATGATCTGTTTTCACACGCTGAATGCGTTTAACAAGCTCGTCACTCGACAGGAAAACCCGTTCTGTATGCGGTGCACGAATATCATCTGTTTCCACATTTCCAATTACTTTTTCAACAATCACTTTGATCCCACCTTAAAATAAGAAATAGCGCTGCGCCATTGGCACGGTTTCTGCCGGTTCACACGTTATCAGATCACCGTTTACTTTTACTTCATATGTCTGCGGGTCCACTTCGATCTTGGGTGTTTCACCGTTGTATTTCATATCGCTTTTTTGCAAAGTGCGGATACCGCCGACAGGACGGATCATTTTCTCTAAACCGAGTTTTTCTGGAACACCGCGCTCGATCGCCGCTTTAGACATAAAGGTCATCGATGTTTTGAAAAGTGCCCTGCCGAAGCTTGCAAACATCGGACGGTACAAAGCCGGCTGCGGTGTTGGAATGGACGCGTTTGGATCGCCCATGACGCTGTGGGCAATCAAGCCGCCTTTTAAGACAAGCTCTGGTTTTACGCCAAAAAAAGCGGGCTCCCATAAAACAAGATCTGCAAGCTTGCCTGTTTCAATAGAACCAACGTAGTCGGAAATACCATGTGTTAAAGCAGGATTGATCGTATATTTCGCGACATATCTTTTCGCCCTGAAATTATCGCCTTCTCCTGTTTCTTCACTCATTTTCCCTCGCTGCTTTTTCATTTTGTCGGCCGTCTGCCATGTACGCAAAATCACCTCGCCAATCCGCCCCATTGCCTGGGAATCAGAGCTGATCATACTGAACACACCTAAATCATGCAAAATATCTTCTGCCGCAATCGTTTCTTTCCGAATGCGAGAGTCGGCAAACGCAATATCTTCTGGAACCGATGGATCAAGATGGTGGCAGACCATCAGCATATCCAAATGCTCGTCCAATGTATTGACCGTGTAAGGACGGGTTGGGTTTGTGGAAGAAGGAAGAACATTTGGATAGCCGGCCGCTTTGATAATATCCGGCGCATGCCCGCCTCCTGCTCCTTCTGTATGGTATGTATGAATCACCCGTCCATCGATCGCCGAAATCGTATCTTCCACAAAGCCGCCTTCATTTAATGTATCGGTATGAATAGCAACCTGAATATCGTACTTGTCCGCTGACCTTAACGCCGTATCAATTGTGGCAGCCGTTGTGCCCCAGTCTTCATGCAGCTTTAAACCAATCACGCCTGCTTGAATTTGTTCTTCAAGCGGCTCAATTCCAGACGCATTTCCTTTGCCAAGAAAGCCGATATTCATCGGAAACGCTTCGGCCGCTTCAAGCATACGGAAGACATTCCACTCACCCGGGGTGCATGTGGTCGCATTTGTTCCGGTAGCCGGTCCTGTTCCACCGCCAATCATCGTTGTGACACCGGAGGCAAGTGCTGTTTCAATTTGCTGCGGGCAAATAAAATGAATGTGCGCATCGATGCCGCCGGCTGTGACAATTTTTCCTTCTGCGGCAATCACTTCGGTAGAAGCGCCGATCACAATGTCTACTTTGTCCATCAAAAGGGGATTGCCCGCTTTGCCGATGGCAGCAATCATTCCGTCCTTTACACCAATATCCGCTTTATAAATACCTGTGTAATCAAGGATAATGGCATTGGTCAGCACAAGGTCAACGGCTTCTGCGCGCGTGGCAAGGGGGTGCTGACCCATCCCGTCACGGATCACTTTCCCCCCGCCGAATTTCACTTCATCCCCATACACCGTGTAATCTTTTTCAATTTCGATAAAGAGATCTGTATCTGCCAGACGGACACAGTCACCGGTTGTGGGTCCGAACATATCCGCATACTGCCGGCGTGACATTTGAAAACTCATGCCTCTTCCTCCCCATCAAGCGCGCCATTCACGCGATTGTTTAACCCGTATACGCGCCGCTCGCCGGAAAACGGAACGAGCGCAACTGGCTTGCCGTCTCCCGGTTCAAAACGGACTGCCGTTCCTGCGGGAATGTTCAGCCGTTTACCAAGCGCTTTCTCGCGTTCAAATTCGAGTGCCTGATTCACTTCTGCAAAATGAAAGTGGGAACCAACCTGCACGGGCCGGTCACCCCGGTTTGTCACAAAAACCTTCGTTTCTTCTTTTCCTTCATTGCATACAACCGCAGTGCTCTGAAGCTTATATTCACCAGGAATCATGCGCGCTCCTCCTTAACGTATCGGGTCATGGACAGTGACTAGTTTCGTTCCGTCCGGAAAGGTTGCTTCCACTTGAATATCATGAATCATCTCCGGAACACCTTCCATCACATCATCTCTTGATAAAATCGTTGTGCCAAACTGCATCAGCTCCGGCACCGATTTTCCATCGCGTGCCCCTTCCATTACTTCATACGTGATAAGCGCAATCGATTCCGGATAATTCAGCTTTAACCCTCTGTCTTTGCGGCGGCGTGCCAAATCAGCTGCCACAACAATCATTAACTTTTCCTGCTCGCGTGCCGTCAGTTTCATAAAAAACCCCTTCTTCCTTTTCTGCACACCCTTCATTTTACACGTTAAAAGATAAAGATTTTGTTATCCATGTAATATCTTCTAACATCATTATAACTTTATTTCCAACAAAAAGGAATAAACGTTGTTAGAAAATTTATTTTATTCATAAAAAAAGAGGACGCTTTGTCCTCCTTTCGATTTAAATAATTAAATGTTGTTTTACCAGGTCTTTATGCACCGTATCCGTGATCCCTTCACTTACTACCGTACCGTGATCCAAAATGTAATAATAATCAGCACAGGCAAAAGCAAGGTCGAGGCTGTGCTCTACTAGAATAACACCCATTCCTTGCTTTGAAGCAATGTCGATGATCACCTCTTGAATAAGCTGCACGATTGATGGCTGGATTCCTTCCATTGGTTCATCCAAAAGAAGCATTTTAGGCCTGCTAACGATGGCTCTCGCAATTGCCAGCTGCTGCTGCTGGCCGCCGCTCAGGTCACCGCCTTTTCTATGCATCATTTCACTCAAAATGGGAAACCACTCGAATATTTCACCTGGCAGCTCCTTTCGTTCCTTCCTTGGCAGAGCTTCAAGACCCAATAATAAATTTTCCTCTACCGTTAAGGCTGAGAAAATTTCGCGTCCTTGTGGTACATACGCAACACCACTTCTCGCTCGAAATTCAGGAGCTTTCTTTTCTATTCTTTCATCCATCCACTTGATAGAACCGCCTGCCGGTTTAATCAGACCGGCAATCGTTTTAATCAGAGTAGATTTTCCAACTCCATTACGCCCAAGCACTGCTGTCACTTTCCCAATTTCCGCCTGAAGAGATACATCATTCAGCACCATGCTTTCATCGTACCCTGCCCGGATACCTCCTACTTTTAACACGCGCTGTCTCTCCTTCCGAGATAAACTTCTGCCACTTGTTCATTTTGCTGAATTTCAGACATTGTCCCTTCACAAAGCACCCGGCCTTCATGCATAACCGTCACTTGTTTCGAAAAGTTTCGTACAAACTCCATGTCGTGTTCTACAATTAAAACTGCACAGGTCTTTGAAATGTCATGAATGAGTTCTCCCGTTTTATGGCGCTCAGTTTCACTCATCCCGGCGATCGGTTCATCCAGCAGCAAAATTTCCGGCTCCTGCATCAGCTGCATACCAATTTCAAGCCACTGCTTCTGGCCATGCGCAAGTATCCCGGCCGGCTGGTGCCGCTGTTCGGTTAATCCAATACGGTGAAGCATGGCGTCCATCTTTTCTTCGTCTTCCCTTGTTAATTTGGCTCGCATGACTGCCCAGAGGCTTCTTTTTTGTTTAAGGGAAAGCTCAAGGTTTTCCAGCACAGTCAAATTGGTGAAAACGGAAGGTGCCTGAAACTTACGGGTAATACCGAGACGTACAATTTCATGCTCTTGCAGTTTGCGAATATTTTCTGTTTCCCGGTATACTACTTCACCATCATTTGCTTTCGTTTTTCCGCAAATCACATCAAGCAGTGTCGTTTTTCCAGCGCCATTTGGCCCGATTAAAAAGCGGACTTCCTGCGGATAAACGGTTAAATTAACTCCTTGAAGTGCCTGAAACCCGTTAAACGAGACTTTCACATCACGACACGACAGAATCGGCTGCATCGGCAGTTCCTCCCTTTTGCTTGGATTTGATCCGCTTTTCATTCCACGAATTCACCGCGCCAGCAATACCATTTGGTAAAAACATCACCATAATAATAAATAGAAGACCTAAAAAGATCGACCATATGTCAGGGTAAGACTCACTGAAAAAGCTTTTGGCACTGTTGACAATAATTGCCCCTAAAATAGCGCCAATCAATGAATGGCGGCCGCCTACCGCCACCCACAGCACCATTTCAATCGACGGGATAATCCCCATCATAGCCGGGGAAATAAGACCAACCTGCAGAACGAATAGTGTGCCGGCAAGGCCTGCCAGTGCCGCAGATAAGCTGTAAACGAGCACTTTATAGGACGTTGGGTTAAATCCTAAAAAGCGCACTCTGTTTTCGCCGTCCCGCACGGCAGACAGCACCCGCCCTGCCCGGCTTTTTGTCAAGACAGCAGCAAGAGCAAACGAGGCACCCAAAATCAGAACTGTTACCAAGTAAAGGGCAATCTGCACAAGCGGGGACGCCAATGAAAAACCAAGAAATGTAGTAAAATTCGTTAACCCGTTTGTGCCGCCGGTCCAATCCTGCTTCGCCACAAAAAGTGTTACGAAGACAACAACGACAGCCTGGCTAATTAGGGAAAAATACACTCCCTTAATTCGATTTTTAAACGTTAAAAAACCAAGCATTGCCGCAAGCAGCGCCGGAATCAGCAAAGATGCACTAAGCGCAAAAACAGGATTTGAAAATGGCTGCCAAAATGACGGAAGAGCCGTTACGCCGCTCCATTCCATAAAGTCTGGCAGCGTTCCGCCCGCCGCCGCTTCAAGCTTTAAGTACATCGCCGTGCAATAAGCGCCGAGGCCGAAATAAACACCATGCCCAAGGCTTAAAATACCGGTGTACCCCCAGATGAGACAGATACCAAGGGCGACAAGTGCAAAACATAAAAACTTGCCTAAGAGTGCCAAACGAAATTCCGTTAAATAAAGAGGGCCTAAAAACAGCGCGATAAAAAAAAGCCAATAGCCCAGTTTTTTCTTATCCATTTTGTTCCCTCCTATTCCAATGACCGCGTGCGTGCTGAGAGCAGCCCGGCCGGTTTAAATTGTAAAAAGGCGATAATAGCTGCAAACACGATGACCTTTGCCATGGAGGCACCCGTCCAGAACTCAGCCACTGTGCCAAGCATACCAATGCTAAGTGCACCAAAAACAGTGCCGACCAAGCTTCCAATTCCGCCTAGAATAACAATCATAAAGGCATCGACTATATAATAGGTGCCAATTGTTGAACCAATTGGACCCAGAACCGTTAAGGCACATCCTGCAATTCCAGCAAGTCCTGAACCGATCGCAAATGCCGTCGCGTCCACTTTTTGAGTGGATACCCCCAGGCTTGATGCCATGCTGCGATTCATTGTAACCGCACGCATTTTCCGTCCTGCTGCTGTTTTATCAAGGTATAAATAAAGAGCAATCATACAAATCACAGCAAGCGCGATGATAAATAAACGCTTATACGGAAAAACAGCACCCGCGATTGTTAACCCGCCGTCAAGCCAGGCCGGTGCCGTGACTGCGACATTTGGTGCGCCGAAGATGGATCGTGCCACCTGCTGTAAAATTAAACTGACCCCCCACGTGGCCAGCAGGCTGTCAAGCGGCCTGTGATATAAAAAACGGATAAGCGTTTTTTCAAGAACAAAGCCAAGCAGGGCACCAATTAAAAATGAGAGCGGAATCGCTGCGATATAGTAATAATTAAATAGTGCCGCTGGAACATAATGTGAAAATGCCTGCTGGACCACATAAGTTGTATATGCCCCAGCCATAATAAACTCTCCGTGCGCCATATTAATCACGTTCATTAATCCAAATGTAATGGCCAGCCCAAGGGCAATTAAAAGCAAAATAGAGCCAAGACTAATACCGTTAAACAGCTGTGTAGCCACGACTGCCATGTAGTTCACTCCTTTTAAAAAACAAATAAGGGAGAAGTCTCCTCCCTTATTTGTACCGATTAATTTAGTCCTTCTGCCCAAGAATACGTTTCTAAATACGGATCCGGTTTAACAGGCTCGCCTGAGTTCCATACTTCCTTAAACTGGCCGTCTGCTTGAATTTCACCAATGCGGGCAGTTTTGTACGTATGCTGGTTATCCCCATCAATGGTGACCGTTCCGCCCGGCGCTTTAAATTCAATGCCGCCTGCCGCTTTTTTCACTGCATCAACATCAAAGGATCCAGCTTTTTCAACTGCAGCTGCCCATAAATAAACGGCATTATACGCTGCTTCAATTGGATCACCGGTTACACGATCATCTCCGTATGCTTTCTTGTAAGCCGTAACGAACTTTTTATTTTCCGGCGTATCAGTTGTTTGGAAATAATTCCACGCCGCATAATGGCCTGTTAAAATATCCGTCCCAATGCCGCGAATTTCTTCCTCCGCAATACTGACAGACAGAACTGTAATATCATCCGCTGTAATTCCCGCATCCTTCAGCTGTTTAAAAAAGGCAACGTTGCTGTCTCCATTCAGCGTGTTATAGATGACTTCTGGGTTTTTTTCTTTGATTTTACTGATCAGTGTGCTGTAATCAGTGTGGCCAAGCGGTGTATATTCTTCGCCTACTAGAGTGCCGCCTTCCGCTTTAAGTTGTGCTTTGATTTCTTTGTTTGCTGTGCGTGGAAACACGTAATCAGAACCGATTAAGAAAAAGGATTTTCCTTTGTTTTCAAGAAGCCATGTCACAGACGGAACAATTTGCTGATTCGTTGTGGCTCCTGTATAAAAAATATTCGGTGAAGACTCCATTCCCTCATACTGTACAGGATACCAGAGCAGGCCGTTATTCTGTTCGAATACAGGCAGCATCGCTTTTCGGCTCGCAGATGTCCAGCCGCCGAAAACGGTTGCGACTTCATCTTTCTGCAAAAGCTTTTTTGCTTTTTCGGCGAATGTCGGCCAGTCTGAGGCCCCATCTTCAACGACCGGCTCAATCTGCTTGCCAAGAACACCGCCTTTTGCGTTAATTTCCTCAATAGCCATTAATTCTGCATCCCGAAGTGACACTTCACTGATTGCCATCGTTCCGCTTAATGAATGAAGCACACCTACTTTTACTGTATCCCCTTCTGTATTAGCCGCAGGCTTTTCTTTTTCCTCATTTAAAGCACTTGAAGCTGCACAGCCGCTTAATGCAAGTGCAGCTGCCGAAACTGCTGCGATAATGGTTTGTTTGCCCCAGAATCTTTTCGTCCCTATCATATAAGCACCCCTTAAAATAATGTACGCAGCTTTTTATCCAAAAAGAAAAGCGGATAAATCTGTTATGTATGGTTTTGAAATCAACCTCTTTTATCGCCTCCTAAAAAATAATTTCCCATCAATGTTTGAAAAAGGAACAAAAAACATATAATTCCATGTTAGATCTAACTATATACTCATACTTTTCAGTTTATTTGTCTGAATTTTTGTTAGATTATGTAACAAAAAAGATCTTTCAAAAGAAAGACCCCAAACCGCAGACAAATAAAATCGGTTGCCAAAGGACCTCTTCGCTTCTTTTTCATGCAAGGAGTGCGGGCGGTTGGGATGAGAGCCGGTAAGGTGTCGGGCGCTGCTTGTGCAATTGGCCAAAACTGCATAGCCTGATAGATCCAATTGCCCCTATCACTAAAGCCATAAAAAGCGGATGTGGACATACCGTTTTGGCCGGCTTCCCCTATCGGCTCTTTTTAAGAAGCGACATTGCCTGAAAAGTCCCCGCCTCGTTTTCGGCAATGGAAGTTTTCATAAAGAAAGACTGCCGACTTTGTCGACAGTCTTAAGAATTTTTTAGGGAAAGATTTTTTATGCCCGTTCTAATTTTAAGTTGTAACGATAGGTTTCTTCGGCTGATGTCAGCTTGTAACCCATTGCCGGGTTAAAGTCGAGTGCAATATGGTCATGGAGATTTTCCTGGCTTTCTTTTGAAACAAGAAACGGAATGCCTGAGACGGTAAACAAATCATCGCCTTCTTTTTTACGATCGATTCGCAAATGATATTCGGATGCAATCGAACAGCTGCCGATAAAAATCGATTCAATCCGGACTCCTTCGTTTTCTCCAAATTCGTACTTTTTCAGTTCTGCTACAGCGGCCGGCTTTACATTAATATTCATATCCATCACCTCCCTTTTCTTTTCCCCAGAACGCAAAGAAAAAATCATCGGTGGCGGGGCAAGAACCACTTATTATTCCCAGTGAATGATAAAGCGCCCGCCCGGCCCTACAAATGAAAGCAGCGGCAGGTCTTCCGCCATGGTTCTGCCAATCACATTTACTTTTTCATCGGCTGGCAGGTCATTCAGCGTAATTTGCATTTCCCCGGCATAGCGTAAATACTGTTTGTTGTCGACGGTAATCGTTCCTCTCGGCCGCTCAACCGTCTGAAAAGGCTCTACTGTTTTGTCGCCGATTTGGGCAAACCCTCTTGATTCAACGGAACGAATACAATCTCTTGCCGGGTCTGGCCGGTTCGTTTGAACGTCCGCATAAAGAGTGACATCCGTGAATGGTTTTGCCCGCAGCGGAATACATTCGTCCTCCTCGAAGCACTTAAACTGCCGGAAGGCTTCATCTGACAAGTCCGGATCACCAATCAATACTTTTTGCGTATGCAGCTGACGGATCAGCTCAAGCGCCGCCCCAAAAGGTGCCCGGTTCCGGTGCTTCTCTAATGTAGGCAGTCCCTGAAACAGCGGGCCCCGCTTATGACGGTCCCCCGGAACAAACGCCATGGTACTTAGACCGAGCGAAAGGAGCCATTTATTTTTTTCTTCTATGTAGGCTTCTCCAAGTCCTGTTTCCGGACGCGGATAAAAATTATGCCATGCTTCAATGCGGCTGATATCCGCTCCAGCCGAAAGAATGTCTTCGTATTCACGCCGGGTCAGCGTACTGGCATTGAGTGCTATGTTCATCCTTTTAGAAAGATCTGCAATCGTCTTTCCGGCAATACCGTAATCGACGCGCAGCCCGGTAACGCCCCACTCAAGCAACTCTTCGGCCCGGTCCATAGACAAGCCAATTTTCTCAAGCGATGCGGGAGAAACATCCGCAAAAAGCGCCATCCCTGTTTCCCGGGCGAGCCTGGCAAGCTGGCGGAACCGGCCGCGAAGCTGTGAGGCATCATCCTCGGGAATATGCAGCGATGTAAATACCCACTTAAAGCCATGCTGCTTTGCTTTCTTCACATATTGCTCTTGCTTTTCTCCGATGTCTTGATTTAAATAAACCGAAATTCCAAACATGCGCATCCTCCTTATGTAAAAAGCGCAGAAGAGAGTCTCTGCGCTTTGCTTTCTTCATTCATCAAACTCTTTGGCCATTTCATCTTTAAAGCCGAACAAATACGTAAACGCAAAACCGGCCGCATACGCGATAACAAGTCCGGCTAAATACAATAAAATTTGATGCGGAAGAACAATAAACGAAAGCGGCAGGCCGGAAACCCCAATCGCACTTGTGGCAACGTTGAAGTATGCTTGAAACGCGCCGCCAACACCTGCACCGAGGCAGGCGGTCAAAAATGGCCTTCCGAGCGGCAGCGTTACGCCGAAAATAAGCGGCTCGCCGATGCCGAGCATGCCGGAAGGAAGAGATCCCCCTATCGCCCGCTTTAATCGTTTTTTCTTTGTTTTCATATAAATCGCAAAGGCAGCACCCACCTGGCCGGCTCCACCCATGGCCAAAATAGGAAGAAGCGGATCATCGCCGATGGAATTGAGCAGTTCCAGGTGAATCGGTGTCAGTCCTTGATGAAGGCCGGTTACTACGAGCGGCAGAAATATTGCGCCAAGTACAAAGCCAGCGACAATTCCGCCGATATCTAAAACAGCCAGCAGACCGTTTGTAATCGCGTCAGAAATAAAACCGCCGATCGGCATAAAAATCACATACGTGACAATACCAGTAATTAGCAGCGCAATCGTTGGCGTCACGATAATATCGAGCGACTGCGGCACCCCTTTACGAATCCAGCGCTCTATATAAGCGATGAAAATAGCGGCAAACAAAATTCCAATCAAGCCGCCGCGGCCTGGCACCAATGCTTCTCCAAACAATGTAACGCCTTCAATCGCCGGATTGATGACCAAAATGCCGGCCAGCGCACCGAGGGCAGGTGATCCGCCAAACTCTTTTGCTGCATTTAAGCCGACTAAAATACCCAGGTAAGCAAACAAGCCGCTGCCAATCGCTGTTAAAAGAAGGGCGGTTTGTGAATCAGCCGCCAGCCAGCCTGCTTGAATAATTGCTTTCGATATACCTGTAATCAGTCCAGATGCCACGAGTGCCGGAATGAGCGGAATAAAGATACTCGATATTTTACGCAAAAACAGCTTAAATGGCGTGGCGTTTTTTTCTTTTAATTCTGCTTTTACGGCAGCTGCACGGTCTCTCAGCATCTTTCCATCTGACGCATCCATGATCTTGCTAAACTCTTCTGCGACTTTATTGACTTTCCCCGGTCCTAGAATCACTTGAATCGTTTCTTCTTCGACCACTCCGAAAACCCCGTCAATTTTTTTAATCGCCTCTGTATTTACACGCTCATGATCTACTGGTGTTACTCTCAGCCGCGTCATGCAGTGGGTAAAAGATTCGACATTATCCGTCCCGCCTAAACAGTCGGAAATTTGCTGTGCGATCATTTTATTTTCGTTTGTCATCCCCGCTCACCCTTTCCCCGTATTTCAACCCTTTGTTTCCCCTTTTTTATTTTGATTCTTTTAAAAAGCTGATCGCTTCTCTTGAACGATCAATATACTGTACTGTTTGATCAAATTCTTTTGTTGCCACACCCATAAATAACACATCAATCACAAACAATTGAGCAAAGCGTGAAGCGGTGGCAGCGCTTCTAAGCGGTGCTTCGCTTGATGCAGATGTAAATAAGTTGATATCTGCCAGAGACGCAGCGGTAGACGATCCATACTTGGTTAAGCTGATCGTTTTGACTCCCCGCTTTTTGGCGAGAGACAGGAGACGTGCGACTTCCTGCGTTTCTCCTGAAAACGAAATGCCCAAAAGCACATCATCCGCTTCCGCATTGGCAATCAGGGACGCCACTAAATGTGTATCGGTAAAAGCCGTTGCGTTTTTGTGAATGCGCAGCAGTTTTTGCTGGGCATCCATCGCAATTAAGCTCGAAGCGCCGATGCCAAAACAGTGAACCGTTTTCGCACCCGCCAGCGCCTCGACTGCCGCCTCCATTTGCCCGTAATCCATCAATTCGGCTGTATCCGTTAAGCTTTGAATTCCATTGCTCAATGTTTTCTGTGTAATACCAGCAAGCGTTTCGCCGCTTTCAATGTCCCGGTACCCTGTTTCCGGTACTTTCACTAAATCACCGGCGACCCGGACTTTTAACTCCTGAAACCCTTTAACCCCCATTGATTTGCATAAGCGAATCACTGCCGCGCTGCTTGAGCCAGCCATTTGGCTGATTTCGCTTGCTGTAGCATGGAGTAGTTTTTCTGGCTGCTCCAAAATAAACTGGGCGACTTTTTTTTCTGAAGGAGGCAGCTGGGGCAAAATGCTCCGCAGCCTGTTTAATCCCCCGGTAGTCATTGGCTGCTTCCTCCGCGTGCGTCCCCCATTTTAACGGCTCGGTGTACATACCCTTCCGCTTTTGTTAACAGCTCTTTAGCTTCTTTGAATGGCACGCCGCATTCGAGCATCACAATCGCTGTTTTCACTTCGTTTCCGGCTGCATCGAGTGTTTCTTCTGCCCGCTTTCTTGAAACGCCTGTTACCCGGACAATTGTGTGAACCGCTCTTTGTCTCAGCTTTACATTGCTCACGCGCACATCGACCATTAAATTTTCAAACGCTTTGCCCATTTGCAGCATGGAAGCCGTCGAAATCATATTTAAAATCATTTTTTGTGCTGTGGCTGCTTTTAAGCGTGTAGATCCCGTTAACACTTCCGGTCCGACCACGACTTCGATTGGCTGATCAGCATACGCGCTGATTTGAGCATTTTTATTGCAGGAAATAGCAGCCGTTTTGGCACCAATTTCCCGGGCATACGCGAGCCCGCCCTTTACGTAAGGCGTCCTGCCGCTTGCCGCTAATCCAACGACTGTATCCCTTTCTGTTAATCCGCGGCTTTGGAGGTCCTGCCGGCCGGCGGCTTCATCATCTTCTGCTCCTTCAACCGCTTTTACAAAGGCGTGTTCACCTCCCGCGATAAGACCCTGCACCATTTGGGGCGGTGTGCTGAACGTTGGCGGGCATTCAACCGCATCGAGCACACCGAGACGGCCGCTCGTTCCAGCGCCTATATAAAAAAGACGGCCTCCTTTTTGAAACGAGTGAAGCACAAAGCCAACGACCTGTTCGATGTCAGGAAGCACTTCCTTGACAGCTTCTGCCACGCCATGGTCTTCCTCGTTCATCATCGTTAAGATTGTTTTTGTATCTGCTGTGTCTATCTGCATGGTACGGCTGTTTCTTGACTCGGTCGTCAGCTGCATCAGCTTTTCTTCCAACCAAATCCCCCCTCTTGAATAATGCCATCATTGTAACCGCTTTGATTCTATATTTCAATATTTTTTAATAATTATGAAATAATATTTTAAAAAAGACATAAAACCTTTGAGAATATCCACAAAGGTTTTATGTCTTTTTGATGAAAGCTTTCGCTGGTGAGCATAGGCAGATGGATTCAGCGCCTGCCCTATAGAAAAGTCCGCCGGCTCATCGGCTCTCCAGCATGAACCTTTACTGCATTAAAAAATCGATCGCTTCTCCAATGCCATTTTCATCATTTGAAGCGGTCACATGCTGTGCCGCAGCCCTAACGGCTGCCGGCGCGTTCCCCATGGCAATGCCGATGCCCGCACATTGAAACATCGAAATGTCATTGAAGTTATCACCGATGGCGGCCGTTTGGGACAGCGGCACGCCAAGACGCAGGGCAAGCTCCTTTAAAGCACTGCCTTTCGTTGCACCACGAGGCGAAATTTCTAAATTCACATAATTGGAGCTGCTGGCTGCTTCCACATCCGACAGGCTTGTTTTGATTTTTTGTTCAATCTCCCGAAAATCGCCCGTTTCACTGAAAATGGCCATTTTTGAAACATCCGGATGGTTCTCGAGCCACTGACTGATGTTTGGTGTCACCCGCACCCGGCATTCCTCTAAATATGCGTTTCGCCGTTCCTGCAGGCCGCCTGTTTGAACGAGCGGAAGAATATTTTGATCTACCCATTTCTCATTCCAGGGGTTCTTCTCTGGTACAATCAAGTCGTTTCCTTCATATAAGTGAACGCATATGTTTTCCTCCTCGCAAAATGAAACAAATTGCTTTAAACCTGCGTAAGAAAAGGTTTTTTGATTGAGCAATTCGCCCTTTTCATCATGAAGAACTGCACCATTCAATGAAATAATAGGTGTTTTCAGACCAAGTGTCTCACCAATCCAGCGTGTGGCCAGCGGCGTCCGTCCGCTGCAAATGACGACCTGGCCGCCCCGCTCTTCAAAGGAACGGATCGCCCGGATTGATCGCTGATCAATTTCTTTTTCTTCATTTAAAAGTGTCCCATCCAAATCAATCGCAATCAGTGAGTAAGCCATTTCATTTCCTCCACATTTCGATTTTTATGTATGAAAAAACGGAAAGAAGGGACTCTTCTTTCCGTTTTAAGAGAAGACTTGGGCAAAAATTATTCGCCAAGACCTTGAGTTTTAATTGTTTCGCCTACAGCTTCGATTGCTTGATCTTCGTCAGAACCAGCAGCTGTTACTGTGATAGACGCGCCTTTTGGAATACCAAGAGACATAACGCCCATGATTGATTTCAGGTTTACTGTTTTGCCGTTGTACTCAAGGTTTACATCTGAGCTGAATTTTGAAGCTGTTTGAACAAGTACTGTAGCCGGACGAGCGTGGATACCTGTTTCATCTGTAATTGTAAATGTTTTTTGTGCCATGTTAAGAAAACTCCTTTGTCGTTAAAATTGTACGCTGTTCCTATTATAAAATAAACTGCACACAAATACCACTAAAGTGCTGTCGCATTTTAGCGTAAAACAAAAATCCCTGCTTTTTCTTGTCTCATTGAAAAAACAGAGAATTAAAAGGAAATTTCTTTTAACTCGTATTGGAGAATATAAGTTGACGCTGCCTGTGACACAAGACGGATAAACAGGTTTTGCAGCCATGCCCGCTGGAAGGCGGTTGAATGTTGATCCAAATCCAGCTTTATATTGATATTGGCCGGCATTTTCTCCTCTGGTTCTTGGCCAAGCAGAATACTTGCTGTCATCGCACCGCTTTTCCGTGCGTACCTTAAGCTGCTCTCCGTATAAGATGGTGCCTCTGCCGCAAAGCAAATGACCATATCACGAGGCCCAGCCTGAAGCTCGTTTAAATCCATTCGTGCTAAAAGCTCATTTTTGCCCGATTTTGGGCAGTATTTTTTTCCAACACTATAATTTTGCAGTCTCACTGGTCCGTTTAAATCGGTTATATGAATACGCTCACTTGCTCGAGGAGTCAGATAAATTAATCGTCCGTTTTTTTGAATCGTTTGAATGGCCGCGATCACCAATTTGTGAATTGAACCTATTTCTTCTTTTATGCTTTTGAACGTGATGGAATCGTTTATTTGACCTGAGTGTAACAGTTCGTTGATGTGACGGAAACAGTCAAATGTGTCTTCATCTGCCACTTGCTTAACATCTTGTACGGTTTGCATTCTATCACTCATTTCTCTTGAAGCGTCCCAACTTCTATTATACGCCCAAGAAATAAAAATACAATTTTTCCAGCATATTTTGTGAAATTTTATTTTTTATTATTTTTTTAATTTCGAAACAGCCTCAGATGCTTTTGCATATGGCTCCTCTACATAAGAACCAATTTGATGAAAAACCGCTACGTACAGAGCATCAATCATATTCATCTGAACGGTTCTAGAAGCAATGCTCCCAATCCGCTTTTCATGCTCCACCATTGGCGTTCCAAGGACAATATCCGCTTCTTTGTACAGAACCGATTTGCCAACAGTCGTAATAGCGATGACGGTGGCGCCTCTTGATTGGGCAAAACGAGCGAGCTCAATAACGTCTTTTGTTTTGCCTGATGTACTGATTGCGATAAACACATCTCCCTCCTGCATATGGGCAGCCATCGAAAGTGAAAAATGAAAATCCGGCGTCATGACCGCATGGAAGCCAAGCTTCGCAAATTTATAGTGTCCGTCAACGGCCGCAGCAGCAGAACCGCCTACTCCATAAAATAGGATCATTTTTGATTGAAGCAGTGCCTGGACAGCTTTAGACAGCTCCCGCTTATCCAATGCTGAAAGGGCAGCGTCAAGCGCACCCCGGTTCACGTGAGTGACTTTGTTAAACAGCTCATAGGGCGAATCTTTAGACTGCAGCAATGAGAAGTCATTGACACTCATGGATGTATTCGACAATTCTTTGACGAGTGTTAATTTAAACGTTTTGTAGCTTCCAACCCCAATCGTTTTGCAAAACCGGATGACCGTTGCTTCACTGACTTCCGCCCTTTTCGATAACTCCCCTGTCGTCATGTTCGGTACAAGGTGGGCATTGCTTAAAATAAAGGACGCTACTTTTTGTTCTGCTGTGCTCATTTCACTGCTTTGAAGTTTTATTTTTTCCAGCATCGATGTTCCGCTCATTCGGCCCCTCCTGAATGTATTGTTTTTATCTTATCGGACAGGCTTAAAAAGCGTCAATTGGTGCTGGCACAATTGGTGCTATTTTCAGAAAAAAAGCAGGACTGTCTGGATAACAGTCCTGCTTTTTCACTATGCATTTACGTGGCTCATATGAAGGGGCGGCACGACAAGCCAGCCTTTTTCTTTTAAAAGCCGTAAGTTAGTCTGGCCAAGTTTCGCTTTGGCTGTGTGAAATTCTCCGAACATCATCGCAATGTCCTCACGAATACACTGCGCCATTGCCTGGCTGTGCGATGTTAAGCCCATGCCGATATCCTTTCCGATCATCGACGCAATTTCTGGATCTTGAATACGCGCCCCCGGCGGAATGCTTTCAAGATCTGCATGCGGACGTTCAGGAGGCTCCGGCGGGATCGCTACGCCATTTTCTCTTAAGATTTCATCCAAGCCTGCCATTTCCGCGCGTGCCAATGTTAAGCCTTCCTCAATCACTCTCTTCAAATCGCCATCACCGGCATGGTTTAACATCGTGCTGTAAAAAGCGGCTGCGCTTTTAGCGGCCAGGGAGCCTGCCCAGACAGCAGCTACTTCACCGTAATGCAGCGGCTCGTCTTTTGGATTTCCACTTAAAATACCCATCGTATCCCTCCATCAAAGTAGATAGTGTGTGCTTGTCTGCACACGACTAGTATTTTGAAGTGGAAGCCATCCTATTCAGAAAGTTCGGGACTGTCTCTTACAGCGTTACGCCTGTTTTAAAAATAGCGAGCTCGCGGAAATTATTCCTTTCATTATTCACCCATTCACCGCTTGCTACCCGGATAATATATTGAATAAAATCCTCAAGGACCAGGTCTGCTGATATGTCTTCAATCAGCGCTCCGGCATTGTAGTCAATCCAATGACGCTTTTTCTCGTAAAGCGGCGTGTTTGTAGCGATTTTTACCGTCGGCACAAATGAGCCAAATGGGGTACCGCGCCCTGTTGTAAAAAGAACCATCTGACAGCCGGATGCCGCTAAAGCGGAAGACGCCACCAAATCATTTCCAGGAGCGCTTAATAAATTCAGTCCCTGCTTTTTCAAGCGGCCTCCATACGGAAGCACATCCACGATTGCCGATGTGCCGGCTTTTTGCGTGCAGCCGAGTGACTTATCTTCAAGTGTTGTGATGCCGCCTGCTTTATTGCCCGGCGATGGATTTTCATATACCGGCTGGTTGTGATCAATAAAATACTGCTTAAAATCGTTGATCAGCCCGACAATCTTCTTGAACACTTCCTCATTTTCGGCACGCTCCATCAGAATTGTTTCAGCTCCAAACATTTCTGGCACTTCTGTTAGCACGGTCGTGCCGCCCTGGGCAGTGAGAAAGTCAGAAAACCGGCCCAGGAGCGGGTTGGCGGTAATACCGGAAAACCCGTCTGATCCTCCGCACTTTAAGCCAATTTTAAGCTCAGAAAGCGGTACTTCCTCCCGGTGATCGTGCTTTGCGGCTTCCCAGATAGCGTGCAGGCATTTCACCCCTGCCTCCACTTCATTTTCTACGTCCTGTGAAAGCAGAAATTGAACACGGCTTCTATCATATTCACCGAGTGAATCGCGCAGCTCATTAATATTGTTGTTTTCGCAGCCAAGCCCAAGCACCAGCACTCCACCTGCATTTGGATGGACAATGGCGTCTGCTAATATTTGTTTTGTCTGGGCATGGTCATCCCCAAGCTGAGAGCACCCGTAATTGTGTTTTAAAACGAGCACATTTTCAAAAGGTGTAATATCTCCGCCCCGTTCCTGCTTAAACTGCTCAATGACCAGGTCGGCAATACCGTTTACACAGCCGACCGTTGGGACAATCCAGAGCTCGTTACGAATACCGACACTTCCATTGGCACGCTTGTAGCCTTTAAAAACCGCTGTTGATCGTTTAAATGGATTATCGTTTAATTTTTGTGTAAAGGTATAGGTCTGAATATCGTTTAAATTGGTTTTCACATTATGCGTATGAACAATGCTTCCCCTTTTAATAGGCTTTGTGGCATGCCCAATCGGAAAACCGTATTTAACAACGTTGTTATTTTCTTCGATATCCTGCAGTGCAATTTTATGTCCTCGGGCTGCGTCCTCCCAAAGCTCTACACCCGATTCGATGTGTGTTCCTTTTGGCAAATCTCGAAGCGCTACAGCGACATTATCACGACCGTTGATGATCAGCGTATCTTTCACCATGTGCACCTGCTTTCTTTAACGTATCGATGACGCCGTTGCGTTCAATATCGAGCGCAAAACGGGCTGTTTGGTCTGCCAGACCGGAGATACGGTTTAAATCCTGGCCCCACAGCGCTTCATATCCGAGCACATTTCGCACAAGCTCTTCAATGGCTTCATCTGTACCATTACATGCACGCCATTGATCGCGGAAAAAATCGACGATATACGCTTCATCCGTTTCGCTTTTTTTGTATACATGAATCCAGGCAGCAAGGGCAAGCGCCATCCGCTGAGGCACTTCACCAAATGTTTCTGCATACTTGATCAGTACCGGCACATTTCTCGTTTTAAATTTTGATATTGCATTCAAGGCAATGCTTTTCACATAATGCTGAACAAACGGATTAGCAAACCGGCTCAATACTTCATGTGCAAAAGCGGTCGTTTCTTTCTCCGGCAGCCCAATCGCCGGGATAATTTCCTCGAAAATAAGCTCTTCAACAAAAGCGTTTGTATCGCTGTTCGTCACGGTTTCTTTTACCGTTTCGATTCCTGAAAGCAGTGCAATCGGCGTTAAAGCAGTGTGTGCCCCGTTCAAGATAAACACTTTGCTTAACCGGTACGGAGCCAGGTCCTCTACCACTTTTACATTCAATCCGGCCGCATGAGCTGGAAACTCTTCTTCCAGCCAGCCAGGTCCTTCGATCGCCCATAAGTGATAATGCTCACCAACAGTCATTAACTGGTCTTCAAAGCCAAGCTCCCTTTCCAGCTCTTCTCCATCCTCTTTGGGATAGCCCGGCACAATCCGGTCGACCAAGCTGTTGCAAAATGTATTCGCTGTCTCCACCCATTCCGCGAAGATTTCGCCGAGCTGCCATGCTTTTGCATAACGCAGCACCATTTCTTTTAACACTGCACCATTTCGGTTAATCAGTTCACATGGAATGATAACGAGCCCTTTGTCGGAATCTCCATTAAAATGGGTAAACCGTTTCCATAACAACGCTGTTAATTTACCTGGAAAACTGTTTTGTGGGCGGCTCTCTAGCTCGTCTTCCTCGTCAAACGCGATGCCGGCTTCGGTTGTATTAGAGACGACAAACCGGAGATCCGGGCTCTTTGCCAGCGCCATATACTCGTCGTATTGGTCGTGTACATTCAGCGCCCGGCTGATCGATTCGATTACTTCATGCCGGCGCACGGCTCTGCCGTCCAGCATTCCCTGGAGAAAAAGGCTGTACAGCCCGTCCTGCTCATTGATCACATCAGCGGCACCACGTTTAGTGGATTGAACAATCACTACACTGCCGTTAAAATCTGTTTCTTTATTCATACGGTGAATCATCCAGTCGGTAAATGCTCTTAAAAAATTGCCTGTGCCAAATTGAAGCACCCGTTCTGGGTATTCTGTTTTACCGTGCGCTGTTTTGGTTAGACGCTGCAAGAAGTCCGCCCCCTTTTTCATCTAAGCCGAAGTCAAAATAAGCGGCCGCGTTTTCAAAGCAAATCCTTTTGACAATTCCGCCAAGAAGGTCCATATCATTCGGGACTTCCCCCTGCTCGACCCACGTACCGATTAAATCACAGACAAGACGACGGAAGTATTCATGGCGTGTGTAGGACAAAAAGCTGCGTGAATCCGTCAGCATGCCGATAAACTGGCTGAACAAGCCAAGATTGGCCAGCGCTTTCATTTGATCAAGCATTCCGTCCTTCTGGTCATTAAACCACCAGGCCGTCCCAAACTGAATTTTGCCCGATACGCCGCCTCCCTGAAAGCTGCCTGTTACACTGGCAATCGTGTAGTTGTCTTTCGGATTTAAAGAATACAGCACCGTTTTCGGCAGGCTGCCCTTCCTCTCAAGAGCGTCCAGCAGCCCGACGAGCGGCTTTGCGAGCGGCTCATCATTCATACTGTCATAGCCCGTATCAGGACCGAGGCGTGTGAACATGCGCTCATTGTTATTGCGGTGGGCATGCATATGATACTGCATCACCCAGCCTCGTTTGACGTACTGCTCACCGAGGAATGTCAGCGTGTATGTTTTGTACTTTGCTTCTTCTTCAACGGATACCTTTTCGCCGTTTAACGCTTTTTTGAAAATGGCGCTGGCTTCTTCCTGTGTAGTCTCCGCAAACATCACCTGGTCAAGTGCGTGGTCAGATACGCGCCCGCCCGTTTGATGGAAAAAGTCAATTCTAGCTTCGAGCGCTTTTAAAAACGCATCGTAGCTGTCGATGTGTATGCATGCCGCTTCTGAAAGTGCCGCCGTCCAATCCTTAAAGCTGTCACGGTTAAGTTCAAGGCCTTTATCCGGACGGAATCCCGGCACGACCTTTACATCAAAATCACCTTCTTCTAAAAGCTTTTGGTGGTACTCGAGTGAATCAGCTGGATCATCTGTTGTACAAACGACTTTTACGTTGGAGTTCCGGATCAAGTCACGCGCACCCATGCGCCCGCTTGCCAGCTGCTCGTTTACCTTTTCCCAAATGGCCGGTGCGCTTTTTTCATTTAATAGCTCGTGAATGCCAAAGAACCGCTGCAGTTCAAGATGTGTCCAGTTGTAAAGCGGGTTGCCGATTGTCATGGGAACCGTCTTTGCCCAGGCAAGAAACTTATCGTAGTCATCAGCGTCTCCCGTAATATGTGACTCCTCTACTCCATTTGCCCGCATAAGCCGCCATTTGTAATGGTCCCCATACAGCCATGCTTCCGCTATATTGGCAAACTGCTTGTTTTCATAAATTTCTTTTGGGCTTAAATGGCAGTGATAATCGATAATCGGCATTGCTTTAGCATAATCTTCGTACAATGTAACCGCTGTCTTATTGGTCAACAAAAATTGATCATCCATAAATGCTTTCACATTTCCCATCTCCCTTTTTCTTAATAACAACGTTGTTATTATCATACTGTATTGTTTTATTTCATGCAATCCTTTATTGATAACAACGTTTTTTTAGAGTAACATGAAGGAAAAACAACTCAGGTGATCGATATGGCCATTACAATAAAAGATATTGCAAAAGCGGCTGGTGTCAGCTATTCAACGGTCTCAAAAGCATTAAACGACAGCCCGCTCGTTCAGCCGAAAACAAAAGAAAAGATTCATCAGGTGGCACGTGAAATGGGGTATGAGCCTAATTTTGCGGCAAAGCAGCTGGTCACAAAGCAATCGAAGACCATTGGCTTGATTTGGCCGACGCTGGATCGTGCAGCTCATTCCACTCTTGTGACCGAGCTAAACACTGAAATTCAGAGAAGGGGATTTTCGATGATTTTATCCGTTAACCCTGTCCAGTCTTCTCTTGATTTGTTCAAGCGGTTTCATGTAGATGGGGTACTGATTTTTGATGAAGAAAACAATCTTTCTTCTGATGTTACTGCTCCGTTTCCCGTTGTTTCGTACGGAGCCGGGCCGCAAAATTCTTTTTCCTTTGTGGACCTTCATTATCAAGAAGCGATGTTTCAGGCAGTCGAATATTTAAAAGAGCTCGGCCACCGGGATATTTCTTTTATCGGCGATTTTTCTCCCCTTAATTTGCGCCAGCAGGAAAAGTACCGCGGCTTTGAACGGGCGATGCAGCATTTTAACCTGCCGGTTCATAAACAGTCGTTTATTAATTCAGCCGGCCTTGAATGGTATGACGGCTATCAGGCAACCAAAAGAATGCTGCGGTCTTCTTCTCTTCCTTCTGCGGTGATTGGTGCGAGCTATGATATTAGCGCGGGCATTGTGCGGGCCATCCGCGAAACGAGTCTTGTGATTCCGAAAGATATGTCGATTATCGGCTATGACAACATTCCGCAGATGGCTACACTTGAAGTGCCGCTGACCAGTGTCGGTGTTCCCGTTCAAGCTGTTGCCGAGCAAATGACGTCGCTTCTTTTTGAACAGCTGGAAACCGGGTCAATGGAGCAGATCACCCGCACGATGAACTCTATTTTAATCGAGCGGCATTCGTGCGCCCGCGTAAATGGACGGTAACCTTCTTTTCTGGGTCGGAAAAAGAAAAATAGAGCCGGTTTTTCCCGCTGCCGGGCCGGAATGAAATAAAATCCGGCCGAACAGCTTTAGAATCTGGCCCAAATTTAACAATTCCGGCCCCGCCAATAAAAAAGAGGCGCGTAGAGCGCCTCTTTTACAATTTTACATATAAATATTCAACTAAGCATAAGATCGCCATCGATTGGCCATACGGCATGGCTGTGACGGGAATCTGCTTGTAAAAATCAAGTGTTTCTCCCATGGCCGTTCCGGCGGATACATGCTTTAGTTCGCCTGTTTCATCAATGTTTTCGATTACTGCTTCTACTGCTTTCAAGCCCATTTCTTTGTACTTTTTTCCAACGTAGCGCTTGCGCACAGCTTTTAATGTACCAAAGCCAAAGCCTGCCGTACAGGAGGCTTCCACGTAAGAAGACGGGTCTAAAAGCAGCGTATGCCAAAGCCCATTTTCATTCTGGCACACCTGCAGCGCTTCAAGCTGGCGGTCTAACGTATCGATCAGCACCTGGCGGACCGGGTCGCCTGCCGGCAGTTCCACCAGGTCCAGAAATTCCGGAATCGCAATCGTAATCCAGGAGTTGCCGCGTCCCCACAATGCTTCCGCAAAGTTATGATTGCCCTCAAACGTCCAGCCGTGGAACCAAAGGCCGGTTTTTTTATCAAATAAATACTTAATGTGGACAAGGAATTGTTTTTTGGCTTCTTCTACATATTCCGGCTTGCCTAAAAGCAGCCCGATTTTCGCCAGCGGCAGCACGC
This sequence comes from Domibacillus sp. 8LH, assembly GCF_038806185.1. Lineage (NCBI taxonomy): Bacteria > Bacillati > Bacillota > Bacilli > Caryophanales > Bacillaceae > Domibacillus > Domibacillus sp. 8LH. The sequence goes on along the minus strand of NZ_JAVJNG010000002.1, from coordinate 136,586 downwards.
TCATCATCAGCGTGTCATCCCAAAGCTGCTGATGGTTCTCTGAGCCGAACACAACGTGCTGGATGCCGCCATCTTTCGTACGCGGCATATCGTGATACAGCCAGTCTCCCCATGACTCCAGGTATGGCAAATACGTTGGGTTGCCTGTTTCTTCGTACAAATAAGCCATCGTTAACATTTGCACCATCGTATTAACGTTTTTCTCAACAGGCTGTTCTTTAAACTGGTCTTCAAACCATTTCACAATAATATCGAGAACGCCCTGCTTTTTCGTCAGCTTGTAATATTTCATCATGCCGTACAAGCCGACGCCTGCTGTCCATTCCCAATAATTAAAGCTTTTATTGTCGATCTTCCGTCCGTCCGCAAGCGGAATCGCATACGTTCCGTCCGGGTCGCTTAAGTTCACAAGGTTATCAATCAGCAAATCAATGGTTTGTTCAATATCATGACGATGCATACGCGTTGCGATCACGAACAAAACCTCCTCCAACATGTGATTTTGTGTTTTGAATCATTTCATCAAATAGTGCTTCCGCCTGCTTAAAACCGAGCGGCGCTACAAGCGGGTCGTTGAGAAACGCGTTAAGCGCAAGCTCTCTATTTTCAGTTAACGCTGCCTGCAGGACCGCTTCTTGATTGGCGGCATGCCGTCCAATAATGCCAAGCAAATCAGCCGGCAGGCTTCCGGCTAAAACTGGCTGCACGCTGTCACGGCGTAAAACGGCGTTTGTTTCTACAACAGCCCCTTGCGGCAGATTGGCAATCTGGCCCCGGTTCGGCATATTCACGTTTGTGACAAGCTCCTCGAGTCCAAGAAGGGCAGCAATGATGGCTACTCCTTCTTCTCCAGACGGTGCGAGTTCAAAATCTGCTTCGCCAGCGGCCACTTTTTGATTTTGCTCTATTTTGCTTTTGTGGTCTTTTTTCCGGAAATCAACCGGTGTTAAGTGAAACTTCCATTTCGCCACTGTTTCCGGGCTCTCCAGATAAACCGGCGGCATAAATTCTGCTAAATGGCGGTCGCCTGCTGCGGCGATGAGGCCGTACCGGCGAAACAGGTCAAACTTCACCCGGTTCGCAGATGAAAAAACGCTCTTCTCCCAGTCTCCCGGATTTTTCTCGTAGCCTGATTCGGCATGCTTCTCGACAAACTCCTTGTACATCGGCAGCAGGTCCATCTGTTGATAGCTTGCCCGGTCAATCCACGTAAAATGGTTAATGCCGATTACATTAACCTGTATATCCTGGCGCTGCTTCACTGCTGTGCCGGTCATTTCTTCCACCATGTCGGCCAGAAGGTGCTGCACTTCAAACACTTCATGGCAGCAGCCGAACGCTTTTACTTCTGGAAATACTTCATACAGCGTGCGCGTGCAAAGAGTCATCGGGTTTGTGTAATTAATGACCCATGCATCGGGTGCATACGCTTTAATGTTCTCCGCAATTTCTTTGTAAATCGGAATAGTCCGCAGACTGCGAATGATACCGCCCGGTCCGACTGTATCGCCGACAGATTGATAAATCCCGTATTTCTCCGGCGTATGGACGTCAGATGCCATTTCATCAAACGATCCCGGCAGGATAGACATAATCACAAAATCAGCATTCGTCAGGGCTTCCTTTATATCTCCGGTTGCTTCGTATACCCACTTGCCGACTGCTTCCTCGCGCGCAGACACACTGTTGCCAATGACAGCATTTTGCCGGGCGGCTTCCAGATAAATATCATAAAGCGAAACGGTCCCGCTGATTCTTGGCTCAAGCGCGAGGTCATTCATCAGCCGTTTGGCCCAGCCTTGAGATCCGCCGCCAATGTAGGCAATTTTCACATTTTCTACTTTCCGATTCATAAAGAAGCACCTTCTTTTCTAAATTCGATAATTCTATATTCGTATGGCTGTATCGTAAGTTTTCCTGCTTCTACCGGCTCCGCCTTCAACTCGTCCTGCCCGCCTGCTGGCACAGTTACCGTGCCGCCGTGACCATCCATATTGACAATCACCCACATCGCACGCCCATCCTCCGTTTCGCGCGGCACGACAATCGTACCTGGCGTCACATCTGTTTGTACTGCTGCGCCGGCTTCTTTTGCATAATGCTGAAAGATTTCCGCGATCAGTTTCTTTCCTGCCGCTCCAGATGGCATAGAGCCAAGCATCACAACTTTTCCTTTGCCAACATGATGCTCGGTTAAAAAAGCTTTGTCCGGCGTCACCCCTTTTGTAACGGTTCCAACCACACGGGCACCGGCCGGTTCAAATACAGCACTCCATAGTCCAAGCGGCGCTTCACAACCAAATGCTTCTCCAGCCGAGGTGTGCTCATCCATCGGGAAGGTAAAAAGGGTTCTGACACCTGCCCATTCCTCCAGCCGGCCCAATGCCCGGTCTGTATGAATGGTGTGGTTCTTTGTCCGGCCGCCTGTCATCGGCCCGGCAATCCAAATACCGCCCGCTTCCACAAAAGCCTTCGCTTGTTCCAAATACTCATCCGATACGTATGGAAGCAGCGGTGTAAACAGCAGTTTATACCCTGTAAGATCGCCTCCTTCAGGCAGCACATCGCGGTGAAACCCTTCCTGCAAAATGATGTTGTATAAGTCGGTCATGAGATCTTTGTAATGAATGCCGTTGTGCGGTTCCGTCAAATGAAACATGCGCGCCCGGTCCGAGTACGTTATCGCAATATCCGCTTGAACCGGCTTGGTCGCAAGCATGGCCGATTCTATTTTTTTGCGTGCTTCTTCAACCTGCAGCACATTTTCATACCCGACAGACGGCTCGCCCCACGCACTGATCACAGCGCTGTGCGGCAGTTCAGACCCGGTGCGCTGCTGGCGCCAGAGCCAGTAGCAAAAGCCTTGGCCGCCGAGCGCGTAAGCGGCAACGGCCTCTGATCTTAAATAACCGTTTTGGTGCGGATTTGCATAGCTTTCAAGCGATGCAGCATAGGAAGTACTCGTTTCCATTACCCAAAAAGGTGTGTTTCTCTTTAACCCTCTCCATACGTCGCAGTTCAACAAGTAAGACCCCATTTTTTCCTGAGGGGCATACGTATCAAAGGAAGCAAAATCAAGATGTTTAAACAGACGTTCATTATCAACCGAAAAAAAGAGTGTACTATTATGGGTAATGGGTGCTTCGGAATACCGGCGGATAATAGACGCCTGTTCATCCGCAAACTCGGCAATTTTTTCTGATTCAAACAGCCGGTACATCGTTTGCAGCGATGAATGATGAAGAAACGGGGTAGCGGCCGGCTGGGGAATTTGCTCGAATGACTGGTAATATTCACTCCAAATGTGAGTGCCCCACTCCTCATTCAGCTGCTCAATTGTGCCGTATCGTGCTTCAAGCCATTGGTGCCACTGACTTTTACACGAAGCACACATACACTCGGCGATGTGGCACTTAAATTCATTATCAAGCTGCCAGGCAATTACACCCGGCAGCCGGCCAGCTTCTTTAGCAAGTGCTTCTGTAATGATGGCCGCTTTCTTGCGGAAGTGTGCATTATTCGTACAAGCATGCTGTCTGGACCCATGAGTCATCGTGCGGCCGGCCTGATCCACATGCATCCATTCCGGGTGCCCGTGTGAAAACCAGATCGGCGGCGTTGGGGTCGGTGTACAAAGAACCGTATCAATGCCGTTTTCGTACAGACGATTAATGATATTTGTAAAAAAGCTTACATCAATCTTTCCTTCTTCCGGCTCCATTTTCGACCAGGCGAACTCCCCGATACGCACAACGTTAATGCCAGTTTCTTTCATTTGTTCAATGTCTTTGGCGATTGTTTTGTCATCCCACAGCTCCGGGTAAAAACAAGCGCCGTGGTAAAGCTTGTCAGCCATTGCGAATGGCCTCCTTTATATACGCCTTGAGCGGCAGATTTAATTCCTGAATGCCTTCTGCAACGAGCGCGGCGACTTTGCGGGCGCCGGTTTCGCAAAAGTGGGTATTATCCTGGATGCCTTCGGGGTAATTGTTGTTTTCTCCAGGGGCAAACCAAGTAAACAGCTCTGTGGAACGCTCCAGCCCGTATGACTCGTAAAACCGTTTTGTTTTCGCCCACATATCAATAAGCGGCACACCTTTTTTATCTGCCAGCTCTCTCATAGAAGCCGGATAGTCACCAAGCGAGTTTTGGATCGTGCCATCTTCTCCAAATGTACGGCGCTGAACCGAAGTGAGGAGAACAGGCAGGGCTCCCCGTTCCCTGGCTCCATCAATGTACTGGCTTAAATACTGAGGGTATGTGGTCCACGGCTTTGTGCCAAAATCTTTTTGATCGTTGTGGCCGAACTGAATAAACAAGTAATCACCCGGCGAAATGCTGTCCCATATGCCATCCAGGAGTCCTTCCTCAATAAAGCTGTTTGAGCTTCGCCCGCCTTTAGCGGCGTTTACGACTTTTACCTTATCGGTGAAACAATCAGCGGCCACCTGTCCCCATCCCATCATGGGAGCTTCATGAGGGGGACAGTCCGCTGCAGTAGAATCACCGGCAATAAATAAACACAGTTTTTTTCCCATAGAGCCGCTCCTTTTCGTTTCTTATTTCAATCCGCTTGTGCTGATTCCTTCTACGATATATTTCTGGAATAAGAAGAAAATCAAAATAACCGGCAAAAGTGAGACAACCGACATGGCAAACATGGCGCCCCAGTTAGAAGCAGTCTCAGAATCCAGGAATAGCTTTAAGGCCAGTGAAACCGGATATTTATCGGGACTGTTTAAATACAGCACCGGGTTGATCAAGTCTTCCCATTTCCAGTAGAACGAGAAAATCGCGGCTGTAGCCATCGCCGGCACGATCAGCGGCAAAATCACTTTGTAGAAAATGCCGAAGCGGCCGCATCCATCAATCCGCGCTGCTTCATCAAGCTCAATTGGAATGTTGCGGATAAATTGCACCATCAGGAAAATGAAAAACGCATGGCCGAAAAACTGCGGGACAATAATCGGCAAAAACGAGTTCAGCCAGCCGATTTTCGCAAAAATGATGTACTGTGGAATCATAACGACTTCGTGTGGAAGCATCATCGACACCATCATGCAGGCGAACCAGAATGCTTTTCCTTTAAACGAAATGCGGGCAAATCCGTACGCGATTAAGGACGAAGAAATAACGGCGCCGATTGTGGAAAAACCGACGATGATAAGCGAGTTTTTAATAAAGGTGCCGAACGACTGGCCGGCGATGCCTTCCCATCCCTGTGCATAGTTGCTTAAAATAAACGGATCTGGAATCAGTGAGTGAGCTGTAACAAACACTTGCGAGCTTTCTTTAAAGGAACTCATTAACAGCCAAATAATCGGATAAAGCATTAACAGGGCAAATGCGCCTGTGACAAGATGATAGATCCATTTTTTCCAATTAAATTTCGGTTTTTGCAATTGAAGCTGACGGGGCTCCGCCTGCGGTGATTCTTGTAATGCTTTCATTCGTTACCCCTCCTTCGATTCGTAGTGCACCCAATACTTGGATGTTTTAAATAAAATGAATGTTAAAAGTCCGACGATCAACAGCATCACCCACGCCATCGCGGATGCATAGCCCATCTGGAAGAAGTTAAATGCTTTTTGGAACAAGTAAAGCGAGTACAAAAGCGTTCCATCCAGCGGTCCGCCTTCTCCTTTGGAAATGATGTAGGCCGGCGTAAACGTCATAAATGCGGAAATCGTTTGCATCACCAGATTAAAGAAAATAATAGGGCTGAGGAGCGGCAGTGTAATTTTGAAAAACTTCTGGAACGGGTTCGCACCGTCTACACTTGCTGCTTCGTAATATTCCGGCGAAATATTTTTTAAGCCAGCCAGGAAAATAAGCATGGAAGAACCGAACTGCCATACAGACAGCATGATCAATGTCCAAAGAGCTGACGTTGGATCCTGGTACCAGTAGATTTTTTGATCAATTCCCATAAAGAACAGCAGCTGGTTAATGGTCCCTTCATTCCCGAAAATGTTGCGCCACATAATCGCTACCGCAACACTTCCGCCAATGATGGACGGCAGGTAAAACAGTGTCCGGTATATTCCTACCATGCGGGAAGCTCGGTTTAACAGCATCGCGACAATCAGAGCAAAAGCTAAGCGAAGCGGCACACCGGCCAGTACGTAGGTAAAGGTAACTTTAATTGTTGTCCAGTATTTTTCGTCTCCGGTAAACATTTCAATGTAGTTGGCAAGCCCAACCCATTGAGGTGTTGTAAACAAGTCATAGTTTGTGAAAGACAAGTAAAGTGAAATAACCATTGGGATAATAGTGAAGGCAAGAAATCCAATAATGAATGGAGAGATAAAAGCATAGCCTGCGAGATTTTCTCCTGCCGGGCGTAGTTTCATTTGGGGTCACGTCCTTTCTTATTTTAGAAAAGCAGGAGTACGATCTGTCCGTCATACCCCTGCCCTGTCATTAGGCGTTTCTGCTTAAAATTTCATCTGCCTGCTTACGGAATTTCTTCGCCCCTTCTTCAGGTGAAATTTTCTCAAACAGGATTTGGTCGGAAATGTCTTTCAAGGCTTTCATTACTTCAGCGCTGCCAAGCGGATCTGGCGGGTCAGCAGGGCTGGCTGTTTCAGAGGCACGTTCAACATATTCAAAGATTTTCAATTCATCTTCTGTCAGTTCAGGCTTTAGGGCATCGATGATTTCGGATGAAACCGGTACGCCGCGGTCGCCTTTGATCAATTTGTTGGCTTCAACGTCATTTGTAAAGAAATCGATGAATTTCGCTGCTTCTTCTTTGTGCTGAGAGCTTTTCGGCACGGAGAAGAACATACTTGGACGAAGGAACAATGCTTTGTTTTCAGCTTGCTCCGGCGGCAGGTTAAGTGTTAACGGTGCATCTGTCAGTTGCGCGAAACCAAGATATTGGTTTGAGTAGTTCCATGTCATGGCTGCGTTGCCTTTTACGATAAAGTCATCTTCAAGTCCTTTAACCTGAGCAGACACATCTGGCGTTGGGAACGCTTCCGCTTTAATTAAACGAACCTGGCGTTCAAAGAAATCGACGAACAGCTGGTCATCCTTGTAGGCAAGGCCTGTACCATCTTCTTTATAAAAACGTTCGCCTTGTGTGCGCAGATAGTACGGGAAAAAGACATCCGGTGGATTCATCGGGTTTGTGCCGTATTTGCCGGTTGCTTTTTGTACGTCAATGGCCGCTTTTTCGAAATCATCCCATGTCCAATTTTCACTATTTAATTCAACCCCTGCCTGCTTCAGCATGTCATCGTTTGTAATGACTGACAGTACGTTTGAACCCATATTAAACCCGTACATTTTTTCTCCAATATTGCCGCCCTTTAGCGTTGTTTCATCAATATTTTCAACGTTGATCGTGCCGTCTTTTGTATATGGTGTTAAATCTTCTAATTGGCCTTTTTCACCGTATTGTGATAAGTAAGCTGTATCCATTTGAATAATGTCAGGAAGCTGATTGGCTGCCGCCATCGGCGCCAGCTTTTTCCAGTAGTCATCCCAGTTCGCAAACTCCGCTTCGATGTTTACGTTTGGATGTTCTTTTTCATACATTTCGATAACTTTCATTGTATAATCATGACGTGGCTGGCCGCCCCACCATGCAACACGAAGTGTAATCTCTTCATTTGAACTGCCTTCTTTTGTTTCACCGCTTGTCCCGCTGCTGCTGTCATTGCCACATCCGGCAAGTCCGGCAGCCAGCATGAGGCTGCTTAGCGACAATACTACTTTCTTCATCCCAGTCCCCCGCTTTCGTTTCTTTTTTGAAAGTGCTTACAATCCTTATTTTATGGATTTTCTGAATTATTTAAATGGAAAAACCCGATAACAATGTTTAAAAAACAGTGATGGATGAAAAGTCCAAAAAAAAAGACCCCGACTCGGTCAGGACCCACCCGTTCATATGGCTTTACGATATTCCGTCGGCGTAACACCTGTGTACTTTTTAAATACCTGGCTGAAATACTGGGGATTGTCCCCAAAGCCGGTCCGCTCCGCCAAATCGGCGACTCGCACGTCCTCTGTCTGTCCAATTTGCTTGATCGCTTCTTCAATGCGGACTTTCGTTAAATAAACGGAAAAGCGCTCATTTGTTTCCTGCTTAAACAGCTTCCCGAGATAGTCAGCATTCATGTAAAGCATTTGACCGGCTACCCATTTTAAGGACAAATGCTTGTCGCTGAAATGAGTGTAAATAATGTCGACTACTTCGTTAATCACCGGCGAATACTCCCGGCACGGCTGCCGTGTTTCGGGTGCTGGCTGCTTCGGCTGCATTTCTTCAAACTGCTGCCGCTGCTGTTCCTTCTGCTTAATGTTTTTCACCGCGTCCGTGACCGTTTCAATAATATCAGCTTCATTGCACGGCTTGAGCAAATAGTTTTTTACCCCGTGCTGCATGGCGCACCGGGCATATTCAAACTCACTGAAGCCAGACAGAACAATAAATTGAATATCAGGAAAATCAGTCCGCACTTTGCCGGCAAGCTCAAGGCCATCCATACCCGGCATTTTAATATCGCTGATCACAATGTGCGGGTGATGCTCGGCAATTTTTTCGTAGGCTTCAATTCCATTTCGTGCGGTTGCAACCAGTTCCGTATCAAGCGACTGCCAGTCAATCACTTTTGAAATCCCTTCCAAAATGATGCGTTCATCATCCGCCAGCAACACTTTGTACATGATTTTCATCCCCCTTTTCAAAAGGTAAAAAAACCGTCACAGCCGTTCCTCTTCCAGATGCACTGTGAATGGTAATTCCGTATTTCTCCCCAAAAAACAGCTTCGTCCGTTCATCAATATTTTTCAGGCCAATGCCTGTCCCGCGTGTTTTGACCTCCCCTTTGTACAGCTTTTCCAGAAACTGTGCATCCATGCCAGGTCCATTATCTTCGACTATCACAAAAACAGCATCGCGCTTTTTGTGCGCCCTGATCGTGATCGTACACGGATCAATAATTTTCTCAAGTGCATAATGAATCGCGTTTTCAATCAGCGGCTGAATGGTCAGCTTTGGAATACGGCACTCCAGTACTTCCGGCTCCACTTCAAGGTGAAAATCAAGCCGGTCTTCAAAGCGATATTTTTGAATGGTCACATAATGGCTGACTAAATCGACTTCCTGCTCAATCGTAACGATATCTTCTCTTAAGTTAACGGAGTTCCGCAGCAAATAAGCAAGGGACTCTACCATTTTAGAAATCTGCGTCTGTTTGTTTGCCTTCGCCAGCCAGTTGACGGATTCAAGCGTGTTATACAAAAAGTGCGGATTCATCTGTGCTTGCAGCGCTTTAAATTCCGTTTCTTTTAAGAGCAGCTGTTTTTCATAGTTTTCTTTGATAAGTTCATTAATGCGCTGAACCATAAATGTAAAATCGCGGTGGAGCATCCCAATCTCATCCTGATGACGAGGAGGCGGCGGCATCGTTTCCGCGATTGCAAAATCCCCTTTCTGTATGTGGTGCATCGTTTGGACCAGTTCTTCAATCGGTGTAGTAATTTTTCGTGTGAAATGAACCACTGTCATAATGACAATAAGCAGTAAAACAACAAAAGCGGCAATAATCGAATACTTTACTTTGGTGATGTTTGAAAATACCGCGTCAAACGGAATAAAGTGCCAATACGTCCAGTCTGCAAACGATGTTTTTACGTAGGTGACAAAATACCGGCTGCCATTGATTTCCTTGATCGCGTATCCTTGCGCTGTCTGTTCGGAAAAATCAAAAGAGCGAAACGGACGTATATCTTCCTCCGAAAAAAACACGTGATCTCCATTTGAAATCATCGTGTTGCCCTGCGTGTCTTCCCATTCTTCAGGCAGTGACGCGACGATTTTGGCTAAATCCACACGAATAACAATCGTGCCCAGATTCTCCATACTTAAATTCTCGTAGGAGCGGATCTGACGGGCAGCGGTTAAAAACCGGTTCATGCCGTCTGCCGTTACCCATACATTCGATCCGTGCGCCTGCTCTGCCCGTTCAATCAGCATCGCTTTTTCTTTTTCCGCTGCCGGGGCGAGCGAATTTCCTGCTGAATACATTTTGCCATTTGTATCAATCAAGTAAATGGAATGAATATATTTTTCAGAGCTGATGTAGTCGCTTAACCGGTTGCTGATGGCTGTTTGAATGCCATACTGCTCATACCGGTTTGCCGCTTTCTTTGTATGGGCTGTCTGCTGAATAAGAGAAGGGTCGGTGACAATTTCAAATGAAATATCCTGAATACGCTGCAGTTCATTTTCTACACTGTCAGATGACATGCTGAGTACCTGAGAGGATTTTCGATAAATTTGCTGATCGTACGTTGTAAAGGCATACTGCAGGCCGGCAATGGTAAAAAGTAAAAACATACACATAATGGCGGAAACAAACACAATGAACTTATACTTAATTTTTAAATTTTCAAATGTGATAACAAGATATTCCCATAACGCCTTCAATCACACGCATCCTCCTCCGGTGCATTTTTTACGTTTGCTGCAGAGAGGCTTCTTCCTGCTTTTCCGCTACCTTGTGAAATGCCCTCATCGCAAACCACATAAGCACGAACCCGAAAGCGCTTCCACTAAAGAACAACACAAACGTAATATGCTGCATCATAACATATGCCATTCCGATCAGACTCGCAATCATCAACACGGTATGAACAGGGCGCAGCAGCCCGATCAAAAGTGAATACTTGACCGTTTGTTTGAGTGGAACGTTATAGTGAACATACACCGGAAAAACAAATAATGCAACCACACTATACAACAAAAAAAAGCTTGTTAACAGAAACGGCATAAATGGAAGCGGCGCTCCATATTGTTCAAAGATCATGAAGTTCGCACCAAATAAAACAGCGGGCAGCGTCAGCGTAAGGCCAAGTCGGTTGGACCGCCAAAACAATTCCTTATACGTACGCCAAAATGTCCGAAAAACAGATATATCTGTTTCCCCCATGGCCCATTTGCGTGTGACTGCAAACAGGGCAGCCGTCGCAGGAAAAAAGCCAAGAACGAGCAGACCCGCCAGTGAAAACGCTATCCATAAAACGTTTAAATAAGCAAGGCGGGTCACCCATTCACAAAACCGGTACACACCATTCGTCATCATTTGTACCATTATACCATCCCCTTTTTATCCAGTTTATCGAAATCAGGAAAAATTTCGATATTACTTTTCCGGGGAGTTTGTTTAAAAATCAGTGATGTTGAGCAGTAAGAAATTGGCGGCTCTCTTCAATAAAGGGGTCACGTACATCTTCCAGTAAAACCGGGATCGATCGGCCTGTTTCTCTGATCAGTCGAAAAACAGTCTCGTAATCAATTAAGCCTTTCCCTACCGGCACGGCTTGAAGCGAACCGTTTTTCAGCTCAACGTCTTTGGCATGCAGCACGGCAATTTTATCACCAAACAGATGAAAAGCCTCTTGGAATATAGCTGCTTGATTCTCCCACGTCTCGGCCGTCAGTAAATTAACTGGATCGAAAATAACCCGTACATGATCGGACTGAACAAGGTCAAGCAGCCGCTTCATCGTTTCCGGTGAGTAGATCGGATGGTTCACACCGGCCTCTACTCCAATGACCGCATTCTGCGCTTCTGCTTCAGCAGCTAGTTCTTTCATGCTTTCTACAACGGCTAGAAACGGCTCTTCCTTGAAATTGTCCGTTGTGTACGCGATTTCTGCATGAGCATTTCCAGTCTCTGTCCCGACCAGCAGGCAGCCAAAATCATTTGCAGCAGCCAGGTGCTCTTTGAAACGATCCAGCTCACGCCGGCGGACAGCGGTGTCCGGATGAATCATTTGAATATAGCAGCCGAGCACCGCAATTTGCACATCATGCCGGCGGAACGTCTCGCCAATTTCCCGGGAAATCTCTTTCGTTAAGCTGCCGGGCCCCGTATAAAAATCAAATGATTTTCCGACCGCCAGCTGCACCGCATCGAATCCTTTATGAGAAATGGTCCGGGCCAGCTCTTCTGCCGGCATTTTTTCCAGATCATGTCCACGAATGCCTAGTTTCATATTTGCTTCCCTCCTGTTTTTCTGCAGGCCGAAAAAAACGCAAGGGAGCCGGAATCAGTGAGCCTATGGCCGGAACGATAAAGAATCCGGTCATAGGCGGAAAATGCCGGCCTGTTTTCCTTATATTTCGGCTATACAGTGTTTTACCCTGCTACTTTATGGATCGTTACAGCTTGAATCCACTTTTCCGTTTCTTTCTTTAACCCTTCCCAGTCATTAGAAGCAATCAAGTCTTTTTTCAACAAAGCGCTGCCCGTTCCGACTGCCGCAGCTCCTGCTTTAATGTAGTCAGCGGCTGTTTGGAGCGTAATGCCTCCGGTCGTCATAATGGGAATATGGCTGAGCGGCCCTTTTACGTCTTTGATAAAAGCAGGCCCGAGCACGGATGCCGGAAACAGCTTAATGGCTTCTGCCCCCAGCTTCATTGCCCGCATCATCTCTGCCGGCGTAAATACACCTGGAATGATCGGAACGTTTTGCTCGACTGCGTATGCCGTCACTTCTTCATCCAATGCCGGCGTCACAATAAATTGGGCACCAGCTTTAATGGCCCGGCGGCAGTCCTCAATATTCAGCACCGTTCCGGCACCCACCAGCACACGATTGCCGTGCGTCTGAATGGCTTCCGCTATGATCTCCTCGGCCCGGTCACTTTCCATGGTTACTTCAATTGAGGTTACACCGCCGTCAACAAGCGCTTTTACAATAGCAGCGCTTTTGTCATACGGCACTTTTCGTAAAATGGGCACAAGAGGCGCCTCGATTAACTGTTCAATTACCATGCTGTTTCCCTACCTTTCTATCGTTTCACGCTGACCTAAAAACCCTTCCACCTCTTCCAAGTACGGAAGGCCTTCGTTATCGCCGTTCACCTGTACAACCATCGCGCCAATGGCATTGGCAAATTCAAGTGACCGTTCCACCGGCCAGCCCTGCAGCAAACCGTATAGAAAACCGGCATCAAACCCATCGCCGGCTCCAACTGTGTCTACTACTTTTGCAACCGGAAAACCAGCCACATGCTTCCACGAGCCATTGTGAAGAACAGCTGATCCTTTTTCACCGTCTTTCATAATCACCTGCTCAAGTGAAAATCCGCCGAGTGCGCGGCGCAGAAAGCTGTCATCCGCTGAATCAAAGATGATTTCCAGCTCTTCGCGGCCCGTTAATAAATAATCGACATATGGCAAATAGGATAAAATCGTTTCACGCGCTTCTGTCTTTGACCAAAGACGAAGCCGGATATTTGGATCAAAGGACACTTTCACACCATTTTCTTTCGCAATTTGAAGCGCCCGCAGAATCACCTGGCGGTTTTGCGCCTGAATCGCCGGAAATACGCCGGTAACATGAAGAATTTTGGCTCCTTTGATGTATTCCTCCGGCAGTGCCTCCGGTGTCAATGTTTCAGTCGGTGAAGGCAGGCGGTAATAAAAGGTTCGTCCCGCACCGGATTCCTGTACTTCTTTGAAATTCAGCGACGTCGCGTATCCTTCCTCCAGCTTTACCTCGGAAACATCCACTCCTTCTCCGCGGACGGTGTTTACAATATGCCGGCCAAATTCATCCTTGCCAAGGCGGCTGATCCAGCCCGAGCGAAGACCGAGGCGGGCACAGCCCAGCATCACGTTTAATTCAGCCCCGCCAATTTTCCGCTGGAATTGATTGACGAAGCGAAGCGGCCCTTTTGAAGCGGGGTCAAAGGTGATCATGCCATCGCCGATTGTTATCACATCCATCTCTTTCGCCTCCTTATCTTCCCATCCAGCCGCCATCGACAACGAGTACGTGACCGTTCACGTAATCCGCTGCTTTGGAAGCAAGAAAAACAGCTGCACCGGCAATATCATCCGCCTCTCCCCATCTTCCAGCAGGGATTCGGTCCAAAATAGATTTGCTTCGGTCTGGATCGTTACGAAGTGCTTCTGTATTGTTCGTTTCAATATAGCCAGGTGCAATGGCGTTCACCTGGACACCTTTAGCGGCCCATTCATTCGCAAGCGCTTTCGTTAAACCGGCTACCGCATGCTTGCTTGCCGTATAAGCAGGAACGAAGACACCGCCCTGGAAAGAAAGAAGCGAAGCAATATTAATGATTTTTCCGGAGCCCCGCTCAATCATGAACCGCCCTGCTTCCTGCGATAAAATAAACACGGCATTTATATTTACATCCATGACACGGTTCCATTCTGATTCATCAAATTCGGTTGCCGGCTCGCGGTAAATGACGCCGGCATTGTTGACTAAAATGTCAATTTGATGCTTTTCAAGCACCGGCTTGATCTGTTCCCGAATGCTGCCGGTTTGGCTTAAATCAATCAATACCGTTTCACATGTTCCACCTGCTTCGGCAATCTGCGCTTTTGTTTCTTCTAAATTATCGCGGTGCCCAAGCAATAAAACATGTGCCCCAGACGCGGCAAGACCAACGGAAATCGCCTGCCCGATTCCTGTTCTTGCTCCTGTGACGAGCGCTGTTTTTCCTTTTAGTGAAAAAAACTCCTGTTGAAAAGCCATCCTGGTCCGCCTCCTTAGCGCAAGTCCTTCATATCGACAAATTGCATATCATCAAAGTCAATGTTCTCGCCGCACATGCCCCAAATAAACGTATAGTTGTTCGTGCCGGCACCTGCATGAATCGACCAGCTTGGCGACAGCACCGCCTGCTCATTCGCCATGACAATATGACGTGTTTCCTGCGGCTGTCCCATCATATGAAACACGCGTGTGTTCTCTTCCATATCAAAGTAAAAATAAACTTCCATACGGCGCTCATGTGTATGGCACGGCATTGTGTTCCAGCCGCTTCCTTTTTCAAGCATGGTCATCCCCATGCTCAGCTGGCACGACTCTAATACATCTGGATGGATAAACTGGTAAATCGTCCGCTTATTCATTGATTCGTCTGCTCCCATTGGACGCGCAATGGCGTTATCAAGGCCGACTTTAACCGTTGGATAGGAGTGATGTGCTGGACATGAATTGATATAAAACTTAGCCGGGTTCCCTGCATCTTTTGATTCGAACGCGATATCCTTCGTTCCTTTGCCGATATAAAGGCCGTCACGGCTATTGATCTCATATTCTTTGCCATCCAGTGTGACTTTCCCGTCACCGCCGACGTTGATGACGCCCATTTCACGGCGCTCAAGAAAATATTCTGCAGCTAATTCCTTTCCCGCTTCCATTGTTAGCGCTTTCCAGACTGGCATGGCACCGCCATAAATAATCCGGTCGACGTGACTGTACGTTAACTGAATGCTGTCTTCGATAAATACCTTTTCCATTAAAAACTGTTCACGCAGCTTGTCAGTCGTGTAGTTTTTTACATCATCCGGATGATGAGCATAGATCGTTTTCATATATCCAACACTCCTTTTCATCTTGTTCCGTATCGTGGAACATTGTTTCATTATTTATACTTTTATTATAAAGGTGTTTTCATCGTTTGCAAGTAATTTTCTGAAAAAAGAAAAAAACGGGCCTATTTACAAAAAAACAACGATTCCCTATGATAAATGGAACAGCTCTTTGAAGGAGGACACTTTTATGTCCAATGTCCAGTCACTTGAACGCGCATTGACGCTTCTTAATATCATGTCGGACTATCCAGACGGTATTCAAATCAGCCGGCTTGCTGAGAAAGCTGGCTTATCCAAAAGTACGATTCACCGCCTGCTCGGCACACTGCTGAATATGAAGTATGTAACGCAGGATCCGAAAACGGAAAAGTACCGGCTCGGTTATCAAGTTTTGTACTTATCACGCAATATGACAGCTAACAACGGTCTTATTTCCGCTGCCCGGCCCTTTCTTGAAGCTTTATGCGAGGATATTAACGAAACGATTCATTTGTGTGTTGAGGATAATGCAGAAGTGGTGTATATCGATAAAATTGAAAGCAGCCAGACGATCCGCATGTATTCCCGAATCGGCAGCCGTAATCCGATGTACTGCACCGGGGTAGGAAAAATCCTGCTGTCCGGCATGGATGAAGATGAATTTAAACAGGCAACAGCGTCAATCGATTTTGTGAAAAGAACAGCCAAAACGATTGATTCACTTGAGGAACTAAAGAAAGAAATTGATCTCGTCAAACAGCAGAATTATGCATTGGATAATATTGAAAATGAAGAAGGCATTCGCTGTATCGCCGCGCCGATTCGCGACTTCAGCGGCCGCATCGTCGCCAGTTTCAGTGTATCCGGCCCTGTTCACCGCATTACTATGGAACGCATTCATGATGAACTGATCCGTAAAATGCGCGAAACATCCAAAAATATTTCACGGCAGCTTGGCTGTCAAATATAAAAAGCACTTCCTGACTATCAATCAGGAAGTGCTTTTTTTCCGGCAAGCGTAAGCTGCTTGCCTCCTTTTACTTCAACAATCTCTCCATCCACGTCGAGCCAGACCGGCTGCGCCGAGGGATTGTAAACAAACCGGCTGTCGGCAGAAAATTTAAGTGCATGAAAAGCATTCATATAATCAACAATCTCAATATTTGTAGCGTACCAAATATCTTTTCGCCCTGAGATGAACGCACAAAACGACTCTATGATTTCCCAGTTATCATCCAGGTCAAATTCGTAACTATGGCCCCAAACATACATCATATATAAGTATTGGGTTTTATGAAGTTCAGCAAACGTTTCCGCTTTGTGCATTAAATTTTGCTTATGATGGCATGTCGGATTCCATTCCAAAAAGTCATCCGGCATCGCAAAAGAACCCGTGCTGTTAATCGTTCTTGCGTATTCAATACCGAGAAACGGGAGCATGGATTTAATTCGGGAATTGAAGGATCCGTTCGGGTAAGCCATGCCTCTGACCGTGCAGCAGGCCAGTTGTTCAAGCTGCTTTCGGTTCTCCATTATTTCGCTGATCAGTTGTTCTTTCGGAGAACGCTCAATAGTGGGGTGCGTATGCGTATGAGCAGAAATTTCATGCCCTTTAAACAAATCAGCAATTTCATGCGATGGAATCCGGCCTGCTGTATGAAATAAGCCTGAATTTAAATGAAAAGTTCCTTTAATACCGTATTGGTTAAACAACGCTACAAGCCGGCGGTCTGCTTCTTTTCCATCATCATAGCTCATTGTCAGCACTTTATGTTTGCCTTCGGGGAAAACAACGGTTACTTTCACCACAATCATCCATCCCTTTCCATTTTTTCTTCCTCGTTCCGCGGAAACAAAGAATGTTAAAAAATCGGCGTTTTCAACGTTTTCCCTATAACGCCGGCAACCACGTTTTCGGCCGCAAGCATCGCCATTTTTTTGCGTGTTTCTTCGGTTGCCGAGCCGATATGCGGCAGCGTAACGACGTTGTCCATTTGTAAAAGCGGGTTGTCGGAGCGGACCGGCTCCTGCTCGAATACATCGAGTCCGGCAGCCCGGATTTGCTTGGACTGTAAGGCATGGATCAGTGCTTTTTCATCTACGACCGGGCCGCGTGATGCATTGATAAAAACAGCTGTTTCCTTCATTTTCTCAAACGCTTCCCGACCGATCATTCCCCTCGTTTGTTCGGTCAGCGGTGTCATCACACAAACGAAATCCGACTGTTCAAGCAGCTCATCTATCGTACAATAAACAGCGTTGTATGTATGCTCTGCTTCTTCCTGGCGTGAACGGTTATGATAGAGAATGTTCATATCAAAGCCAAAATGCGCTCGCTTGGCAACGGTCCGCCCGATACCACCCATGCCGATAATACCAATTGTTTTATGATGCACATCCACACCAAATTGGCCCTCATGAAATCCCTTTTCAGCCCAGCCGCCTGTTTTAACGAACCGGTCCAATTCGGTTACCCGCCGTGCAGCGGCCAGCACGAGCGCCATAATGGTATCTGCGACTGTATCGTCTAAAACACCCGGCGTATTCGCTGCTTGTATGCCACGCTTTTTTAAAAGCCCAATATCGAGATTATCGTAGCCTACTGATTTGTTAGCGATTACTTTTAGATTTGGCGCTTTATCCAAGAGTGCCTCATCCACTTTTAAACCTGAACCAATCAAGCCGTCCGCGCGGCCGAGCGCTTCCACGAAAGCTGGATCGGTTCGTTCATATCCCGGGAAATATTCAACCTGGCATAGGGACTGAATATACTGGAGCGCTTCCTCATACAAAGGCTTGTACACCACAACAACTGGCTTCAATTAAATCATCCTTTCTTTACATTTTCTTCTAGTGTAGCATGAAACGCTTGGAAAGCCTTCTTCTATCCTGCGCTGAAACATGTTTACGGCGCTTCACAGCTGTACTATACTAAAAAGTAATTTAAACAAAGGAAAGAGTGTTTCGATTGAACCATTTACAGATACCGGCAAGACAGAAATCCATTGTATTGATCGGTTTTATGGGCGTCGGCAAAACGACGATCGGCGAACTGGTTGCAAAAAAACTCTACCGAACATTTATTGACGTAGATCAGGAAATTGAAAAAGAGTTCGGTATGACTATTCCCCAAATTTTCGCCGAGCACGGCGAGCCGTTTTTTCGTGAATATGAACAGAAGAAAACATGCTCTCTTGCCCAGGAAAAGCTGAAAGTTCTGTCTATCGGTGGTGGTGCTTTTTTAAACCCGGAAATCCGAAAAGCATGCCTGGATCATTGCATCGTTTTTTATCTGGATGTAGATTGGGAGGAATGGAAAGAACGCCTTGATCTTTTGGTCGATACCCGTCCTGTTCTTCAAAGCAAAAGCATAGATGAAATTAAAGAGCTGTTTTACAAACGGCAGAGCGCGTACGCCATTCACCATTCTACACTGCCGGTTCGTCATCGTTCCGCAGAAGAAGTAGCCGACTTTATTGTTGATTCTCTTAAATACACATGGGAATTATACGAACCGAATCATAAGTAAAAAAGCTGCACGATAAGGAGCAAGACTCCTTATCGTGCAGCTTTTATTTCATGGAGTGAGGATCCAGCTTCCCCGTTACATACTCGTCTTTTCCGGCACCCATACCGGCGATAAAAAGGCCGATCACAGCCGCTATTAATAGCAGAAGAGGCACTGTCCATCCGTTTAATGTATCATGAATCGCGCCAAACAAGGCCGGCCCCAATGCAGCAAACAAATAGCCGGCTGATTGCGCCATTCCGGATAGGTCAGCCGCTTCCAGCGATGTTCTCGTCCGCAGGGTGAAAAACATCATGGCAAGACTAAAAGAAATCCCTCCAGCAATCCCAATCAAGATAACCCACAGAACGATCCATTCTGTCCAGGCGAATAAAATACCACTCAAGCCGGCGGCCATAAAGAAGGCGGCCGCGATCACAAGCGGCTGCTGATTCTGCATTCGATCGGCGATGATCGGAACAATGAACGTAAACGGCAGCTGTGTGAATTGAATGGCGGACAGCATCCACCCTGCCGATTCCACACTCAGCCCCTGTTCATGCAGAATGTCAGGCAGCCAGGCTACAAGTGAATAAAACAGAAGAGACTGAATGCCCATAAAAGCGGTGATTTTCCAGGCCAGTACCGAGCGCTTAAGGGAAGTTTTTTGGCCTGTGCGCCGTCCTGCTTTTAACGAATGCCGAATGTAGCGCCACTGCGTCATCCAAACAAGGATAGCGGCACATGCCGGTATGATCCAAACCCCTAATGAAGCCCGCCAGCTAAAAGAACTGAATACGGCCATTGGAATACTAAATCCAGACGCAAAGGCTCCTGATAAATTCATAGACATTGCATATAAGCCTGTCATAACGCCGATTTTATGAGGAAAATTCAGCTTTACAACAGCTGGTGTAAGCACATTGCAAAGAGCAATCGCCAGCCCGATCAGGATCGTACCGGAAAACAATCCCGTTACACTTCCCGCCGGCCTCAGCATCAAGCCGATTGTTAAAAGCAGCAATGCGCTAAACAGCACCCGCTCTATGCCAAATGCACGCGCTAACGTTGATGCAAACGGTGATAATACGGCAAAAGCGAGCAGCGGAATCGTTGTCAGCGCCCCTGCTGCTGCACTTGATAGCTGCAGGTCATTTTGAATCATCGTTGTGAGCGGTCCGACTGAAGTGATCGGTGACCGCATATTTAACGCCAGCAGGATAATACTGAACAGCAGCAAAAGCTGTCCGGTCCTTGACCGCTGTTGTTCTATCTCATTTCTTAAACTGCTCATTTTCTGTTTCCTTTCTCCTTTTCTTATCTCCATAAAGAAAACCCTGCCGCTAATTGACAGGGTTTCTTCGAAAAATATGAACGACGAATGTTCCTACAAACGCCATCGCTAAAATCACAAAGAAAATGGTATGGCTTATTTCTATATATGCAATACTCAGCATCATTTTAATAGAGATGATCCCAATTAAAATATAAGCAGTCGTCTCAAGCTCCGGCACCCGGTCAATCAGCTTCATAAACAGGCCTGCTACTGTTCGCATCATCAGAACACCGAACATGCCGCCCAAAAGCAGGATCCATACTTCTTTGCTGATCCCAAAGGCCGCCAGAACGCTGTCGACGGAAAAAGCAATATCCATCAGTTCTACCGCTGCAACCGTTCCCCAAAACGGGCCAAACATCCGAATCAGTACGCCGGTTTTCGTCGTTTCAACAGGCTGTTCTCCTTTATTGGGCTCTTTTAAATGATCCCAAACGAGCCATGCTAAATAAATAGCGCCCAGAATTTTGACCCATCGAATTTCCATCAGCCAGACACCAAGCCCAATCGCCACAAACCGAAATGTATATGCGCCTAAAAGCCCGTAAAACAGTGCTTTTTTCCGCTTATTTTCAGGCAGGTGACGAACCATTACGGCCAGCACTAAGGCGTTATCCGCTGAAAGAAGCCCTTCCATCACGACAAGTGTCCCAATCAATCCCCAGCTGACTGGGTCTGTCAGGACATGAACCCACATGTCCCAGTCAAAAAAGGAGGCGTACGTCTGAACAATATGGTCGATTGCATTCAAATAGAAGGCCTTCTTTCAATTAGTTTCCTTTTAAAAAGGTCACACAAACTCCTTCGGGTACAGTCACTTCTGATTGTGCAGGCGTCAGCCGGCCGGTTTTCGCTTCACGCTTAAACAGGACTACATTATGTGTTTTCTCGTGTGCTACGATTAAAAACATTTCAGTTGGGTCTAAATCAAAATCACGAGGCCAATCGCCTTTTGTGGACACGATCTCTACCAGCTGAAGACGGCGTCCATTTTCAGTTGTTTCAAATACCGCGATACTGTTATGGCCGCGGTTGCCTGCATAAACAAAACGGCCGTCTGATGAAATACGGATGGCACTGCCCTGGCTGTTTGCTGTAAAATCAGCCGGGATTGTTTTGTGGGCGTACAATTGTTCAAACGTCCCATCCTGCTCGTTAAGTTCCAGAACAAGCACTTCGTTGCTCAGCTCTGTCATCACATAAGCTACGCACTCCGTCGGGTGAAACACGATATGGCGCGGACCTGCTCCCGGCTCTGTTTTGAAAACCGCTTTTTTCAATAGGTCTTCTCCAGCCACTTCATAGGTGATAATTTCATCCGTTCCAAGATCCACCGCCACAACAAAACGCTCGTCTTTTGTCATACCGAAAAAGTGAGTATGCGCTTTTTCCTGGCGATCTGGATTCGGGCCTGTCCCTTCATGAGTCGCTACATCAAGCAAATCAATTAATTCGCCTGTTTCTGCATTGATGCTGTACATTTCCGCTGTCCCCGTATGGTACTGAGCTGTGAAAGCACGCGTGCCATTTTTATTCAGGGATACGTGACAAGGCACGCCTTCGCTGTCGAGTACGTCATTCAGTTTGTGAAGCTTTCCATTCTGAATTGAAAAAGCTGCAAGTCCGCCGCCTTTTCCGCCTTTCTCTACCGCGTATAAAAATTGTTCGTTTTCACTAATCGTGATGTATGTTGAATTGTTTACTTCTGCTGCCACCGCAGCATGTAAGAGTTCGGCTTTTTCTGTATCAAGCTCGAACGTATGAATTCCTTTTCCGTCCTGCTTTGTGTACGTTCCTACAAACCCTGTATAGATCGTCATGAAAGTGCCTCCGTTTCGTAAGTCGCTCCTCTTGTCTATGTATACGACACTTCTATTATATACTATGAACCGTAAATAAGTCTTCATGCTAATTTGTCCAAAAAATCTAAAAACGCTGAATAACAAAAAAGCACCTCCATCTGTGGAGGTGCTTTTGTTTATACATCGGCTGTTTGTTTAGCCAGGTCTTCGTTAAATGTTCCTTTGTCCAGTTCTCCTGTTACGCGTGCAGTTGTGACACCTGCTGTAATCGCGCCGTTTACGTTAAGAGCTGTCCGTCCCATATCGATAAGCGGTTCAACTGAAATGAGCACACCAGCAAGCGCGACGGGAAGGTTCATCGCAGATAGAACCAAAATGGCCGCAAATGTGGCACCGCCGCCTACACCTGCTACACCGAACGAGCTGATCACGACAACCGCGATTAACGTCACGATAAAACCAGGATCAAGCGGATTAATGCCTGCTGAAGGAGCAATCATTACGGCAAGCATTGCTGGGTAAATACCTGCGCAGCCGTTTTGCCCAATGGACAAACCAAATGAACCGGCAAAATTGGCTACTCCTTCCGGCACGCCAAGGCGCGTCGTCTGCGTGTTTAATGTCATTGGCAGTGTTCCTGCACTTGAACGTGACGTAAAAGCAAAGCTGAGTGTTTCCCCTACTTTTTTCACGTAAGTAGCCGGGCTCAAGCCGGATAAAGTCAAAATCAACAAGTGAATAATAAACATCACAATCAGCGCTACATAAGAAGCGATGACAAACTTGCCAAGATTATAAATAGCTCCAAAGTCAGACAATGCAACCGTACGGGCCATAATAGCTAAAATGCCGTATGGCGTCAAACGGAGCACGATCTTCACCACATTGATCACAAGCGAATAAAGAGCATCAATGCCTCGTTTTAGTAAAGCGGCATGCTCAGGCTCTTTCCGGGCTACCGTTAAGTATGCAAAGCCCAAAAAGGCAGCGAAAATTACAACGGCAATCGTCGAAGTCGGACGCGCGCCTGTAAAATCCAAAAATGGATTTTGCGGAAGCAGGTCTACAATTTGAGACGGCAGCGGTTTATCTGCCACTTCAGTCGATTGATCCGCAATAGACTGGCCGCGTTCTGTTTCTGCCGTTCCCTGGACAATTTGAGATGCATCCAGGTTAAAGCCGATAGCAGATGCAATTCCAACCGCTGCTGCTACAGCCGTTGTGCCAAGAAGAATACCAAGAATAAGCGTCGCCACCTTGGCAAAGTTCTTTCCGATCGTAATTTTTGTGAACGCTCCTAAAATTGAAATAAATACGAGCGGCATCACGATCATCTGAAGCAAACGTACATAGCCTGTTCCAATTAAATCAAACCAGGCTGTAGAACTTGCCAGCGTTTCTGATTCTGTTCCATATGCAAAGTGCAAAATAAGTCCATACACGATACCGAGACCAAGTCCGGTAAATACCCGTTTCGAAAACGAAACGTGGCGGCGCTGCATGAAAAACAAAAGAGCAACAAGAATCAGAAGGCCGATGATATTTAAAAGGATAAACCCGTTTTCCATAAAAAAAGCCCCCTAATAACTAAAATGTAGATTCTTACTTTAACTCCTTAATTCCGATAAGTCAAGTCGGGAATATTGTCAGAATTTTTAAATCAAATAGCTGTACATATTTTCTTTTTGAATGGACAGAAGAAATAAAGGGCAGTCTACGGACTGTACTGCTCGAGACTTCAAAGGAGGAATACACATGACACGCAACAACCGTCCAAAACCGGATAACCGTTCCGACAACGTTCAAAAGCTTCAGGAAATGGTGCAAAACACAATCGGAAACATCGAGGCAGCGGAAGAAACAATGGTTTTTGCAAACGGGAAAGAGCGAGCGGCCATCAAAGCGAAAAATGAACGCCGCGAAGAAAGTATTGAAGGAATGCGTGAAGAAATCCAAGACGAAGCGGCTGCACGCAGAAAAGACTAAGCCTAAACATGACAAAGAGGAGCGGGCTTGCTGCACGCAAGACCGCTCCTCTTTTTTTAACCGAATGGACCTTAGGACAGTTTTTTAAACTGCCCCGGTGAATGATTGGTGTACTGTTTAAAGCAAATACTGAAATACTGTGGATTACTGTAGCCGACCATGCTTGCCACTTCATAAATCTTCAGCTGTTCCTGCCTCAGCAGCTGCATGGCTTTTTTCATTCGCAAATCAAGTAGAAAATCGACAAAGTTGATTCCTTTTTCCGCTTTAAACTGCGCACTTAAATACGCTGCATTCATGTGAACATGGCTGGCTGTTTTTTGAAGTGTTAAGTCTTCTTCACAAAAGTGCTCTTTAATATAATCGACTGCCTCATCCACAACAGACCGTTTTTTGCGCTGCCCTTCTAAGGACTGTGCCATTTGTATAAATGTATGGTGAAGTTTTTCAAAAACCTCTTGAATCGTCTGAAGTCCGTTTATATCTTGCACGTAACGAACGATTTCTTTTTGACGTTCTTCTCTCCAGCTCTCTACTTCCCGTGACAGCATAATAAGCAGGTGAACAGCCGCCATTCGAACCTCCTGAAAAGGCAGATAAGCTTTTTTCAGCTGCTGAAGCCGATCCTCCGAAAAAAATTGCTCTACTTCCGACAACATTCCCATTTTGACTTTTTCGATCACTTTTTCCTGAACGAACTGCTGAAGAAAAGGCTGGGCTTCTTGAACGGACTCCCCTACATCTTCAATTGTGAAAAAGCGGTCTTTTCCGATGATATGCCGAAATTCCATAGCAGCTGATGCCTCCGAGTAGGCGTCCGATATACGCTGAAGCTCATCGCAAAGCCCTCCCGCCGTAACGGTTACAGATGTATGCAGAGACCCGCGAATAGTCGATTGAAATGCTTCAATCTGCATTGTCCAGTTTTCCATATCAGCTGGTATCGGCCAGATTACAGCAAACTCACCCGGCCTCATCTCCGTTATCGCACTTGCCGGAAAGTGCTGCTCGGCTAACGATAAAATTCGCTTCTTGATCCGTTTATTTCCAGACTGCTGATGCACCGGTTCATCCAATTTCACCAGCAGTACAGCAAGGACCGGGCTGTGCAGGGCCAGCCCCAGCTCTCTTATTTGGTCTTCCAGCCCGGTACTATCTACTTTTTTATAAAGAAGTGCCCGGATAAAATGCTGACGGCGCATAGGAAGATGATCATCAAGCTGGCGCCGGTCGTTTTGTTCTTTTTCCCATTCCGCCCGTGCTTCTTTCGCTTTTTGGAGCAGGCAATCCCGGTTGACTGGCTTTAGTAAATAATCAAATGCCCGAACCGATATGGCTTTTTGCGCAAAGGAAAAATCCTCAAAGCCTGTTAATAGAATGACTTTAATACCCGTATTCATTTCTTTAATTTTCCCGGCCATTTCAAGGCCGTCCATGTAGGGCATTTTAATATCGGAAATCACAATTTGCGGATTTGTTTCCTTAATTAACGCTAAGCCCTTTTCTCCATCTGCCGCTTCGCCTGCCAGCTCAAAACCGTGTTCCTTCCATGGAATTGCTGTCGACAAGCTGCGCCGGATAATCCGGTCATCATCTACAATTACTATCCTGCACGTCATGCCCGCTTCACTCCTTGTTCACGTTTTGGTATCGTTAATGTAATAGCCGTGCCTTTTCCTTCTTCGCTTTCTATAACGAGTCCATAGGCCGGTCCGAAATGCAGGCCAATGCGCTCATGCACGCTGTTTAGCCCGATACCAGTCGTCTGCTTTTCTGACCCCTTCTGGTAAATTTCACGTCGGATAGCCGCCAGTTTTTCCGGTGGTATCCCTTTGCCATTATCCTGTACAGAAAGAATTAACTGCTCTTCTTCTTCGCGGACCAAAACCAAAATCTTTCCTTCTCCTCTTGTCTGCTTAACCCCATGATAAAGCGCATTTTCAACGAGCGGCTGCAGGGTAAGCTTCATAATTTGATAGTGTCCCAGTCCTTCGTCCATCTGGATCTCATATGAAAAATCATCACCGTAGCGCATCTCCTGTATAAAAAGATAACTGCGAATATGCTCGATTTCCTCTGCAACAGTAATCAGTTCGCGGCCCTTGCTGATGCTGATGCGAAAAAAGTTAGACAGCGCACTAATCATGGCACTGGCTTCTTCGTTCATGCCCATATCGCTTAAGCTTTTGATCGAATATAAGGTGTTATATAAAAAGTGCGGGGTAATTTGCGCGTACAAAATAGCGTATTCAAGCCTTCTCTTTGCCTCCTGCTCGACTTTTACCTGTTCAATGAGTTTGTTTAGCTTTTGCATCATTTCTTCCATACCGTGGTTTAAAATTTTCATTTCTTTCATGACATGCCCGGAAGGCTCAGCGGGGATCGCGATATTTTGCTCGTTCACCAGCCTCATATTTTGAACGAGTGACCGGATGGGCCCGGTAATGTAGCGGGCAAAAACATTTGAAATGGCAACAGCGACAATCATTAAACAGAGGATCAACGTAATCGTTACATATTTAATGTAATTCACTTTTTGAAGTACGTCCTCCTGTGGAAATACAGCGGCCACTTTCCAGTTGTTTAACGCCATCGTATCGTAAATGACGACCATTTCTTTACCGCCTGGCTTTTGAAACTCAAACTGCCCCCGTTCAGCATCCGCTCGTTGTGCGTATTGAACAACCGTTTTATCGATCATATATTCTTCTTCAACCTGCTTGGATAAAACCGATCCATCTTCGCTAATCAAGGCGAGGTAGCCGTTTTCACCAAGCAGCGATTCATTAAAAATGCGTTCAAAATAATCACCGCGCAAGTTAAAAAGAACAATGCCGTGTGCTTTTGACTGGGCCGTTCCAACCAGCTTAAATACACTGATCACATTGTTGGGTTCGCTGTTGGTTCCATAAAAAATATCGTCTGCATGTAAATTCCGCCAGTAATAGCCCTCTTTGCTTCCTGTAAACTTTTGTGCATACTCTTCAAACTGAAAGTGGACAAAATTCGTTTGGCCGTCGTTTTTCGTCAGTTGGAATTTCCCATCATGCATGTCAACCAAAATCGCTTCAATCATAGAATTATAATTGATAAAAATTTGGTTTAAGTGATTGTTAAAAGAAATATAATCTTTCGGATCAATATCATCCGGATCATTCGCAATGATTGCATTCATTGTTGGATCATTCGCCAGCGAAACCAGCTGCTCAAACACATCGGTAAAACGGTTTTCCAAATAGCCCGTCGTCTGAAATACAGTATCATCGATATTTTTGTATGCGTTTTCTTTTATCTGGTCAGCAGCGAGAAAATAAGATACCCCGCCCATAATCGCTATAAACAAAATCATAACCGGCAGGTAAAGGCTGATAATCGTTGATTTAAAGGAAAAAAAGAAGTGTTTTTGAATAAACGCTTTCCATTTTTTTAACTGCATGCGTATTCAAGCCCTTCTCTCATGTGAACTATACTTTAACGATATCATCTTCCTGCCGGTTTGGATATTTTATTTTTTCGCTTGTTCAAGAGCCATGACTGCTAATAGAAACGCACCGACTCCGTGCAGGTCATTAGCGGACGCGGGGCGGGAAACGTAATAATCATATACGCCGGCAGAGGTCCCGATGCAAATGCCGTTCAGCTTCCACTGCCCCCCGCTTGTATCTACCATATGCTCCATCAAGCCGTTAAACGCCCGTTCCGCCTCTTTTAAGTATGAAGCGTCTGCCCAGCCGTTTTGAACCGCTTTGGCAATCGTGTAAATAAACAAGCTTGTGCCGGATGACTCCAGCCAGTTGTCCTCCTGTGCCCCCTTATGGGTAACTTGATACCATAGCCCTGTTTGTTCGTCTTGAAAAGCGAGCAGCGCCGGGATAAGGGCACGCAGTTCTTCTATTAATTCCGTGCGGGATGGATGATAGTCCGGCAGCCGTTCTGCTATATCGATAAGAGCCGTTCCATACCAGCCAATAGAACGTGACCAAAATTCCGGTGAACAGCCTGTTTCTGGGCTTGCCCACGGCTGCTGTTTTTTCTCATCCCATGCATGATAAAAGAGCCCTGTGTTCTGATCTTTTGTATGGATACGCATCAGCTTTTCCTGATAAAGAACCTGCTGAAGCAGCTCCGGCTCATGGAAATGTTCATTGTACATAAGCGCAAACGGTCCGGCCATATACAAGCCGTCCAGCCACATTTGATACGGATATTTGTCTTTATGCCAGAAGCCGCCTTCTGTCGTTTTATTGAATGACCCATACAAGCTCCGTAGTTTTTTCGCCGCAATCATGTATCTCTTGTCTCCCGTTTTCTGATACAGCGGAAACAGAAGAATTCCTACCTGTATAGCATCCAATTCTTCTCTAGCAAATAAAAAATTTCCTTCTTCGTCAACGAGCAGGTCAATATAGCTCTTTACATAATTGAAATAGTCTTCGTTTCCGGTTTGCTCATAGACACGCCGCATCCCTTCCAAAAACACACCTTGATGATAATGCCAAATACCAGCTGGCGGCAGCTCAGCCGGTGTATACGTATTCATCACAGCCCGACACGCCTGCTCTGCCGTTTCAATCATTGAAATCGTCTTCATTTCCTTTAGCCCCCTTAATAAAAATCTTCACGCTGCGGCGTAAATACATCTAAGATAATGGAATGATCCTCAAGTGCTGTAACACCATGCTGGATATTTGACGGAACGTACACGCTGTCTCCTTTTTGAAGCAGGCGAATATCACCGTTTAAGTTAAATTGGAACCGGCCCTGCACGATATAACACACCTGCTCATGTTCATGTGAATGCATTTCTCCAACTGCTCCCTTTTCAAACTCAACTTCCGCCATTGTCAGCGTGCCGCCGCAGCCAAGCAGTTTCCTCACTGCACCTTCTCCCGCATGTACTGTTTTTGTTTCGCTCCCCTTAACAAACATGGTTTCACTCCTCCAATGAAAGTAAATAAATCTGGCATTCGCCTTCCCTGTCCGAGGTAAATAAAATATGCCGGTCATCCCAGCTGAACGTCGGATGGCAGTGTGTTTTTTGTGACTGCCAGCTCGTTTTGTGCGTGCAAAGAGTTTCAATTGAAGGCTTATTACTGCTTATATTAATTAAAACGAGATCCTCTACTTCATCGCCGACAAGCAATGTACCTTCTTGGTTAGCATGATAGTGGTTGCAATAATAAGGCAAATCCATAACCCGAATCACATTTCCTTTAGAATCCGCCAGGCCGACATAAGGAACTTGACCCGGTTGCTCCAATTCAATTGTTGCCTGTGTTTTATGGCCGGTGATCGTTCCATCATGACCTTTACGCCGGTTGTCAAAAAAAATGCGGCCATCTGCTGTCCAAAATTCGTGGCCAACACAATCATCCTCTGACTGTCGAAAACAAGGCTTCACATCCCGGCTGGCTATTCGAAGCAGCCAGATGCGCTGGTGAACAAGATTCCAGGGTCCCTCGTGACAAAACATGGCGAGATCGCTGTCATGCGGCGAAAATTGAAAATGGCCAAGCCAATGGGTATCTTCAAATACATTGGTTACCGTCTCTCCATCCATTGAAATCAATGTGATCCAGCCCTTTTTTGTTGCATACATTGTTTCTTTAAATCCTTTATAATTGGCGCCGCGCTGAATAGGCGCACGCTCATTTCGCGCCAGGCCGATATATGTGCCTTCCGCGTTAATGTGCGGGTGGCCAAGGTGTATATCGCCTTGCTCCTCGTACAAAACCGTCAGATCCATCGTATCGGTCTCCAGTTTTTTCACCTTGTTCCCTGTTACATACACAATGATTTTGCTGTCGGGCGTTTTTGTATGGTAACTTGGTGTAATTCCATCCGCCTCATCTGTCAGCTGTGTCATGAGCCCTGAGTCCATATCCATTTTAAACAGGTTGTAGCAGTTTTTCGGGCCGCTTCGGTCAGATAAAAAATAAATATCTCCGCTGTTTTTCGTAAACGAGTTATCTGTAAAGTAGAAGTGGAAATTAGATGAAGATGCTGTTAGCTGCCATACTTTTCTGCCGGTTTTCTCATCCATATAACTTCTTTTTTCCGACGGATATGTTGTGCCGATCAACCTTCATTCCTCCAGTAAATGAAGGAAAAGATGCCTGACCCGGCATCTTTCCTTTTTTATTTTTTAAAGTGTTCGTCATATTGCTTTTGTGATTCTTCAATCGCACCGGCCCATTCATCTAAAAATTCTTTTACGGTCACCTTGCCGCTCATTACATTTTGAATGCCGGAATCCACAGTATTATCAAGAATAGATCGATAGTCAGGCAGATAAAACGGCGGTTTGTACAGGACAAGATTTGGGTCTTCATAGACTTCAAATGCTACTTTAATATGATCAGCATTTTTCACCCAGTCTTCCTGCAGCACGTCTGAATTGGTTGGAATCTGGCCGACCTTTTCATTCCAATAGCTTTGACTTTCGGCCGAGTTAATGAACGCAGTAAACTCCCAGGCTGCTTCCGGATACTCCGTTGATTTAAAAATAGACATACCAATCGTATTGCCGCCTTCTGCTACATATTTACCGTCTTCTGATTCCGGAAGTGCAAGCGCTTTAAATTGCCCCGGCTCAAGTGATTCGTTATGCTCCCCGTATGAGCCGACATTATGCTGTACCATCGCAACAGCTCCTGTATCAAATCCTGCGATCATTTCTTTGTAACCGTTTGTTATATCACTTTTCGGTGTAAACTTTTGATACATATCAAAATATTTTTCCAAAAACTCAACGTGTTTCGGATCGTTGATTGTACTTTTGCCATCTTTATTTACATACTCTTCAATGCCGGAATAAGCATACATAAGGCGCTGCAGCTGAAAGGAGCCCCCTGCTCCGCCACGAATCGTATAACCGTACCGATTGTTCGCTTTGTCAGTCATGTTTTCAGCAGCTGTGAAAAATTCATCCCATGTTTCCGGTGCTTTTACATTTTTCTCGGCGAACCAGTCTGGCCGGTACCATAAAATATCCAGGTTTTGTGTATACGGAACTCCGTATAATTTTCCGTCTATGACAATTTCTTTATTAAAGTCAACCGCGCTTTTATTGATTTTGCTTCCTTCTTCCCAGCTATCAAACTGCTCATCGAGCGGCAGCAGAGCTTCGCGCGCTGCAAATTCCGGCAGCCAGCTTGTCTGCACACTGCCGACATCCGGCATATCATCTGCGGCAATGGCAGCGTCCAGTTTTTGCTTCGCTGAATCCTTTGGAAGCCCTACATACTCTACATCAATGTTTTTATGCTCTGCTTCAAAGCGTGTAATCAGCTCTTCCCAAATCGGTGTCCGCTGCGGGCCGGCATTTTCATCCCAGAATGTAATTGTAATTTGTTCATTAGGATCAGATTTTGTGCCAGGACTTGATGAGCTCTCAACTTTTGTATCACCACTGTTGCAGCCCGCCAGCAGCATAGAAGCCAGCACAAATGACGTTGACATACCGTGAAATAATTTTTTTCTCATCTCAATTCCCCCCTTGTATATGTTAGCCCTTGACCGCGCCGCCCAGGCCGCTGACCAAATGCTTTTGTGCGTAAACGAACAGCAGAACCGCTGGAACAAGCGCAATGACACTTCCTGCAGCAAGAGCGCCGTAGTTTACATTAAATTCACCCATCATGTAGCTGAGCCCAACCGGGAGCGTAAACTTGCTTTGCTGATTAGTCAGCATAAGCGCCAGCAGAAACTCATTCCATGTATAAATCAAAGTGAACACACCTGTAGCTACAATGCCCGGCACAAGAAGCGGGAAGACAACATGGCGCAGCGATTGAAGCCGATTGCATCCGTCAATCATAGCCGCTTCCTCCAGCTCTTTCGGCACGTTGGAAATAAAGCCGCTCATGAGGACAGTTGTAAATGGAATTTCTACAGCGGCATACGTAATAATTAATGAAAGCGGGCTGCTGATCAATCCCAGGTTTTTGAAAATAATAAACAATGGGATAATAAGCATTGCTCTTGGAATAAACTGTGTACAAAGAAGCATCACCATAAAAGCACGTTTTCCTTTGAATTTGTACCGGCTGAGTGCGTATCCCGATAAAATAGACAGGACCAAAACAAGGGCAACCGTGCTTACACCAACAATTAAACTGTTTTTAAAGTAAGTCGCAAAGCCAACATTGCTCCAGGCAATCACAAAGTTATCGATAGTGGGTGCAGTTGGAATGTATTCAACCGGACGTTTGACAATATCTCCATCCATTTTAAAAGCGGTATTGATTGTCCAGTAAAACGGAAACATGGTGAAAATAAGCATTACCGCAAGCGGAAGCCGGAGTGTCAGCCAGCGATCCATCGTTTTATTCATCGTTCCGCCTCCTCTTTTTCATACTTCGTTACTTTCAAAAAGACAACCGCAAAAATGAGCAGAATAGCGAATGAAACGACCGTAAGCGCTGAGCCATAGCCAAAATTGCTGCCGTGCACCGCCTGTGATGCGATGTACATCGTCAGCGTCGTTGTAGATTCTGCCGGTCCGCCGCCTGTTAAGTTAAAAATCAAATCAACATTATTAAACTCCCAAATCGTACGGAGCAGCACGGTTAGGATAATTGTGTTTTTCAGCTGCGGCAGCGTAATAAAGAAAAACGTTTTTCGTCTTCCCGCCCCGTCCACTTTTGCTGCTTCATACATCTCATTTGGAATGCTTTGCAGGGCGGCTAGAAGCGTTATCGCAAAAAAAGGAATGCCGCGCCATAGTTCAGCGACCACAATTGAGCCAAAAGCTGTGCTGACATCGGATAACCATGCCTTGCTTTCGCTGATTATTCCAATCCGCATAAACAAATCATTCAGTACACCCATATGTTCATTGTACATAAGTGACCACATGACCGATGCAAGAACGCCTGAAATGGCCCATGGAATAAAAGCTGCTGCCCGAAACACACCGCGGAATTTGAACGTTTGATTTAAAAGAAGTGCTACGGCCATGCCAAAGACAAGTTGAAGGCCCACTTGTGACACGACCCATTTTAATGTAATAAGCAGACTCGGCAGAAAGGTTTTGTCCGCCGTAAAGATTTCTTTAAAATTTTCAAGACCGATAAATCCATTGTAATAAGGCGCTGATAAATCATAATTAAACAAGCTGTAATAAAACACCGTGCCAATTGGATAAAACAGAAACGCTACGACAATGAAAACGGACGGAGCAATCATCAAATATGGAACCCAGTTGATTTTGTTTCGTTTTTTTTCATGTACTTCAAATGGGTGGGCACGTCTGGCCGTATTGACATTAGACGGAGCACTCATAAAATCATCCTCCCTGATTTATTTTTCTTAGTGTAATTGAAAACGCTATCATTGGTAATTGAATATTTTTAGTAAAATGTTTAAATTTTTTGGGATTAAAAAAACGATCCGGCTGTTGACCAGCCAGATCGTTTTTTTTATATAAATGAAATGGTGTAGTTGGCTTCGAACCGGCCGCCCGGTTCAAGCTCGTTTATGCCCAGCTTTTCATCCAGCTTGCCGCTGGCATCAACTGTATCAGCGATGCCGTACCACGGTTCGATACACACAAACGGTGCCATCGTGCCGGTTTTTTTGTTGTAGCTGGACCAAATGCCGACGAAGGGAAATCCAGCCAGGTCCACTTCTACCCCGTGGCCGGTCCGGTTTGAGCGAAGTGAAACGCGGTCAATATGGCTGTATATAAAGGCGTCCTGTTCAAACAAGGAGGACTGAATGGAGATCGGCTCGATGGTTTGAACCGTCTTTTTTTCCTTTGCCATTGAATTTACCAGCTTATACTGCGTTACCTGTCTGCCCGCGGCGGGTGTAAAATTCAATGTATAGTCTTCCGCTTTTTCTTCCGCTTGAAGCGGTACGTTAAAAGCTGGATGGGCCCCGATCGAGAAATACATCTTTTCTTGATGCTCATTCTTAATTTCCCAGCAGACATTTAAAGAGTCCTCTTTTAACGTGTAATAAATCACCACTTGAAATCGAAACGGGTAAATATCTAAAAATGAATCAAGCGGGTCAAAACAAAAAGCCGCATACTCTTTTTCCTGATCCTGCACGGTAAACTCCACATCCCGCAGAAAACCATGCTGCGGCATTCTGTAAGATCTGCCTTCAAGCGCATACCGGTCTCGTTTCAGACGGCCGACAATCGGAAACAGAACCGGTGACACACGTCCCCAATACTGGCTGTCTCCGCTCCACATATAATCCAGACCTGTTTTTTTGTGAAACACCTTCCGTACTTCCGCTCCAGATGGAGAAATATGCACGGTCAGCAGTTCATTTTCGAGAACAATCATTTCAAGGCTCCTTTCCTTATTGCGGCTGCCCATCCGCTTCCCATTGAGCGATTTCTTCACGTACAACCGGCGCCACTTCTCTGCCAAGCAGTTCGATCGCATTCATTACTAAATCATGCGGCATTGTGCCAACCGGAACATGCAGCATAAAGCGGGTAATCCCGACTTTCTTACGAAGATGAATGATTTTTTGGGCCACTGTTTTCGGATCTCCTACATACAAAGCACCCTCAAAGCTGCGGGCGGCATCAAAGCTTGCCCGATTGTATGGCCCCCATCCGCGCTCCCTGCCCAGCTTATTCATCGCTGCCTGTGTAGACGGGAAAAATAAATCAGCCGCCTCCTCTGTGCTTTTTGCTAAAAAGCCGTGCGAATGCGACGCTACTGGCAGAACAGCCGGATCATGCCCGGCATGCATCGCCGCCTTTTTATACAGCTCTACAAGCGGAGCAAATTGAACCGGGCTGCCGCCGATAATGGCGAGCACAAGCGGCAGGCCGAGAAGCCCGGCGCGAACGACCGATTCAGAATTGCCGCCGCTGCCGATCCAGACTGGAAGCGGTTTTTGCACCGGACGCGGGTATATGCCGAGATTTTGAATCGCCGGCCGGTGTTTTCCCTGCCACGTTACTTTTTCAGCACTCCGAATGTTCAGCAGCAGATCCAGCTTTTCATCAAATAATTCGTTGTAATCCTTTAAATCGTATCCAAACAAAGGAAAAGACTCAATAAATGACCCCCGCCCGGCCATAATTTCTGCCCGTCCGTTTGACAGGGCGTCAAGCGTAGCAAAGTCCTGAAATACGCGTACCGGATCGGCCGAAGACAACACCGTCACCGCACTCGTCAGCCGGATTTTTTGGGTCTGGGGTGCCGCTGCAGCCAGGACCACAGCCGGAGAAGACGCCGCATAATCTTCACGGTGATGTTCCCCTACGCCAAACACATCAAGACCGACCTGATCGGCTAACACAATTTCCTCTACTACCTGGCGCAGCCGCTCAGCGTGACTGATGACACTGCCTGTCTCCACATCCGGTGTGGTTTCAACAAATGTGCTGATTCCAATTTCCATAAAAAACCTTCCTTCCGCTGCATCTAGCTCTCTCCTTTTAAAGTACCATGATCGGTTTGAGCAAGGAAATGATATGGTCTTTTTACATAAAAAAAACCGGGCAGACAGCCAGATTCTCCTTTTCCTGCTGTCTGCCCGGTTTTTTTTAACCGCTGCATTGTATTTATGAATAAAAGCCATGCCGGCAAGTTTTTTCTACAATTTCCCGTTGAATTACTGGAATCAAAGCGTAACCGCCGCCAAACGTAATGGGTGACAGCTTAAAAAAGGTTAGAAAAATATCGAATAACTGCTTCACCTTATCACCCCTGTTCTATTTTACCACTGCGTTATTCCAATTTCCCGGTTTTCTTCCGCCGCGTTAGGGAAAAGGAAAACCAGATCTTATGAAGAAAGGACTGTTTGGATGAGTGAGACGATTTACGGAAATACGCCTTGTTTTTTAGGGGCACAAAATTTAGCAGCTGAAAACCGTTTGGATGAAGTTGACGCTGTTGTGTACGGGGTGCCGTGGGAAGGCGCTGTAACATGGGGCGATTACACGGGGTGTGAACTTGGTCCAAAAGTGATGCGGTTAAGTTCAGGCCGCTATAGCGGCTATTTGCCTGAACTTGATCATATAGATGTGTTTGAACATATGAAGCTCGGAGATATAGGAGATGTAGATGTTGTACCAGCCGATGTAGAAGAAACGATGAACCGGATCACGCAGTTTACCGATCCGCTATGGAAAAGCGGCAAGTTTTTAATCGGGCTTGGCGGTGACCATGGCGTCACATTTCCAATTGTGCGGTCCCTGACGAATCAAGGAAAAAAGGTAGGCATTATTCATTTAGATGCCCATTACGATAACCTGCCGTCTCATGAAGGCGATCCATATGCACGGTGCAGTCCATTTATGCGGCTGTATGAACAGGAAGGTGTACGAAACGAAAGCATCATTCATACTGGTATTCACGGTCCCCGCAACAAGCCTGAAAGCGGCCGGAATGCCCGCGATGCAGGTGCCATCACCATTACGATTAACGATATTCGGGAGCATCCAGACTTAAGGGCACTGGCACGCCGTCTGCATGAGCTTGCATCTAGAGAAGTGGACTGCGTTTATTTGAGCATTTGCAGCGATGTTCTGGACTATGCGTTTAATCCAGGCGGTCCGGTTGATGGAAACGGGCTGACATCCTATGAATTGTTAACGCTTGTTCATGAAATTGCTAAACAGGGCATTGCCGGCATGGATTTTGTAGAAGTATACCCACAGCAAGACCCTTCACAGCTTTCTGCTCATTTGTCTTCAACTATTGTGTTATATGCGCTCGCCGGCCACATTTTAAACAAGCAGCAATCTGAGGGAGATGGCGCTGTTGGCGAAAACGCTCAAGGCCAGGCTTAAATAAATCAGTTTGGGCTCGGAGGCAGACGCTTTCTTTGGCTGTCCGTACAGCAATGATGCTTTTGTGCTCCTTTGTCCGTGCACAATCCAATTTTATTAATACGACTCACTCTATTTTAAAATATGCGTTCATGTTATTCGTCATTCTTTCTACAATGATCGGCGCCTCTGCGCCCATTGTTAATGGTCTTCTTCGTGCTTTGATCTTCATTTTTGCTTTAGCCATTGTTTATTTTATTATGCTGGCCGCACTCATCTTTAAAAGCATTTGCTTACAGCTTCATGACCCGGTCTGCTCCTTTTAAATGCTTAGACTGCCTGCATGCAAAAAGGAAGCCCCTTTACATAGGGGCTTCCTTTTTATTTTATCTTGATCGTCATCACAGGCGTTTCGCCGGCGACGGCTTTTACATGTTCATGCTTTGCCATTTGCTTTACAAGATCCCCATTAGAGATGATCAGCGGGGTGATGGTGCTCGCTGCTTTTTCGCGAACGAGTTCCAGGCTGTATGTAAGCAGCACATCCCCCTTCTTTACTTGATCTCCTTCTGAGACTTTTACATCGAACCCTTCGCCTTTCATGTTAACCGTATCAAGCCCAACATGAATAAGAAGCTCAAGGCCTCCGGCTGTTTCCAGGCCAATTGCATGCTTTGTCGGAAACACATTTAGTACTTTTGCATCAGCCGGCGCCACTACTTTTCCTTCCGATGGATTCACCGCTATGCCGTCACCCATCATTTTTTGTGAGAATACCGGGTCTGGTACTTCTTCCAAACTGATCACATCTCCGCTCATCGGGGAGACAAGAATGATTTCACCCGTATTTTGTGCTGTATTGCCTTCTTCTTTACCGCCAAAAAGCTTGCTTAAAAAACCCATACAGAACCCTCCTTTTTTGTTTGTATTCCCTAAAACACCGTCTTTAAAAACGCTTTTATTTCTTTACTAGATGGCATAGACACAGCAGTGCCTGCTTTCGTAACAGAAAGAGCCGCAGCAGCCTGTCCAAATTGAACGGCTTCTTCGATATTCATACCGCTGGTGATGGCATGCGCAAATCCGCCGTTAAAAGCGTCGCCTGCGCCAGTTGTATCGATCGCTTTAACCGAAAACCCTTCCATTTGCCGGCCTTTACCCGTTCCTTGCGATAAAAACACCCCTTTTTTGCCCATGGTAATCATGACCACGCTGGCGCCTTTTTCATGCAGGATATCGGCTGCGCGCTGGGCGGATGATTCATCTTCTACAGCAATTCCCGTTAAACCGCGGGCTTCTGTTTCATTTGGCGTTACGTATGTAACATGCTGAAGCCACTCCATTGGGAAAGCCGTATAGGGAGCAGGATTTAATAGAATGGGCACACCGCAGCGGGCGGCTTTTTGAATGGCCGCCCCAATCGCCTCAAAATGAATTTCAAGCTGAAGCACCAAAAGATCCGCTCGTTCGATTGCTTCTTCTGCCCTTTCTACATCTGCACCGCTCATCGCTCCACACGCGCCCGGTGCGATGACAATACTATTTTCCCCTGCGTCATCAACGGAAATAAGAGCCGTTCCTGTTGCTTCTTTTTCGCTTCTCTGCATAAACCGAATATCAAGCCCTTCCCGCTCGAAGTGCTGGACCGCTTCCTGTCCAAAGATGTCTGTGCCAATTTTGGTTACAAACATCACATTTGACCCGCTTCTCGCCGCTGCTGTTGCTTGATTGCCCCCCTTGCCGCCAGGACCGATTTGAAAAGGACCTCCCAGAACGGTTTCTCCCGGTGCCGGCAGATGCGGCGTCCGGATCATGACATCTGTTACGTAACTCCCTACTACGGTTACTTGCCCCATTTTATTCACCTCTATGTAAGCATAAAAGAAAGCGGCCTCAAATGCCACAAGGAGGCAGACGAGACCACTTGTTTAAGCTGGAAGCTCTTTATGGAACGCTTTCATTTTTTGAAGAAAAAAGTTCTCCTGTTCCCTTCTTTTTCCCTCTAAAAATGTATCCCGGCTAATCTCTATCACAGACGTAACCCCATTATGCTTCACACCCGGCATATGAGCAGCCTGATCCATAACCAGCACCGGTGTGTAGTGAGCTTCTGTTAATAAATATCGTGCTACACTAACCTCATTTCGCTTGCCTACATGACCATAGCGTAAAACCACCTTCCAATATTTCCATCTCATGTAAATCCCTCCGATTTTATATATTATGTGCTCTATACCCATTTCAGTCCAAAAAATAAAGATTTCATTGATAAAAACAAGCTTAAGATCAAAGAGGGACTGACAAGATCATTAAAAAAATGAAACTGATAGGTACAATATACCTACAAAAAGCAGCAAGTGAAAGGATTGAAGTCCATTGTTAAACCATTTGCATGATTTTTCGTCAATCGTCCGGGCTCTAGACCAGCGCTTTTCCATTTCGGTTACCGGTCGAGACGGCATTATTTTGTATGTGAATGACCGTTTTTTGCGCGCTTTGTAAATACGAGCAGGAAGAAATTATTGGCCAAAAGCATTCCTTATTTGACTCGGGCATGCATCCGGACGATTATTTTGATGAGATGTGGCATATGTTAAAGCGGGGACAAGTTTGGCAGAGTGAATTGCATAACCGTGCAAAGGACGGGTCTATTTACAGCATTCATGCAACGGTTGTACCGATCCAGGATGAAAATGGGCACCTTGCAAAATTCCTTTCGATTGATATGGATATTGCCGATAAAATTCAAGCAGAAGCCGCTTTAAAACAAGCATTAAAAAACGAATTTCAAACGACAGCCAGACATTTGCAAAATGCTGTATTCAAGTATAGAAAAAATGAAGACGGGCAGATTGTGTTGACGATGCTTGAAGGAAAGCTGTTAGAGAAAATGGGGCTTGCAGCTGATTGGGCCGACAAAAGTCAGCTTAAAGATATCGTTTCAAAACAGGCATCTACATACATATCCGGTTATGTGGAGCGCGCTTTTACCGGTGAACAAGTTAATTTTGAGGTAAATATACTTCATTTCTCTCTTCTCGTTCATCTTTCTCCTCTTTTTGAAGGTGAAAAAGTCACAGAAGTAATCGGCACGGCCACCGATATTACCGAGCGGAAAGAAACAGAAAGACAAGTATAAAAAATGGCTCATTATGATGATTTAACGGGGCTTGCCAACCGGCGTTAGTTTCAAAAAAACCTGGATGAAGCTCTTTCCTCTTCGTCCCGATATAATCAGTCTTTCGCCCTCATGTTTCTTGATTTGGACCGATTTAAAAATGTAAACGATACTTTAGGCCACAATACGGGAGATCTTTTACTCAGCAAAGTGCTGCCCGGCTTGGCGGTGATGAATATGCGATTTTGCTTCCAGCGATTTCACGTGAATCGGCCCAGCGCATTGCCGAACGAATACAAGAAGAGCTGAGTCACTGTTTTCTGATTGAAAACCTGGATATTTTCATTAGCACAAGCATCGGTATCAGCATGTTTCCTGAGGATGGGCTGGATGCAGAAACACTGATTCGCACTGCGGATGCTGCCATGTATTTCACCAAAGAAAGCGGCAAAAACACCTACAGGTTTTTTACAAACGATCTGCATCGCGATATGAGCAATAAAATGATGCTTGAGCGGGAAATGCACCGGGCCCTTGAAGAAAAACTTTTTCATCTGTATTACCAGCCCCAGATCGACATGAGAACAAAGCAACTCATTGGCGTGGAAGCGCTGATTCGCTGGAATCATCCTAAAATTGGGCCAGTTTCTCCAGCAGAATTTATTCCACTCGCGGAAGAAACAGGCTTAATTCTTCCGATCGGCACATGGGTGATGGAAACCGCCTGCGCCCAAAACAAAGCATGGCAGGAAGCAGGCCTCCCGCCTGTTTGTGTTAGTGTGAACGTGTCGCTTCGGCAGTTTATGCAGTTAGATTTTGCTGAACAAGTTGAGCGGATTTTAGAGCGAACCGGCCTTTCACCCGAGTGGCTGACGATTGAAATTACGGAGAGCATGACGGCTGATGCAGCTCACGCCCTGCAGATTTTAGACCGGCTGCGCAGCATCGGCATTCAGGTGAGTATTGATGATTTTGGCACCGGCTACAGTTCACTCAGTTATTTAAGCCGCTTTCCTATTACAAAGCTGAAAATTGACCAGTCTTTCGTCCGGGATTTAACCGAGAATCGCCAGGCGATCGTAAAAGCCATCATCGATCTGGCGCAAAATTTAAATTTAAAAGTGATTGCCGAAGGCGTAGAATCAAATGAGCAAGCGGAGCTGCTGCTGGCACTTAATTGTACCGAGGCACAGGGCTATTTGTATGCAAAGCCGCTTTCTCCTGAAGAAATAGAAAAACGGCTGTCCAAGTGTTAAAGGACAGCCGTTTTTTAATTAGCCTGCGCCATACGGTCGATCGCGTTATTGACCGTATACCATTTGTCGTCTGCACTATACCCATTTGTCTGTCCCGCTACTTGGTCACGCGAAAAGTAATAAAGCGGATATCCTTTGTACGTGGACTGCTTTTCCCCTGTATCCTCACGTGTAATCTCGCCAAAATCATTTGGGCTGAACCCTTCCGGCACTTTACTCGATCCAAGATAAAAAGGCGGCCATTCTTCCAGACAATGATTCGTGCAAGTAGAAACGCCTTCTTTATCCTCTATGGAAAAGTAAAGTGTCATACCGGCCGAATCTGCCAGGTACTGGCCCGTTTCTTCTTTTTTCATAACACGAAGCTGACCTGTTGGGTTTTGAGCGGCGTCCTGCGCTTCATTCATGGGTGCTGACATTTCTTCCGGTTCTTCATCTGCCATACAGCCTGCCAGCAGAGTAACCGCAATGATCCATTTCCACATTTCATCCATCTCCTTTTTAACAAGAGGATATCCCGAAAAGAAGTACTTTATTCTCTGCTTTAAATAGAACATTTGTAAGAATTTGCATAAGGAAACATTTGGATATATACTTATTTATGGAAATATAAGGGTTGGTGAAAGGGGCACTTATGAATACCTTTCCTGTGAAAATGATGGTTTTCTTTGGCTTGTCCTCTGCACTTTTAACAGCTGTCCTGTATACCGCTATTCTTCTATGGAATGGTGAAGCTCTTTTTTATTGGATGACACTTTCGTTTTTAAGTGCTGCTTCCCTTCTGCTTACAGGGTCAAGGAGGAAATGGGTGAATGCTTTACTGATTATGCAGATCATTTTGTTTCTATATGGGTGGTTTTCTTTGTTTTCTTTGGACCATTTCGCCTGGCTTGCCCTGTCAATCCTCGTTTGGATCTTTATTGGGTTTGGCATTTTTCTTTTATATCGATTGAACGTGGCTGGAAGAGAGGAAAAGGAATTAAAGCGAATCCATGCTTTTTATATTACAGCAGGGCTTTTGAGCAGCGCAGTCACACTTTTTGTTGCATTCAGCTTTTGGATCATGGCAGGTCCTTCCGTTATTCTTATTGTGTTTCTTATTCCTTTTCTGCTCTGGGCTGCGCTTTATAAAATGAGGCTGTCTGCGTTTGAAAAAAGAAGAGGTTCAAGAATTGGCTGACGGCTTTCCGTTGGCTGTCTTTCATGTCCAGCTCAATGACTGCTTTTGTTTCCCGGCTATTTCCCCAGAAAGAAGGCGATGGATTGAAAAGAAAAACAGGATGGGTGTTAGGTGTTTTTTTCACAGCATGGGCCGCCTTAATTTCGGCTGGCGTGGCTTTTCAAAAAACAGATGACGAGAAACAGAACGGCTTGACGGATGTGTTTGATCTTTCACCTGCTGAAAATATATTTTATGTGAAACATATAAACGGTATTCCTTCCTTGCGAAGCTTTTCAGAAAACACCCAAAAAGACGAGGAAATCACAAGCTTGCCAGCCGACCGGCTGATCACGGATATAGACGTGTCACCCGACGGGTCAGCTGTTGCATTTATTTCCATTCGTGAAGGCGATGTGATTGAAACGGGGAACATTAGAACCGAGGTGTATATACTGAATCTTTCCAGCGGCAGAAGAGAGCTTTTATTGGAAGGAAACCAAGCTGCTTCAAGTCTCCAGTTCTCCAAAGATG
This sequence comes from Domibacillus sp. 8LH, assembly GCF_038806185.1. Lineage (NCBI taxonomy): Bacteria > Bacillati > Bacillota > Bacilli > Caryophanales > Bacillaceae > Domibacillus > Domibacillus sp. 8LH. Next base: position 93,786 of record NZ_JAVJNG010000002.1, on the reverse strand, counting down.
GAACCAGCCTTTACTATATTGGCTTAGCCAGTGAAAGAGCTAATTTGGACATTTTTCGGTACAACTTGGCTGACAGAACGAAAAAACGGCTGACTGCATTGAACTCATACAGCATGAGCAGCCTTCATGTCCGTTCAGACGGAACATCGGCTTTTATACTGATGCAGGATGAATCCGTAGACATGTTTCAAGGCAAAGCATCTGTTTACACAGTTTCACTTGATGGAAAATCCGTCCTGAAGCCATATACAAAGCCTGCAACATACCTTGAAGTGACCGGTTATGCTTTCCATGAACAAAACGGCGATATGGTTTATCAAGCTGTAGCAAACGAAGAAACCACCGGTATTTTTGAATATGAGCTGTTCCGCTACAACAATCAGCTGAAACAAAGACAGGCGCTGACATCTTTTGGCACATACGCGGGATCTCCTGTTTTTCATCCTTCCGGCAAAACCATTTACTTTATGACAGATCCTAACTTTGGAAATGGAGAGGCGGATTATCATTTATTTAAAATGGATCGTAACGGCTCAAACAAGCAGGAGATCGAATTACCTGAGTAAAAGCCGGCTTTTTATAAAAGTCCAACTTTTTGAAGAATAAATACCGTATACTGTTGTTCCTCCTCAAGCTGGAACACAGGATAAGCGGCATCTGCTTGAGGCAGATCAATCCAGCTGATCGCACATTGAATATTTTGAAGCTTTAAAAGCGGTAAGTCCTCCGGTGTGCGAATTAAAACTGCTTTTGGGTATGCTTCCTGTTTGTATCCTTCCACAAAGATGCAGTCCACTGAAAAGGATCGGTACAAAGCGAGGATGTCCTCCAGCGCCCACTGATCTCGCGTAATGGATACCTGCAGAATCCCGCCTCCTTCTACACCAGCCAGAACGGCGCCGGCCTGCCGGTGTCTGTCGCTGTCTTTTTGCCCGTCCGGCGCGCCCCCGTGCCCGTGGTGCTTAATCGCTGCAACGCGCGCTCCCTGCTTTGCAGCCGCTTGTATTAGTTTTTCCATCAGTGTTGTTTTGCCGCTGTTTTGATAACCCACTACTTGAAATACATTTTCCATGACAACAACCTCCGCGTTATAATAGCTCCAGGAGTGATAAAGATGAAAACAGCCGGCATTGTACTTGCCGGCGGCCAGTCATCACGATACGGCCGCCCTAAAATGTTTGAACAGTATAAAGAAAAGCCGTTTTACCAGCATAGCGTAGACGCCCTTAACGCCAACGGGCTGCATCCTATTATTCTTTCGACAAACCGCTTTCTTGCTGATAGGTTTGATTTATCCGGCGTTGAGTTGATCGTGGAGCCCACTCCTCATCAAGGACCACTTTTTGCCCTGCATCACGCCATCTCACAATTTGGGGAACCGGAGTGGTTTTTTGTGCTTTCTGCCGATATCCCGTTTGTAAGAGAAGCTTTTATTGATCAGCTGCTCCTGCACTGCCACCCCGATTATAACGCGGTTGTGCCGGCAGAAGGAGAAAAACTGCAGCCGCTTCTCGCTCTTTACCATAGACGCTGCCTTCCTTATATGAACGAAGCGCTCGGTGAGGGAAGAAGAAGTTTAATGGCGCTGTTACACAAGATTCCATTCAAGACCGTTTCATTTGAGAACGAACCATCCTTTATCAACATTAACACACAGCTTGACTTCCAAAAACATAACGAAAACAACTAAAAAAGCACTCACGCGATGTGAGTGCCTTAACGTACAGACAAGCGTCCTTTAATACCGGGCGGACAAGGGTGTTACCATTGCGGCACAAACTTTGAAGCCGGGCATTTTACAGGCCGGGTCCAAGGCTTCACTGGTCAGTTTATTGACGTTTTGAATGCCGTCCCAGTGCATCGGCATGAAAATTGTATCCTCACGAATGGATGCGGTCAGCTTGCTGCGAACAACGACTTCCCCCCGGCGGGACCGCACCTTTACAAGCGAATCATCTTTTATCTTCAAACGCCTTGCTGTTTTTGGGTGAATCTCCACGAAGGATTCAAACTGCTGGGCTTCAAGCGTCGGGCTTTGATGTGTCTGCACACCCGTTAAATAGTGCCCCAGCACCCGGCCGGTCGTTAAATAAAGGGGATAGTCTCCTCCTGCCTGTTCTTTCGGAAACTCATTCGGCACCGGCACCATGGCGGCTCTTCCATCCGGACGAGGAAACGATGCTTCGAACAAACGAGCCTCACCTGGATGCTCCGGGGAAGGACAAGGCCAATAAACCCCTTCTTCTTTCCGAAGCCGGTCGTACGTAATTCCGTAATAATCCGCAATGCCGCCCTTGCTTGCCAGGCGAAGCTCTTCAAAAATCCCTTCGGCATCTGTATACGAAAAATGAGCGGCTTTTCCTAAAGAAGCAGCAATGTCAGATAAAATCTCCCAATCCTGCTTTGCAAGACCTGGTGCCGGCCGAGCTGCTTCCCGAAGCAACACGCGGCCTTCCAGATTCGTTAACGTTCCGGTATTTTCCAAGTAAGCTGCCGTAGGCAAAATAACATCAGCCAGCTGGGCCGTCTCCGAAAAAAGCATATCGGCCACAACAAGAAAATCCAGCTTCCGCAGACCTTCTTCTACGAAGTTTGCATTGGGGTTGGAAACGATCGGGTTGGATCCCATTAAAAACAACCCCCGGATTTCCTGCGCATGCACTTTTTCCATCATTTCGTATGCAGATACACCTTTACCTGGAAGACTCTCCGCGTCAACGCCCCATATTTTCGCGATGTACGCGCGATGCTCCTCATTTTCAATCGACCGGTATCCGGGCAGCTGGTCTGCTTTTTGGCCATGCTCGCGTCCGCCCTGTCCGTTCGCCTGGCCTGTCACTGCTCCGTAGCCGCTTCCTCTCTTGCCGATTTTACCTGTGGCAAGCAATAGATTAATAAAATTCCGTACAGCCAGCGATCCGTCTGTTTGCTGCTCTACACCACGGGCAGTTAAAACCATTCCCGATGCCGCCTGCCCAAATTTCCGCCCTGCTCGTTCGATATCTTCTTGGGGCACACTTGTTAAGGCGGCGATCTCTTCGATTTTACATGAATCGATATGTGCTTTTACTTCCTCAAATCCTGTAGTGCGTGCTGCCAGAAATGCTTTGTCGATATACCCGTTATCTATAATCACTTTCAGCAGTCCATTGGCAAGCGCTGCATCCGTACCCGGCTTGACTTTCAGATGCATATCGGCCATCTCTGCTGTAGCCGTGCTGCGCGGATCGATTACAATGATAAAAGCGCCATTTTCTTTTGCATCTCTAAAGTACGGCATCAGTGTCGGCTGGCATTCGGCAATGTTGGTTCCTGCGAGAATTAAACAGTCTGATTCTCTTACTTCCGAAAGCGGATTTGTTAATCCCCGGTCAATGCCAAATGCTTGATTGCCGGCCGCTGCAGCCGCAGACATGCAAAACCGCCCATTGTAATCAATGTACTTTGTTTGCAGGGCCACACGCGCAAACTTACCGAGTGTATAGGACGTTTCATTTGTAAGCGAGCCGCCTCCATACACCCCGATCGTATTCCGGCCAAATTGATGCTGCAGAGCGGTAAACCGCTCGGCAATTTGCTTGTACGCTTCCTCCCATGAAACGGGTACAAATTCACCGTTTTTTTTCATTAAAGGTTCCGTGATTCTCTCGCCGGTCAGCGCATGCTGATAAGCGTTCATTCCTTTAATACAAAGACGGCCCTCTGAGGCTGCATTTTGCTTGGGCGCCACGTGATAGGTTGTATGTCCCTGCTCTTCTGTCTCTGTAACCGTCATTTTACATTGAACACTGCAAAAAGGGCACTGTGTTTCCATCACTGTTTTTACGGCTGTTTCCATTTTTTCACCTGCTTTACAAGGCAGTGGCTGCCTGTTGATTTTGAATGGATATCCCTTGTCGTTTTCTTTTTAATACTTCTTCTCGAATCGACGTTAAGCCAAGTCGCCCGGTCCAGCTGTCCATCTCTTCTCCATAAAAAGCGGATATACGATAATAAGCAAGCAGCGCTTCCGTCATCCAGACAGCATCGTCCGGCTTCATTGATGCGTAAAGCCGCTCACCCGACACGTACAATTCCCAGCCGCCCGGTGCCCCGATCAAGCCGACGTTTTCCCCGAGTGATCCCGCTTCATCCTCAAGACCTGAGGAAACAGCGACTGTTACCTCTGCGGGGAAAACGAATGATTCCAGCCGTTCTTCCAGATTCCTGCCAAGAGCCAGCGAGTCGTGAAAAGCGTATTTTGCATATCGGATGCCGGCACATGTACCGACAGCGCGAAGGGATGCACCATAGGAAGGCATGGAAGCAGAAAGAGCTGCTCTCACCTCAGAAATTTTCTCTTCTTTAATGCCATACAGCTCCATTCGGGGTCCAGCTGCCAGCTTGACGAGTGGAATGCTGTACTTTTCCACCACATCCGCAATCGTTCGAAGCTGGTCTGCTCCCGTTATACCACCGTACATGCGCGGAGCGGCCATGTACGTACCGTCCGCTGTCTGTTCTTCTAAAATATCCGGCACGCAGCTGCTGTGCACACCCATGTAATAGTAAAGAGCCGGCCGGCATACCGCGCAGCCTTCTGTTCTCCATCCAAGCCGGTGCATCATCTGCACCATCCCCTCATTTGGGTGAGCTTGAACCGCCTGGATGATATCTCTGTGATCCGCGTCTGTACAAGCGCAAATCGATGCTTTTTCCGCTTCCTTTTCGACTCCGTTTCTTTTAATAAAATCCAAAATATCCGCTACAACCGGGCGACAGCCGCCGCAGGAGCTTGAAGCTTTCGTGCAGGCCTTCACATCCTCCACGCTTTCGAGCGCCTGCTCGCAAACCGCTTTTACAATGGCTCCTTTCGATACACCATTGCACGCGCATACTGTGTCATGATCCGCCATAGAAGCAATGCGTTCATCTTTGCTGCCGCTGCCCTGGGCCGTTTCTTTTTCCAGGACGGCATAATGGTCTTTCTTTTGAATCATCCCGAACAGCTTAGCGCCTTCAGTAATGTCGCCAAATAGCACGGCACCTGCGATTTTGCCATCTCTTACGACGATTTTTTTATATGTGTTGTTTATTCCATCTATCCATTGCATGGACTGCGTTTCATCACTGTCCATGAATTCTCCCGCTGAAAAAACGTCCACGCCGGACACTTTCAATTGAGTAGACAGCACCGAGCCTTGATAGCCCGGATGCTCCTCTTTGCACAAAGCGGCTGCCAATGCTTTTCCCTGTTCATACAAAGGCGCGACAAGACCGTAAACAAAGCCGCGATGCTCTGCACATTCTCCAACTGCGTATACATGTGGGACGCTCGTGCGCATATAGTCGTCTACGACAATAGCCCGGTTTACTTCGATCTCTGTGCCGGCAGCCACTTGTGTATTCGGGCGGACGCCAACCGCCATGACGATCAAATCCGCTTCACGCCAGCTTCCGTCTGAGAAGCGTAAGCCTTTTACCCGTTTATGGCCGGTAATTTCTGCTGAGTTTTTTTGCAGCAGAAAATTCATCCCCTGTGCTTCTAAATCCCGTTGAAGCATGCGAGCCGCGACAGGATCAAGCTGCCGGTCCATAATGTACTCCCCGATATGCACAACGTCTACTTTCATTCCTAAATTAAGAAGACCACGGGCTGCTTCCAGTCCAAGCAGCCCGCCGCCGATGACAATGGCTTTTTCGTACTTTTTGGATGCTTCGACCATTTTCTCACAATCATATATGTCCCGGAACGCCGTTACGCCTTCTTTTTTTGCACCTGGAAGCGGCAGCATAAATGGCAGTGAACCCGTGGCAATTACCAATTCATCATAGGATACAATGCGTTCTTTAGAGGTCACCACATATTTTTCGCTTGTGTGAATTTGAACAACCGGCTCTCCTGTATAAAGAGTAATGCCGTTTGCTTCATACCATGCCCAGTCATTTAAGGTAATGCTTTCAACCGTTGTATCGCCTTGAAGGACTTTAGACAGTAAAATCCGATTATAGTTTGGATGCGGCTCTTTCCCAAATATCGTAATCTCAAATTCATTCGGCTGAATCTTTAAGATTTCTTCAACTGCACGGACACCCGCCATCCCATTTCCGATCACAACCAGTTTTCGTTTATTCATAGAAAAGTCCCCTTCCTTCTTTTTAGTCCGCTTTGAAGGCCGGGTTCTCATCCGCTTCGTTCCCCGTAAACGGTTTATGCATTGATTTGGCTGGCTCTTTGCGGGCGCTCCTATTCGTTGTCCGTGCCAGTATAACCGTTGTGATTTTCATAGCGATCACTCCTTTTATTTCGTGTCAGCTTAACTAACACAATATAAAACGTTTTTTGGAAAGTCAATCAGATTTTTTTGATTTTTTGAAATAGTTCGTAAGGTTTTCTAACAAGTATATGGAAAGTATCTTTTCACCGCCCTACACTAACGGTAAGCAACATATCACTCATTGAATGCAAAGGAGAGGAACACATGAAACTAGCGGAATTGCGAAAAAGCGGCCACGCGCCGTCTCTATTGGCGTCATTCTTGTATTTTGACATCAGCTTTATGATTTGGGTTATGCTTGGGGCGCTTGGTGTGTATATTACACAGGATTTCGGTCTTTCTCCTTCTCAAAAGGGATTAATTGTAGCAATCCCTATTTTAGCTGGTTCTTTTTTCCGGATTATTCTCGGAATCTGTACGGATCGGATTGGTCCGCGTAAAACGGCAATAGGCGGCATGCTGATCACTATGGTGCCTCTTTTATGGGGATGGCTTTTCGGAAATTCGATGACAGAGCTTTACTTCATTGGTATTCTGCTTGGCGTTGCCGGCGCAAGCTTTTCTGTTGCCCTTCCAATGGCAAGCCGCTGGTACCCGCCGCATCTTCAGGGGCTCGCGATGGGAATTGCCGGCGCCGGAAACAGCGGTACAGTGCTTGCTACACTGTTTGGTCCGCGCCTGGCAGAAGTATTCGGCTGGAATGGCGTGATGGGCCTTGCCCTTATTCCTCTTACACTTGTTTTTATTACTTACGTGCTGATTGCCAAAGACGCTCCTACGCAGCCGGAGCCACAGCCTTTAGTTAATTATTTTAAAGTGTTTAAACAGCGTGACACCTGGTATTTCTGCTTGCTTTATAGTGTAACGTTCGGCGGATTTGTTGGGCTGACTAGTTTTTTAAGTATTTTCTTTGTCGACCAGTATGGGCTGACCAGCGTCCGTGCAGGTGATTTTGTGACACTCTGCGTGATTGCAGGCAGCTTGTTCCGTCCGGTCGGCGGCATGATTGCCGATAAAATTGGCGGAGCAGCACTTCTTAAGTTCTTGTTTATTGGTGTAGCGTTGATGATGTTCGGCGTCAGCACGCTGCCTTCTTTGACAGTTGTGACAATGATGCTGTTTGTCGGCATGATGTGCCTTGGCATGGGTAATGGGGCGGTATTCCAGCTTGTTCCGCAGCGTTTCCAAAAAGAAATTGGCATGGTGACGGGGGTTGTCGGTGCAGCCGGCGGTGTAGGCGGCTTTTTTGTTCCAAATATTTTGGGTACACTCAAGCAAATGACCGGAACATATGCGGCTGGATTTACTGTTTATGCAGTAATTGGTATTGCTGCTCTTATTCTTTTAACCGTGGCGCAAATTTCATGGCGCAAAGCCTATGCTTTAAAAGAAGAATCTGCTTAATTACTTTTTCCAATACTGGCTGGCCTGTCATAGGCCTAGCCTTTTTTGTTTTGGTGCCATGTTACAGGGGGAACAGATTCATATAATAAGGAAATGATTTGATTTTTTGGAAAAGCAATCTGTTAAAGAAGCATTAAGAAAACGGGCTGTTACACTTCCGGACAGGGCAGTCGTTCCGGCACTCGGGCAGGGAACGTGGCGTATCGGAGATGATCCAGCCAAAAAAGAAGCGGAGGTGCGGGCGCTGCGACTCGGCGTTGATCTCGGCATGTCACTGATTGATACGGCAGAGATGTACGGAGAAGGCCGGTCGGAACGGGTCGTCGGCAAAGCCATTCGAGGCATCCGGGATGAAGTGTTTTTAGTATCGAAGGTTTATCCGCATAACGCAGGGCTTGATCAGATTGCTGCTTCATGTGAAAAAAGCTTACAGCGGCTTCAAACAGACCGGCTCGATTTGTATCTGCTTCATTGGCGTGGACAGGTGCCGCTTGAAGAAACGATTGAAGGAATGGAACGGTTGAAGAAAGAAGGGAAAATCGTCCGCTGGGGTGTATCAAACTTTGATACACCCGATATGAAGGAGCTTCTGCAAAAACCGGGCGGAAATGAATGCGCTGTTAATCAAGTTCTCTATCATCTTGGTTCGCGCGGTATTGAATTCGACCTGCTTCCATGGCATAAGGAACAGGGAATACCAGTTATGGCTTACAGTCCGCTTGCACAGGGCGGCTCGCTGCGAAAAGAGCTGATGAATGATTCTCTTGTTCAAAAAATCGCGCAGGCGCACGGAGCATCTCCCCTTCAAATTATGCTTGCCTGGACGATTCGCTTTCCCGACATGATAGCCATCCCCAAATCCGCACAGGAGGAGCATACAGCCGCCAACGCAAAAGCTGCTTAAATTGTGTTAACAGAACAGGAACTGGCCGAGCTGAACGAGCGATTTTCAGCTCCTGGTCGAAAAGTACCACTTGATATTATTTAAGTTTATTTGAATAATTGGATGTTTGCCGTTGCGGAGGGGACAGCAGATGCATTTACTAGTTGTATAGAAGCGTGGAGGTGAAAAATATGCGTCGTCATGTTCGTCCGATCGTCTGCCCGCCGCAGTGTATTGTAAAAGATACGTATATTAAGCGTGAAATTCCAGTTATTCATCCAGTTGTTACGATTAACCGTCAGCATATCGTCAATGTGCCACGCCACATTTATCAGCCGATCACAAGAAACGAAGTTGTGGATCCTGGTTATCCAGGAAAAGGCTGGGGTTGCGGCTGCCACTGCAAACGTTAAGAAAGAAAAATCCCGGCCTGTTCAAATAACAGCCCGGGATTTTTGAAGTTTGCTTTCAATTAAAATACCGATTCAAAAACAGCAGGTGTTTCACGTGAAACATTTTCTAGATTCTTATAAAGGCTTTAACAATATTTCGTCTTCTTTTTCAAGGTTTGCCACCATATCGTGCCACTCCTGCGGCTTATTCGATAAAACGGAATAATAACTGGTGATAAAATCGCGGATCAAACTTGCTTTAAGTGACTGAATATTTTCTTTGAATGGCTGGAAACAAAGGTCCAAATGACTGACTGCTTCCCCTTCATTTGTCCACGCAGGATGAACATACGGGAAATCAAGACGCATGTAGCCGAGGTGGGAAAGTACTTCGCGCCGTACAAATGGGTCCATCACTTTAATGCCGGCAAAGGAATGATTCTTCATACGGTACGGGTCATAAATTTCCGCAAACATGCCCATTAAATCGAGGTCGTTTTCTTCTGCCAGGCGCATTAAATCTTCATAGCGTTTTTTCGCTAAAAACGGGCCGACCCCAAGCCCTTCTTTTACGATAATCGTGAAATCGGTCATCGCCACGTTTAATTCTTTGTTGTACCGGTACTCCGTTATTCCTGCTACTTCATCGCCCTGAACTGCCAGAAATACACGAATCGTCGGGTCTTTCAGCGGCTCCGCCCACAACTCATATTCCAGTACTTCCTCCGGTGGAAACACGTCCTGCATTGTTTTATGCAGGCGCGCAAACATTGGATCATCGATGCTGTTCACTTGTACATATTCCATTTCAATACCTCCTTTTTGTTTATCAAAATGATGGTTTTGCTGCCACCAATCATACCATAAATCTAGATGCCGCCTGGACATCTCTGCTTATTCATTTTTCATATAGACGTTTACTTTCTTTTCTTCACCGCTGCTAAAAAGCGCGCCATTTCATAAAAAAAAGCTGAACCCAATAAAAGGTTCAGCTTGAGAGTGTAGACAAACTAAGAAAGCGGGCTGATTGAAAACGCCTGTCTTTCCAGGAACGCCGCCGGCTGGGAAGCGGAGTGACCTTTTCGGGGTCATGAGCATTCGCAGACGGCAAGTGACGCCGAAAGCGGGCGTTTGTCAACAGCCTGAAGCTGAACCCAATAGAAGGTTCAGCTTTTTTATACCTCTTCACTATTCATGTTATATAGAAAGCCGCGCTTATTTAGCACTTAACAGCTTTACAAAAAGAAACAGGCTAGAAAACATTCATCATACTGCTTTTTTTTGCCGTTTTTTTATTGGGCTGCTTTTTGAATTTGTTTACTTCGCAGCTGCCCGCATGCTGCATCAATATCTGTTCCGTGTTCCTGGCGTACAACACAGTTCAAGCCTTTTTTCTTCAGCGTATCATAAAATGCCATAATCGCTTCCGGCGTGCTCCGCTGATACTGGCTGTGTTCATCAACTGGATTGTAGGGAATTAAATTCACATACTGCTTTTTATCGCCAATTAATTCTGCCAGCTCAAGTGCGTCTTCCACCCGGTCATTCACGTCTTTTAACAGAATATATTCAAAGGTGATACGGCGGTTTGTATTTTCCAGGTAGTAATCGACCGCTTCCATCAGCTTTTCAATCGGAATCGCCCGGTTGATTTTCATAATTTTTGTCCGCAGCTCGTTGTTCGGTGCATGCAGAGAAATCGCCAGGTTAACCGGAATTTTTGTATCGGTAAAGTCGTAAATTTTATTAGCCAGGCCGCTCGTTGAAACGGTAATATGGCGGGCTGCAATGCCTAATCCTTTTTGGTCGATGACGACTTTTAAGAAATCGATCAGATTGTCAAAGTTATCAAACGGCTCCCCAATCCCCATCACGACAATATGGCTTACTTTTTCTCCGTTACCTGCTTCATCCAGTGCGTGCTGCACATTCATAATCTGCTCCACGATTTCACCGCTGGATAAGTCACGCGTTTTCTTTAATAAGCCGCTTGCACAAAAACTGCAGCCAATGTTGCAGCCGACCTGCGTCGTTACACAAACAGATAAGCCGAATTTATGACGCATCATCACGGTTTCAATTAAGTTGCCGTCTGTTAATTTAAACAAAAATTTAATCGTTCCGTCCGCTGATTCCTGTTTCACGTGTTCTTTTAGGGTATGAAGAACAAAATGCTCTTTCAGCAGTGCGATGCAGTCCGCGTTTACGTCTGTCATCTCGTCAAAATCGGTTACCCGTTTCCGGTACAGCCAGTCCCACACTTGCTGCGCCCGGAATTTCTTATGTCCAAATGGCAAAAGCCATGCCTCCAGCTGCTCAAGCGTCAATCCGTAAATGGATTTTTTGTTCATGTATTTATAGCCTCTTTTCGTTGCTTAAATTAAAAATGTACTACCTTCAAAAATAACGCAAATAAGCCTCCTGCACAAGTGGTAAGTTATACAGGAGGCTCTTTGCTATACGGGTTAGTTGTTCACAATAAGCGCAAGCCGCTTGTTTCGCACGTCCCGCTCTTCTTCGGATACAAGATCATATTTTTTCAGGAGATGAAACAAATCATTTAACAAATCCTGCGTCCGCTCTTCCTGCAGGTAATTGTATAAGCTTTCATAAAGATCTGACGGAAGAAATGTTTTCTGGCTTTCCACTTTTTTGATTACATCTGCATGTGAATGGTCAATGCTGCATTCGCTCATGTTCAAGCACTCCTTTATGATTGGTATTGAAAAAGAACAAACCGTTCATGCTCGTTTTTTTCGTACATTCCGCCCAATTTCACTTCATCGAGCCAGTCAAATACCGTCTGATGCTCCAAATAATACAGGTATTCGTCTGATGGATAATACAAAATGAGTGTCACCTGGCGCGGGAAGGCTTCCATTGACGCCAAAATCCGCTGTACGACCCGCATGAAAATTTGCACTGAGAACGGATTAAAAAAGTAAAAAACAGTATCTTCTGCTTTTACTTCATACTCCTGCGCCATCACACATTGAAAATCGATCAATCCGTGCCGGCGCTTTCTTTTTCTCATATACCCTATTTTGTTTTGAAGACACACATCAAAAAAAGCAGGGTTCATTTCAATCCCCGTAACCGAAGTCCGGAATCGGTCATGCACGTAAAAGGCGACCCGCCCTTTTCCGCAGCCGACGTCAACAAATCCGTCACTTGCATCCAGTGTACAGCGTTCAAAAAGCTCATCAAGCCCCGCATAGGGTGTCGGCTCGTAGCGATGATAGTGGGCAAGCTGGGGAAACCCCTGCTGATCACCCGTTGTCTGAATGGACAGCTGCTCATCATACGCTTTTTCTAGATGCTTCTCGTCCATTACCAAAGACCAAGCACCTTCCACCAGGCGCCGCCGACTCCAAGCCAGACAATTAAATGAACAATGGAAATGATCAGCCCGAGCGTCCACCATTTACTTTGTGTTACATAACCCGCACCAAAAAATACAGGTGCCGGCCCGCTGCTGTAATGAGTTAAGCAGCCGAACAAATTACTGAATACGCCAAGCAAAAGAGCAGAGGCGACCGGCGGAGCTCCGGCAGCCACGATCACAGCCAGAAAAGCGGCGTACATGGCACTGACATGAGCCGTGTTGCTCGCAAAAAGATAATGAGAGTAAAAATAAACGACAGCCAAAACGACCAGTGTCCATAGCCAGGACATGCCGCTGACGGCCCCTCTCATTGTATCCGTAAACCATGGAATCATACCGAGATCGTTTAAGAAGCTGGCCATCATAACCAAAACCGCAAACCAGACGAGCGTATCCCACGCACCTTCTTCTTTTTTAATATCCGACCAGCTCAGCACTTGAGTGATCAGCAGCGCGACAAGTCCGATAAAAGCCGTTGTTGTAGCGGTGATACCAAAGTTTGTTCCGAAAATCCACAAAGCTAAGATCAGGACAAACACACCGATCATAAACCACTCTTCTCTTTTTAAAGGACCCATCTCTTTTAATTTCTGGGCGGCCATTTGGGGTGCAGCCGGTGTTTCTTTTACTTCCGGCGGGTACAGCTTGTACAGCACATACGGAACAAGCAGCAGGCTGAGCAGACCTGGCACAGACGCAGCTGCGGCCCAACCGACCCACGAAATCGGTTCACCGGTAATGTCTCCAGCAATTTGTGCTGCAAGCGGATTGGCTGCCATCGCCGTTAAAAACATGGCGGATGTTACCATATCTCCATGAAAGGAAACCGTTGTTAAAAACGCCCCTACCTTTCGTTCCGTTCCATCTCCTGACCGGGAACCGTACGCTTCAGACAGCGACCGGACAATTGGAAGCAAAATACCGCCGGCTCTGGCTGTGTTGGACGGCATCGCTGGAGACAGAATAAGATCACTTGCCACAAGCGAATAAGACAAGCCAAGTGTTTTTTTACCGAATTTTTTCACAAACATGTACGCAACCCGGGTGCCAAGGCCGGTTTTGATAAATCCTCTTGAAATAAAAAAAGCAATGACAATCAGCCAGATCGTCGTGTTTTGAAACCCACTGAGCGCTTCTTCAATGGTCAGTGTCTGTGTTAAAACCGTTGCGGTCAGGGCTAAAACAGCCACACTGCCCATAGGCATGGGCTTAACTACAAGCCCGATAATTGTGGCTACAAAAATAGCGAATAAATGCCATGCCTGAGACGAAAGTCCAGACGGTGCAGGAACAAACCAAATAAGTGCTCCAATTAAAAGCGTTAAAAAAAGAAGACCAAGCCTTACTTCTCCCTTTCCCCGAGCAGGCATCTTGTTTTTACTCATCATTCTCTCTCCTTTCTTCTTACATTGTAAAATACTTCACAAACATAGTCTAAAAAATCTTTCCACTATATTCTTATCCTTTTGGGAAGTACCCTTAAACGCGCTTTCCAGCTGTTCCTTTTTACCTTGTCCGTTTCCTGCTGGTGATCATTCATCATAAAAAAGACCTTATACAAGCAGAAAAGACTGCAATCCGCTATGGCTTGCCAGGATTCGCACATAAAACGAACATACATTCTTGTATATGTTATACTGGCAGAAAGGAGCTGACGAATGATGGCAGATTTAAAAGATATATATAATGATGACTTTATCGATTCATTAGCCGATGCGCTTGAGCGGGCTGACTTGTCCTTTAACCGAAAAGCATTCTTAAACTGTGTGTATCAAGAAGAATGGGAGTCTCTGGCTCTTAAACAACGCGTTCGCCAGTTATCGACTGCGATGTATAGGGGGATCAATAAACCTTTTCCAAAAGCGCTCCCTGTGCTGCTAGATGCAGCTCCTCCGTTCAAACAGCTGGCAGGACTTATATTTCCGGATTATGTAGAGCAGTATGGGCTTGCCTTCTGGGAGAAATCGATGGACGCGCTTGCCCAGTTAACCGTATACTCCACTTCTGAGTTTGCCGTCCGGCCTTTTCTGCTGCATGATCAAGAACGCATGCTTTCTCAGATGATGAAATGGACAAAAAGCAGCAATGAACATATACGCCGGCTCGCAAGCGAAGGCGCCCGCCCGCGGCTGCCATGGGCACAGTCGATTCCAGCTTTTAAACAAGACCCCGCCCCGCTTTTTGCACTGCTTGAGCCGCTTATGCAGGATGATTCATTGTATGTACGAAAAAGTGTCGCGAACCATTTAAATGATATTTCCAAAACACACCCGGACCTTGTTATTGAGTTTATCCGCCAACGGTATGGACAGCATCCTTATACCGACTGGATCCTGCGCCATGCCGCCCGTACATTGCTCAAGCAGGGAAATGCGGATGTCCTCCGCCTGTTCGGTTACCCAGACAGTGAGCACGTTTCCGTTCAACGGCTCATCCTTGAAAAACAGACAGTTGTGATTGGCGAATCTCTGCATTTTTCAGTAGAACTCCATGCCATACTAGATACAAAAGTACGAGTTGAATATGCGATTGACTATATGAAAAAAAACGGCCGTCCAAGCCGGAAAGTATTTCAGCTTTCAGACACTCACCTTGCAGCTGGACAATCCAAAGTAATCGTCCGTACCCAATCTTTTCGCGATATGACAACTCGCAAGCACTATGCAGGTGAACACACTCTTGTTATTCTCGTAAACGGAGTCTCAAAAGAAAGTATGACTTTTCAGGTTACAAAATAAATATAATCAATTGGACTATTTTTCCTTTTTTACTTTTTATCATGTAAACATAGAGGCAAGTGAATCTCTAATTGAAGGAAACGGAGAAACCATACCGTTGCAGAATTAAAACAGGTGAAGGAGCCCCACACCGTTCGCTCCGTTAAAAAAAACGTTCAACTGACCGCCGCTTTTCGATACAATAAAAGAAAGATAATTGGAAAAGTGTGGTGATTCTTTGTTTAAACTGCTGCTGATTGAAGATGATGAAACACTGTTTAAAGAAACGAAGGAACGGCTGACGCAATGGTCATATGATGTTTACGGGGTTACCGATTTTGGACAGGTGATGAAAGAATTCACAGCTCTAAAGCCTGATTTGGTCATTATTGATATTCAGCTGCCGAAATTTGACGGCTTTCATTGGTGTCGAATGATTCGTACCCATTCCAATGTGCCAATTTTATTCCTGTCTTCACGCGACCACCCGACTGACATGGTCATGTCTATGCAGCTTGGAGCGGATGATTTTATTCAGAAGCCGTTTCATTTCGACGTACTGATCGCTAAAATACAAGCTGTGCTGCGGCGTGCCTACAATTACAGCACTGCCCCGTCCCTTCTTAAAGCCTGGTGCGGTGCTACAGTCGATTACGATAAAAACCTTCTTCAAAATGAGTGCGGGTCGGTCGAACTAACAAAGAATGAAATGTTTATTTTAAAACAGCTCATTGAACAAAAAAACAACATTGTCAGCCGGGAAAAGCTGATTAAAAGCCTGTGGGACGATGAGCGGTTCGTCAGCGACAATACATTGACGGTTAATGTGAACCGGCTGCGAAAAAAGCTGGATGAACTCGGGATCGGCCACTTTATTGAAACGAAAGTCGGCCAGGGGTACATGGCAGTCGAAGAGGAAAGCGTATGATCGGAACCTACATAAAAGAACGGCGCAGCTGGATTGGCTTTTTTCTCGTTCAACAGCTGCTTTTATTTCTGGTTGCATTCGTCGATACGACCATTCCCTTTTCATCCATTTTATATGTAAACTTCTTGTCTGCCCTTCTTTTCCTCGTTTTTTTCTTTGTCCGCTTTCAAAAAGAATCGGCTTTTTACCGGGAGCTGCAGGAACGGGATACCTCACTGGACGGAGAACCGCTGGCTGAGACGGAAAGCCCGTTCCAAAAAATCGTTCACACGTACTTCACAAAGCAGGTTGAACAGTATAAACAGGAGGCTTCCCGCCACCGGACAGAGCTTGAACAGGAAAAAGACGATCTGATGTCCTGGGTTCATGAAGTGAAAACCCCTTTAACCGCCATGCATTTAATGATAGACCGGATAGAGGACGAGAGGATGAAAGCGCAGCTTACGTACGAATGGCTGCGCATTCATCTGCTTTTGGACCGGCAGCTGCATCAAAAACGGATGCCATTTATTAAAAATGACTTGTACGTTGAGCACGTGGTGCTGGAGCCGCTCCTATTTACCGAAATACGGTCTCTCCAGTCCTGGTGCCTGCAAAAAGGCATCGGCTTTGATGTTGAGATAACCGGTCCGCCCGTACTGAGCGATGCGAAATGGCTGGCGTTTATTTTTCGGCAGCTGCTGACAAACGCGGTGAAATACAGCGATTCAGGCGATATTATGATTCGCAGTATTCAAAGAGGCAATCAAACAGCCATTACGGTTACCGACTTTGGCCGTGGCATTTCGCCACAGGATCTTCCACGTATTTTTGATAAAGGATTTACGGCAACCGGCAGCTTTCATCAAAACGATTCTGCCACAGGGATGGGACTTTATTTGGCCAAAAAAGCGGCTGATTCTCTATTGATTGAATTAGAAGCCGTTTCTAATCCCGGCTCTGGCACAACCTTTACACTTACGTTTCCTGAGCCGAATGCGTTTGTCCGCCTGACAAGCATGTGACGAAAATGTCACATGCTTTTGCTTTTTGTTCGCCAAATGAAAGGACTTTCTCTTCTCATCTTTTTACAATAAATGTATCAATTAAAGGAGTGAATCGATATGAGTATGTTAAAAGCGGCGAAGCTTCGCAAAAGCTACGGAAACAAATTCAATCGCCAGGAAGTGTTAAAAGGCATTGATATGAATGTGGAAAAAGGCGAGTTCGTCAGCATCATGGGTGCATCTGGTTCTGGTAAAACAACGCTTTTAAATGTCCTGTCCTCCATTGACCAGGCAAGCCAGGGAACGATCTGGATTGACGGCCATGAAATGACTCAGATGAAAGAAAAAAAGCTGGCCGAGTTCCGCAAGCACCACCTTGGCTTTATTTTTCAAGACTATAACCTGCTCGATACGTTGACGGTCAAAGAAAATGTCCTGCTGCCGCTGACGATTGCCAAAACCGGCCCAAAGGAAGCGACAGAGCGTTTTAATGTCATTGCCAATGAGCTTGGCATCTATGAAATCCAGGATAAATATCCGAATGAGATTTCCGGCGGGCAAAAACAGCGGACATCCGCAGCACGGGCATTTATTCATGAACCGAGCATGATTTTTGCAGACGAGCCGACCGGTGCCCTTGATTCTAAATCGGCCTCTGACCTTTTAAATAAATTAACGACACTTAATAAGAAACGAACCGCTACGATTATGATGGTTACGCATGATCCAACCGCGGCAAGCTTTGGGAGCCGGGTTATCTTTATTAAAGACGGACAAATGTATACCCAGCTTAATAAAGGAGAGCAGTCGAGGCAGGCTTTTTTCCAGGACATTATGAAAACGCAGGGTTTACTGAGCGGGGTGCAGCATGAGCATTAATGGTCTGATTCTCCGAAATTTAAAAAAGAATGTAAAAAACTATTATTTGTACGTGTTTGCTCTCGTGTTCAGTGCCGCGCTTTACTTTGCGTTCGTTACGCTTCAGTATGATCCGGCGATGGACGAAGCAAAAGGCAGTATGAAAGGAGCTGCATCTATTCGGACGGCTTCCATTCTTTTGATTGCCATCGTGACGGTTTTTCTACTGTATGCCAATGCAATTTTCATTAAGCGCCGCAGTAAAGAAATTGGGCTCCTGCAGCTGATTGGGCTGACGAAAGGGCAGATTTTCAGGCTGTTAAGTGCCGAAAACCTGCTGCTTTATTTCGGCTCCCTCGTGATCGGCTTGTTTGTCGGATTTGCCGCTTCAAAGCTCGTCACGATGATTTTATTTAAAGTAACCGGCGTGGATGCTGCGGCTTCCCTGTCTTTTTCATCACAGGCACTTTTACAAACCTTGATTGTCTTTACGATGATTTATGGATGTATTTTGGCCGTGAACGGGCTGTTTTTAAAGCGGCAAAATATTTTATCCCTCTTCCGGGTGACAGGTACAAGAGAAGAAAAAGGAAAACGTATTTCGATTTGGGAAATTTTCATTGGGCTTCTTGGTATTCTTTTTATCGCAGCCGGCTACTTTGTTTCCTCTAAATTGTTCGGCGGCGATTTTAGTTCGATGAACGAGCTGTTTGCAGCGATGGCGTTTATTCTCGCTTCGGTCATTATTGGGACCTATTTATTCTATAAAGGGTCTGTCCGTTTTCTGTTTCATCTCGTCCGCAAACGGAAAAATGGCTATTTACATGTGAAAGACGTACTGTCGCTTTCTTCTATTATGTTCCGAATGAAATCAAACGCCCTCATGCTGACGGTTATTACAACGTTGTCGGCACTGGCGATTGGCCTGCTGTCACTCAGCTATATATCGTACTACTCGGCGGAAAAATCAGCCCAGCAGCAGGTGCCGAATGATTTTGTCGTTCCGAATGACCAAGATGCCGCAAAGCTGAAGCAGGCGTTTGACGCAGAAAATATTGCCTATGAAGAGAAACGGATCGAGGTTATACAGGCAGTAGTGAATACGTCTGATATTCTCAGTACCAAACTTGATGAAACAACGTTTGATGCGGATAAAATGCAAATGCCCATCATTAGCGATAAAAGTATAAAAGGCATGAATCTGTCGCCAGATGACACTCTTTTTTCCGGTTATGTAGATATGCTTAGCAAGGTGATGCCGCTTGAAGATTCAGGTACTATTGAGCTGCTTGGCAAAACAGAAACCATTCCGCAAAACTATATCGGGCTCGAGCGGGACTTCCTGCTTCCGTATACCTTCACAAGCGGCGGCTTGCCGACTGCCGTTGTGGATGATACGGTATTTCATCGCTTAAAGCAGGACGCCGATCCAGCTCTTCAGAATGGTTCTTCTCTTTATATTGGACTGGATGTAACCGACGAATCGCAGCTGGACAAAGCAAATGACGTATTTTCTCAAGTATTTAATAATCCGTCTTTTGGCAGCGCTCAGCTTTCCCAGGCACAGACCGCCGAGATCCAAAAACAAAATATGGGGCTGATGATGTTTGTCGTTGGCTTCCTGGGCTTAACGTTTCTCGTGACCTCCGGCTGTATTTTATACTTTAAGCAAATGGACGAAAGCGAAGAAGAACGAGGCAGCTATACCATTTTACGCAAGCTTGGCTTTACGCGCGGCGATCTTGTGCAGGGTATCCGCATCAAGCAGTTTTTCAGCTTCGGCATTCCGCTTCTGATTGGCCTTTTGCACAGCTACTTTGCTGTGCAATCCGGCTGGTTTTTCTTCGGCGGCGAATTGTGGACACCGATGCTTATTGTGATGCTTTTATATACGGTGCTTTACTCAGTATTCGGTATTCTGTCCGTTCTCTATAGCAAAAAAGTCATCAAAGACGCGCTTTAATACCATAAAATCCTGCTCTGAAAATCAGAGCAGGATTTTTCCATTCTATCATCTATTTTAGACGGGCAAGCGTTTTTCTAAAAATTGCCTCAAGGCCTGCTGAATCGGTTACCGACTGGATCATCGCCTGCATATATTCATCATAGTCAAGCTTCTCGTAAGCCCATTCGAAGCCGAAACACTTTGCATAATGAAATAAAAAAATACGGGCCGTCCGCCCATTTCCCTCGCGGAACGGATGCAGCATGTTTAACTCGGCTTTGTAATAAGCGAGACGTTTGGCCGCCTGGACCGTCGTCAGCCCCTGCAGCGAATCATTCGTTAACTCATTGAAAATGTGAGCGGCCATGCTGCCCAGGTAAGAAGCATGGCAAAAAACCGTCGTTCCCTTTGAAATGTTCACGTTCCGGTATACACCGGCAAACGGATAAACATCTTGAAACAGGAAATGATGAAGCTGTTTAAATTCCTCTTCCGTAAAATGCTTCAGGACGAAGCCGCCTCTTTCCATTTGAGCAGCGCGTACCGTAAACGCAAAAGCTTCGGCACTGCTCAGTTCCTCCAGTGTTCTTGCACCGATTACATTGTTTTGAAGCAGATACTCGTCGTTGAGGCCGTCAAAGTACTTTCCCATGAAATTGTTCCTTAACCGATTCACTTGTAATTTCTTTTTTTGAATTTACCAGCTGAAGAGCCCTTTCCTGCAGGTGTTTACTCAGCTCTAAATTTTCAAGAGACAAGTTTTTCAAAATGCGGTTAAATTCCTTTGATGTTGCGCTTAGCTTTTTCACTTTTTCACAACCCGCCATATCCAGTTTATTTCCTTCTATTATACCACACGCACTACTCTCCAGCATGCGGCTGAGCCGGGTATGAAATTTTGACAAACTTCGACAAAAAAAGACTTTGTCACTTGTTCGAAATATTGATAACGCTTACTATTTGAAAATATCTTACTATTTAAAAAAAGCTGTTGACCTGTACGACAGAAACCGTTAGAATCTTTACATGTTTGCAGAAAGAATGAGGGTTAAGCGTGAAAAATACAGTATTTAGAAAGAAAAGTGTCGAATCGTTGTTAGGGAAAAATGGCCCTGGGCAGCTTCAGCAGACGCTTGGAGCGTTTGATCTGACGTTGATGGGTATAGGTGCTATCGTCGGAACAGGAATCTTTATCCTTCCTGGAACAGTAGCTGCTACCCACGCTGGACCGGCTATCATCTTTTCCTTTGTCGTTGCTGCAATTGTTTGTGCTTTGGCAGCTATGTGTTATTCAGAGTTTGCTTCAGCTGTACCGGTAACGGGCAGTGCGTACACATATAGCTATATTGTCTTTGGAGAATTGGTCGCCTGGCTTGTCGGCTGGGCATTGGTATTGGAGTATGGATTGGCTGTGGCAGCAGTCGCAACCGGCTGGTCTGCTTACTTCTCCGCGCTTTTAGAAGGATTTAATATTCATCTGCCAAAAGCGATTTCAGGTTCCTTTAATCCGGCAGAAGGAACGTACGTAAACGTTCCAGCTGTGGCAATTATTTTCATTATTGCCGTTCTGCTGTCGCGGGGTGTGAAAGAATCTGCCCGCTTAAATCAGGTGATGGTATTTATTAAAGTGGCGGTTATCTTACTGTTTATCTTTGTTGGTGTATTTTACGTAGAACCTGCCAACTGGCAGCCGTTTATGCCGTTTGGCGTGGGTGGTATTATGACCGGTGCTGCACTCGTATTCTTTGCGTATCTAGGATTCGATGCTGTATCATCTGCAGCGGAAGAAGTGAAAAATCCGCAGCGGAACATGCCAATCGGGATTATTGGTTCCCTGTTCGTTTGTACACTGCTTTACGTATCTGTTTCACTTGTCCTGACAGGCATGACGCCTTATACGACGTTAAATGTAAGTGACCCGGTCAGCTTTGCCATGCAGCTTGTCAACCAGGACTGGGCAGCCGGTGTGATTTCACTCGGTGCCGTTATCGGGATGATTACCGTTATCCTTGTAATGATGTATGGCGGAACGCGTCTTCTTTATGCGTTCAGCCGCGACGGCTTGCTTCCGAAAATGCTTTCTGAGGTCAATCCAATTTCCAAAACACCTGTGAAAAACACATGGGTTTTCGCCATCATTATCGCGTTTTGTGCAGGCGTTACCCCGCTTTCTAAATTGGCGGAGCTTGTCAACATGGGTACGCTCGTTGCGTTCACGATCGTTTCACTTGGTATTTTGTATTTGAGAAAAAACAAAAACATTCCATCCGGCGGCTTTAAAGTACCGTTCTACCCGGTCCTGCCGATTTGTTCATTCTTTTTGTGCTTGTTCCTTATGACCCAGCTTTCCAGCCTTACATGGATCGCATGCGGCATCTGGTTTATCATCGGTCTGTTGATTTATTTCTCTTACGGCCGCAAACACAGCACGTTGAATACAAAATAAGTATATAGAATATGCAAAAACAGCCTGTCCCTGCAGCTCAACCGCTGCAGGCCAGGCTGTTTTTTTATGCTCTCTTCCTCCCGCTGGAAATGGTTAGAAGCAAAATGAGCGGGTAGAATAAAAAAGCAAGCCTTATTTCCAGGGAGGGACTTACTTTGAATGAAAACCAAACCAGCCAAAGCAGTCAGCTCAACGACTCGAATAAGGTGCTCACACATGAACTTGAGCCCGGGCGCCCCTTCACCGAGCTTTCCTTGAAAAAGTTAAAGGATCAAGTGATCGTCATTACAGGCGCTTCAAGCGGGATCGGCCTTGTGACAGCAAGGATGGCTGCTTCCAAAGGCGCGAAGGTCGTCCTGGCAGCCCGAAACGAACATGCTCTAAAGCAGGTGACGGAAGAGCTTCGCCAGAAAGGTCATGAAGCGATATGGGTAAGAGCAGATGTTGGACATGAGGAAGATGTGAATCGTATTGCTGACACGGCTATCAAGGAATTTGGCCGCTTTGACACGTGGGTAAACAATGCAGGTGTTTCGATTTTTGGCCATGCAACCGATGTAAGCATTGAAGATATGAAAAAAATGTTTGATACGAACTTTTGGGGCGTTGTCTATGGTACACGGGCGGCTGTCCGCCATTTTAAGGAAAGAGGTGTTCCAGGTGCGTTAATTAATGTGGGAAGCCTGTTTGGTGATCGCGGGACCGTGCTGCAGTCGACTTATGCTTCTGCCAAGTTCGCCCTGCACGGCTGGACAGAAAACATTCGGATGGAGCTGGAAAAAGAAAAAGCACCTGTTTCTGTCACGCTCATTCATCCTGGACGAATTGACACACCCTATAATGAACATGCACGCAGCTACTTAAACAAACAGCCCGCTCACCGCGGCATGGTGTATCCTCCTGAAGCGGCAGCAGAAGCCATTCTTTATGCAGCCGAGCATTCAAAACGGGATATATATGTGGGCGGGCAGGCAAAGCTGTTCGCAGTGCTCGGACGGTTGGCACCGCGATTAACGGACAAGCTGGTCGAGCGCACTTTGTATGCGACCCAGCACGATGAGCGGTCAAGAAATCCCGAGAAAGATCAAAGCGCTCTGTACCATGCAGGCTATGGCCTTCACGAGCGGGGAAAGAATAAAGGCTGGATTCGAAATGGCAGCTTTTACGTAAAAGCCGTTAAACATCCGGTGCTTTCTTCCGTGGCGGCCGCCGGTCTTGGCACGCTTGCATTAGCGGCTGTTAAACGAAAATCATAACTATAACCGAACTCTTAGAAAGAGTTCGGTTTTTCATTTTTCCTTTAATCTTTTTGCCTGTCACACTAAATAGCTTAATGAAAAAGCATGCGCATATAGATAAGTGACTACTTTTCATGAGGAGGAACTTATGTTTAATGCGAAAAAGCATACAGCGAAGCCTTATTTGCGGACGCATCGCCTGCAGCCAGAAAACCAGGAAACACCCATTCACTTTTTGCAGACAGATACGGTAAATCACCCATTGTTTTACCGGAGAAACCATTTTTCTTATCCTTCCCTTTCCTATTCTAATTACTGGCTCTCTATAAATGGATGTGTGACTAAACCTGCCCTTCTTTCCATACAAGATCTTCTCCAACTTCCATCTAAAACGGTTCAAGTTGTGCTGGAGTGCTCAGGGAACAAACGAAGTTTATTCCATCCTAAAGTATTCGGTGAGCAATGGGAAAAAGGAGCGATCAGTCAAGGTATGTGGAAGGGTGTTCCGCTGCGCCTTCTGCTTGAAAGAGCCAGAATAAAAAAAGGAGCGAAAGAAGTAATAGTGGAAGGGTATGACTATGGAAAAAGAGCCGACTCAAGTAAAGTGTATACGTATGCCAGGAGTTTACCTATCGAAAAGGCCCTTCACCCTGATACCCTCATTGCTTATGAATATAATCACCAGCCGATTCCTTTTAAGCACGGGTATCCATTGCGGCTCATCGTTCCACAATGGTATGCGATGGCTTCCGTTAAATGGATCAAACAAATCACAGTTATAGACGATCACTATACAGGTCCTTTTCAATCCGTCGACTATATGTATTATCCGCACAAAGAAACAAACAAAGATGCGTTCCCCGTTACCCATATCAATGTCAATTCGACGATTCAAAAACCGCTGAATATGGATATCTTAAACGCTGGAACGCATATGATACGAGGAATTGCCTGGACCGGCAAAGGCTTGATCACAAAAGTAGAAATCAGCTTCGACCGCGGGCAAACATGGCTGACGGCAAAAAAGGAGGCTGCCCAGATGGGTTATGGATGGGTTTCCTGGTCATATGAATGGAAAGCACAGAAAAAAGGAGAATATACGATCATGTCAAGAGCGGTTGACTCCTACGGACGAACACAGCCGGCCTCCCCGTTTTGGAACCGGAAAGGCTACGGATACAATGCCATTGATCACATTAAAGTGAAAGTCGAATAATGAACTGCTTACAAGTCAATAGAGCAGATTCAGCGGATACTTTCTGCTCTATTTTTTTATTACATATACGTTGTATGGACCTGAACAGGTTGGAAATAGTAAGAGTATCGTTTTTTACACGCAGGAGGAAACAAATGAACTTACATTCTGGAACGTATTACTGGCCGGCCACTTTCCCTGATGCCCCGTCCTATCCTTCTCTGGACCAGGATCTTAACTGTGATGTCTTAATTATCGGGGGCGGAACTTCTGGTGCCCAGTGCGCTTACTACCTTGCTTCCCACCGTTTAGATGTAGTGGTGGTGGAAAAAGGAAAAATCGGCTTTGGCAGCACGATTACGAATACAGCCTTGATTCAATATTCAGGCGAAAAAATGTTTACAGACCTGATTTATACATTCGGAGAAGAATATATCAGCCGGCATGCCCGCTTGCTGAAAGAAGCCATTGATGAAATCGAAGAAGCCTCCAAAACGGTCGACCTTGATTTTGAATTCAGCCGGCGGGACACTCTATACTCCGCCAGCTCCAAAGAAGACGTTTCACCCTTAAAGAAGGAATATGAATGGCTGAAGCAGCAAGGCTTTAAACTGGGTTTTTGGGATAAGGAAAAAATTGAAGCTCACTATCCGTTCAGCCGGGAAGCCGCGATTTATTCTTACGACGATGGCGAACTGAATCCATTTAAATTTACCCACGCCCTGCTCGGGTGGGCAGCAAAAAGAGGCACTGAGGTTTACGAAGAAACAGAAGTGAATGGCCATCATTACGACCGTGAGCAAAAACGTATGGTTGTGTCCACAAAAACGGGGCACTCGATCCGGGCACGCCGCGTTATTTTCGCAGCGGGATATGATGGCATAGACGTGAAAAAGGAGAAAAAAGCTTCTTTCGTAAGCACCTATACCGTTACAACCAGCCCGGTCGATGACTTATCCGCCTGGCATAACCGTACGCTGATTTGGGAAACCGCCCGTCCCTACTTGTACCTGCGGACAACAGCGGATAACCGGATTTTGATCGGCGGTCTCGATGACAATACAACGTATCCCGAAGACCGTGACAGCAAGCTGGTGCATAAAAAGAAAAAGCTGATTGAGGAACTGGAAACGTTATTCCCGGGCCTGAATGTAAAGCCTGAGTATTATTCCACGGCTTTTTATGGAGGAACTGTCGATGGTCTGCCGATTGTCGGCCGATACGATGATTACCCGGACAGCTACTTTTTATTCGCCTTTGGCGACAACGGAACTGTATACAGCCAGCTGCTCGCTAAACTGATTGCCGAGGATATACGGGATGGCCACAGTGCTGATTTAGACCTGTACCGGCAGGATCGGCCCCTGCTTGGGAACCAATAAAAAAAGGAGCGGCTCCGCTCCTTTTTTTATTGGTCTTATTTTTAAAAAATCAGTGAGAGTACAAATGTCCAGATGCAGACAAATGCCAGCAGGCCGAAGCTGTATTTGATCGTCATTTTTGTCAGCGCAGCTTCATTCCCCGTTTCACCAACCGCAGCTGTTGCAATCGCAATGGACTGTGGCGACACGAGCTTTGCCATGACTCCGCCCGCTGTGTTTGCTGAAACGAGCAGAGATGGATTTGTACCGATAATATGACCGGCTGTAGCTTGAATCGGCGCAAACAGTGTGTTGTTGTTTACAACAGATCCTGTCATAAACACGCCGACCCAGCCCAATATAGGCGATAACAGCGGGAACACCTGGCCGGTTGTTGCCACCGCTTCCCCCAGTGCCACCGTTAAGCCTCCGTATGTCATCAGCTTGGCAATCCCAATAATGGCACAGATCATCAAAATGGGAATCCAAAATTCAGCTACTGTTTTACGTAACAGCCCCACACTTTCTTTTAATGAAATCGCTCCTGTTGAAGCGGTTGTTGTTAATCCAGCGAGCAGGATCGCTGTCCCTGTTGCACCAATCAAATCAACACTCATTCCAATAGATGATCCTGGTATCACAAATTTCAAGACCGATTGGGCCAGCATTCCTCCTTCGGCAAACAAACCTTTAAAAACAGGCAGGCTCCAGATCAGGACAAAAATCGTTAATAAGTAAAATGGCGACCACGCTTTGATCACTTCACCTGCAGAATGCTTTTCTGTTTTCATTTCCCGGCCGTTCAGAAGGAAAATATGTTTTGGCTGCCATTTTTGCAGGAATAAAGCAAGTAAGCCCATTGCCAGTAAAGATGGAATAATATCAGCAAGCTCCGGTCCTACAAAAACCGTCATCAGTGCCTGCGCGACGGTATACACCGTTGATGTAACCAAAATAGCTGGCAGTACTTCTTTAATCCCTTTGAAACCATCGATCAGCCAGATCAAAAGAAATGGAATCGTAAAGTTGATGATAGGCAGTGTCAGAGCTGTCATCATCGATACATTCATGGATGTTACCCCGTCAAGGCCAAAGGTGCCGACAATACCAACCGGGATGCCAATGGCGCCAAAAGCGCCGGAAGCCCCATTTGCGATCAAGCAGAGCATCGCTGCCTGCAGAGGCTTATAGCCAAGTGAAACGAGCAGCACGGCACAAATGGCAATCGGTACGCCAAACCCTGCCGCTCCTTCCAAAAAGGCGTTAAAACAAAAGCCGATCAGCAGCAGCTGAATGCGCTGGTCCTGCGAAATCCCGACGATACTGCCGCGCAGCACATCAAACTTTCCTGATTTCACAGCAATTTTATACAGCCAGACTGCCATGACGATAATATAGCCAATCGGCCAAATGCCCTGAATAATGCCTTGAATCACACTGCCAACAGACTCGCCGATGGGAAGCTTGAAAACAAACAGGGCGATCAAAAAGGTTACTGCTAAATTCACCAGCGCTGCATGAATGCCTTTCATCTTTAAGACGGTCAAGCATAGTAAAAACAATAAAATTGGAATCGCAGCAACAGAAGCGGAAAGTGCCAGATTATGAAACGGATCAAACGTGCTGACTAACATAAGAAGGACTCCCTTGTGTAAAATACTTAGACGTTACTCTCCTGCCAAATAGCTCCTTGAATATCTTTTAATGTTTGAACTGACCGGGCCAGCTTTTCCCGTTCACTTTCGTTCAAGTTAAGTTCAACCACCCTTTTCACGCCGCCACGGTTAATCACAGACGGAATACCGATATATACGTCGCTGTGTCCATTCTCACCTTCAAGCAGCGCACCGACTGGCAAAATCACATTTTCATTTCTCAAAATCGCTTTTGTAATCCGGGCAAGCCCTGTTGCAATTCCGTAGTAAGTCGCTCCTTTAGCATTGATAATGTCGTAAGCAGCATCACGCACGGCCACTGCCATTTCTTCTTTTCTTTCTTCTGTTAACAATGGTGCCACTGGTGTGCCGGCAATACTTGCTGAGCTCCAAACTGGAAGCTGGGAATCACCGTGTTCCCCAATAATGTAGCCGTGAACGCTTGCTGGTGCTGTATCAAATTCTTTTCCTAATGCAGAACGGAACCGGGCAGAGTCAAGCACTGTTCCTGAACCGATAACCCGCTCTTTTGGAAGGCCGGAAATTTTCCATGTTGCATAAGCCAAAATATCGACCGGGTTTGTTGCGACTAAGAAAATACCGTTAAAACCCATTTGCATAATACTGCCAACGATGGATTCAAAAATTTTCACGTTTTTGCTGACAAGGTCTAATCTTGTTTCTCCCGGCTTTTGCGGGGCGCCTGCACAGATGACAACAAGGGCTGCATCTGTGCAGTCTTCATATGTGCCGAACTTAATCGCCATTTCCCCAGGTGCGTATACAACACCGTGATCAAGGTCCATTACATCGCCTTTTGCTTTTTCTTCATTTAAATCAACCAGCACGAGCTCATCGCAAATGCCTTGATTCAACAACGCATATGCATAGCTTGATCCAACTGCACCTGTTCCAACTAAAACGACTTTATTACCTTGTGTAAAATTCATGATAATGTCCTCCGGTTTTATTATTTGTGAAATATTTCACATGTTTTTGTATAAAAAATTGTATGATCGCTGTTTTGAATGGTTGACCTGAGAAATGATCAGCCGTTCCTTTTCTTTAAGTATTGTGAATCTTTTCACATAAACTGATAAAAAATATAATTTGTTTCTTCGAAATTGATTGTGAACCATTTCACAATTAGATTGTACTACAGGAATTCTTTCTGTACAATAGGCAAATTCATTTTTATTGAGAAAAAAATAAAGCCTGCCTACAGCCGAAAAAAAGTGCAAAACAGGCTTTCTTTTCTCATCTTTATTAATCAAAAAACGCTTCATTCATACGGATAAGCAGATCGCCAAATAGTTTTTTTTCATCGGCTGACCACTCACTCGTGATGCTTTCAAATCGTTTCAGCCGCATTTTTTTATCCGCTTTCAATTTTTGCTTGCCAAGCTTGGTAACCGTAAATAAACTGACTCTCCCGTCTGCAGGATCCGAAAAACGGATGATCAGCTCCTTTGCTTCTAAAGCCGCTGCCTGCCTTGAAACGGTTGAAATATCTAATTTAAATGATTCTGCCAGCTCTTTTACACGTGCCGGACCAAACTCATCCAAGTGCCTTAATAATAAGTAAGAAGATCGCTCCAAGTTTCCGATTTTCTTTTCCGAGTTATCGAGATAAACCGCCCGCCGGATAAATGTAGTCAGTTCATACTCGATGCGTTCAACCGGGTTTCGCTTTTCCACTTTTCTTCACTCTCCTCCCTGAGTATACAGGCTTTCCCTTCGTTGACAAAGTGTTATATAGTTGTATAATGCAACTATATATATTTGTATCGTACAAGTAAATAAACAGAAAGTAAAGAAAATTCTCACATTATAATTCAAAGGCCCGGACGGCCGGAAAGGAGGACGTTGTTCTTCATCTAAAGAGCAGCATCTTACATTGAAAGCTATAAAAGTTGTGTTGCAGATCGCCATTTTATATGTCTTTTCCGTACTCGGAGAAACCATTCATCAGCTGTTTCATATACCGATTCCAGGAAGTATTATCGGTTTAGTGCTGATGCTTCTTTGTTTAATTTTTAACATCATCCCGGTTAAAATGATTGAAAATGGCGCTGGTTTTTTGTTGTCGTTTCTTCCTCTTTTGTTTATTCCGGCCATGACGGGTGTCATCAATTATCCGTCTCTTTTTTCCAGCAGCGGCGCTGTGCTTCTTTTCGTTGTAGTGCTGAGCACAATCGTTACCATGGCCGCAGCAGGAATTGTCAGCCAGCTGCTGGAAACGCGGGCCAATAAACGAAAGGAGAAAAAAACATGCCGCAATTCTTTCTCGCAGTCCTGATCATTTTACTTACCGTTGCTGCTTATTTAGTAATGATGAAGGTGTATCAGCGGTTTCCTTATCCATTTTTTCTCCCAGTCCTGACAACGACCGTGTTGATTATTGTACTGCTGAAAGCTTTTCACATTTCGTATAACGGCTATATGGTCGGCGGCCAGTGGATTAGTTCCCTGCTCGGCCCAGCCATTGTGGCCCTTGCGTATCCACTTTACAAACAGCGTTATGTGCTGCTTCAATACGGCTTTCCCATTCTCGGGGGCGTACTGGTCGGACTTTTTTCAGGAATGATGAGCGGGCTTTTATTTGCCGAGGTATTCGGAGTGGACCGTGATTTAATTCTTTCGATTATACCGAAATCTATTACCACACCCGTTGCGATTCAAATCGCCACCGGAATTGGCGGTGTGCCATCTATGACCGTTGTATTTGTAATGATTGCTGGATTTTCCGGTGTTTTGCTCGGACCGATGGTTTTAAAGTGGGTGCGTATTCGCAGTTCGTTAGGAAAGGGGATCGCCTTTGGGAGCGCCTCTCACGCTTTAGGCACTTCAAAAGCATTTGAATACGGGGAACTTGCCGTGTCCATGAGTTCGGTCTCTATGACGCTCAGCGCTGTGCTGGGCTCCCTGTTTGGGCCCATTGTCGTCTGGCTTTTTCAAATTTAAACCAACACGCAAAAAAGGAGGTCTCTAAGCCGGAAAAACCGACTGCTGAGACCTCCTTTTTGTATGGCCGGAAAAAAGAGAAGCCGGTCATACTGCAACATTTTCCGGCCCAAAAGAGAAGCTTTGAAATCATTTCTTCAATTTCTTTAAGCGGTTTACGCTTCCAGCACTGTTTTTCCGGTCCATTCTCCTGTAAATTCCACTTCATCGTAAGCAAAAAAGCGTTTTAAAATCGTGTCTTGATCATCAAGAAAAAGCTGGTCAGCTACCGCGGAGACAATTTTAGGAACCCCATATTTCATACCGGAAAGAGCAGAAGCTGAAATACCGCAGCTGATTAACGCTGCATAATTAAAAACAAAAAGGCCGTGCAGCTTTTTTTGTGCTTCTTCATCCCGTCCCATAAACGCAAAGCCGGGGCTGAGATACGGATGCGTATCAATAAGCGGGTTTGCGCGTTCAGCAGGCGCTTTATAATAATCGCTCCAGCGGGCAATTCCGTTTTCAATGAGCTTCAGCTCCGGGCGCAGCGCCGGATCGGTCACAAGACCGGTGCTGATGATCAAATAATCAAACGAAAACGTGCCATGCGGTGTTGTGACCAATGCTTTGTTCTCTTTGCTTTCCACCTCAAGCCAGGGTGATTCAAGGTGCAAATGAAATCCCGGCCATGAAGCGGCACGCTGGAATGTATCGTTGGTCGGCGGCTGATTATGCTTGAAAAAATGAGCCATCACCGCGTACTTTTGTTCGTCCGATAACGCATGGAAGCGCTCAATGATCCCGGAGCCTTCCATCTGGCGAATCGGATTAATTCTTGGCATTTCTTTACGGCGGACAAATATATGAGCCTCGGCCACTCCCTCCGTTAAAGCAAAGTTTGCATTATCAAAAGCAGAAGCACCGCCTCCTAAAACGGCTACTTTCTTTCCTTTCAGTGCGTTAAAATCAATTGTTTGGGATGTATGGGCATAAAGATTAGGGGGCAGCTTCTCAGAAATCATTGGCGGCACATGCCACTCACCGCCTCCTTGAATCCCCGTCGCTAAAATAACTTTGCGCGCGAGCAGGGCGTTTGAAGGGGTGCCGGCACCTTCAATATGCATCCGGTGAATCCCTTCCTCCATTGGCTCAATGAGCTTAAGCTTCACTTCGTTTATCACGGGCAGCTGCAAAACTTTCCGGTACCAGCGTAAATAATTCATCCAGTCGCTTCGGGGAATTTTATCGACAGCTTCCCAGCCCTCCGGCCCGAATTGCGCTTCCCACCAGGAACGGAACGTTAAAGAAGGAACGCCAAGGTCAATGGATGTTAAATGTTTCGGTGTCCGCAGTGTCATCATCCGCGCATATGTGACCCATGGTCCTTCATATCCTTCTTTATTTTCATCGATAATTAAAATATTAGAGATGCGCTCACGCAAAAGACCAAAAGCAATCCCTAACCCGCTTTGCCCGCCGCCCACAATGACAGCATCATACACGTGGCCTTCAGAGTGACGGGCCGGATGCACCCAGCCCTCTCTGCCAAATGCCAGATAAGAAAGATCTGTTTTTACTCGTTTATTCAACGCTTCTATACTCATGGTTCTCATCTCCTTTAAATAATTAAAACGAAATCGTCAGCTTCCACGGTACACTTGATAGCCCCATGGCGAAACAAGCAGAGGAACATGATAATGCGGCGATGAATGATCGAGCCCGATTCGTACGGAGACCTTTTCCAAAAAAGCAGGCTGCGGCAGCTCGAGCCCTTTTTTTCTAAAATAATCACCAATCCAAAACAACAGTTCATATTCTCCTGTCCGCATGCTGTCCGAGGAAAGAAGCGGAGCATCCAGACGACCGTCTGAGTTGGTCTGTGCACGGTTTAAAAACTGCTTTTCGGAGCCGTTGAGTTCAAAAAGCTCAATCTTTACATTCTCAGCAGGGCGGCCATGCGCCAGGTCTAGTATGTGGGTGGTTAATCCAGTCATCGAATCAGCTTCCTTCTTCTTTTATTTGGTCTTCTATTCTAAAGCGGATAATGTGGCTGATCTCGGCCAGCGCCCGGTCGCGTTCCTGTTTCTTTGAATGCTGCAGCCTTTCTTGTATAGAGGCGAAAATCTCTTCTTTGTTTTTGCCCCGGACTGCCAGGATAAAAGGAAAAGCAAACCGCTCAACATACGCTTTGTTTAATTCCAGCAACTGCTCGTATTCATCTTCCGACAGCTCATTTAACCCGGCGCCTTTTTGCTCGCTTTGAGAAAACGAAGTCATTTTTTTTCGTGTTCCCAAATGAGGATGTGCTTGAATTAAGTTCGTTTTTTCTTCTTCATCCGCTGTTTGAATAATCGTCATGATTTGCTGATAAAGAGCTTCGCGGGATTCAAATGGCCGATGCTCTCCGACTCTTTGAATCACCCAGGGGGAGTGCTCAGCCAAGTCTTTTAATGTTTCGGTAAATACCTGTTTTGACATGTTGTTTAACGCTTCTATGGTCACCATTTCTTCCTACCGTCCTTTTCTTTGTTATGAAATGCGTGCTTTATCCGCTTCCTCCTGGCGGGCAGCGCCTGAACCTAAAACGCTCCGGAAATGAAAAAACACATTCAGCAAAATAGCGCACAGGCTGCCAGTTATCACACCATCACTCACTAGAATGCGCATTGCGTTGGGCAGCTGGCTGAACAACTCGGGTACAACCGTCGCCCCAAGCCCCAGTGAAATCGAGCAGGCGACAATCAGTCCGTTTTGCTGATCGCTGAAATCCACTGAACTTAACATTTTAATGCCAGAAGAGACGACCATTCCAAATAACACAACCGTCGCGCCGCCCAGCACAGGAGCAGGAATAATCGTGGCCAGGGCTGCTACTTTCGGAATTAATCCAAGCAAAACAAGAATAAAGCCCGCTGCCACAACGACATTTGCTGATTTGTTCCTTGACAGCTGTACAAGCCCTACATTTTGAGCAAACGTATTGTACGGAAAAGCATTAAAGATTCCGCCAATCATAATCGCCAGGCCTTCTGCCCGGTATCCCCTGGCAAGGTCTTCCTGCGTAACGGGTCGGTCACAAATTTTTCCTAAAGCGAAAAAGACGCCTGTTGATTCCACAATAATGACCAGGCCGACAATGAGCATTGTCAAAATCGGTCCGATTTCAAAGACAGGCATACCGAAATAAAAGGGTTGCGGTAAGTGAAACCAGGACGCTTCTGCTACTTCCTGAAAATGAACTCTTCCCATAAGAAATGTGGCTATGGTGCCTGCCACAATGCCAAGCAGCACAGAAAGAGAGCGGAGATAGCCTTTTAAAAAGCGGTTAGCTAAAAGAATGACGCCGATAACACCCATGGACAGCACCAGGTTTTCCAGGCTGCCAAAGTCCGGACTTCCTGCACCGCCCGCCATGTTTCGAATGCCAGATGGAATGAGTGACAAACCGATAATGGTTACCACTGTTCCGGTTACAACAGGTGGAAATAGCTTGACGAGCTTGCCAAGATAACGGGCAAACAGAAGAATAAAAAGGCCTGCCGCTATAATCGATCCATAAACAGCCTGAAGGCCGTACTCAGAACCGATGGCAATCATGGGCGAAAGAGCGACGAAAGAGGCACCAAGCACGACGGGAAGGCCGATTCCAAAATACTTGTTTTTCCATGCCTGCAGCAGTGTAGCGATGCCGCACGTTAATAAGTCGATGGCTACGAGATAAGCCAGCTGCTCTGAAGAAAGATTTAACGCTCTTCCGACCAGCAATGGAACGAGAATTGCTCCTGCATACATGGCCATTACATGCTGAAATCCTAACGATATGACTTTTGAATTCATTTGTTGCTCCTCCTTTTCTATAAAAAAGAGCCGTAGAAATAAAAGGAGACTTCTCCTTCTGTTTCTACGGCTCTTATATGACGTATAACGACATGTAAGCTTCCGGCTTTTTAAAAGAATGCTGGTGAAGAAAAATGATAAATCAAATTTCTCCAGCAGTTTCCTTATTTATGGGATGTATCAAGTGGTTCTTTTACATAAATGACGGTGCAGGCATGCTGGCTTACCGCGTCGTAATCTTTAAAAATAGCTGTCACTGTCAGTCCAAACTGTTCTTCAATCCGTTCTTTTAAGCTGTGTTTGTATTCCATCGCTAAAGCCCCGTCGACAGACAGTGTTAACTCCGGATAGCGCCTGCCTAAAGCGGAAATCAAAGGCGAACGTTTTGTTTGAGCAAAAATGACAATGCGGTTTTCTACAACGTCTATTTTTTGCTTGCTTACGCCTGTACTGTAAATTTCTTGATTCACTTCATTGTACAGCTGGGACAGCTGTTTTTTAAAAGAGGCATTCACCGTTCTTCACCTACTGGTTATTCTTTCATTTATCGTATAAAAATTCCGATAAATCGTCACTTTCTATGTCAGAAAATCTAACAATTTATTTTGCATTCGCGAATGAGCAAAAACGAAGAAACTGTTTTTTTGACCTTTTAGAGCCCGGTAATTAAACATACACACAACCCTGCACGCTGACCGTTTTAAGCAGAAGCCATTAACCAGAAAGCAGGATTTAAAGGAAGTATAAAAGGAAAGTGAGACCATTGCTCCTTGCCAGCAGAAAAATAACAATGATTGTGTATATCAGATAAAGGATATAGAAATCATGGATAATGGCTTGCTTCAAAAGATAAGCTGCTGTAAAAGGAAATAAACGATTGCCGTAAATAATGAAGCCTTACAATCCATTGTTCAATGAACGGTATGGTGAACGAAAGAAGAGATATTTGAAGGAAAGGATGTGTTTAGTGTGGAATTTTTTCA
This sequence comes from Domibacillus sp. 8LH, assembly GCF_038806185.1. NCBI lineage: Bacteria > Bacillati > Bacillota > Bacilli > Caryophanales > Bacillaceae > Domibacillus > Domibacillus sp. 8LH. The sequence continues at coordinate 58,370 of NZ_JAVJNG010000002.1, read as the reverse complement.
TGGCCAGGAAACCCTCTCTGTCGTTGAATGGATGCTGCGAGCGGCGGTTAGTTTTTTCTTTCTAGTAGCAGTTGCCAAAGCTTTAGGCCAGCGTGCCATTTCTCAATTAAGGGTTCTTGATTTTGCTGTTGTCCTGGTCATTGGAAATATCATTGCCCATCCTTTATCCAATGAGAGCCTTGCGCTGAATGGATCTGTAACAACGACAGTGGTATTGGTCATATTGTACCTGACCGGTATTTATCTGAACCTTAAGTGGTCCTGGTTCCGAAACCTGGTCAATCATTCTCCTATTACAATTGTTCAAAATGGTGAAATTCTTTATACAGGTCTGAAAAAAGCAAGAATCTCCATTGATGTGTTATTAGAAGAACTTCGAGAAGAAAAAGTAGAAGATGTGAAGAAAGTAGCACTGGCCATTTGGGAAGCGGACGGAAAAATTTCGTTTTTTTTAGATCCTAAATACGAACCTCTTACCCCTGCTTCTCTCAAAATGAAAACAGAACCTTTCGATTTGCCAAGAACGATTATTAAAGAAGGGAAATTAAACTCACATGAGTTAAAACAACTGGCTAAAGATGAAAGCTGGGTTGTTTCCCATTTAGAACATGTATTTCACACGGAAGTAAAAGATGTGCTGCTTGCTACCATTGACCAAAAAGATAACTTGAACGTTTTTTTGTATAAATAATACTTGAAGCCTTAAACGAATGAATTAATGCACATTCGTTTAAGGCTTCATTGGCATTGCTTTGAGTGATCGCTTTTCGTTTTATAAACCTTACTCTGATTCTAATTGATTCAGTTCAATTCGGTATAAGTCACGGCGCCGGTCGCGCAGCTGTCTAACCGACCCGGCGTTCCGGGATCTTCTCAGCTTTTCCAGATCCACATCCCCTACCACGACCGTGTCTACGTTCGCATCACATTCTCCTACAATTCCGTCTCTTGCAAATCCGAAGTCAGAAGGAGAGAAAATAGCCGATTGGGCGTACTGAATGTCCATATTTTCTACATGGGTTAAGTTGCCGACCGTTCCGGCAATACAAATGTAGGCCTGGTTCTCGACAGCCCGCGCCTGGGCGCAATAGCGGACACGAAGATATCCTTGGCGGTCGTCTGTACAGAATGGAACAAAAATAATGTTGGCTCCCTGGTCGACGGCAATGCGGGCAAGCTCCGGAAATTCAATATCATAACAAATTTGGATCGCAATTTTTCCACAATCCGTATCGAATACTTCAATTTTGTTTCCTTCCGCAATTCCCCACCACTTTTGCTCATTTGGCGTCGCATGAATTTTTTCCTGTTTTTCAATGGTTCCGTCGCGGCGGAATAAATAAGCTACGTTGTAAATATTGCCTTCGCTTTCAACGAAGTGGGAGCCGCCAATAATGTTTACGTTATAGCGGACAGCCAGCTCCGTAAACAATTCGATGTACTGGTCTGTGTACGTAGCCAGACGGCGGACAGCGCGGTCCGGTCGCTTTTCTTCGAGAAACGACATTAATTGTGTCGTAAACAGCTCTGGAAAAACAGCGAAGTCAGATCCGAAATCAGCAGCCACATCTACGTAGTACTCTACCTGGCGGGCAAAATCCTCGAAGGAATCAATTTTTTTCATCATATATTGGATCGCGCAAATTCTTACCGGGAAAGACGCGCGGTATACACGCCGCGACTTGGCCAGGTAATCAATGTTGTTCCATTCCATTAATGTAGCAAAAGAATCGGACGCTGCATCATCAGGAAGATATCGCGTATTAATACGCTTAATCGTAAATCCTTCAAGAAGCTGGAAAGATAAAACCGGATCATAAATGCTGTGCTTTTCAACAGCCGCCACATACTCACGCGGTGTCATCTCCGCTTTGTGTTTATGATAATTCGGAATTCGCCCTCCGATAATGATGCTTTGAAGATTTAACTGGCGGGCGAGCTCTTTCCGTGCTTCATAAAGACGGTGCCCGATTTTCATCCGGCGGTATTCAGGATCTACCATCACTTCAATACCGTATAAGTTAAAACCATTGGGATCATGGTTTGTAATATATCCATTGTCTGTAATCGTGTTCCACGTGTGCTGGTCGTCGTACTCGTCAAAATTAACAATCAGGCTTGAGCAGGAGCCCACAATTTTATCCTCATATTCTACACAAAACTGACCTTCAGGAAAAATGTGGATATGACTTTCCAGCTGCTCCCGCTTCCATGGCTCCATACCCGGGAAACAGCGGCCCCACAGCTTCATGATTTCATCAATGTCTTCATAACGTATATTTCGCACGATAATTTTTTTCTCGTATTTTGACATATCGGTCTCTGACACGTTTCCACGTCCTTTTTCAGTCTATAACGCTTGTAAGCCTGTCCTTGATTGAGTAAAATAGGCCTGTCTTTACCTACCCTCTTTTCCGTGGACATAAACTTATATTCTCTTTTGTTTTCACAAGGAAATTTACGCCAAGAGATACTGACAGCCCACTCCTTTTCTTTTCTCCGTCCTCCCTTTCCATACCTTCTCTTTTGAGCAAACTATTTTCCTTTCGCCCGTTCATTATTTATACTGATGATCATCATAATCCATCCACTCATGGGCACAATATGTGGGTAAAAAACATGCTATAAAAAGGAGTATTCAAGTATATGAGCCAGTCTTCTATTACACACCAGGACATTTTAAAGGCTTTCGAATTTAGACATGCCACAAAAGAATTTGATCCAACGAAAAAAATACCGAAAGAAGATTTTGAGCTGATTTTAGAAGCAGCCCGCTTATCTCCAAGCTCTGTCGGCTATGAACCTTGGAAGTTTTTGGTGATCCAAAATCCAGAGCTGCGTGAAAAACTGCGTGAAGTTTCCTGGGGAGCACAAGGGCAGCTGCCGACCGCAAGCCACTTTGTCGTGATTTTGGCAAGAACAATCAAAGATACAAAGTATGATTCAGACTATGTGAAGAATCAAATGCTGAACGTAAAGAAATTTCCGCCTGAGCTCTTTGACAAAATTAAAGAACGGTACAAATCTTTTCAGGAAGAAGATCTTAACCTTTTAGAAAACGAGCGTACCATGCTGGACTGGGCTGGGAAACAAACGTATATTGCGATGGCCAATATGATGACGACTGCCGCTTTGATCGGCATTGATTCATGTCCAATTGAAGGCTTCCATTTTGAAAAAGTACAAAAGCTGCTTAAAGAAGAAAATCTGCTTGAAGATGATCATTTAGCGGTTTCTGTTATGGTCGCATTCGGCTACCGCAAGAACGAGCCGCGTCCAAAAACAAGAAAAGACATGAATGATATTGTTCAGTGGATTGAATAAAAAAGCTGTGCAGCAAAAAGCCGCCTGTGGGTTTTCTTCCACAGGCGGCTTCTTATTTAAGTGCACTCCTGACTTTATATAACTATGGCCGATTATTTTTTTATACAACACAATGAAAAGCGTCGAAAGAACTTTTCCAACAGTCTGAAAAATTACCAGAAAAGATGATAATTTTCCATTAAATTTAGGTTTAAGTACGATTTAACAAAAGCATCCATGTTTTCACTCAACTCAACCCAGCCGGCAATCAAGTACGCTTGGCATTATTCTTCATAGCCTGAGCGAACCGCTTGCCTGTATCCCGCTTGCTGCCGTCGTGCTGACACTATTCAGCTTCCAGTCACCGGATCTCGTAAAGGATGCCCTTGACCAGATTGGATCTGTCACATCCGGCATTGCGCTATTTGCTGTCGGTGTCACAGTTGGTATCCGCAAAATCAGCTTTAAAGCCATTTCATTTGGTATTTCTATTTTAAAGGTTGTGGCGATTCCATTATTCATGATTGCTGTAGCCCATATGGTTGGTATTAATCATGCAGATACAGTAAAAGCTATTTTGCTTGTGTCATTCCCGGGCTCCGCTGTGGCAGCCATGATTTCAACCCGTTTTGATTCGTTGAGTACAGAAACGGCTTCTTCTTTTGTTATTAGTACCGTTTTATCCCTAGTTTCCTTGCCGGTTTACATCTCTTTATTGATGTAGGGCATAAACATTGTCTTGCTTCCTCACAATAAGTTATCTGTTTGTTTTTGATTAGAACCATTATGTCTTTTGAAAATACATTGACTGAAAGAAGGAAGAAGTATGGCCGCAGATCTTGGATTATTAATCATTCGACTTGTGATTGGATTAACTTTTGTCGGACACGGTGCCCAAAAGCTGTTCGGCTGGTTCGGAGGTACGGGTATTACCGGAACGGGAAGCTGGCTCGAGTCAATCGGCATCAAAGAGGGCGCAAAAGTGTGGGCTACCTTGGCAGGACTGTTTGAATTCATTGGCGGCTTGCTGTTTGCTGCCGGCTTTCTTACCTGGCTCGGTGCAATTATGATTGTAATTGTAATGATTGATGCCATTTTTGCGGTTCATGGCAAAAACGGCTATTGGATGACAAACGGCGGGTTTGAATACAATCTCGTTTTGATTGCAACAGCCATGGGCGTGGCTTTAATCGGGCCGGGTGAGTACGCTTTAATTTATACTCCGTAATAAAAAGCTGACCGAAAAAGGTCAGCTTTTTGTTGTTTTTTTCCGGTTAAGCGCCGACTCCTGTACGTTCTCTCTTTAAATAAAACAATGTAAAAGCCCTATCGTTTTGCTGAATGTGTAGTTGAATGCAAAATTTTTATTTCCATATATATATGAACCCTAATCCTAATTTTATTGTAAGAGAAGGGTTCTTGTGAAAAATTGGCTTTATAATCCATGATTCATTGGCAGACACTACTGTTAAGACCAATGAACGCTCTCAAGAGGATATAAAATTGTAGTGAGCATAAAATACTATATCTCTCAGTTTTTCGTAATGTATTTACCTATTACTTTTATGCATCATAATTTTCGGGTATAAAGAGACCCTAATGATGATGGAGGTTGTGCAATCCTCATGTTTTTATAATTCTGACTTAAGAAATAAGCTTGAAGGGAGAATTTTCCGTGAAACTTTATCAAATAAGAAAAGGACTGCTTGTATATTATAACAATGAGCTACACCGGATATACGGGGTTAAACAGATGTATAAGCAATCCGTTCATGCGATCAGAATGAGGGATTTAACACAGGTGTTAACGACGGCAGCGAGTGTAGAAAAATACAAACCAAAGGAACATGACAGTTTTGTATTCAATCGTCATGTTTATACGCTCAGCAAAAGGACTGCTGAGGAAGGCGATCATGTTTTAATACATAATCCGAAGCCCGATTCCTTGGACACATACTCGTTGAATGAAATTGATGTGGTGGAATCATCAGATAAAAATGGGGTCACTACGAATAATTCCCACGGGCTCAAGCATTACGAATACCTTGTAATGGAACCCGGCCGTGCTGATGGCAGTAACCCTATAGATTACCAAAACACGGAAGGTGTGGATGCGGAGAACTTAGATGACAGCGCGCTCGGTCCTGTCATTACCACCAGCATTGAGCAGCTGCCAAGAGTAGGAAGCATTTATCGAAAGAAAGGCGACGATGAGTTATTGGAAGCGATGGTTATCGCAATCAAGGGCCAAACGATATATCTTGGAGGCGGTTTAGAAGTTCCGCTGGATGAGTTATCGGACGCAGATAAATGGGAAGTTGTTTATCATCTTCTCGATGTATGATTAATCTCACACGCTGAGATTAAGGCCTGTTAACTACTAGGAGGTTTCTATGGGCAGTAAAAAACAGACTGGTAATACTGTTTTTATTATTTCTTTATTAATCACGCTAATCTTTATTATTTGGGGCGTCTTTTTTAAAAACAGTCTCGCTGATGTAACTAATATCATCTATACTGGGGCAATTGACTACTTTGGATGGGTTTATCTTGGTGCGACTCTATTCTTTGTAATCTTCTCCATCTATATACTCTTCTCTAAATACGGCAGTATCCGTCTTGGTAAAAAAACAGATAAGCCGGATTTTAACACCGGATCTTGGCTTGCTATGCTGTTTGGAGCTGGAATGGGAGTTGGGATTGTTTACTGGAGTGTTGCCGAACCAGTAACCCATTATACAAATCCTCCCACTGGGGAAGGGTTTACAGCTGAAGCAGCCAATACCGCAATGAAATATACATTCTTCCACTGGGGTTTGGATCCATGGGCGATCTACACTGTAATTGGGTTGGCACTCGCCTTTTTCCAATACAACAAAAAGCTTCCAGCAGCGATTAGTTCCGCATTCTATCCTGTATTAGGTGACAGAATTTATGGACCGATCGGAAAAACAATTGATATCCTGTCCATTTTCGCAACGGTCTTCGGTATCGCAACCTCTTTAGGCCTTGGTGCCATGCAGATAACGGCCGGAATGCATCACATATTCGGAGTTCCAAATGAATTATTCGTGCAGCTGATTGTTATTGCTGTTGCAACGGTCATTTTTATCATTTCAATCAATACGGGGTTAGATAAAGGGATCCAATACTTATCTAATGGCGCTATGATCCTATCCTTTTTGATTATGCTGATGGTTTTGATTGTCGGTCCTACCTTGACTATTGTTAAAGTCTTCTTTAATACAACGGGCCTTTATCTCAGTGATTTTCTGCATCTAAGCTTAAGACTAACACCATTTAGTGAAGGAGACGGCTGGATTGCCTCCTGGACATTATTCTACTGGGCATGGTGGATCGCCTGGGCACCATTCGTCGGTATGTTTATCGCACGTGTTTCAAGAGGACGCACCGTCAGGGAGTTTGTTATTGGCGTGTTGATTGTTCCAACCCTTGGAACATGCTTGTGGATGTCTATTTTTGGCGGCTCTGCGCTTGATCTTGTACAAGGAAACAATGACCTGGCAACATCCATCGCAAATAACGTAGATTTGTCTATCTTTACATTCTTTGACCAGCTTCCATTAGGTTCTCTGTTAAGCGTCATCGGTTTTACCGTTGTAGCCATTTACTATATAACAGTTGCCGATACTGCAACCTTTGTGTTAGGAATGCTAAGTGAAGGCGGCACATTGAACCCTTCCAACAGAATCAAAGTAACATGGGGCATTATTCAATCGGCTGTAGCAGCTGTATTGCTTTTCGCTGGCGGACTAAACGTCCTGCAATCTGCGTCTCTCGCAGCCGCTCTCCCATTTGCTATTATCTTGATTCTCATGTCCTTCTCTCTGCTCAAAGGTTTAAAGAGCGAGTATGATACACAGAATAGCCGTAAGTGAAAAAGCGCACTTTTTAAAAGGTAAATAAAAAATCTTCCTGACTTTTCGTGTAGGTCAGGAAGATTTTTTATTTCATAGAAGCTGCGGGATTGTCGCCGAGTTTGCTTTCTCTTTTACTTACGATACAGTTCACCATATTCATTGGTAATACATACAAACTTATTTTTCATTATTATGTATAATAAAGTTAGGAGAGAATAAAGTTGTCTATCATAGGATTATATTATGCAAAAAATAATTCTACCAATTTTGTTATACATGCAAGAAGGGACCATTTTTAATGGCAGGGAATTGACCAACTGTTCATAAAAACATTTTCAGATGGTAAAGCTCTTTAAAAAGGGAGAAATATGTAGTGGAAACTAAAATGATTCAAAATGTCGTAAAAATTGGTGTACCTGTTAAAGACTTAAATAGAGCACTAGATTTTTATAAAGAGAAATTAGGTCTTTCGCTTTTATTTAACACTGATATTATGGCATTTTTTGATTGTAATGGGCTGCGACTCATGTTAACACATCCAGAAAAAGAGGAATGCTCCCGTTCAAGTTCAGTTACTTATTTTCAATTCAACAATATTAAAGATACTTATGCGCAACTAGCAGGTAAAGAAGCTACTTTTATCGACGAACCCTATGTTGTAGCAAAAATGAAACAAACAGAACCGTGGAGGGTGTTCTTTAAAGATACAGAAGATAATACTCATGCATTAATGAGTGAAATACAGATTAAAAAAACTAAAGGGGACCGTATATGTTATAGTCGGTCTCCTTTAGTTTAAGCCTCTTTAATATTTCTTTGTCTAGAGGTACTTCTACTGGCTGATTTACCATTATTTATGATACGGTTCACCGCGGTTTATCCGAAAACTCCGGTATACCTGCTCAACCAAAACGAGTCTCATAAGCTGATGTGGAAAAGTCATTGGAGAAAATGACAGCTTGTCATCTGCCCGTTTTAAAACGGCGTCACTCAGTCCGAGTGACCCGCCGATCACGAAAGCAATCTTGCTTTTGCCATAAGTGGCGAGCTTATCAAGATCGGCAGCAAGCTGTTCAGAAGATTTCATTTTTCCATTGATGGCCAAGGCGATCACGTAGGTGTCCTGGCCGATTTTGGCAAGAATGCGCTCGCCTTCCTTTTCTTTCACCTGTTTCATTTCCGCGTCACTTAATATTTCCGGCGCTTTTTCATCCGAAACTTCGATGATATCGGTTTTTGCATAAGCAGATAATCGTTTCACATATTCATCTATGCCTTGCTTCAAGTACTTCTCTTTTAGTTTTCCTACTGTTATAATCGAGATATTCACAATTTGACCCCACCTTACAAACAATTTACAAACAGCTTATCCACAGAAGTTATCCACATATTAACATTCCTTTTGCTCACCCTTATTTTATCATACTATCCACATGTGAATATCTTTTCCTGCGGCGTTTCCTTTTTTTATTTACCAGGAAAAAAGAACGAATTTTTCGTCTTTTTTGATAACTTATTTTTTCCTTCACACTCTGTTAATAATCCCCTGACAAAATAAAGAAGCAGTTTATTTGAGGAGGGATTAGGATGAAAAAGAAAAAAATTGTTCCATTGTTTTTAGCTTCTGGTTTTTTATTAAGCGCAAATGGAGGGGCACCCGTCCACACCCTGGCAGCAGAGCCTGTTTTACAGGAATCCTTCGATACATCTTCACTGCCCGCTGGCTGGGAAGTGATTCAGGGACAAGCTTCTGTTCAAAACGGTGCCCTTGTTTTGTCATCTCCCTCTTCTTCAAAGCCCGCTCGCGTGCTTGCACCTTCGTCTGTTTCTGGCGGTGACTATGTGATTGAAGCCGATATGACGTTTTTTTCCACTGTTGAAGATACGCGTTGGGCATCGATTATGTACCGCGTACAGGGCAAAGACTATCCTTATTATCAAATGGCTGTCCGCCGCGGTGCCCAGGCCCTAAATGGCGTTGAATTTGCCCTTCGTAATGCAAACAATCAGTGGTCTGTGCTGAACAAAGCTCCTTACAGCGAGGCTTTTGCTTACAACAAAACGTACAAGCTGAAAATCATCTCAAAAGGAAACCGCGTGCAGCAATTTATAAATGGCCAGCTCGTTATCGACACAGATGCGGCAACAGCGCTTCAAAACGGCCGAATCGGTTTTCAGGCATCAGGCGCCACTGTTCAATTTGATCACATCCGCATTACTGAACAAACGGAAGAACTTCCTTCTTTGGCCGAAAGCGGTGCTTTTCTTGGCGATCAGCCGGAAACCAACCTGCTTAATGCACCGACCGTGATTTCGTCAATGCCTCAGCTCCAACAAATGGAGGGTGTTTCATCTATGCTGCTTCAGCCTGAAGCTGATTTGAAGGTGAAAGATATACCCCTTCGCACTTATTTGGAAGAAATGGCAGGCGAAACGATTCCGGTCATTCGACTGGAAGAAGCTGAAACGGCTGAGAAAACAGCCAAATTGCTTCAAGAGTTGTCCATCCAGGACATACATATTCTTTCCAGTCAGCCAGATGTGTTAAAAGCCGTTCGAGAAACAGTGCCGTCCGCACGCGGCGCACTCCTCTACAACCGGTCTTCGCTTAATAATCACGACGTGAACCGCTTTATTCAGTCCATTCACGCATCTGGCGCTAAAACAGCGGTATTGCCGCAAAAACTGCTTTCAGCGGACCTTGTTCATGAGTTTCACCGCCGTGCTGTGGCGGTTTGGGGAGAGATGGAAGGTGCATCAGAGCTGGACGCACATGCTCTTATTCATGCAGGAGTCGACGGCATGATTGCGGGTGACACTATGCTGGTAACGGCTGCATTCAGCCGTTACCCGGAAAACACACTCGTTCAGCGCCCCATTGTTGCAGCGCATCGCGGTATCCCGTCATTAGCCCCAGAAAACACAATGGCCGGCTACCGAATGGCGTATGAACTTGGCGCGGATTTAATTGAAACAGATGTGCAGAAAACGAAAGACGGCGAAATCGTCATTATGCACGACTATACAGTCGACCGAACGACAAACGGAACAGGCAATGTGAAAGATTTGACCTTGAAAGAAATCCAGTCTCTTGATGCAGGCTCTTATTTTAGCAGCCAATTTACCGGTGAGCGAGTGCCGGCCTTCCGTGAATTCCTTCAGGAGTTTAAGGGGAAAAATGTCATTCTTTTAGTGGAACTAAAAGCAGATGGCATTGCGGAAGATACCATTCGGATCATTAACGAAGAAGGAATGGCAGATCAAGTTGTCCTGCAAAGCTTTCATTTAAACAGCGTTACCCAGTCAGTGGCTTCTGCACCGCATATACCGTCTGGCTACTTATACTCTTCATCTGTTCCAGGCGGGGAAGCAGCACGGCTTAATGATGCCCGGAGCATGCTTCAATATGCTTCGCGTATCAATGTCACTCTTAACGCCAGCTACAGCAGCTTATCGCCGGAATTTACATCTTATCTTCGCCAGCGCGGCATGATCAGTTTTCATTGGACTTTCCGCAATGAAGCAGATTTTGGCAGCCAGCTGCAAAACGGCATGATTGGACCGATTACGGATTATACACAGTGGCTGACCGATGCACCGATTCGGATTGAAACACCGATTCAAAAACGACATTTGCGTGTCGGACAGACCACAGAGATTCAAGCAAAAGCTTTTCTTAATTACCGTACAGAGAAAAAGGAAAATATTGAAACTACTCTTTTTTCTCCACATGATGGCTTAACCATTAGAGGAAATACCATTCAAGCGGTGAAAACGGGCACTTTTTACGTTTTTGCCCAGCATACATTTAACATGCTTGGGCAAGAATGGCGAATTGTCTCCCAGCCGATTGAAGTAGTGGTAAAATAAAGAAAAAATTCCCGTTATCAACATGTTGATAACGGGAATTTTCTGACTTTATCCACATACCCACAGAATTAATCCACATTTTGAGGGTAACGATTAGCTGCCCACAACATATAGAGCCACGTTTTGACAAAATTCGCAGGATGCAGGTTCTTCTGCTCTTTGCATAACCGGCGCCGTTTCCCATTCATCCACGGCTATATCAAGCGCCAGTTCCACGTGCTCCAGACAGCACGTTATTTCTTTTTTTTCCATTACAAATCACTCTCCGCAACGAGCGTCATCTTTGTTTCCCGCTGCTTTCCATCACGATAGTAGGTTACGTTTACAGTGTCGCCCTCTTTTTTATTGTTGTACATATATTTACGCAGGGCAATAACATCCTGAACAGGCTTGCCGTCAAGAGCTGTGATTACATCATACTCCTGCATGCCCGCTTTTGCTGCCGGAGAATTTGTTAACACCTGCTCAATAATGACGCCTTCTTTAATATCTTTAGGCAGCTTTAATGTTTCTTCCTGATGATAAGATGGCAGTTCGCTTACATTCTGCAGGGTAACACCCATTGCCGGACGCTTTACTTCGCCATATGATTCAAGGTCTTTGATAATAGGCAAAGCCGTATCAATCGGAATGGACAAGCCAATGCCCTCCACTGCACTCTCGGCAATTTTCATAGAGTTGATCCCAATAACCTGGCCTGCAATATTAACCAGCGCGCCGCCGCTGTTGCCAGGATTAATCGCTGCATCTGTCTGCAGGACTTCTGCCTGCCAGTCATTCACCATGTCTCCATTTAAATCAACGGGAATAGCCCGCTCCAGTCCTGACACAACCCCTTGTGTAACAGACCCGGAAAATTCAAGTCCAAGTGGATTCCCAATCGCAATGACTGGTTCACCGATTTTTAGCGCTCCTGAATCCCCGAATTCGGCCGTTTTTTTCACATTGGCGCCTTTAATTGTTAAAACGGCAAGATCCGTCCATACGTCGCCGCCAAGCAGTTCCGCCGGTTCTTTTGTGCCGTCCGCCAAGGTTACTTCAAGCTGCTGGGCACCTTCGATAACGTGATAGTTCGTCACAATAAAAGCCGTATCATCGCTTTTTTTATAAATGACACCACTGCCGCTTCCAGCTTCCTGAGGACCAGATTCTGATCCGAAAAAGTCCATAGAAGCCTGGATATTGGTGATCCCGACTACCGTATCTTTGGCTTTATCCACAGCTTTCGTTACGTCCGTTGTTACATCAAGTGATACCTGCTCAGCGTTTTCATTTTGGACAGACTCATTCTCAGAAACAGAAACGCCTTCTTTGTTTTGATACTCCACAATAGATGGAAGCGTGCCAACTACAAGACCAGCCCCGATCACCACACCGGCAAGTCCTGATAAAAAGTAGCCGCCTTTGCCGCTTCGCTTGTTTCTTCCTGTGCGCCCTTCATCATAATAGCCCAATACGATTCATCCTTTCTGCCAACTTATTGTTTCACCATTTCTCTCATCTATTCTAAAAAATTATACGCTTTTGCCAAAAAGAAGGGCAACTCATATGCCGCCTGCTGTGTATAACAGGCAAATAGAAAAGGTTGAAAGAAATCAAAAGCCGGCAGAAAAAAGCCCGCAGCTGTCTGCCACGGGTGTGGATTAAATAACCGCAAGCGGTGTTGGCACTTTCGGGTCCGTGTCATACAGGTGAAACTGATGGCCGACCCCTGTGTCTTTTTGTTCAAGCGTCTGCGTGACACTCATTTTTGCAAGTTCCTTCATATTATTATCTGCACTTAAATGTGCTAGATAAATACGCTTTGTCTGCGGGCCGATTACATCTGTCATCGCAAGCGCCGCATCTTCGTTTGATACGTGTCCTACATCGCTTAAAATGCGCTGCTTCACGCTCCAGGGATAGCGCCCCATCCGAAGCATTCCCACATCATGATTACTCTCAAAAACGTATGCATCGGCATTGGAAATAAGACCTTTCATCCGATCACTTACGTATCCCGTATCCGTGATCAAAACAAGCTTTTTGCCGTTGTTGTGGAAAATATAAAACATCGGCTCGGCTGCGTCATGTGAAACACCAAAAGATTCAATATCCACAGCGCCGAATGTTTTCACTGTTTCCGTTTCAAAGACGAATTTCTGGCTGTCTTCAATTGTACCGGTGAGGCGATCCATCGCCTGCCATGTTTTTTGGTTTGCGTAAACCGGCAGCTTGTATTTTCTCGCCAGCACGCCAAGTCCTTTAATATGGTCGCTATGTTCATGGGTAACAAAGATACCGGATAGATCGGCTATCTTGCGCCCAATCGATGAAAAAAGCTCTTCCATCTTTTTACCGGACAGGCCGGCATCCACAAGAAAGGAATGGCCGTCTGATTCCACGAAAACCGCATTGCCAGTGCTTCCGCTTGCCAGTACACTAAATTGCATTGTCATGCTGTTCACTCCAGTTAGATTGCTACGATTCTTTTTGCTGTGGATTAATGGACCCGTCAAACGCATTTACATATACTTCCTCGATTTTATCACCTTTTTTAAGCTGAAAATACCAGGTCGGTGACAGTACCTGCTGTACCTGCGATTCTTCGAGCTGCATTTGCTGAGACTCATCAATCTGCACGACGGTGTAGTATCCGAGCTCTGCGTCACTGATTTCACTGTCGAGCTGAATAAGGCCGTTTTTATAAAGCGAATCAATGGCCTGCAGGGCAGGCAAAATCGTTTCCTTATTTCGGTTGTCATCCACACTTGAAAGCATTGTTTGAGAATAACTCACAATATCTTTATCGTTATTAAGCTGCACAGTCAGCATGCCGGCTGCATTTTCAAACAGTTTTTTACCGGCAATCTTCTGATAGTAGATAACGGTGTTGGCTTCTTGATTTCGTTTCCAATAAGCGTATTCCCCGCCATGCAGCACATTGTTTTTCACAAAGGCATTTAATTTGCTGCGTGCTGCTCCATCGGTTTCATATGGTTCTTCGAGCAGGCTGACAATTTCCGTTCCATTTTTTTCAATCGCCCATTTTTGTTTCGTTAAAAAAAACAGTTCTTTCTCTGTAAATGTTTTTGGTTTTGCGATGATCATAGATCGTTCACCTGAGTCATCAGGCATTTCTTCGTGTTTGACCCCGTCTTGTTGCAGCTTTTGTTCAATAGATGTTTTTTTAATTACTTCAAACCGGGAAGTTCCATATTTATTAAAAAACATCACGGCTAGAAAAATATCCAGGACGAGAAACACGGCGATAAAAATGGTTTTTGTTTTATTCCAATCCATCCACTCGTCCTCCTTCGTCCGTGACAAGCTTTTGCCATCCACCGTCATACTGGTAGTACCAAAACGGCTCGAATGCTACCACTACTTTTGGTGATTCCTGTTTCAGCGTCATTTCATATCCAATCCGCATATCCGTCAACAGCTTCGAGTCTACTGTCTCTAGTTCCAATACTTCATTGAGCGCTTCCTGGCCGCTTTTTAGTTCTACGGTTCCTGTTCCTGGAGAAACCGGTTTGTCCAGCTCCACAATAAAAGAAGAACGGTCGTACTGATAAATACGCTCCCGGCCCCAAATTTGTGAAAGCTCCGTCATGCTGGCCATTCCCGGTGGACTGAATACTGGGAAGTCTCCTAAAAACAAACGATAGCTGATTTCCGTTGAACCTGGTTTTGTTTGAAACAAGCGGTAGCTATCTACCCAGCCATGGTGCTCGTTCACAAAATCAATGCTTTTTTCAATGAGCTGGTCCAGCGGCATCGGTTCAGGTACAACAGACGGATTTACATATCGGACTGTGCCTGTACTGCTGTTGATCCGCATAAAGCTCGTTCCGTCTGTTATATATCCTTCTCCTTCACCACTTGAACTCCGCTGTACGTAGCTTGGATCGTTAAAAAGCGCCCGTTTAAACGTGTCTGCATCAATCTGCTCTGGCAAATAGCTTTGAACAGTTAAAACAGGCGGCTCTTTGCGCACGTATAAACGAGCACCATCAGGAACTTGATAAGAGATATATGGCTCCAGACGGTCATGGTTTTCTACATAGCGCTGCTTGAATTCACGCAAAGATCCCGTTTGAACCTCACTTTTGAACACAAGCCTTTCTTTAACCGAAACAAAATAAACAAACACTTTGTTTTTTTGCTCTGCTTCCGTGATAACCATTCGGTTAAACACCGCATTCGGAACGGTTTTATCACTAAATGAAACCATTGTTTTAAATGTATTGAATGGAATAGACGAGGAAAAAAACAGCTCTACATGTGAATCACTGGACAACAGCTTTGAAAATTCCGCTTCATTTAAGGAATTGGATATGTTTTCAGGCTCCATAAACGTCCATTCCCTCATTTCCTTCATCACCCAGTCCAAATCCTGCTTGGCAATGGTTCCATAGTGGCTTCCCTCCTGGTGGGAGATAAGCCGGGAAGGCTTTAATAAATCGGAAATTTTGCGCTCCTCGCCCATTTCCACTTCTGTTACGATATTTTCACCCGCACTATCTGTAATGGTTTGATAGGAAGGCTGGTAGTTCCAAATACCCCATGTCAACGCCAGACTGATCAAGACCAGCAGCGCGAGCGCTGCGGATTTGATTTTTTCATAATTCATTCCCAATCATCCTCTTCGGAAAGATCCGCCGGCAGTGTAAAGAAAATCGTTGTCCCTTTCCCTTCCACACTTGTCGCCCAAATGTGGCCACCGTGCGCGGTAATGAGTTCTTTCGCAATGGCAAGCCCGAGACCGGTGCCGCCCATTTTTCTTGAACGGGCTCGGTCTACCCGGTAAAAACGTTCGAAAATACGCTCCAGGCTTTTTTTCGGAATCCCCATTCCCTGATCACTGATGCTGACTTGAATGGTATCTCCGTGTTCCTCCACTTTAAAAGAAACAAGGCCGCCTTCCGGTGAGTATTTGAGCGCATTGGAAATAATATTATCAATCACCTGGGTAAGCTTATCCTGATCGATCGTTACATAAATCGGATAGCGCGGCAGCTTGCGCTGAAACGTTACTTCCTGAGATTTTGTCATTTCAAAGCGGTCAATAATTTTATTGAAAAACTCAATAAAATCAGTATCCTTTTTTATTAAATTGTATTCCTGGCTGTCAAACTTTGAAAGCTGCAGTAAATCGTTCACAAGCCGAATCATCCGCTCCGTTTCCGTCTGGGTGACCTCAAGGAAATTCGGTGCGATGTCCGGGTCCTGCCAGGCACCTTCCGCGAGTGCTTCGAGATAGCTTCGCATCGTTGTCAGCGGTGTCCGCAATTCATGTGAAACGTTCGTTACAAACTCGCGGCGCTCCATTTCAATTTTTTCCTGCTCGGTAATATCGTGCAAAACGGTAATAAGCCCGTTCACAAAGCCTGTTTCTTTTTGAATGACAGAAAAGTTCGCGCGCAGCACATAAGGCCGGTCATGCGTACTGTAGTCCAAAATAACGGAATCCTGCTCATTCAGTAAATCATCAAAGGAATAGTCCTCTTCCAGATTGAGCAATGAAACAATCGGCTGTGAAATAACTGTTTCACGTGAAACATTCAGCATTTTGGATGCGGGCTCATTAATTAAAATCACCCGGCCGCGCCGGTCGGTCGCAATCACGCCATCCGTCATATAAGAAAGAACCGATGATAGCTTGCGCCGTTCCCCTTCTGTGGTGGCTTGGGCTTCCTGAAGGCGTTTCGTTAAGTTATTAAAGGTAACGGCCAGTTCACCAATTTCATCCTGCCCGTACACTTTTACTTTACGGGAGAAATTCCCCTTCCCAAGCGCCACTGCCTGCCGTCTCATATCGGTGATCGGCCGAGTGATCGTCCGTGCCAGCGTGATCCCTAAAACAGCAGTAATCGCCAGCGCCAGAATGGCAGCTGAAAACAGAATTTCATTAATGTCATCGAGCTGGCCGTACACCGTCTCAATATCTGCAACGAGATAAATGGCACCTTTCACTTCGCTGTTGTACGAAATCGGTGAAGTCCGCTCCCAGATACGCTTGCCGGCATCCACATACATTTTATCTTCTGTGGCTCCTGCTGACAGCGCCCTTTTCACGGAAATATCCGGCTGGCGCTGGCCGACGAGGTCACGTTTATTCGAATCGGACGTACCGATAATGCGGCTGTTTACATCGATCACCCGCACTTCAATAACGTCACCCGCTGAAAAATCTTCTAAAATAGTGCGTATATCTTGCTCGAGCGTTTTCGACTCTTCATCCCGCTCTTTTAATATTTCTTCACGCACGTTATATTCCAGTAATTCAACCCGCTGTGCCAAAGACTCTTTAAAGTTATTGGTGAATTTTTCTTCAAGAGAATTAACAAAATAAACACTGATAATCTGCATCGCGAATAAAATAAGCAGCACATAAATCAGCACGAATTTCATTTGTATCGAACGAAAAAAACCTACCCGTTTCATT
Organism: Domibacillus sp. 8LH; assembly: GCF_038806185.1. Taxonomy (NCBI): domain Bacteria; kingdom Bacillati; phylum Bacillota; class Bacilli; order Caryophanales; family Bacillaceae; genus Domibacillus; species Domibacillus sp. 8LH. The sequence continues at coordinate 40,886 of NZ_JAVJNG010000002.1, read as the reverse complement.
CACGTTACTCCTGTTCAGGGTTGCGCAAATAGTAGCCAACGCCTCTTCGTGTTACGATCCAGGATGGGTGGCTCGGATTGTCTTCAATCTTCTCACGAAGGCGTCTGACTGTTACATCTACTGTTCTAACATCTCCGTAGTAATCATATCCCCAAACCGTCTGCAGCAAGTGCTCGCGTGTCATTACCTGTCCAATGTGCTTAGCCAAGTAATGAAGAAGTTCAAATTCACGGTGAGTTAACTCAATTGTTTCCCCGCGTTTTGAAACGATGTAGGCATCCGGATGAATCGTTAAAGCCCCTACCGCAATCTCGTTTGTATCAACCTCTTCTTCTTCTGGCGCCGGCGCTGCTTGATGGCGGCGAAGATTTGCTTTTACCCTTGCAATCAGTTCACGTGTAGAAAACGGCTTTGTCACATAATCATCCGCCCCGAGTTCCAGTCCAAGCACTTTATCAATCTCGGAATCCTTCGCTGTCAGCATGATAATCGGCATTTCGTATTTTTTACGCACTTCCCGGCATACTTCCATCCCATCACGGCCTGGAAGCATGATGTCAAGCAGCACCAAATCTGGCTGCATGTTCTCTACCATTTCAACTGCCTGGTCGCCATCGTATGCGCATTGCACGTCATATCCTTCTTTTTTTAAATTAAACTGCAAAATATCTGCAATGGGTCTTTCATCATCGACAACCAATATTTTCTTTTGCATCATGTATGTCCCTCACTTTTAGTTTCAAAGAATAAAAGATGGCTTCAAATATTATATTTTATCACATTTTTGCCCTTTACGCTTTTCTTTACTTTACCATGGAAGGAAGACTGCGGCATCTGGCAATAGGCGTTAGAAATAACAAAAAGCACCACGGGAGCGAAATCACCGCGATGCTTTTTCTATGGCTCAGGACGGAATCGAACCGCCGACACAAGGATTTTCAGTCCTTTGCTCTACCAACTGAGCTACTGAGCCGGAATTAAACAATATGTTTATACATAGGTTATTACGTTTTTACTGCCAGAAGTGCATGAAGACTAAATTTTCAAAAAACACAGCGGCCGTTTTTTCGTGAAGGACAATTCAAAGATGCGGACGGCCGCCATCAAGAACATAACGATAGATAAGGTTAAAGTAAAGTAAAAATGGCGGTCCGGACGGGACTCGAACCCGCGACCTCCTGCGTGACAGGCAGGCATTCTAACCAACTGAACTACCGGACCACTTTTAGCGCTGTTTCCCAGCAACGTTGTTAATAGTATCATATGGGGGGAAGGGTGACAATACATTTTCACCATATTTGTCGAAAAAAACGAACAAAATAGTGAAATTTCGACAATTTCATGCCTTTTCCCAAACATTCTAAGGGAATAAATACAAAATCATACATTTTTATCTTATATAGGGAGGATTTGCGGGAGGACCATTGACATAGACAGATAGAAAAAAGCAGGACAAAACTTAGAAAAATAAAATCTTTTGGCAAAGTATCTCTTTGTTTCTTTTTTTCCAAGAAGTGCGGCAGTTCAGATGAGAGCCGATAAGGCGGCACAGGTTAAAGAACACATGCCCTATCACCAAAGCGGTAAAAGTGCATGTGAAGATGCCTCTTTGCGGCTTCCCTATCGGCTCTTTTTTTAGAACTGATAGACTCCTGCCCATTTTCGGCGGCAAAACTTTCATAAAAAAAGACTGACGACAAAGTCGTCAGTCTCAAGCTGCCCTATCTTAAGGCAGCTTTTTTTATTATTAACTCCACACACTGCGGACTATATTTGTCTGGTTGCGGTCTGGGCCTACTGAGAAAACAGACAATGGGATACCAGTCAGCTGCGACACACGCTCGATGTAATGACGTGCATTTGCCGGCAGCTCACTTAAATCTTTAACACCTGTAATATCTTCTGTCCAGCCTGGAAGCTCTTCATATACCGGCTCACACTCTGCAAGTACGCGAAGATTCGCTGGGTATTCTGTGATTAGCTCGTCTTTGTAACGGTACGCTGTACAAATTTTCAACGTTTCAATTCCTGTTAGTACGTCGATTGAGTTCAATGAAAGATCTGTGATTCCGCTCACACGGCGTGCATGGCGTACAACAACACTGTCAAACCAGCCAACACGGCGCGGACGGCCTGTTGTTGTACCGTACTCACGGCCCACTTCACGAATTCGATCTCCGATTTCGTTGTTCAGCTCCGTTGGGAACGGACCATCGCCGACACGAGTTGTATAAGCTTTGGATACGCCAACAACGTGTGTAATTTTGGATGGGCCGACACCCGAACCAATTGTTACACCGCCGGCAACTGGATTCGAAGAAGTAACAAACGGGTATGTTCCCTGGTCGATATCAAGCATAACGCCCTGGGCGCCTTCAAATAGAACGCGGCGGCCTTCATCAAGCGCATCGTTAAGGACAACGGATGTATCACAGACAAGGTCTTTGATTTGCTGTCCATACTCATAATATTCGTCCAAAATATCTTCCACTTTAAAGCCTTCTGTTTCGTAGAAGCGCTCAAGCAGGCGATTTTTTTCTGCAATGTTATGCGTCAGCTTTTCTTCAAATGTTTCGCGATCCAAAAGGTCAGCCATGCGGATTCCCATCCGTGCAGCTTTATCCATGTAAGCAGGGCCGATGCCTTTTTTTGTTGTGCCGATTTTATTGGCGCCTTTGCGCTCTTCTTCCACTTCATCAATTTTCAAGTGGTATGGCAAAATCACGTGCGCACGGTTTGAAATGCGCAGGTTATCTGTTGACACGCCATGTCCATGCAAATATTCCAGCTCTTTTACAAGCGCTTTTGGATCTACAACCATACCGTTGCCGATTACACAAATTTTATCCGAATAAAAAATACCAGATGGAATCAAGTGAAGTTTGTATGTAACACCGTTAAATTTAATTGTATGACCTGCGTTGTTACCACCTTGGTAACGGGCTACGACTTCTGCGTTTTCAGAAAGAAAATCGGTTACTTTCCCTTTTCCTTCATCGCCCCATTGCGTTCCTACTACAACTACTGATGACATTTTTTGCACCTCCGAAGGTTCATGAAAAACGTTTTATCAAACACGTTTATTTTACCAGCAGAAAACGGAGCCGTCAAACTAAAAGACGAACATTTTAAACTTAATCAGATTTTTTTATTCGTTTTTATTCCAAAAGTACCGGTTGCTTCAAGTAAGAGAATGCTTGAAAACGCATAAAAACAAAAAAAGCCAGCAATCGCTGGCTTTTTTATGCTCCGGGCGGCGCTCCCATTTCATCCATGCGCCGTTCCACATTTACGAATTTATTGTATTCCTTCACGAAAGCGAGCTCGACTGTTCCAGTCGGGCCGTTCCGCTGCTTGGCAATAATGATCTCGATCATATTTTTGTTTTCGGTTTCTTTATCGTAATAATCATCTCGGTACAAGAACGCTACAATATCGGCATCCTGCTCAATCGATCCAGATTCCCGGATATCGGACATCATTGGACGCTTGTCCTGCCGCTGCTCCACGCCACGGGAAAGCTGGGAGAGCGCAATAACCGGCACTTCCAGCTCACGGGCGAGCGCTTTTAGGGAACGGGAAATTTCCGATACTTCCTGCTGGCGGTTTTCGCCGGAGCGCCCATTCCCTTGAATGAGCTGCAGATAGTCGATCAAAATCATGCCCAGTCCCTGCTCCTGCTTCAGCCGGCGGCATTTGGAGCGGATTTCTCCGATGCGTACACCCGGCGTATCATCAATATAGATACCTGAATTAGACAAGCTGCCCATTGCCATTGTCAGCTTGCGCCAGTCTTCATCCGTCAGGGTGCCTGTCCGCAAGCTTTGCGCATTAATATTTCCTTCTGCGCAGAGCATCCGCATAACCAGCTGCTCTGCCCCCATCTCAAGACTAAAGATCGCAACCGTTTCGTCCGTATTCGTTGCGACGTTTTGTGCAATATTAAGAGCAAATGCCGTTTTCCCGACAGACGGACGTGCGGCAACAATAATTAAATCATTTCGCTGGAACCCTGCGGTCATCCGGTCCAGCTCGGCAAATCCGGTTGGAATGCCGGTTACATCGCCTTTTCGGTTGTGAAGAAGCTCAATATTATCATACGTGCGCACAAGCACGTCCTTAATATTGTGAAAGGCACCCGCATTTTTCCGCTGGGCCACTTCCATAATGTTTTTTTCCGCTTCGCTCAGCAAGCCTTCCACTTCATTCTCACGCTCATACCCGTCTGTGGCGATGGTAGTCGCCGTGCGGATCAATCGGCGCAGAAGCGATTTTTCTTCTACGATGCGGGCATAATATTCAATATTAGCCGCTGTTGGGACGGCTGCTGCCAATTCACTCAAATACGAAATACCGCCGACATCTTCAATCAATTTATGAGCAGCCAGGTCTTCGGTGACCGTCACTACGTCCACTGCTTTTCCGTGGTCGCTGAGCTTCAGCATCGCTAAATAAATCTGCTGGTGGGCATTCCGGTAAAAGTCTTCCGGAATTAATATTTCCGAAGCGACTGTTAACGCGGACGGCTCCAAAAAGATCGCCCCCAGCACAGCCTGTTCTGCTTCAATATTTTGCGGCGGTACACGGTCCGTTAATACATCGCTCATTGTTACCCTCCTCGCGAAAAAAACATGTGATCAGAGAACTCTGACCACATGTTTTTCTATTATTTTTCTTCTGTTACATGTACCTTAAGTGTAGCTGTGACTTCATTATGCAATTTAACCGGCACGTTTGTGTAGCCAAGACCGCGGATGCCGTCCGGAAGATCGATCTTCCGTTTATCAATCTTAATTTTATGTGTTTTGTTTAATTGATCTGCCACTTGTTTAGCTGTTACAGAACCGAAAAGCCGGCCGCCTGCACCTGTTTTAGCGTGCAATTCAACAGTCAGTGCTTCAATCGTTTCTTTCAGGCGCTTTGCTTCCTCCAGCTCTTCTGCTGCAAGAGCTGCTTGTTTTTTCTTTTGAGCATCAAGCGCGTTTTGGTTGCCCGATGTTGCTTCAACTGCATAACCGTTTTTAATTAAAAAGTTATGTGCATAGCCGTCGGCTACATTTTTAATATCGCCTTTTTTGCCTTTGCCTTTTACGTCCTTTAAAAAGATTACCTTCATTCTTCATTTCCTCCTTCAGTGACTTCATCAATAACGCGGCACAGCTCCATTTCAGCGTCTTCTACAGAAGCGTCCCGAATTTGCGTTGCAGCATTTGTTAAATGGCCGCCTCCGTTCAACTGCTCCATAATGATCTGTACATTGACTTCACCAAGTGAGCGGGCACTGATCCCGATCGTTTCTTCGGACCGGCGGGCAATCACAAACGATGCCTGGACCCCATTCATGGTCAAAATCGTATCCGCTGCCTGAGCAATCAAGACAGAATCATACACATAATCATCACTGCCTTTGGCAATCGCCAGACCGTCTTTATAAAAATAAACCGTTTCAATCAGCTGGCTGCGCTGAATGTAGGTGCCAATATCTTCTTTTAAAAACTTTTGAACTAAAATCGTATCCGCACCGTTCGTACGTAAATAAGCAGCTGCGTCAAACGTGCGGGCTCCAGTCCGCAGTGAAAAACTTTTTGTATCGACAATTATACCAGCAAGCAGAGCCGTTGACTCAAGCATCGATATTTTTTTTGTTTTCGGCTGATATTCCAACAGCTCTGTGACAAGCTCTGCCGTAGAAGAAGCATAGGGCTCCATATAAACAAGAAGCGGGTTTTTAATAAATTCTTCTCCGCGCCGATGGTGATCGATCACGACCACTCGTTCCGCTCTGGAAAGCAGTCTTCCTTCAATGACAAGCGACGGCTTATGGGTATCTACCACAACAAGCAAGGTCCGATTCGTTGCAATTTCAAGCGCTTCTTCTGGTGTAATAATTCTTGAATGAAGTTCAGGATTCTGTTCTTTCAGCTCGTTAAGCAGTCGTTTCACTGCCGTATCGATTTGTGCAGGATCAACGACAATATAACCTTCCCGCCCATTTAATTCTGCAACATGGCGAATACCCATTGAAGCACCCACTGCATCCATATCCGGATACTTGTGACCCATCACGATCACTTTGTCACTCTCAGTTACGATGTCACGAAGCGCGTGTGAAATCACGCGGGCACGCACCCGTGTCCGTTTCTCGGTTGGATTTGTTTTCCCCCCGTAAAACTTTACTTTCCCGTCTCCCTGCTTGATGGCAGCCTGGTCACCGCCGCGTCCAAGAGCCAGATCCAAACTGGATTGAGCGAGATCGCCCAATTCCGGCAGCGGAACAACTCCCTGTCCGATACCAATGCTCAATGTCAGTGGGGCATAATGCTTAGCCGTTTCTTCACGCACTTCGTCCAAAATAGAAAATTTATCTTCTTCAAGTTTGGCTAAAATACGCTCGTTCATCACAGTAAAAAAGCGCTCCGACGACACACGTTTTAAAAACATGCCATGTTTTTTCGCCCAGCCATTGAGCATAGAAGTAACCAGGCTGTTTAAGCTGCTTTTTGTTTGATCATCCATCCCCTGTGTTAAATCATCGTAGTTATCGAGAAAGATGATGCTGAGCGTGGTTTTTTCTTCTCTAAACTGGCGGGCGATCCGTTCTTCTTCGGTCACGTCAAAAAAGTAAAGAAGCCGTTCATCTGGTTTTGACACCACCCGAAAGGTTTTGTCGTTTAAATTAAGCATGGCTTCTTTGCCGCTTTTAATAGCTGAAAGCAAAGGTTCCGCTACTTCATAAAGCGATTCGCCAACAAGGGTTTCCTCTTGAAAGTAAGAGGTTAAAAAAGCGTTCGCCCATTCGATTGTATACTCCTTATTATAAAGCAGAATGCCAATCGGCAGCTCCTGAAGCGTTTCTTCACCGACTTTTTGAAGGCGGTACGATAAAGTGGCCACATACTTCTGTACATCTTCATGCATTTTTCTTTCTGCCAAATATAAAAAGAGGAGCAGAAAAATCGTCAATGTAAGCAAGCCGGCGCCGGCAGCCCAATTGTAGGAGAACAGCCAGGCCGACGCGGCCACAAGCACAAGCGTAATGACAATGATCGGTACTTGAATCATCCGCCTGTTATAATACGAAAGCATTCGCTTCAGCTCCTCGTTCTAAAGCTCCACCTTTTGTGCTCGATGGAGCTAATTTTAAAAAGCATCTTACCGCTTTTTTTGCATCCGTTGTCTTAAGTCGAACCCTAAATCAATTATACCTAATAATCGGATAAGATAAAGAAGCGGAATTAGAGGAATTGATAAAAGGGCCACTAAAACCGGGATGGCTTTTGGCCATTTTTTGCTGTGGGCAAAGAAAAAAACAAAAGACAAACCTTGTATATATAAGCATGCCTGCAAAATAAACAGCACGTTCACATAAATATCATACCAGCTTGTACCGGGCTCCGGCTGAACAAAAATAGCTCCTGCCATTAAAAGGAGATAATACCAAAGGATTGTCCGGGGCAAACGTACTGTCCGGAATGGCTGAAGCGGTTTTATTTTGACGCCGAGCCGTTTGGCAATCGGGTAATTCACCGTTCTTAAAAGCAGCACCGTAAGAAAAGCCAGCGCTGTGAGAATCGCCGGTAAAATAGCGTTCATATAGTCAATCAGCGTATTGATTTCCTCGCCTGTGTAAGGCACTTCCTGTCCGAGGACGCGGCTTGTTTCGGCTGCTGACTCCTTAAAGGCTTTACTGAATTCGTCTGCAAACGAAATATCAAAAAGCCACATGGCTGCCGCATACTGCACAATCAAATTTAATAAAAATACGAGACTTCCGCCCATATAAACAATCCAGCCATCTGACTGCCTGCGGATCAGTGCCCCCATCATCAAGCCGGTTGTTCCGTACATAATCGCCAGAGGCACAGAGATTACGCCTCCTATAATAAAAGACAGCGCTACCGCACAAGCAAGCAGCCCAAACGCCGGCCCGACCGGATATTTAGCACTGTATACCAAAAAAGGAAGCAGTAAAAAAAGCGCGCCGACAATAGAGATAATCGGTACGTAGACGGAGACCGCCAGTAGAATCGCAAAGATGGCCAGCATCATTGCTCCTTCTTTTATGACTTTTGTTCTTTCCACTTTAACACTCCGTTCATTTACCAAGCATTTCGGCATTCTCCCCCCTTATTCTACATTCCTTTAGTCCCCCATTCAACTTTAAAACAAAAAAGTCCGAACAAAAGATCGGACTTTTTCACTTATTTTTCATATTTGAAATTGGCGTATTGCTTGAATCAATTCTTCATTAAGTAAAGACAGCTGTTCGGAAGCCGCCGCTACGCCCTCAATGGCCAACAGCTGCGTCCGCGTTCTTTCCTGGGCTTCTTCACAGGAAAAAGCTGAAACTTTGGCTTCTTCCGCCAGCTGGCCGGCCGTGTACACAACTGTATCTTTTTCCTGATCGGCTGTATGAATCCCTTTGACCATTTCGGCAATCGCTGCCTTCATTTTCTGCACAACTTCTTCCTGATGAACAAATACTCCTTCGGTTTCCTGTACCGCTTCTGTTTGCGCGGTAATGTATCCGCCTGCTTCCGTTACCGTCTGGATCGCTTCAATGGACCCTCCCTGCACCGCCGCAATTTTTTTATGTATCTCACCGGCCGCCTTGCCCGACTGCTCAGCAAGCTTTCTCACTTCCTGGGCAACCACTGCGAAGCCTTTACCGTGGCTGCCTGCCCGCGCTGCTTCAATCGATGCATTGAGCGCCAGCAGGTTTGTCTGAGCGGATATCCCTTCAATCACATGCACAATGTCTTCAATCCGTTTAATGTCCTCTGCCAATGTGCTAATAGACTTCATCGCCGCGTCCATTCTTTCAGCGGAAGCACCCATAGATTCTGCCATCACCGACACATGCCTTGCTCCTGTTTCAGCTGCCTGGGCTGCCGTGCCAGCAAGCTGGGTCATGGCATCTGCTTCACCCGATATGGAGCTGATTAACGTACCCAGCTCCCGTGAACGATCCGCCGCTTTTTGCGAGCCGTTTGCGGATCTTTCCGTTCCATGAGTTAATTCATCCAGCGCAGACGCTGCTGCTGTTCCGGATTCATTGATTTCCTGTACGGCGATATTTAAATTCTCAATGGATTCCCTTACATTTTTCGCTGCATCTTCTGTCACCCCGACAATGCTGCGCATTTTTACGACCATTTCATTAAAATTGCGGCTTAGTTCCGCTGTTTCGTCCCTTCCTGAAACATAAACGTGTGTTTGCAAGTTGCCTTCTGCCACTTGTTTCACAGAGGCTTTCAATGTTTGAAGCGGCTTTGTAATGTTTGATGTCAGCCAAAACACAACAAGCATCACAATCGCAAGTGCCGACAGCGCTGTAAGAGTCAGAATTTTTTTCATTTCGTCTGAAACGCTGAACAAATGGCTCTTTTCGTAGACCGCTCCGATTTTCCAGCCGGTCTGTGCAGCTGTATCGTAAACAACCAGCTGGTTTTCTTTTTCTAAAATGCCACTTTCTTTGCCACCAGCTAACATCGCTCCCATCAGCGCATCTTTTGATACATCTTTGCCTTTTTGAGATGGGTGAACAAGTGCCCTTCCTTGCTCGGATAGGACAACCGGGTACCCTTCGTAGCCGACGTTCAGCTTGTTCATTCGATTGGTCATGCTCGTTAAATCAATATCAACCCCAATGACGCCGAGCACTTCTGAGCCGCTCATAATGGCTTTGGAGACTGTAATAATATCGTCTCCTGTTTCGCTTTGATACGGTTCACTCCACACCGGCTGTCCACTTTCGGCTGCCTGCTTATAGGAGAGCTCTTCTAACGGGTTAAAATCTTTTGGAAGCGATGTGGCAGGTGCCATTTTAAAGGTGCCGGCTGCTGATGTATAGTAAACGCTTAGTGTTTCTTTATAAATATCGGTGTACCGGTTAAACACAGCCTGCAGCTCCCTGTCTGCTTCGCTATCCAGCTGTTTATCTGACTGCGCCAGCTGGGCATATCTGAGTACTTGTGCGCTTTCGGATAAAAGCAGAATACTTTCTTCGTACTTTTGCAAAAAGGCATCCGCAGAATTGTTTAATTCTTTTACAAACTCTTTTGTTTGGGCGGCTGCATTTTTTTCAATCCGCTGTTCTGTTTTTAATCCAGTAAAAAAAATAACAAAAGCAAAGGCACTGATCAGAATAATCGCAATGGGAAGCATAAATTTCATTCGAATTGATTTCATTTCACTACACCTTTCTCCCTACATCCGCCCCCATTATAGTTTCATAGTCCTAACACAGTATTAAGATAATGTAAAAAATTTATTAAAAAAAGGACGCCGGTACTAGCCGGCATCCTTTTTATAGTTTAAATTGATCTACAAGTCCTTTTAATTCCGCACTTAACTCCATCAGCTGCTCAGAGGAATCTGTCACGGTCCGAACCGCTCTTAATTGCTCTTCGGCCGAAGCACTGACTTCTTCACTTGCAGCGGCAGACTGCTGGCTGGCCGCGGCAATACCGGTCATCGTATGGATCACTTCATCCTTTGTGACTCCTACTTCTTTGATTTCCTCATTGATTGTGGCAATGGACGAATCAATCGTACTGACAAGAGACGAAAGCTGGTGGAAAACCTTGCTTGTTTCTTCTACCGCTTCCGTTTGCTCATCGAAATTGCTGCGTGTTTTTTTCATTTGCTCAACGGCTGTACGAGAGCCGGATTGAATGTCGAGAATCGTTCGTCTTACTTCATCTGCTGCTTCGCTGGACTGCTCTGCCAGCTTGCGGACTTCTTCTGCCACCACAGCAAATCCTTTTCCGTGCTCGCCGGCTCTTGCCGCTTCAATCGATGCATTGAGCGCTAGCAGATTCGTCTGGGCGGAAATGTCAGTAATGGCTCCAATCACAGCCTCGATCGAGTTCATTTTCGATTCCAGCTCTTCAATTACCATTTGCATACCGGAAATGTATGTTTTCGTTTCATTGTTTGAAGCGCGAAGCTGTTCAATTTGCCCGGCTCCTTTTTGGTTTGCCTGCTCAGCCTGGGAAGCGGCGTGCGCCATGTCTCCTGCCTGGCCGGTAATCACATCGATTTGGCTGCCTAAGCTGTTTGAGCGCTCAGTTGCCTCAGCAGAATCTTCTGCCGAACGGGAAACCCCCAAGGTAATTTCATTGATCGCATGGGTCATTTGTTCGCTGGACGCACTTGTTTCTTCCGATACGGCACTTAAGCTTTCAGCAGATGCTTTTACATCCTGTACCGAGTCATTCACTTTTTGCAAAATGTTTCGCATGTTGGCGGTCATTTTATTAAATGCTTCGGACAGCTGTCCTACTTCATCCCTCGTTGTGACCGGCACCTGCACCGTCAAGTCACCTTCAGCAATTTGAGAAGCAGATCGTTCCAAATAGCGGAGCGGGTTCACGATTTTTGAGATTACAAACAGCATTACGGCACTGATCAACAAAAGCAGCGCGATGCCGGTCCAAAGCAGAGACTTACCAATAGATTGAGACAAACCGAGTAAGTCAGCCTGGTTATAAACGGCTGCTGTCGTCCAGTTCACACCGGGCACATTGTTAAATACGATAATACGGTTTTTCCCGTCCAGCTGATAGTACTTTCTGCCGGATGGAGAGGAACCATCGATAATGCTTTTAATAACCGGAATCTTTGTTAAATCTTCTCCCTGTCTATCCGGATGGACAATGCCCATGCCTGCTGTTGAAAACACAACGGGGTAGCCCTGATAGCCAAGATCTGTTTGTTTGACCCGTTCTGTTAGGACGGTTAAATCAATATCAGCACCTATGACACCAAGTAACCGGTCATTATCGTCATAAAGGGCTCTCGACACCGTTACGACTGAAGAACCGGTGGCCTGGTCTTCATACGGTTCGCTCCAAACCGCTGCTTTTTTATTTTCAGCTTGTGTATACCATTCTCTTTCCCGGGGATCGAAATCTGCAGGAAGCTCAATTACCGGGGAAATAATGGTCGTTCCATCTGCTGAACCAAAATAAACACTCGACACATCCTGATACGTATCCAAATAATTGGTAAAAAGAGTTTCTATTGACTGGCGGTTCGCTTTGTCTTGGGCTAATTCATTTTTTGCGTAAGATTGAATCGTATCGTCGAAAACAAGCAGATCAATACTTTTCTCATGTTGGTCCAAAAATGACTTTACCGTACCTGACAAACTTTCTACTGTACCCTCACTTTGATCGATCACGCTTTTTTCCACACTGTTTTCTGTTTGCCAACTGATAAATATAATAATAAAAGCAAACGCCAAAACAAGCGCTGCAATAATAGGAATAAGCAGTTTCGTGCGAATAGATTTGATGCCTTTCAACTGTGTACCTCCTTTTGTAGTATAAATAACCTATGCTTATTTTACCTATTAATGAATAAATATCTACCCTTTTCTTTTATTTCATTAAAAAATTAATATTTTCTTCCTATTTAAGCCATATATTTATACACAAAAAAGCACAGTCCTGAATGATCAGAACTGTGCTTTTTCTTATATAAAAGATCTTATCTTTCTTCTCCAACGAATGGAAGAAGTGCTACCTGACGCGCACGTTTGATTGCAATTGTCAAACGGCGTTGGTATTTAGCACTTGTACCTGTTACACGGCGTGGAAGAATTTTTCCACGTTCAGATACGAACTTTTTAAGCAAATCAACATCTTTATAGTCGATATGTGTAATACCGTTAGATGTGAAATAGCAAACCTTTTTACGCTTACGTCCACCTCTGCGTCCTGCCATGAGTTTCCCCTCCTTGCTTGAATTAGAATGGAAGATCGTCGTCTGAAATATCGATCGGCTGTCCGTTATCTGCAAACGGATCTTCATTCATTTTAGAATAACCGGCATTGTTATTGCCGCGCTGTTGATTCTGCTGTGGCTGACCAAATGGAAAGTCCTGATTGCTTTGCTGGCCGCCATAACCGCCACCTTGCTGCTGGGGAGCATTGCCATACTGCTGGCCGCCTCCACCACCTCCGGATTTTGGTTCAAGAAATTGGACACTGTCTGCCTGGACTTCTGTCACGTATACACGCTTTCCATCCTGGCCTTCATAACTACGTGTTTGAATGCGCCCTTCTACGCCGGCAAGGCTTCCTTTTTTGAGGAAATTTGCCACGTTTTCAGCCGGACGACGCCAAATCACGCAATTAATAAAATCCGCTTCCCGGTCGCCTTGCTGATTCGTGTACGCGCGGTTCACCGCGAGCGTAAACGTTGCAACAGCTGCACCAGCTGGCGTATAGCGAAGTTCAGGATCTTTCGTTAAACGGCCCACTAAAACCACTCGGTTTATCATCAGAATCAACTCCTTTTCTTTTAAAATGTTTCAGCTTGAAACATGATGAAAAAGATGTATATTTAGTGCGTTTCGATTACTTTGCTTCTTCTTTAACAATAATATGACGGATAATGTCATCGCTGATTTTCGCAAGACGGTCAAATTCATTTACTGCAGCTGCATCTTCAGCGTTAGCATGAATAAGTTGGTAGAAACCTTCGCGGAAATCGTTGATTTCGTACGCTAAACGGCGTTTACCCCATTCTTTTGAATCGATGATTTCAGCACCGTTTGAAGTAAGGATGTTGTCAAAACGCTCAACTAGCGCTTTTTTCGCCTCATCTTCAATGTTCGGGCGGATAATGTACATGAATTCGTACTTTCTCATCTTTGTTCACCTCCTCGTGGACTATGCGGCTGTCGCCTTCCCTTTCCGGGCTCGACAGCAAGGAGCAAATTTTCATTACTCACAAGTTGAAATTATAACATGAATCTCTCAACAGCGCAATATTTTTCGCAATACAATAAAACAAAAAGGGACTTATGGCGATTCAGGTGATACTCCCTTATTATAGAACATATGTTTGAAGTGTGCAAGTTTAAAACATTCTTTGCTTGAAAAAAGCAGGGTATGCAAGGAAAGAAACAATCATAGCCGTAATCGCCGTGTTGCCAAATGTGGTTAAGGCAATGACAAGCTGATACTTTACAGCGACAACAGGTGAAGCACCGGCGATAATGGCTCCTGTCATCATGCCTGGAAGCTGCACAAGGCCGATGGTTTTCATTCCTTCCATGCTCGGAATCAAAGCGGCTTTGACCGTTGCCTCAATCAATTCCTGTGATGCCTGGCGGCGCGTAGCACCCAGCGCCAGCTTTCCCATAATCAATTCTTTTGTCGAATCAAATTCCCGCTTCAGCCTGTCAAACACGAGACTGACAGCCACCATAGAACTGCCGATAATCATGCCGCTCATTGGCAGAACGTACTGGGCTTCAAAATCTACAATATCAAATGTTACCCAGATTACAACAGAAGCCGCTTCCGCTGCTACTAACGCAGCGAAGGCAATCCAGAGGGAACGTTCAAAGGCATCCCCCCGCTTGGCGGATGTCCGGGAAGCAATGACAATCATAATAAAAATAATAAATAAAAACAAAATCGGGTTTTCAATCGAGAAGACAAATGTAATGATATACCCGATCACCGTCAGCTGAACAAAAGCCCGAATCGAGGCTGTCATCATTTCTTTTGAAATACCAAGTTTTTGTTTGTACGAAAGCCAAAACGGAATAAGCATAAATAAAAAAGCGGCCAGCAGGGCTGCATAACTGATATCTTTCAATCCAAACACCTCCTACAAAAAAACTCCACCGGTTATCTGGTGGAGTCATTGTACTTGTCTAGCTGCAGATGTTTTAGGCCCGCGGGATGATAAGCCTGGCTGGCTTTTACATGCCGCTCCTTCCAAACGCTTTTTGCTTAAACGTTAAAACGGAAGTGAACAACATCTCCGTCTTTCATGACGTATTCTTTTCCTTCAAGACGGACTTTGCCGGCTTCTTTCGCTGCGGTCATCGAGCCGTTCTCAACAAGGTCATCGTACGAAACCGTCTCAGCACGGATAAAGCCCCGCTCAAAGTCTGAATGGATAATGCCGGCACACTGTGGTGCCTTCATGCCTTTACGGAACGTCCAGGCGCGTACTTCCTGCACGCCCGCTGTAAAGTACGTTGCAAGCCCTAAAAGCGAGTACGCAGCTGTGATCAATTGATCCAGGCCGGATTGTTCAATGCCAAGCTCTTCAAGGAACATGGCTTTTTCATCATCATCAAGCTCGGCAATTTCTTCTTCTACCTTCGCGCTGATCACAATGACTTCCGAGCCTTCACCAGCCGCGTATTCACGCACTTTTTGCACATGCTCATTGCCTGATGGGTCCGCGATTTCTTCCTCGCTCACATTGGCCACATACAACATTGGTTTAGCTGTTAACAAGTGAAGCTGCTTGACGATTTTTTGCTGCTCTTCAGTGAATTCCACAGAACGGGCAGGCTTGTCAGACTCAAGCGCTTCTTTCACCAAGACAAGCACGTCATGCTCGGCAACAGCGTCTTTATCTTTTTGCTTAGCAAGCTTTGCCACGCGCGTAAGACGTTTGTCCACCGATTCAAGATCTGCCAAAATAAGCTCAAGGTTAATAACCTCAATATCATCAATCGGGTCTACTTTTCCAGATACGTGCGTGATGTTTTCATCATCAAAGCAGCGTACGACCTGACAGATCGCGTCTACTTCACGGATGTGGGACAAAAACTTGTTTCCTAAACCTTCACCTTTGCTGGCACCTTTTACGATCCCGGCGATATCCGTAAATTCAAACGCCGTTGGAATGGTTTTTTTCGGTGTTACCATTTCCGTTAGTTTCGCCAGACGCTCATCCGGTACTTCCACGATGCCGACATTCGGATCAATTGTACAGAATGGATAGTTGGCTGATTCGGCACCTGCTTTTGTAATTGCGTTAAACAAAGTCGATTTTCCCACGTTTGGAAGACCGACGATTCCTGCTGTTAATGCCATATAATTGGTTCACTCCTTGTTTTCTGTAAACACGTACATAGTATTCTAAACCTTTCCCCATTATATGGACTAAGGCGGAAAAAGGCAACGTAAGAAAAGCGCAAGCCCAAGGTCAGGACGAAATACCAGGGGAAACATCTTCTATTCTAAAACGTCTTTTTGCTCCAAAAGAAAGAGCGGCTTACTCGCCGCTCTCGGTTACTACTTTTTTCATTTTTTTCGCAAATTCACGCCGCGGCAGCATGACACTGTGTCCGCATCCTTCACACTTGATTCGAATGTCCATGCCAAGACGAATGATTTTCCAGCGGTTTGTTCCGCAAGGATGGGCTTTTTTCATTTCTACCACATCGTGCAACGCAAACTGTTTCTCTTCCATTTATGCCGTTCCCCCGCTTTTTGCCTGTTTTGAGCCTGCTTGTGCTTCCTGCTCCGTTCTTGAGTACATCACCATGCGCGGATATGGAATTTCAATTCCGTTCGCATCCAGACATTCCTTGATATCTTTGCGCATCATTCGAGCCACATACCAGTGATTCATCGGCGTTGTTTCCGCTGTAATCCGAAGAGTCACATCTGACGGTCCCAGCATTTGAATGCCGAGCAGCTTCGGTGTATCGACAATTTCAGGATACTTGTCTTTTAATGTCTCAAGAAGCTCGTTAATCACCTTCTCAGCTTTTTCCACATTTTCCTCATAGGCAATACTGATGTCAACGACGGCCACACTGTTATGAAGAGAGAAGTTCGTGACTTCTATAATGCTTCCGTTTGGCAAGATATGAATTTCACCCGTCCATACCTTCAGCTTTGTTGTGCGCAGGCCAATTTCCTCGACTGTTCCTTCAAACTGGCCGATTCGGACAAAATCTCCTACTGAAAACTGGTCTTCAAAAATGATAAAAAAGCCCGTAATCACATCTTTTACCAAGCTTTGAGCGCCAAAGCCAATCGCAAGCCCGAGCACCCCGGCTCCAGCGATGAGTCCTTTTACATCAAAGGTTAGAACCCCAAGTATATTCACAAGCGCAATAAAGTACACCACATACGCCAGCACATTTTCAATCAATTTGAGCAATGTGTTTTCCCGCCGCTCAGAAAACGTCAATGGTGCTTTTGAGCGAAGAGCAAAAAAATTGCGGATGGCGATTTTCCCAACTTTTACAATAAACCACGCCACCAGAATCGTCAGGATAATTTTAATAGCGCCTTCTCCGAACGCAAGCCACGTTTCTTCATTGGTAAACTTTCTCCACAACGATTCGAGGGCGCGCTGATAGGTTGATAATGATTGATCGTCCAAAAAAAGCCCTCCTTCTGCTGGTTTACATAAGTCGTTTCCATTTTAACAGGAGAAAACACTTTTTCACAGAAAATTGAATTATGCGTGTGTCCGCTTATAGTAAGTGAGCGCCAGGGCAAAAGCAAGAACGGACCCTTTTACAATATCCATCGCATAATAAGGGACAGACATCATCACGAGCCCATTTTGCAAAATACCGATTAACACCGCACCAACAAAGGTGCCGAGCGCGTTCGGCTTGCCGGCACCGAGAACGGATAATCCAATAAACGCAGCGGCTACCGCATCCATTAAGTAAGGGCCACCTGCGTTTATTTCAGCCGTCATCACGCGGGAAGCTAATACAATACCGCCAAGCGCGGCTAAAAGTGCTGACAAAATATAAGCGGCTACTTTGTATTTGTTCACAGGAATGCCGGACAAGCGGGCAGCTTCTTGATTGCCGCCAATCATATACATAAACCGGCCGTGCTTTGTCAGTGAAAAAAATCCTTGAACGGCTAAAACGACTACGACCATGATGACGATAATCCAGGGAAGCTGTCCAAGCTTGGCAAAAACAGGGCTGATCACACCTTCTGCATAAGATCCATCAGCCATGACCATGTTTTCAGAAATGGTTGCTCCTTTTGTATATGTTAAAGCAACGCCTTGAATGATAAACATCATCGCCAATGTAGCCAGCATATCTGAAATTCTCAGTTTAACGATCATAATGGAGTTTAATATACCGATGAGCACAGCACCGAGAAGGGCTGCCAGCAGCGCCACCACAAAGCTCTGCGAAAACCAGACAAACATAGAGATCACCACAGCACTTGCCAGGGAAGCGGATGAGCCGACCGATAAATCAAATCCATTTATCGAAAGTGACACTGTAACCCCTACAGCAATAATCGTGACAATGGAAATCGAGCGTAAAATGTTCAAAACATTGTCGCTGCTTATAAAAGCAGGATTTAGGGCGGTAAAAACAGCGATTAACACAATAATGGTTAAGATCGTGCCGTATTTATAAAAAAAATCAAACAACTGAAACGGTTTTTTCTGAGACACTTTATTTTCCTCCTGTTGAATAATACATAACTTCTTCTTCTGTCGTGAGCGCGGTTTCTTTTTCCATCACGGCCTGTCCATCGTAAATCACATACAGCCGGTCTGTCATACCAAATATTTCAGGCAGTTCACTTGATGCGTATAAAATGCCTTTTCCGCGCGCGGCAAGCTCGGTGATTAAGTCAAAAATTTCCCGCTTCGCCCCGACATCAATGCCTTTTGTCGGCTCGTCAAAGATATATACATCCGCTTCGGCAAGCAGCCATTTTCCAATCGCAATTTTTTGCTGGTTTCCGCCTGACAGGTGGCGGACCTTCGTTTCAGGAGACGGTGTCCGCACATCCAGCCGCTCGATAACAGAAACAGCCGTTTCTTTTTCTTTTTTAAAATCAATCCAGGCACCCGCTCTCAGCATCGACTTCAGCGTGGTGACGGTGATGTTTGAGCGGACGGATTCTGACACAAATACACCTTCACGGCGCCGTTCCTCCGGCACAAGTACAAGGCCGCTGCGGACTGCATCGTAAGGCGAACGAAGCGATACCGGCTTTCCTTTTACTTGAATGTTTCCCGCTTCCACTTTGGATTCCCCAAACAGCGCTTTGCATATTTCCGATTTGCCGGCACCGACAAGCCCCGTTAAACCGACCACTTCCCCGGCGTGAACGGTTATATTCGCACCGTTCACACCGGCTGCTGAAAGGCTGGATGCTTGAAGCAGTACCATTCCTTTTTCAGATTTGCGGACTGGAAACTGCTCGTCCATTTTCCGGCCCAGCATGTTTTCGACTACTTCATTTTGCGTCGTGTCTGCTATGCGTTTTTTTGAAACAAGCTCCCCGTTGCGCATAATCGTAATGTCGTCGCAGATTTCAAACAATTCTGGAAGGCGGTGTGAAATAAAAATGATGCTTACATCCTCTTGCTTCAGCTGCCGCACAATCCGGAATAATTCATCAGTTTCTGCCTGGCTGAGCGGAGCGGTCGGCTCATCTAAAATTAAAAAGCGGCAGTCATTTGAAATGGCCCGGGCAATCAGCACCATCTGCTTTTCTGCCAGTGTCAGCTCACTTACCTGCTTTGTTGGAGAAAGAGAAAGGTTCATTCTTTCCAGCAGCGCAGCGGACTTTTCCCGGAGCTTCCTCCAGTGGATCCATCCGCTTTCCCCTTTGCCGTTTACAAGCTGATCCATCATAATATTTTCACCAACGGTTAAATGAGGAATAAGTGCTGTATCTACTTCCTGATAAACCATTTGAATACCATACTTTTTTGCATCAGCCGGCTGACGGACATGAATAAGCTCTCCGTTTATCGACAGCTCTCCTTCATAATGGCCGTAGGCACCGGATAAAATTTTCATAAGCGTTGATTTCCCGGCTCCGTTTGCGCCGATTAATGCGTGAACTTTCCCTGTCTGCGCCTGAAAATCCACTCTGTTCAGCGCTTTTACACCGGGAAAGGAAATCGAAATATTTTTCATATCAAGTGTTGTAGTCATCTTGTATCCTCCTTTCGACGACAGAAAAGGAGGAAATCTCTTTTAAAGAGATTTCCTCGGGTCCTGTTCTTATTTTGCATAATGTTCTTTTAACGTTTTCATCCAGTCTTCTGTGAATTCATCCGACTGTCCCCAGCCTTCCACAACATCGGACAGGCTTTCCATGTTCACTGCGCCATCAGCGGATTGAAGCTGCTCTTTTGAAATAAGCGATGGCTCAAGCGCATATTCCTGTGGTGTTTCTTCACCAGCGATCTTTTTCGCCAGAATACGCATATCGATTGAACCAATTAGTGCCGGGTCTACGGCAGCTGTGTACTGCCAAGGGCTTTTTGGATCTTGAATTTCCTGCAAATCTGCATTGGAAACGTCAATACCGTAAATCTTTACATCATCCCGTCCTGCTTCTTGCACGGCGCGTGCGGCACCGATAGCGAAAGCATCCCATGTTGCAAAAATAGCATCGAGTTTGCCTTCTGGATATTTTTTCAGCATGGCCTGCACGGCATTTTGTGTTTGAACCGTTGTATCAGCAGCGGCTACACCGAAACGGTCCACTTCCTTAATACCTGGGTTTTCACTTAGCTTTTGCTCGTATACGGCATTGCGGCGTACCATTGGCGGGAACCCGTCTACCCATAAATAAGCAATGTTTGCCTTACCCTTTGTATCTTTAATCAATTGGTCAAGAGCCAGTGTTGCCAGTACTTCGTCATCCTGGGATGTCAGGGTCACGCCTTTCACATTTTTTAGTTCCTCATTAGAATCAAATGTAACAACGCTTTTTCCTGCTTCCACAAGCTTTTTCACTTCGCTGACTGTTGCTGCATCATCGCCGTGTGAAATAATAAAGCCGTCGTAATCCTGTGTGAGTCCTTGATTAATCGCATCATGGAATTTAGCAGAATCACCGTTAGCGGTGAATGTGTCTACTTGAAACCCAAGCGATTCGCCTTCTTTTTGTGCGCCCGCTAAAAACTGGGCCGTATGGTCGTCACCGCCAATTTTGCGGATTACTTTAATTTTAACCGGATCTTCTCCGTTTACCTGCTCGGGTACGTTTTCAACAGGTGTATGGCTTCCGCCTGATGAAGCATTTTCGCCGCCGCAGCCTGCTAGAAAAAGTGAAAGTGCTACAGCCGAAAGGCCTAATGTTTGTTTTAACTTCATTGAATCCGCACAGACTATCCTGTGCTGCCCCCTTCCATTTCAATAACCTTATAATTCTTATGTAATAACTAGGATTATTACATGGGAAGGAGCAGGTGTCAATGAGTTTTTTGAAAAATGAAAAAAGCTCCTCCGAAGAGAAGCTTACGGCCAAATCGTTACAAACAAGGCGACGAAGGCAATTGCCGGCAGCAGATTGGCAATGCGTATATTGGTAATTTGAAGCAAATTCAGACCGATGGCAAAAATCATAATCCCCCCGGCTGCCGTCATTTCTAAAATAAAGGCATCCATCCATTCCTGCGAAACAAAACGGTCAATTTGCGTCGCAAACAGGGCAATAAGCCCTTCATATAGAAGAACAGGGACAGCGGAAAATAAAACACCGATGCCAAGTGTAGTCGTTAAAATAAGAGCCGTAATCCCATCGATCAGTGATTTTGTAAACAGCACTTCATGATTTCCCCGGATGCCGCTGTCAAGCGCGCCAATGACACCCATTGCCCCAATGACAAAAATAAGGGTCGCCGTTACAAACCCCTGCGAAATGCTGCCGCTTCCTTTTGAACCTACTTTCTGCTCAAGCCAATTGCCAAGATCATTCAGCCGTTCATCAATTTTAAGTAGCTCGCCCACTACAGCGCCAGCTGTAAGACTCAGAATTACGAGCAGAAAATTTTCGCCCTTCAATCCCATCTGTAAGCCAAGCACTACTACCGCCAGCCCAATCGCGTGCATGACTGTTCCTTTTATTCCTTCTGGAATCCGCGCCATAGAGGCGCCGAGCAATGCACCGGCGCCAATGGCAATTCCATTCACGAGCGAACCTGTTATAAACATCGTTTAACCTCTGTTATCAAGCATTTCCAAGATGCGGTTTAAGTCTTCGGTAGACATATATTCAATTTCAATTTTGCCTTTTTTGCCGTTTTTAGATTGGCGTATTTGCACGGATGTACCGAACCGCTCCCGAAGGACTTCTTCTTGATCTAAAATAAAAATATCTTTTTTAACCGGCTTTGTTTCACGTGAAACTTTTTCTTTTTCTTCTCGGATCCAACTTTCAAGTTGGCGGACGGTCCAGTTTTCTGAAACTGTTTTTTCAGCTGCCTTTAGCTGCTTTGCTTTCGGCTTTACACCGAGCAGCGCCCGGGCATGTCCCATCGATAGTTTTTCATCTGAAATCATATCTTGAATCTCACCCGGCAAATCAAGCAGCCGGACGTAGTTGGCAATATGCGGACGGCTTTTGCCGATCCGCGTGGCAAGCTCTGCCTGTGTAACGTTAAGCTTGTCCATAATCAGCTGATAAGCTGCCGCTTCTTCCATTACGGTTAAATCCTCGCGCTGAAGGTTTTCCAGCAGAGCAAGCTCCATCATTTGGGCTTCTGTTAATTCTTTAATGATCGCCGGCACAGCTTTCATGCCAGCCGCTTTAGCAGCCCGGTAACGCCGTTCTCCGGCTACAATCTCGTATCCTTTTATGCTTTTTCGAAGCACGATCGGCTGCAGGATGCCGTGTGACTGTATAGACTGCTTTAATTCTTCAATTGCTTCTTCTTTAAACTTTTTCCGCGGCTGATGCGGATTCGGGCGAATCTCTTTAACGGAAATATCCTGCACAGTGCTGTTTTTATCATCAGCGCCCAAATCTTTAAAAAGTGCATCCAAACCTCTGCCGAGCCCTTTAGCCATGTGCTGCCACCTCTTTCGCAAAATCAAGATACACTTCTGCACCGCGTGAACGGGCATCATACAGTAAAACCGGTTTGCCGTGGCTCGGTGCTTCACTTAATCGGACGTTACGCGGTATGACAGATTGGTACACCTTGTCATGAAAATACTTTTTCACTTCTTCTGCCACTTGAATACTTAAATTGGTCCGGGCATCAAACATGGTTAATAGAACACCTTCTATGTAAAGGTCTTTATTTAAATGCTTTTGAACGAGCCGTATTGTATTTAACAGCTGATTTAATCCTTCAAGCGCATAATATTCACATTGAACTGGAATTAAAACAGAGTCCGCTGCCGTCAGCGCATTGATCGTTAACAAACCAAGCGATGGCGGACAGTCGATAATAATATAATCAAAGCTTTCACGGAGCGGCTCGAGTGCTCTTTTCATTCGAAGCTCGCGGGAAATAGCAGATACAAGTTCAATTTCAGCACCCGCGAGGGCAATGGTTGCCGGCGCGACAAACATGCCTTCCGCTGTTGTAGGCTTAATGACATCAGCCAGTTCCACATCATCCACAATGACGTCATAAATGCATTGATCTACGCTTCTTTTTTCAATGCCGGCACCGCTTGTTGCGTTTCCCTGCGGATCAATATCAAGAAGAAGCACCTTCTTGTCAAGAGAGGCGAGTGATGCCCCTAAATTTACTGATGTTGTTGTTTTTCCAACGCCGCCTTTTTGATTGGCGACCGCAATTACTTTTCCCAAAAGAAGCCACCTGCTTTCGTCTGTCGGTGTTATCTGTTTTTTATTTTATCAAAATTGGCGCGTTTTGGCTTTTACGCCGTAAAAAAAAAAGCCGCTTTTTATCAAAACGGCTGAGAGTGTAGACAAAGTAAGAAAGCAGGCTGATTGAAAACGCCTGCTCTTTCCAAGAACGCCGCCGGCTGAGAAGCGGAGTGACCTTTTTTAGGTCATGAGTATTCGCAGACGGCAAGTGACGCCGAACGCGGACGTTTTTGGTCAGCCTGAACCGTTTTTTATCAAAACGGCATTGTTTATGATTGCTTTGGTTTTTTCGGAATTTGAATCGTAATCCGATAGAAATCTTCATGGTCTTCTTCATCTTGTTCCACGTGGATGCCGCTTTTCTCTACAAGCACAAGAGACTGGCGAATCGTATTTAACGCAATGCGAATATCACGGCTGACCGCTTTTGTGCGCGGGCGCGGCGGTTCTTTTTCAAGCATTTTGACCACGCGGTCTTCTGTTTGTTTTACATTCAAACCTTTATCGAGCACAATACGCAGAAGCTCACACTGCCATTCAGGCTTTTTCAGCGGCAGCAGCGCCCGAGCATGGCGTTCGGTAACTTTTTTTTCAGCAACCGCCTGCTGCACTTCGTCCGGCAGCTTTAACAGCCTCAGCTTATTCGCAACAAACGACTGGCTTTTTCCGACCATTTGGGCAAGAGACTGCTGGGTTGTATTATTTATATGAAGAAGGCTTTGATAAGCGCTTGCTTCTTCAATTGGAGACAGCTCTTCCCGCTGTATATTTTCAATCAGCGCTGCTGAAGCGGTCTGCTCGTCCGTAAACTGACGGACAATAACGGGTACCGTTTCATGCCCAAGGCTTTTGGCTGCCCGAAAACGGCGCTCCCCTGCTATAATTTCATATTTTTCTTCCTCGATCTCCCGGACAACAATCGGCTGAATAATGCCATGAACGGCAATAGTTGACGCAAGTTCTGCTATTTTTTCTTCTTGAAAGATAAAACGTGGCTGAAATTGGTTCGGTTCCAGAGAGTCTACCGGTATTTCTTTGACTTCATCTACGGGAAACATCATGGCTGTTTCACTTTTTCCGCCAAACAGACGGGAAAAAGGACGCTTCATGTTTACACCACCTTTTCATTCTCCATTCTGATAGTATTCGCCATGAGGCGCCCTGTTCCTGCTTAAGAACTATTCAATTGGTGTTTTATTCGGTGTGCCCGGCTTTCGCGGGTACTTTTTCGGCGTTTCTTTTTTCTTCCGAATCACGATAATCGTCCGCTCACTGTTTTCAATCGGCAGGCGGAAAGAGAAAACCTCTTCCGTTTGACCGCCAAGTGTTCCGATTGCTTTTGCAGCTGTTTCCATTTCATCCGCCGCACTCGCTGCTTTCATGGCAACAAATGTACCGCCCTTTTTCGCAAACGGCAGGCACAGCTCAGACAGGACAGACATGCGGGCAACGGCACGTGCCGTTACGATGTCATACTGTTCGCGATGCTCCGGGTTCCGTCCCATTTCTTCTGCACGTCCGTGAACAAATTGAACATGTTCAAGCTTCAGCTCGGATGCCAGATGATTCAAAAACGTAATACGTTTGTTTAATGAATCAATAATGGTAACATCCAAATTCGGAAAAGCAATTTTCAATGGGATGCTTGGAAAGCCGGCGCCGGCGCCGACATCACAAATCCGGGCTGGTTTTGTTAAATCGGTATAGATGCCAGCTGTAAGTGAATCGTAAAAGTGCTTCATATACACTTCTTCCTGCTCGGTAATCGCAGTGAGATTCATTTTTTCGTTCCACTCTACAAGCAGTTCATAGTAGCGCTGAAACTGGCCAAGCTGTTCTTCAGACAGCTCAATGCCGTTTTTGGCAAGTTCGGATTGAAATTGGTCGATTTTCATGTTTTCGTTCCTTTCTTATTCGCTGACGGTCCGTGCAACACGGCCCTGCTCAATGTAAACAAGCAAAATGGAAATATCGGCCGGGTTCACGCCTGAAATACGTGAAGCCTGTGCGATGGAAAGCGGACGGACTTCTTTTAAGTTTGTCCGTGCTTCATTGGCGATACCGCTCACTGCATCGTAATCAATGTCAGCCGGAATTTTTTTGTTTTCCATCTTCTTCATCCGGTCCACCTGTTGAAGGGACTTTTCAATGTATCCTTCATATTTAATTTGAATTTCCACTTGCTCTTCCACTTCTTCATCAAGCGGAGCATCTGCCGGGATAAGCTGCTTGATTGCCTCATACGTCATTTCCGGACGGCGCAGAAGGTCTGCTCCTCGAATGCCGTCTTTCAGCTCGCTTCCACCCGCTTCACGAATAAGCGCCTGTGTTTTTTCGTCCGGTTTAATAATCGTTGCTTTCAACCGGTCGATTTCAGCCGCAATCGCTTCTTTTTTCGCCAGGAAAGCTGCATAGCGTGCTTCAGAAATCGTGCCGATTTTGTAGCCGATTTCTGTTAAGCGGAGATCCGCGTTGTCATGACGAAGAAGAAGGCGGTATTCCGCACGGGAAGTGAGCAGGCGATATGGTTCGCTCGTTCCTTTTGTGACAAGGTCGTCAATCATAACACCGATATAAGCGTCGGAACGGCTCAGCACTACTTCTTCTTTGCCAAGCACACGGCACGCAGCGTTAATACCGGCCATTAAACCTTGTCCAGCTGCTTCTTCATAACCGGATGTACCGTTAATCTGCCCAGCTGTGTACAAGTTTTTCACTCGTTTTGTTTCCAGTGTCGGCCATAGCTGTGTCGGCACAACTGCATCATACTCAATCGCATAGCCCGCACGCATCAGCTGTGCTTTTTCAAGGCCCGGGATTGTCCGAAGCATCCGGTATTGTACATCTTCCGGCAGGCTTGTAGAAAAGCCCTGTACGTATACTTCTTCTGTATTCCGTCCTTCCGGCTCAAGGAAAATCTGGTGGCGCGGCTTATCATTAAACCGGACTACTTTATCTTCGATTGATGGACAATAACGCGGTCCGCGTCCTTTAATGACGCCAGAGTACATCGGAGAACGGTGCAGGTTTTCACCGATAATATTATGTGTTTCTTCATTTGTATACGTCAGCCAGCATGGCAGCTGATCCATGATAAATTCTTTTGTTTCATAGCTGAATGCACGGGGAACATCATCACCCGGCTGAATTTCCGTTTTGGAATAGTCGATTGTCCGGCTGTTGACACGCGGCGGTGTCCCTGTTTTAAAGCGGACAAGTTCAAAGCCAAGCTCATCTAAATGCTCGGATAGCTTTACAGAAGGCTGCTGATTGTTCGGGCCGCTGGAATATTTTAAATCACCGAGAATGATTTCACCACGCATAAATGTTCCGCTCGTAATAATTACAGCTTTTGAACGATAAATGGCACCCGTTTGCGTGATGATACCGCGGCATTCTCCATCTTCCACGATTAACCGCTCTGCCATTCCTTGAACGAGCGTTAAATTCGGCTCGTTTTCAATCGTTTTTTTCATTTCCTGCTGGTACAGCACTTTATCCGCCTGCGCGCGCAGCGCCCGCACAGCCGGTCCTTTTCCTGTATTCAGCATTCTCATTTGAATGTGTGTTTTATCAATATTTTTAGCCATTTCACCGCCAAGCGCATCGATTTCCCGGACAACAATTCCTTTTGCCGGTCCGCCGACAGACGGGTTGCATGGCATGTAAGCGATCATATCAAGGTTAATGGTAATCATTAACGTTTTGGCGCCTGTCCGTGCAGAAGCAAGCCCTGCTTCTACTCCAGCATGGCCCGCCCCAATAACAATGACTTCATATTCGCCTGCTTCATAGTAATTCATGCTGTTTTTCTTCCTTTCCGTTCATTATTTCCCGAGGCAAAATTGTGAAAACAGCTGATCAATCAAGCTTTCGTGGACGCTTTCGCCGATAATTTCCCCGAGCAGCTCCCACGTTCTTGTTAAATCAATTTGAACGATATCAATTGGCACGCCTGCTTCTACTCCATGAATAGCGTCTGTTATAGAGCGGCTTGCCTGGTTTAATAGGGCAATGTGCCGGGAATTAGACACATACGTCATATCCTGCGCACCAACTGCACCTGAGAAAAACAAACCGGCAATCGCTTCTTCCAATTCATCAATTCCTTTTTCCTCAAGAAGCGACGTCGTCACAAGACGGCTGCTGCCAGCCAGTTCTTTTACACGGTCCATATTTATTTTCGGCTCAAGATCCGTTTTGTTCACAATGACAATAACATCCATACCGCTTGCTGCTTGAAACAGCTTTTCATCTTCCGGCGTCAGCTCGTCAGAATAGTTTAATACAAGCAAGATAAGATCCGCTTCTTTTAGTACTTTTCTTGAGCGCTCCACCCCGATTCGTTCCACAATATCTTCTGTTTCGCGAATACCCGCCGTATCAACTAGACGGAGTGGCACGCCGCGCACGTTCACGTATTCTTCAATTACATCACGTGTTGTGCCGGGAATATCCGTGACAATCGCTTTGTTTTCTTGTACGAGCGCATTTAAAAGTGAAGATTTACCGACATTCGGACGCCCGATAATAACTGTCGACAACCCTTCACGTAAAATTTTACCTTGTTCAGCTGTCCGGAGCAGACGTTCAATTTCAGATTGAACAAACTGTGATTTTTCAAGAAGCACACGGTGTGTCATTTCCTCCACATCGTCATATTCCGGATAATCAATGTTCACTTCCACATGAGCCAACGTTTCAAGAATCTCCTGGCGAAGCCGCCCAATCAATCGGGACAGCCGCCCTTCCACTTGGTTTAATGCCACGTTCATCGCCTTGTCTGTTTTGGCACGAATCAAGTCCATTACAGCTTCTGCCTGTGATAAATCAATACGGCCATTTAAGAAAGCACGTTTTGTGAATTCACCGGGTTCGGCAAGACGCGCTCCTTCATTTAAAACAAGCTGCAGTACACGGTTAACGGCTGTAATGCCTCCGTGACAGTTGATTTCCACGACATCTTCGCGGGTGAATGTTTTTGGCCCTTTCATTAAAGAAACCATCACTTCCTCCGCGACACGTCCTGTGGATGGATCCACTAAATGGCCATAGTGAATTGTATGACTCGGCACTGTGGACAACTGCTTTTGTCCAGGTGCACGAAACACTTTATCCGCAATGGAGATCGCCTGATCGCCGCTTAATCGAACGATTGCAATAGCCCCTTCTCCCGGCGGTGTTGAAATAGCTGCTATTGTATCAAATTCCACGTTGTTCACCTCTTTCATATTTATGTTGATATATGTGATTGCCTATTCGCTTTTATTTGATTCCCTAAATAAATAGAATATCACAGCTGTTCACTGAAAAAAAGGCATATGTTCATCCACATGTTGATAACTTTTTTCTTTAAACGCACGTTTATGTATGGAAAGATAACCCTTTTTCTACATAAAAAAAAGACATTGCGATGTTAGCAATGTCTTTTCTTCTACTCATTATTAAAGGCCAGCATCCTGAACCGGCTTGTTTCTGCCAATAATTAACGTTTGAATAATCATAAAAATACTGCCGACTACCCAATACAAAGCAAGTGCCGACGGCAACGTAATCCCGAACACGATGATCATGATCGGCATTAAGTACAGCATCATTTTCATTTGCGGATTATCACTTGCAGGTCCTGCCATCATTAGTTTTTGCTGAAAAAAAGTAAAAACACCAGCTAAAACAGATAAAATAATATCCGGCGAGCCTAGATCGAACCATAAAAAAGTGTGGTTTTTAATTTCGCCCGTCCGCATAATGGCTTGATAAAGCCCAATGATGATCGGCATTTGCACTAAAATTGGGAAACATCCAGCCAGCGGGTTTACCCCATGCTTCTGGAACAGCGCCATCGTTTCCTGCTGCAACTTTTGCTGTGTCTGCGCATCTTTTGATTTGTATTTTTCTTGAATTTTCTTAATTTCAGGCTGAATCTCCTGCATCGCTTTAGCACTTTTTGTCTGCTTAATCATAAGCGGCAAAATAATGATCCGAATAATGATCGTAACAACGATAATACCAAGACCGTAGCCGCCTACGAGGTCAGATGTAGCGGTAATAAATTGTGAGAGCGGATAAATGACGTATTCATTCCAGAATCCTTCACTTTCTGCTGTAATTTCTTGGTTTACTTCCGTACATCCTGCCAGCAGGACGGAAAAAAGAGCCACGACCAAGAATGAAAGCGTTCTTTTCTTCAAGCGGTTGCTCCCCCTGTCATTGGCTGAATTCCTGCTTATTCATTTGGATTATTTTCGCTGAAGCGCTCGCGCCAGTTTCAGTACATGTATTAAGCTTGTTTTTATTTCTGCGCAGGACATGTCCACTGCCGGCTTACGGGCAATAATAATAAAATCCCAGCCAGGCTGAATTTCTTCTTTTAATTCCGTAAAGCTCTGTCTGATGCAGCGCTTAATGCGGTTGCGCATCACAGCATTGCCCAGCTTTTTGCTGACAGACAAGCCGATCCGGAACGGAACATTCTGCTCTTTTTTATACATATATACAACAAATTGGCGATTTGCGAACGACTTCCCTTTGCTGAAGACCGTTTGAAAATCATTGTTTTTTTTGATGCGGAATGATTTTTTCATTTATGCCACCTGCCGGCTTTTCATTCATATAGAACAAAGGCGGACTTGACAGCTTTCTGCCACGCCGCCTTTGCGGACCATTTCTAGCAATCCTAAAAAAAGACCACTGAAATGGTCAGTGGTCTTATGCAGATAGTACTTTTCTGCCTTTAGCACGGCGGCTTGCTAAAACACGGCGGCCGTTTTTAGAACTCATGCGTGCACGGAAACCATGAACTTTGCTTCTTTTACGTTTGTTAGGCTGGTACGTTCTTTTCATATTAAAACACCTCCCTGAGGTTTTCGAATTCATATTTTCAAAACAGTCTTTGTTAATTATAAGGACCAGAGGCCATCCTGTCAACCACCTTTTAAAAGCCTCAAAGATCCAAATTATTTTACTGTCTTTTTGATGAGGAATGCAGGTTATACAAAAAGTATCATATCTTGCCCCATTTTCCATCTGTGGACAGCAATCGACGGCATTTTCGATTATCCACAACTTCTTCAATGGTTCTTTCACAAGTCCTCACCCTGTGGACAAACATTTTCACAAGGAGAAAAAGCCTGTGGATAATTCATTGAAGTGATTGCAGAGTCTCATTTTTTCTGCTATTATTATTTTGTTTTCACTCTGGATAACTAAATTCGACATATTATCTATCCACAGCTGTGGATAATATGTGGAAAAACAATAAACAGGGTGTTTTTATTTTTATCCACAACCTGTAGATTTTGTCGAAAAACTAGTTTTATCTTATTATATATTTATTCACAAACATTGTCATGCATAATTATGAATTCTTAACGGAATGGGTTGTACAAACATTAAACAAACTGCACTGACAGTCAGTAAGGAGGGGCCAATGGAGAACATCGATGATTTATGGAATAAAGTGCTGGAGCGTATCCAGGCGCGAATTAGCAAGCCAAGCTACGAAACGTGGGTGAAGTCAACCAAAGCGCATTCGCTTCACGGAGACGCTATTGTAATAGCGGCACCTAACTTTTTTAATCGTGATTGGCTTGAGGGGCATTATACGCATTTAACGTCCGAAA
Source organism: Domibacillus sp. 8LH (assembly GCF_038806185.1). Lineage (NCBI taxonomy): Bacteria > Bacillati > Bacillota > Bacilli > Caryophanales > Bacillaceae > Domibacillus > Domibacillus sp. 8LH. Next base: position 9,907 of record NZ_JAVJNG010000002.1, on the reverse strand, counting down.
TTATTGATGAATTAACAGGCGAAAAGCTTGATGTTTACTTTATTTCGCCAGATGTTCACGACATGGAATCATATGTACCGCCTTCGCATCGGGCTGTACAGCCGGCTCCACCGCCAAAGCCAAGCGGGGAATCAACCATCCAAAGTATGCTGAATCCAAAATATACATTCGACACGTTTGTCATCGGATCCGGCAACCGGTTTGCCCATGCAGCTTCTCTTGCAGTAGCAGAAGCACCGGCCAAAGCGTATAATCCACTGTTTATTTACGGGGGAGTAGGATTGGGCAAAACACACTTAATGCATGCAATCGGGCATTACGTGCTTGAGCATAATCCCGACGCTAAAGTGGTGTATCTGTCCTCGGAGAAGTTTACGAACGAATTCATTAATTCCATTCGAGACAATAAAGCGGTGGAGTTCCGTAATAAATACCGCAATGTTGACGTCCTGCTTATTGATGATATTCAGTTCTTAGCCGGAAAAGAACAAACACAGGAAGAATTTTTCCACACATTTAATACGCTGCATGAAGAAAGCAAGCAGATTATCATTTCCAGCGATCGGCCGCCAAAAGAAATCCCGACTCTTGAAGATCGACTTCGTTCCCGGTTCGAGTGGGGGCTTATTACAGACATTACACCGCCGGACCTTGAAACGCGGATTGCCATTTTGCGCAAAAAAGCCCGCGCTGAAAACCTTGACGTGCCAAATGAAGTGATGCTGTATATCGCCAATCAAATTGATACGAATATTCGTGAGCTTGAAGGCGCATTGATCCGGGTCGTTGCTTACTCTTCTTTAATCAACAAAGAAGTGAACGCGACAGTAGCAGCAGATGCTCTAAAAGATATTATTCCAGGGGCTCGTCCAAAATCCGTGACCATTCCGGATATTCAGCGGGTAGTCGGGGAGCAGTACGGCATCCGCCTGGAGGATTTTACAGCCAGAAAGCGGACAAAATCGGTTGCTTTTCCAAGACAGGTAGCCATGTATTTGTCACGCGAATTAACGGATTTTTCACTGCCTAAAATTGGCGAGGAGTTTGGAGGACGTGATCACACGACCGTTATTCATGCCCATGAGAAAATTTCAAAGCTCATGGAAACAGATCCTGCTGCCGCTCAAAAAATAAATGAAATTATCACCATTTTAAAAGCTTAATAAATTGTGAATAAAAAAGGGCGCTCATCAACAGTCTGTCCACATGTGGATAGGCTGTTGTTTCTTCGTTTTTGCATACTTATCCACAAATCAACAGCACCTACTACTACGTCTATTATTTTTTTAATATAAAAATACTAAATTCGCAGTTAAGTGAATTGTTATATCAAAATAATTTCGGAGGGATCCCCATGAAATTTTCGATACAAAAAGACCGGCTTGCTGCTGGCGTACAAGATGTCTTAAAGGCAGTGAGCTCAAGAACAACCATTCCCATTTTGACCGGTATTAAAATTCATGCGTCAGATGAGGGGATCACCTTAACCGGAAGCGACTCCGATATTTCGATTGAATCGTTTATTCCAAGTGAAGAAGGGGATGTATCCATTGCCTCGATCGAGCAAACAGGGGGCGTAGTTTTAAATGCCCGTTTTTTCAATGAGATTGTCCGCAAGCTGCCGGCTTCGACGATCGAATTTGAAACGTCCGCTTCTTTTCAAACGATCATTCGTTCAGGACATGCGGAATTCAGCTTGAACGGCCAGGATGCAGATGAATATCCGCATTTGCCGCAAATCGATGACGAGAATGTTTTTAAACTGCCGGCTGATCTTGTTAAAACATTGATCCGGCAAACGGTATTTGCTGTATCTACTTCAGAAACGCGTCCGATTTTAACGGGTGTAAACTGGAAAATTGAAAATGGCACGCTTATTTGCACCGCTACGGACAGCCATCGTCTGGCTCTTCGTAAAACAGCGGCAGAAGGGCTTCCATCAGGAGAATACAACGTCGTGATTCCTGGAAAAAGCTTGACGGAATTAAGCAAAATTTTAGATGACACAAATGAGCCGGTTGAAATCGTCATGACAGAAAACCAAGTATTGTTCCGTTCAAAGCATGTTTTGTTTTTCTCGCGGCTGCTTGACGGCAACTATCCTGACACAACCCGCTTGATTCCTGATGAATACAAAACAAAAATTGATTTAAATACAAAAGAATATCTGCAAGCGGTAGACCGTGCTTCTCTCTTAGCGCGGGAAGGGCGGAACAACGTCGTGAAAATGAGCAGCGAGGACGGCGGGATGGTTGAGATTTCATCGAACTCACCAGAGATCGGAAAAGTAACCGAGCAGGTAAACAGCTTGTCGTCTGAAGGAGAGGAATTGAAAATCTCATTCAGCGCAAAATATATGATGGATGCACTCAAAGCAATTGAGGGGAACGAAATTGAAATTCAATTTACAGGCGCAATGCGTCCATTTGTGATTCGTCCGCTTCATGATGATTCAACACTTCAGTTGATCCTGCCGGTGCGAACGTATTAATTCAAACTCCGGAAAAGCGGGGCATATTTGCGCCGCTTTTTTTGTATTTATGTTAAAATAAAGTACTAAGATGTTTACGGAGGAAACCACATTATGATGACAAAAAAAGCTGAAAACGAGGAATTTATCACCCTTGGCCAATTTCTGAAACTGGCTGGCATTATTCAAACTGGCGGCCAGGCAAAATGGTATCTAAGTGAACACGAAGTATACGTTAACGGAGAGCTTGATGACCGAAGAGGAAGAAAGCTGTATGAAGGGGATGAAGTGGAAATTCCTGGAGATGGTGTATATGAAGTAGGATTTGGAACAGAGGAAGAAAGTGATTAAGGGCCGTCGAAAGGTGTTTTTGCATGCACATTGAACAACTGGCTTTAGAGAATTACCGAAATTATGAATCACTCCTCGTTGAGTTTGATAATACTGTAAATGTCATCATTGGCGAAAATGCCCAAGGGAAAACCAATATCATCGAATCCATTTACGTGCTGGCTATGGCTAAATCGCACCGGACTTCGAATGATAAAGATTTAATTCGCTGGGAAGCGGAGTATGCTAAAATAAAGGGAAGAGTGCAGAAAAAGCACCAATCGCTCCCGATTGAGCTTCTGATCTCCAAAAAAGGCAAAAAAGCCAAGGTTAACCACTTGGAGCAGACGCGTCTCAGCCAGTACATCGGCAACATGAATGTCGTGATGTTTGCCCCGGAAGATTTAACATTAGTAAAAGGCAGTCCGCAAGTAAGAAGGCGGTTTATTGACATGGAAATCGGTCAAGTATCGCCTGTGTACCTGCATGACTTAAGCCTTTATCATAAAGTGCTGCAGCAGCGGAATCATTATTTAAAACAGCTGCAGACGAAAAAAGCATCTGACTTGACGATGCTTGAGGTTTTAACCGAACAGCTTGTTGAGCTGGCAGTAAAAGTAACAAAAAAGCGCTTTGAGTTTATTCATCTGCTTCAAAAATGGGCTGGTCCGCTTCATGCCGGTATTTCAAGAGGGGTTGAAGAGCTGGCTATTGTGTATGAGCCGGCCGCTGGGATAAAAGAGGAGCAGAGTGACGAGCAAATAAGGTCGGCTTTGCTGGATCTTTTCCAGAGAAGCCGGACGAGAGAAGTAGACCGGGGTGTGACATTAACCGGTCCGCATCGCGACGATCTCCTTTTTTATGTGAACGGAAAAAATATTCAAACGTTTGGATCGCAAGGGCAGCAGCGGACAACGGCGCTTGCTGTAAAGCTTGCTGAAATCGAGCTGATTCAATCGGAAATTGGTGAATACCCGATTTTGCTGCTGGATGATGTGCTATCTGAGCTTGACGATTACCGCCAGTCACATCTGCTGAATACGATTCATGGAAAAGTGCAAACGTTTGTTACAACAACAAACACGGACGGCATTGAGCATGACACGTTAAATGCCGCCTCTGCCTATAGCGTTACCGCTGGGGCAGTAACCAAAATAAAGTAAGATTATTTTACCGAAAGAGAAGGTGACTGGATTTGACTATGGACCCGCAAAATACGACACCTTCCTATGATGAAAATCAAATACAGGTGCTCGAAGGACTTGAAGCTGTCCGAAAACGTCCTGGTATGTATATTGGTTCAACAAGTGTAAAAGGACTTCATCATCTCGTCTGGGAAATCGTTGATAACAGTATCGACGAAGCACTGGCCGGGTATTGCGATGAAATCAACGTCATCATAGAAGAAGACAACAGCATTACTGTAAAAGACAATGGACGCGGCATTCCGGTCGGGATTCATGAAAAAATGGGACGCCCGGCGGTAGAGGTAATTTTAACCGTCCTGCATGCCGGAGGTAAATTTGGCGGCGGCGGCTATAAAGTATCCGGCGGACTTCATGGTGTTGGTGCTTCTGTTGTAAATGCACTTTCTACACTTCTAGAAGTATATGTACACCGTGACGGAAAGATTCATTACCAAGCATTTAAACGCGGTGTGCCGCAGGGAGATTTGAAGGTAGCAGGCGAAACAGATGTTACCGGTACACACATTCACTTCCGTCCAGACAGTGAGATTTTTACAGAAACACTCGTGTATGACTACGATACGCTTGCTCAACGGCTTCGTGAACTTGCTTTCTTAAACCGCGGTATTAAAATTACGCTCGAAGACAAACGTGGAGAAGGCAAGAAAAATGAGTATCATTACGAAGGCGGTATTAAATCATACGTTGAACATTTAAACCGTTCCAAAGAAGTGCTTCATGAAGAAGCGATCTTTATGGAGGGCGAGCGTGAAGGAATTCAAGTTGAAGTAGCCCTTCAATACAACGACGGCTATACAAGCAACATTTATTCATTCGCCAACAATATCAGCACGCACGAAGGCGGAACGCATGAATCTGGCTTTAAAACGGCTTTAACACGTGTAATCAACGACTATGCCCGGAAAAATGGCCTTGCAAAAGACGTTGATGCCAATTTAACAGGAGAAGATGTCCGTGAAGGTTTAACGGCCATTGTTTCCGTGAAACACCCGGATCCGCAGTTTGAAGGTCAAACGAAAACAAAGCTTGGCAACTCAGAAGCAAGAACGGTGACAGACAACGTTTTTGCCGGCCGTTTTGAAACATTTATGCTTGAAAACCCGAATACGGCTCGGAAAATTGTTGAAAAAGGCATGATGGCAGCTCGGGCAAGAATGGCTGCGAAAAAAGCGCGGGAGCTGACGCGGCGCAAAAGTGCGCTCGAGGTATCCAGCCTTCCTGGTAAACTGGCTGACTGCTCATCACGCGATCCGAAAATCAGCGAATTGTATATCGTAGAAGGAGACTCTGCCGGCGGTTCAGCCAAGCAGGGGCGTGACCGCCACTTCCAGGCTATCCTGCCGCTGCGCGGAAAAATCCTGAACGTTGAAAAAGCGCGTCTTGATAAAATTTTGTCAAACAATGAAGTGCGGGCAATGATTACAGCACTCGGAACAGGGATCAGCGAAGAGTTTGACTTGGAAAAAGCACGTTACCACAAATTGGTTATCATGACGGATGCGGACGTGGATGGCGCCCATATCCGCACGCTGTTGTTAACATTCTTTTTCCGCTACATGCGTCCGCTTATTGAAGCGGGGTATGTGTATATTGCCCAGCCGCCGCTTTACAAAGTACAGCAGGGCAAAAATATCAGCTACGCATACAACGACCACGAGCTGGATGAAATCATGAAAGACATCCCGGCAAATGCAAAACCGAGTTTGCAGCGTTATAAAGGTCTTGGAGAAATGAATCCGGCGCAGCTATGGGAAACGACCATGGATCCATCCACACGTACACTGCTCCAGGTAACCCTGACAGATGCGATGGAGGCCGATGAAACATTTGAAATTTTAATGGGCGATAAAGTAGAACCGCGCCGTAATTTCATTCAGGACAACGCACGCTACGTTAAAAATCTTGATATATAAGTTTAAAAAGCGCCCGTAAGCCGCGGGCGCTCCCGCTTTTTAATAACACCTAAGTTCTAGGCGCCAATCGGCTGAAAGCTCATTGAATATGGGCGGCAAGGACAGGCTTGTCCCATGCTTGTCACCGATAAATGGGCGCCTTGTACTTTTCTTAAAAGGAGGATTTTTCATGGCTGATACGCCACACTCGAACGTAAAAGAGATTAATATAAGCCAGGAAATGCGTTCATCGTTTCTTGATTATGCGATGAGCGTTATCGTATCCCGGGCACTTCCGGACGTGCGCGATGGCTTAAAGCCGGTGCACCGCCGTATTTTGTATGCGATGAATGATCTCGGCATGACAGCCGATAAAGCGTATAAGAAGTCTGCCCGGATCGTTGGTGACGTTATCGGTAAATATCACCCGCACGGGGATTCAGCTGTATACGAAACGATGGTACGGATGGCGCAGGACTTTAACTACCGCCATATGCTGGTTGATGGACACGGAAACTTCGGTTCAGTTGACGGCGATGCGGCCGCGGCGATGCGGTATACAGAAGCCCGCATGTCCAAAATTGCCATGGAGATCACACGTGATTTAAACAAAGACACTATTGATTACAAGGACAACTACGATGGCTCTGAGCGTGAGCCCGTTGTGTTACCGGCGCGTTTTCCGAATCTGCTTGTAAACGGCGCTTCCGGTATTGCGGTCGGTATGGCAACCAACATTCCGCCTCACCACCTTGGAGAAGTCATTGATGCGCTGCTTGCTGTCAGCAAAAACCCGGATATGTCTGTTCTGGACTTAATGGAATTTATTCAAGGACCTGATTTTCCAACAGCAGGTATTTTAATGGGCCGCAGCGGCATCCGCCGTGCCTATGAAACAGGCCGCGGTTCGATTATTTTGCGTGCCCGTACGGAAATTGAAGAAAAAGCAAACGGTAAAGAAACGATTATCGTGACAGAAATCCCGTACCAAGTAAACAAAGCAAAGCTCATTGAACGTATTGCGGAGCTTGTCCGTGAAAAGAAAATCGACGGCATTACCGATCTTCGTGACGAATCAGATCGTGAAGGTATGCGAATTGTGATGGAAATTCGCCGTGATGCCAATGCGAGCGTTGTATTAAATAATTTATATAAATACACAGCTATGCAGACAAGCTTTGGTATTAACATGCTGGCGCTTGTAGACGGCCATCCAAAAGTACTCAGCTTAAAAGAGTGCTTAAAGCATTACTTAGCGCATCAGCAGGAGATTATCCGCCGGCGTACGCAATTTGAATTAAATAAAGCCGAAGCACGCGCACACATTTTAGAGGGTCTTCGTATTGCTTTAGATCACATAGATCGCATTATCGCATTGATTCGCGGCTCGCAGACAACAGAGGCTGCCCGCGAAGGCTTGATGGAGCAGTTTGGTTTATCTGAGAAACAAGCTCAAGCCATCTTAGATATGCGTTTGCAGCGCTTGACCGGCCTTGAGCGTGAAAAAATCGAAGAAGAATATCAAAACCTTCTTGCAGTGATTAAAGAATTAAGAGCCATTTTAGCGGACGAGGAAAAAATTCTTCAAATTATCCGTGAAGAGTTGACTGAAATTAAAGACCGGTACGCCGACAAACGCCGGACAGAAATTACCGATGGAGCGCCTGGTGATTTGCTGGATGAAGATTTAATTCCGGTTGAAAAAGTTATTATTACATTAACCCATAAAGGATATATTAAACGTCAGCCAATCTCGACTTACCGGAGCCAGCGCCGCGGAGGCCGTGGTATTCAGGGGATGGGAACAAATGAAAATGATTTTGTTGAGCAGCTTCTGACAACCTCAACCCATGATACGATTCTGTTCTTTACAAACAAAGGGAAAGTGTATCGATTAAAAGGCTATCAGATTCCAGAATTCAGCCGGACGGCAAAAGGAATTCCGCTTGTGAATCTGCTTGGCGTCGAGCAGGATGAGTGGGTGAATTCGATGCTGTTTGTCGAAGAATTCACAGAGGATTCGTTCCTGTTCTTTGCAACGAAGCAGGGAATTGTAAAGCGGACACCATTAATGGATTACGCGAATATTCGAACAAACGGCTTGATCGCTTTGAATATCCGGGAGGAAGACGAGCTCATTTCCGTGCGGCTTACAAATGGTGAAAAACATATTGTAATGGGAACACGCGATGGCATGCTGATCCGTTTCCCGGAAGACAATGTCCGTTCCATGGGACGCACATCAACAGGGGTAAAAGGCATTACCTTATCTGATGGAGATTACGCGGTTGGAATGGAACTCGTAGAAGAAAATGATTATATTTTAATTGTTACCGAAAATGGATACGGCAAATTAACGCCTGAATCTGAATATCGCATTCAAACACGTGGTGGAAAAGGGCTTAAAACGCTGAATATTACCGGCAAGAACGGGGCACTCATCGCAGTTAAGACGGTTACAGGTGAAGAAGACCTGATGCTTATGACCATGGGCGGCGTCATGATCCGGATGGATATTGCCAGCATTTCCGTTACTGGCCGAAACACGCAGGGGGTTAAGCTGATCCGCCTTGGTGAAAATGAAACAGTGGCAACCGTAGCAAAAGTGGAAAAAGAAGAAGAATCGCTCGAAGAAGAAGAAGAAATAGAAGAATAAAAACACGGCACAGGTATTTCAAAATACCTGTGCTTTTTTGTCTATCATTTGTCTGTGATTTTTCTTATAATTAGGTACAAAGATGTAAGAGGAGGCAGGGAATGTACATAAAAGTTGAAGACATCAAGCCCGGATACCAGGTGAAAGAAGCCGTCATGGCTGCGACAGTCAATCCCATCATTGCGGCTGGAACGATTTTAACAGATCAGCATATTCGTTTTTTGCACGCTTTTTCTATAAAATCCATTGATGTACTAGCAAAGGAAGAGCAGCCAGAGGCGGTGCTGCATTCTTCAGATTCATTCAATCGTGTACTGCAGGCTGCAGATCGGATAGAGCAGCTTTATTTTAAGACATTAAAAAGTGTAAAAGAAGAATTTCAGCGGTGGCAGTCAGGGATGAATGTAGATATTGCTCGAATACGTACAATCATCCTGCCTATACTTGAATACATGTTAGAACATCCGGGGGAACTTGAAAAAGTCTCATCATACTCTAAAAAAGACGAGTATCTTTATCACCATACATTGGCCGTCAGCCTGCTGAGTGGACTGATTGCCCAAAAACTCCAGTACGATAGAGGATTGATTGTTCAGGCAGCATTAGCCGGATTTTTAGCTGACTGCGGGATGTCAAAAATAACAACCTCCTTATTAACAAAAAAAACGGCCCTGACAGAGGGTGAATACAAAGAGATTCAAAATCATCCAGTGGTCAGCTACAAAATGGTGAAAGACTTAAAACTTCTCAAACCGGAAGCAAAGCTGGCTGTTTATCAGCATCACGAGCGGATGGACGGATCTGGTTATCCGGCAGGTACGAAAGGAAAATCAGTGCATATACTTTCACAAATAGTAGGACTGTCTGATACCTTTCATGCTTTAACAACAGATCGATTATTTAAAGGCAGGCAGTCTGTATTTAAAGCAGTTGAAATTATCCAGCAGGATTTGTTTGGCCAGTTTGATCTGTCGATTACAGAAGTATTGTTTTCGCTGACAGTCGAGGTTTCACAAGATATGCAGGTGACGTTATCAGATGGCAGCAAGGGCAAAGTCATCTTTGTGCCGCCTGGGAATAAAACAAGACCGATGATTCAACTTCCAAATGGAGATATTATTGATTTGGTTCAAAGGAGAGATTTATACATTGAAACAAGAGACTAAAAAACAGCCATGAAAAAAAGGCTGTTTTTTTTATAAAAAAGCTTGCTCTTTGTTTTTATACATGGTATATTATTTAAGTCGCCAGATGATGACGGCAAAACAAAGCGAATTGAACATTGAAAACTGAACAAAATCAATAAAAACGTCAACGTTTTAATTTTTATCTTCCATTAAAAACACCCCGT